>NZ_JAATJC010000001.1:1165000-1765000 GCF_011927725.1 Sphingomonas kaistensis | reverse complement strand
CGATGCCTTTGCCGCCGATGTGACGCATGAGCTCAAGAACCCGCTCGCATCCTTGCGCAGCGCGGTCGACGGGCTCGACCGGATCGAGGATCCCAAGCTGCGCGGCCAGTTGCTCGACGTGGTTCGCCAGGACGTCCACCGGCTCGACCGGCTGATCGGCGACATCGGCGAAGCGGCGCGAACCGATGCCGAGCTTGCCCGGGTGGCGTTCGAACCGGTCGATCTCGGCGACCTGGTCGGCCAGATTTGCAGCGGGTGGGAAGACCGGCGGCTGACCGGCAACGTCCGGATCGCCTTCGCCCGTCCCCGGGCCGCGTCGGCGATCGTCATGGCCGAGCCCGGGCGGCTGGCCCGCGCGGTCGACAATCTCATCGACAATGCGGTGAGCTTCTCGCCCCCGGCCGGCCTGGTGGAGGTCGCCGTGACCGCAGTCGCCGACGAAGTCCGGATCCGGATCGACGACGAAGGACCAGGCGTCCCGCAGTCCGCCCGCGAAGCCATCTTCAATCGCTTCGTTTCCGTAAGGCCGGACAGCGACGATTTCGGTCGCCATTCGGGACTTGGGCTTGCGATCGCGCGCGCGATCGTGAAGGGCCATGACGGGGAGATTGACGTGGCTGACCGCGACGACGCGCCTTCCGGCGCCCGCTTTACCATTCGCCTTTCGGCGGCAAGCATCGGCGTAGTCGAGCCGGCATGAGCCTGCGCCTGTCCAGCGAAACGCTGCATGCGACCACGGTTGCGCTCGACGGCCGGGCGGTGCTGATCTCCGGTATCTCGGGCTCCGGCAAGTCCGACCTTGCGCTGCAACTCATCGACCGCGGCTTCACCCTGGTCTCGGACGACCAGACCATCGTCCAGAAGCGTGACGCGCGTCTCTACGCCAGCGCTCCTTCCACCATCCGCGGCAAGCTCGAGATCCGCGGCCTGGGGATCGTGCCCATGCCGGTGGTGGAGGATGTCGCCGTCGCCCTGGTGGTGGAGCTCACCAACAGCATCCAGCGCCTGCCGGACGAATCGCGGGAGCGCACCATCTGCGGGCTCAAGGTGCCACTGATCAGCGTCGACGCGCAGACGGCGTCCGCAGCATCCAAGGTGTCCCTTGCCCTCGATCGGTTCGGGCTGAAGTGACCGGGAGGCCGGCCTCCCCCCACAAGAGGTTGCCGCGGCTGCTGCTGGTCACGGGCATGTCGGGTGCCGGCAAGTCCTCGGCGCTCGATGCGCTGGAGGACATGGGCTGGGACACGGTGGACAATCTTCCAACCAGCCTGCTCCACGATTTCGTGCACGGTTCCGATCGCGCCGCGGGATCGACCCATGTCGCGGTCGGGATGGATGCTCGCAGCCGGGGTTTCGACCCGCACGCCCTTCCCGCCCTTGTCGCCTCGGTGTCCGGGGTGCGGCCCGAAATCCTTTATCTCGATGCGACCGGCGCCGAGCTCATCCGCCGTTATGGCGAAACCCGCCGCAGGCACCCGCTGGCGCCCGATCGCCCGGCCGAGGACGGGATCGCGCGCGAGCGCAACCTGACCGCAGCGCTGCGCCTGGTTGCGGATGCGGTGCTCGACACCACCGATTTCAAGCCTGCCGACCTGCGCGACGAATTACGCCGACGCTATGGCGAAGAAGGCGATGAATTGGTGGTCACGCTCACCAGCTTCGGTTTCGCGCGGGGGATCAGCCGCACCGCCGACCTGGTGTTCGACCTGCGCTTCTTGCCCAATCCGCACTGGGTCGACGAATTGCGACCGCTGACCGGAGCCGACGCCCCGGTCGCCGATTTCGTCGCGGCGCAGGACGGCTGGGACGAGTTCATGGGCCGGACCGAAGAGCTGCTCGCCTTCCTGCTGCCGCGCTACTGGGAAGCCGGGAAAGCCTATGTCGGCGTGGCGTTCGGCTGTACCGGCGGGAGACACCGTTCCGTGGCTGCGGCGCTTGCCATGGGGGAGCGGTTGCGTGCGCGCGGCTTTTCGCCGAATATCCGTCATCGAGACTTAGCGCTTCGCCCTGATGATTCTCTGGAGTTGGGCCAGTCGCGCATCGAAGGACCTGAGAAGCGCTGAAATGATTGGATTAGTGCTGGTGACCCACGGCCGTCTCGCGGCCGAGTTCATCGTGGCGATGGAGCATGTGGTGGGGCCGCAGGACGCGGTTGCCGGCATCTGCATCGGCCCCGACGACGACATGGAGGCGCGCCGCAAGGACATCGCCGAGGCGATCGGACGCGTCGACAGCGGGTCGGGCGTGATCATCCTCACCGACCTATTCGGCGGAACCCCGTCCAACCTGGCGATCAGCCTGATGAAGACCGGCGACATCGAGGTGATCGCCGGCGTCAACCTGCCGATGCTGATCCGGCTGGAGGGCGCGCGCAAGTCGATGAACGTGCGTGCGGCCGTCGCCGCGGCGCGGGAGGCGGGTCGCAAATATATCTCGGTCGCGTCCGAAATTCTGGGCGAGGCGGCGGCTTGAGCAGCGCCATCAGCCGGGTCGTTCTGATCGAGAACAAGCGTGGGCTTCATGCCCGCGCCAGCGCCAAGTTCGTCACGCTCGCCAGCCAGCTCGGAACCCCGGTCGAAGTCGCCAAGGATGGCAACCGCGTGTGCGGGACGTCGATCATGGGGCTGATGATGCTCGGCGCCGCGCGGGGCGATTCGATCGAGATCAGTGCCAGCGGCGAGGGGGCCGACGACGCGGTGGCGCAGCTTAGCCAGCTGGTCGAGGACAAGTTCGGGGAGGAATAGACCCTGCCCCGCCACATCACGTCCTTCAGCAACGACACCGTCAAGCGCCTCCGCTCCCTTCGCGAGAAGAAGGCGCGGCGGCTGGAGGGGCTGTTCCTGGCCGAAGGGCTGCGGATCATGGCCGAGGCACGCGACGTCGGCGTGCTGCCCGAAGTGGTCGCCTGTGCCGAGGGTGAGCTTCACCCGCTGGCGGCCGAGATCGTCGCCCAGGCCGAGGCGGCCGGGGCCGAGGCGATCGTGGTGCCGGACGAGATCATGGCCAAGATGAGCGGCAAGGATAATCCCCCGCTCCTGCTCGGCGCCTACCGCCAGCCGCGGCTCCCCCTCACCGACCTCGACCGAAGCGCCTCCCCCCTCTGGTTCGTCGCCGAGAAATTGCGTGACCCGGGCAACATCGGGACCATCCTGCGCACCGGTGACGCCGTCGCGGCCGGCGGGCTTATCCTGATTGACGACAGCGCCGACCCGTTCAGCGTCGAGGCGGTGCGGGCATCGATGGGGGCGATCTTTACCCAGAAGATCGTCCAGGTGCCGTGGGACAGCTTCCTGCCCTGGCTGCGGGAAGGACCGGGGCAACTGGTCGGGACCAGCCTGCAGACCGACCACGATTATCTCGACCCGACCTACGAGCAGCCCTCCTTCCTGCTGGTCGGTAACGAGCAGGCAGGGCTGCCGGAGGCGTATGAGGCCGAGTGCGACCTGCTGGTGAAGATGCCGATGCTGGGCCGGGCCGACAGTCTCAATGCGGCGGTCGCGGCAGCGGTCATGGCCTTTCACGTCCGCGCCAGCTGGCGGTAGCGCGACGGAAATCGTTCAGCTTGGCAGCGTTACCTTCGCGTGATGAATGATCGAAAGGTTGTCCCGATGCGCGCCCTTGCCCTTGCAGCCTTTGCACTGCTCGCCGGTTGCGCCACCGTTCCGACGGCCCCGACCGGGCCAACCACCACGTACAGGGCCCTCGGCACCGAGCCGTTCTGGTCGCTGGAACTGAACGGGCGGGAGATGGTGTTCACCGAGGCCAACGCGCCCGGCGTGCGGATCGTCGATGCCCAGCCGCAGCCGATCCACGGCTTTGCCGGCGACATCTACCGGGGACGGCGGATCAACCTCAACATCGTCCACGGCCAGCGCTGCAGCGACGGGATGAGCGACCGCGTCTATCGCGACAAGGTGCAGGTGCGGGTCGACAACCGCTCGTTCGAGGGATGCGGCAACGCCGTCGAGTCCTCCACGCCGCTCTAGCTCCCCTACTCCGCCGCGGTCGCCTCGTCGTTGGCTGCGGGCGGAGCGAGCTTGGTCAGCGGGCGCGGCGCGACTTCGATCATCGGCGGCGAGGCGATTTCCTTGCTGCTTCCCGAGCCCAGGCCCTCGAAGCGCTTGGCCTGCGTAAACACCTGGGTTTCGAAGCTGCCGACCATCTTGTTGTAGGCGTCGTTGGCGGTGGCGAGGTTGCGGCCCATGCGGACCACATGCTCGGCCATCGTCGCGATGCGCGAGTGAAGCTCCTTGCCGAGCGCCGCGATCACCTCGGCCTGCTCGGTGATCTTCTCCTGCCGCCAGACGCTGGCAACGGTGCGGGCGATGGCGACGAGGTTGGTCGGGGTCGCCAGCAGCACGCGGCGCTCGAACGCCCAGTCCCACAATTGCGGGTCCTGCTCGAGCGCGGCGGTGAGGAAATGCTCACCCGGAATATACATGATGACGTAATCGGCCGCCTCGCCAAACTGCGCCCAATAATCCTTGGAGCCGAGCGCCTGCGCATGGTTGCGCATGGAGGCGACATGAAGCTTGAAGCAGGCCTGCTTCTTCTCGTCATCGACCTCGTCGCAGGCGTCGAGAAAGGCATTCAGCGAGCATTTGGCGTCGATCACCAGCTTGCGGTTGCTGGGCAGGTTGACGACCACGTCGGGGCGCAGGCGACCGTCGGCGGTCTCGAGGCTGACCTCCATCTCGAAGTCGATGCCTTCGGTCAGCCCGGCCTGCACCAGCACGTTGCGCAGCGACTGTTCGCCCCACCGGCCGCGCGCCTTGGGGCTTGAACGCAAAGCGTTGACGAGGTTGCGGGTCTCGTCGCGGACCTGCCCATTGTCCTTGCGGAGTTCGCCCAGCACGCCGCGCAGTTCGCCATAGCTGTCCTTGCGCTCGGCCTCGACCCGCTGAAGACCTTCCTCGTAGCGCTTGAGGGTGTCGGAGACGGGCTGGAGAAGTGTCTGAATTTTTTCCTCTTGGGCTTTGCTCTCATGCCCTAGCCGCTCACTTGCGCGTTTGAGGAAGCTGTCGTGGGCGGTTTCGACCGCCTTGCCGGCGAGTTCGGTGAAGCGGTTCTCAAGCTTGGCTTCGAGCTCCTTCACCTGCGCGAGTTGCTGGGTGAAGGCGCGCTCGCGTTCGGCCTGGCCCTGCTCGAACGCAGCCTTGGCCTCGGCGAGGGAGCGGACTTCGTGACGCATGGTTTCCAGCTCGGCCTGGGCGGCGGCGGCGCGCTCGGCGAGCGGCTGGAGCCGGGCGACGTCCTGCTGGGCGCGATTGCGCTCGTCGGTCGCGGCCTTGAGGCTTTCCTCTGTCAGGCGGAGGCGGCCGGCCTGTTCGCTGGCCACGGCATGGTCGCGTTCCAGTGCCGTCAGCCGCTCGCGGGCGGCATCGGCGTCGGAGCGCGCGGCGGCGGCGGGGCGCGACCCGAGGAACCAGCCAATCAGGACGGCGGCGACCGCGACCACCCCGATCAGCACTGCAACCATCAACGCATCCACGATTCGGCCCACCCACAGTGACGAGAACAGAGGTAGAACTAACCTGCCCTGTCCCGCCGCACAATCATTTGCAGGCCAGGGTCGGCGACCGCCGCGACGGGCGGTGCTTGGCCGTGGGCGGCGGCTCGGCTAGGGCGCGGCCCATGAGCACATTGCAAGGCCGCCTCGCCCTCGTCACCGGAGCCAGCCGCGGGATCGGCGCGGCGATCGCCGAAGCCCTGGCGCGCGAGGGAGCGCACGTCATCCTGACCGCACGGACGACCGCTGGCCTCGAGCAGGTCGAGGAGCGCATCCATGCCGCCGGCGGGACCGCGACCATCGCGCCGCTCGACCTCACCAAGGCCGAGGACATCGGCAAGCTGGCACAGGCGATCTCGGGGCGGTGGGAGAAGCTCGACCTGCTGGTACTGAACGCGGCCACGCTCGGCTCGCTGACTCCGGTCGAGCATATCGACGTCAAGGAATATACACGGCTGATCAACCTCAACCTGCTGGCGCCCCAGGCGCTGCTGGCGGCATTCGACCCGATGCTGAAGGGGTCGGACCGGGCCGAGGTGGTAGCGGTGACCAGCAGCGTGGGTGCCACCCCGCGGGCCTTCTGGGGGGCCTATGGCTCGTCCAAGGCGGCGCTGGAAACCCTGCTTGGCGCTTATGCCGACGAGACGGCGCATTCGGGCAAGCTTCGGGTCACGGTGCTCGACCCCGGCGCGACGCGCACGCAGATGCGGGCCAAGGCGTTTCCGGGTGAGGATCCGGCCGAAGTGAAGGCGCCCGAGGTGGTCGCCGAACGGTTGCTGCAGCTGCTGGGCGAGGACCGGGCCAGCGGCGAAAAGGTCCGGGTCGAAGCCTAGGCTTTCGTCAGCGTGACCTGGGTGACGTCGATACCGCCGCCCCGGAACCCGCCTTCGCAATACATCAGATAATAGCGCCACAAGTCGTGGAATTCGGGGCTGAAGTCGTCGAGACGGCCAGCCTTCACGCTGGCGTCGTAGCGTTCCCGCCAGAGGCGCAGCGTTTCGGCATAGTCGAGGCCGAAGGCATGGGGTTCGTGCCAGCCGAGGCTGCGCTGTTCGGCGAGCGCGCGGAAGCGCGGTTCGTTCAGCAGCATTCCGCCGGGGAAGATGTAGGTCTGGATGAAGTCGGCGCTGGCGGCATAGGCGTCGAACAGTTCGGGCCGAATCGAGATATATTGCAGCGCGGCGCGGCCGCCGGGGCGCAGGGTGCGAGCGATGGTGTCGAGATAGGCGGGCCACCAGCGCTGGCCGACCGCTTCGACCATCTCGACCGAAGCGAGCGCGTCATAGGTGCCGTGGTGATCGCGATAATCCTCGAGCAGGATGGTGATGCGGTCCTGCAGCCCCTCGGTGCGGATGCGGGCTTCGGCCCATGACTTTTGCTCGGTCGACAGGGTGAGGCCGGTGACCTGGGCGCCCCGGCGCGCGGCCCGGATGGCGAGGCTTCCCCAGCCGCAGCCGATCTCCAGCAGACTGGTCTCCCTGGTGATGGCGAGACGGTCGAGGATGGCATCGATCTTGGCGTCCTGGGCCTGCTCGAGGCTGTCGGCGGGCGAGCGGAACAGGGCGCTCGAATAGCTCATGCCGGGATCGAGCCAGGCGGCGTAGAAGTCGTTGCCGAGATCGTAATGAGCAGCGATGTTGCGGCGGGCCTGGCCGGGGCCGTTGTCGCGCCACTGGTGGGCGAGCCAGTTGACGAGGCGAAACGGGCCCTTGGCGCGGGCGGTGCCGCGCAGGCTTGCAGCGTTGCGCATGAACAGGTCGAACAGAGGGACCGGATCGGCCGCGGACCATTCGCCGCGCGCCCATGCCTTGTACCAGCCGACGCTGCCGCTGGTGGCGAGGCGGACCAGGGCAAGCCAGCTGTGGAGCGTGACCACCGGCTCGGGTCCCGGGGCGTGGAAGCCGATGCGGCGGGTGCTGCCATCGGGAAGCGTGCCGTGGATGCCGCCCTCGCGCAGCCGCTGGTGAAGCTGGTCGAGGATCCGGGCGAAGGCCGGTGCGGCGAGGCGGCCAAGCAGGCCGGCGCCGGTGACGAAGCTGCGGTCGGCGGTGAGAAGGTGCGAACCGCGTGAGGCCATTCTTGCCTCTTAGCGTCAGGATGTCCGTTTGCGGAAGGCCTCGAGCGCCCGTTCGCGCGCTTCGCGGTGGTCGATCAGCGGCTCGGGATAATCGGCCGGCGCGACGCCCCTCCCCCACGGGTCGTGGATGTCGGCGTCGGACAGGCGGGCGAGTTCGGGAACCCAACGGCGGATATAGTCGGCGGCGTCGAACTTCTCGCTCTGCGTGAGCGGCGCTATGATCCGGTAGAAGGGCTGGCTGTCGAAACCGGTGCCGGCGATCCACTGCCAGTTCTGGCTGTTGTTGGCATAGTCGGCGTCGACCAAAGTATCCCAGAACCACTCGGCGCCGCGCCACCAGTCGATCAGCAGGTGCTTGACGAGGAAGCTTGCGGTGACGAGCCGGGCGCGATTGTGCATCCAGCCCTCGAACCACAATTGGCGCATCCCGGCGTCGACCAGGGGATAGCCGGTGCGGCCTCGCGTCCAGGCCTTGAAATCGGCATCGGCGGCCTTGCCGTGGCGGGTGCGGAGGCCGAGCGGGCGCTGGGCGGTGTCCCCGACTTGCCGGTCGGCAAGCGCGACATTGCGGCTGAAATCGCGCCAGGCGAGCTCGCGGCGGAATTTCTCCCCGCCCTTTCGGCCAAGCGCGTGCCACAGCTGGCGCGGGCTCAGTTCCCCGTGGTGGAGATGGGGCGACAGGCGGCTGGTGGCGTCCTCGGCAGGATGGTCGCGGTGGGCGCCATAGTCGGAGGCATGATCGACGAAGCGGCGGAGCTGGCGGGCGGCGCCCTTTGACCCCGGGGTCCAGTCGGCGAAGCCCTGCGCCCAGTCTGGTTTCGTCGGCAGGAGATCGAACTCCTCGAGCTTGTCGCTGTTGGGAAGCTTCGACGGCCTCGTCAGCTTCGGCGCCGGGACCGGCTCGGGCGGGGGCATGTGGCTTTCGAGCGCGCGGTAATAGGGCCCGTAGATCTTGAACGGATGCCCTGCGCCCGAGCGGATGGCGCCGGGTTCGTGGAGGACGTCGCCGTGGTGGAGGATGGCGAAGTCGCCATGCTCGCACTCCGCCTCGCGCCACCAGGGTTCGTAGTGGCGCGTGGCGTGGATGCCGCTCGCGCCGAGTTCCTTGGCCACCGCCGGCACCACCCGCGAGGAGCGTCCGCGGCGCAGGATCAGGGTCGAGCCGAGCTTCTCCAGCTCCTCCGACAGCGCGGCGAGGCTGTGGTGGAGCCACCAGCGCGAGGCGCCGCCGAGCTTCCATTTGCCGGGCGTCTCGTCGTCGAGGACGTAAAGGCCGACCGTCGGTCCCTTCTCGGCCGCGGCGATCAGCGCGGGGTGGTCGGCGGTGCGGAGGTCCTGGCGGAACCAGACGAGTTGCGGTGAATCCATCCTCGGCTTCAAGGCCTGTCTGGCGCCCGGCGCACTATGGCCGTGAGGGCAGGTCGAGCGGAATCTGGAATTGCCCGCGCGGGGCACGGCGGCGGATCGCGGCGGGCACGCGCGGATCGTCGAGGTTGCGATGATAGCGCTGGTCGGTGAGGACCGGGCGGCCGCCGACCTCGACCACGATCGGCATCCGCGACCAGTAGAGGAAGGAGCGCACGATGCGGCGCTCTGCCCGGGCGCGAAGGAAGCGCGGGTCGTCGAGGCCGAGGGGATAGACGGCAGGCTCGAGCAAAAGCCCGGTGCCGGGCGAGAAGCTGCCGGCGCCCCACTCGCGGTCGCTGCGCCACGCCATGCTGCGTTCCCAGAAGGCGAAGGGCGGCGGGCTGGCGACGATCAGCCGAGGCTGGATTCCGCGCTGGCGCAGCGCTGCCGCAAGGGTCCGCTCGGCATGCGCGCTCCAGGCGACGTTGGCGGCGATGTAGAGGAGGAGTATGACTCCAGCGACCTGTGCCGGGCGGCCAGGGTTGCCGGCCCCTCCCCGCCAGCGCCGCACCGACAGCCAGATGCCGAGCCCAAGGACGATCCAGTAGACCCAGTCGATGATGAAGATGGCATTGGCCGAATACCAGCGCTCGCCCGCCGGCGCGAAGAAGGCCACCGCATAGGTGGTTAGCCAGTCGAGGAAAGGATGGGTGGCGACCGCAAGCAGGGTGACCAGGAACAGCGGCCCGGCGCGGAACGGCAGGTCGCCCGCCTTGCCCGGGCGGATCCGGTCGATCAGCCACAGCAGGGCGACGGTGCAGGCGGCCATTACCGGCAGCCCGAACAGCGCATGGGTCGGACCGCGGTGGAAGGCGATGTTGTCGACCGGCAGGAACAGCGGGGCGATGACGTCGATGTCGGGCGCATTGGCGCCGAGGATGCAGCCCGCCAGGGCGAAGCGGCTGGCGCGCTTCAATCCCATCTGCCCGATCAGGGCGCCGGCGAGGCTGTGGGTAAGATTGTCCATCTAGCGGAGCGAGGCGAACCAGATGAAGTGGTGCGGCCCCTTGCCGTTGGAGCGGCCGCGCACCTCCTGCTCCTCGACCCGGAAGCCGGCCTGTAGCAGGGTCTTGCTGAAGCGGGCGTCCGACCCTGCCGACCAGATGGCGAGCAGCCCGCCGGGCCGCAGCGCCTTCTTGGTGATGGCGAGGCCGCCGGGCTCGTACAGCCACTGGTTGGCGGCGCGGACCAAGGCGTCCGGGCCATTGTCGACATCGAGCAGGATGGCGTCCCACCCGCCCTCGCGGATCGGCTCGGCCACGTCGCCCATGTGGATCCGGGTCCGCTTGTCGGCGAGCCCGGCGGCGTTGAGCTGTTCCATCGGGCCCCTGGCCCAGTCCATGATCTCGGGCACCAGTTCGGCGACCGTGACTTCGGCATCGGCGGGCAAATCCTTCAGGGCCGCGCGGAGGGTAAAGCCCATCCCGTAACCGCCGATCAGCCAGCGCTGCTTCGGCTTGGAGCCGAGCCGTTGTGCGGTCAGGGTCGCAAGCGCTTCTTCCGATCCGCTCATGCGGGTCGACATGAGTTCGGTCCGCTCGAGCAGGATCATGTGATCGTCACCACGGCGATAAAGGCGCATTTCGTCACCGCCGGGAATCTGGGCAGTGGCGAGGAGTTCACGGGGGTTCATCAGACAGGTGCTCCGGCGAAGGCCGCAGCCCAAAGCCTCATGGAAATGAAGTGGGCTCCAGCCGAAGCTGGAGAACAAGGGCTATTCGGCCCGCGGTTCCTTTTCGACCATCCAGCTCTGGCCCTTGGCGACCAGGGCCTGAAGGTCGGGCTTCTTGCCCGCTGCCATTGCGTCATTCTGCTGGATGACGGCGGCCTCGAAGGTCGGCGCCGGATCGTCGTAGACGACGCCGAGCGCGACCGGGAAGCCGACCGGCGGCATTTCTACCAGCAGGTGCGCGAGCGTGCGGTTCTTCGGGTCGTGGATCAGCACGCCGGGATCGTCGGCGGCGACGACCTTGAGCGACAGGGTATCGGGGTCGAGAGCGAGGCCCTTGGTGCCACCGGCGAACAGCATCGGCTCTCCGGCTTTCAGCCACAATTGCATCTCGCTCGCGACGTCGCGGGCGGTGAAGGGCGCGAAGACGTCATCGTTGTAGACGACGCAATTCTGGAAGATCTCGATAAAGGCGGTGCCCTTGTGGGCGTGGGCGGCCTTGAGCACGTCGGGGAGCGACTTGTGGACGTCGATCCCGCGCGCGACGAAGCGGGCGCCGGCGCCGAGCGCAAAGGCACAGGGGCGCGCCGGCGTGTCGACCGAGCCGAACGGGGTCGACGGGCTGCGCGTGCCGACCCGGCTGGTGGGCGAATATTGGCCCTTGGTCAGGCCGTAGATCTCGTTGTTGAACAGCAGCACCTGGCAGTCGAGATTGCGGCGCAGCAGGTGCATCGTGTGGTTGCCGCCGATGCTGAGCGCGTCGCCGTCGCCGGTGATGATCCACACGTCGAGATCGGGATTGGCGAGCTTGACCCCCGTCGCCACCGCCGGCGCGCGGCCGTGGATGGTGTGGAAGCCGTAGGTCTCCATGTAATAGGGAAAGCGGCTGGAGCAGCCGATGCCGCTCACGAACACGGTCTTTTCGCGCGCGACGCCAAGGTCGGGCATGGTCCGCTGGACGGCCTTCAGCACTGCATAATCGCCGCAGCCCGGGCACCAGCGCACTTCCTGGTCGGACGCCCAATCCTTAGCAGTGGTCTTTTCGATGGGGAGGGGAGCGTTCATTTATTTTCCAGATTGCAAATTCGTTTCACAAAGCGAAAATTAAGGTTCTCGCCTGCCTCGATGTCCGCGATTTCGTACACTGCCACATACCCGTCAGCTTGCCATACATCTCCCGGCGTCCCCTTCTTCCTCTTGCGGAGAATGGCTAAGCGCTCTCTTTCCAAACCGTCGACAAGCGCCTGAAAAGCAACTCGGTCGGCATTGAAACCTCGATCGCTGAAACGATCTTTTCCAGTCCACCAGAAATCCCACACGCACGGCAAACTTCTGCCATCGAGCTCCGGAAACTCAGGAGCTTCAATTCTCGCAAACCAATTACCTTGATTCCCGATTGCTCGTGCCATCGTCAGCGTCCGTAGAATAGGTAGATCATTCCCAGCACCAGGATCAGCATGGCGATGTAGGGAAAGGGATTAATGGGCTTCATCAGCGTACTTCGGCCGCGCTCGGATGGCCCTCGTCGCGGCCGCTTTCGGGCTCGGGAAGCTGGGTCGCATCGGGGGCGAGCGTGCCGCCATGGGCAGTGCGGGCGGCGGCCTCGATCTCGGCGATCTTGAACGGCTGGCCGCTGGTCTTGGTCAGGCTCTGCACGTCGACCAGATACTGGTCGCGGAGCAGGGTCTTGAACTGGCCGGTGTTCATTTCCGGGCAGATCACGGTGCCGAAGGAGCGCAGCAGCTCACCGAGGTTGGCTGGGAGCGGCCAGATGTGGCGGACGTGGACGTGGGCGACGTCATGGCCCTGCGCGAGGAGGCGCTTCACCGCCTGGTGGATCGGCCCGAAGGTCGAGCCCCAGCCGACGATCGCCACCTTCGCACCGGCGCGGCCGAGGCAGACCTCCTGCTCCGGAATGTCGCGGGCGATGCCGAGCACCTTGTCCTGACGGGTCTTGGTCATCTCGGCATGGGCACCCGGCGAATAATCGATGTCGCCGGTCCCGGGGCGCTTCTCGATCCCGCCGATGCGGTGGAGGAGGCCGGGGGTGCCGGGCTTGATCCACGGCCGGGCGAGCTTGTCGTCGCGGCTGAAGGGTTCGAGCTTGCCGGTCTCGTTGCGCGGCACGCTGGCCTCGGTCGCGTGCGTGACCGGGAACGGCGCGTAGCCGCTCATGTCAGGCACCTTCCACGGCTCCGCGGCATTGGCGATGTAGCCGTCCGTCAGCAGCATGACGGGCGTCATGTAGCGGACGGCAAGGCGCACCGCCTCGATCGCGCAGTCGAAGGCATCGGCGGGCGAGCGGGCGGCGATGACCGGCAGCGGCGCGTCGCCGTTGCGGCCATAGACCGCTTGGTAGAGGTCGCTTTGCTCGGTCTTGGTCGGAAGGCCGGTCGATGGCCCGCCGCGCTGCGAATTGACGATCACCAGCGGCAGCTCGGTCATGATCGCAAGGCCCATCGCTTCGGTCTTGAGCGCGATGCCCGGGCCGCTCGACGAGGTGACGCCGAGGCTTCCGGCATAGGACGCGCCGATCGCGGCGCAGATGGCGGCGATCTCGTCCTCGGCCTGGAAGGTGGTGATCCCATATTCCTTGAGGCGGCTGAGGTGGTGCAGCAGCGCCGAGGCCGGGGTGATCGGATAGCCACCGAAGAACATCGGCAGGTCGGCGAGCTGCGCGCCCGCGACGAGGCCGAGGCCAAGCGCTTCGGCCCCGGTGACGGTGCGATACAGGCCGGGTTCGGCCGGGGCGGCCTCGATGTGGTGGGGCCGGAAGGCGGCGCCCATCTCGATCGTGTCGCCATAGGCGTGGCCGGCGTTCAGCGCGGCGATATTGGCTTCGGCCAGCGTCGGGGCCTTGGCGAACTTTGTCTTGAGCCAGTCGACGATCGGGCCACGGTCACGGTCGAACATCCACAGCGCGAGGCCGAGCGTCCACATGTTCTTGCAGCGCAGCGCCTCCTTGTTGCCGAGGCCGAACGGCTTCACCGCGTCGAGGGTCAGCTGCGAGATGTTGAACTTGACCAGCTGCCAGCGGGCAAGGCTGCCGTCCTCGAGCGGGTTGGCATCATAGCCGGCCTTGGCGAGGTTGCGGGCCGAGAATTCGCCCTCGTCGGCGATGATCATTCCGCCATCGCGCAAGGCGGCGACGTTCACCTTCAGCGCCGCCGGGTTCATCGCGACGAGGACGTCGGGCTGGTCGCCGGCGGTTTCGATGCTGGCCGAGCCGAAATTGATCTGGAAGGCCGAGACGCCGAAGGTCGTCCCCTGCGGGGCGCGGATTTCGGCCGGGAAGTCGGGGAAGGTCGCAAGGTCGTTGCCGGCGAGCGCGGTCGACAGGGTGAACTGACCGCCGGTCAGCTGCATGCCGTCGCCGCTGTCACCAGCGAAACGGACCACGACATTCTCGGGAACGAGGTCGGCGTTTGCCTCCTCGGGGGTAAGCAGATGGGTGGCCGTGGCCATGAAGCGTCCTGCGAGTGAAAGGGGTTGGGCCCGCTTCTAGCGCGTGGAAGTCGCGGCGTCACCACGTTAGGGCGGGTCGATGACCAAGCCTTATGTCCGTCCCGATGTCGCCGCCCTGCTGGAGATCGCGAACCGGCCCGGGTCGAAGCGCGCGGTCGATGTCGGCCTGGCCGAGGCGCGGCGCATGATGCACGCCAGCCGGTCGCTGTTCGACGCGCCGGTCGGCGAACTGGCGGTGCTGCGCGACGTGGTTGGCGGCCCCTGCCCGATGCGGCTGTACGATGCGCTGGGCTCGCGGACGAGCGGACCGGTGCTGGTCTTTTATCACGGCGGCGGGTTCGTGCTGGGCGACCTCGACACCCACGACCCGCTGTGCGCGGAACTGGCGCGCCTGAGCGGCCTTCCGGTCGTCAGCGTCGATTATCGGCTGGCGCCCGAACACCCCTTCCCCGCCGCCCCCGACGACGCGATTGCCGCGGCGCGGTGGATTGCGGGAAGTCCGGACGCGCTGGGCTTGGCGGTGAGCGGCCTGGTGCCGAGCGGCGACAGCGCGGGCGGCAACCTGGCGATCGTCGCCGCGCTGGCGCTGCGCGACGAGCCGGCGGCGGTTCCGGTGCTCGCGCAGATGCCTTTCTATCCGGCAGCGCATCCGGTCCGGCACTATCCGAGCCTAGATGCATATGGCGAAGGCTATTTGCTGAGCCGGGCTTCGATGGGCTGGTTCGACACCTGCTACGCGCCCGACCGCAAGGACTGGCGCTACGATCCGCTTGCAAGACCAATGGCGGGCTTGCCGCCGACTCTCGTCGTGACCGCCTCCCTAGACCCCATCCGCGACCAGGGCCGGGCCTTCGCCGCGGCCTGCGTGGCGGCGGGGGTGGAGACGATCTTCCAGGAGTGCGCCGGGACGATCCACGGCTTCCTCAACCTCCGCAAGGCCTTGCCGAGTGCGCAGGTGGACCTGGAGCGGGCGGTGGCGAGCCTGCTGACGCTGCTCGGCCGGCCTACAGCGGCGAGCCGTCCAGCCTGAGAACAACAGGCAAAAAGAAAGGGCCCGCCCGAAGCCGAGCCCTTCCGATCAGTGCCTTGTGATGGCGTCAGGCCATCTGCAGCAGGGTATTGGCATTGCGCCGACGGCTGCGGCGGATCGCCGTGCCCACCGCGCCGAAGCCCAGCAGCATCAGCGCCCAGGTGCCGGGTTCCGGAACCGCGGGCGCCGGAACGAGATTCAGACGAACCTGATTGAGCGCCTGGATGCCGCTGCCGGCAGGCGAGAAGTTGCCGAACGACAGGCCGGTCAGCTGCTCGCCGGCCGTGGCGACGATCCCGTAGAAGTTCTGACCATTGGGGGCCAGGCCGGAGATGACCACCGGGTCCTGGCCAGCGATGGACACGGTGACCGACGTTGCGTCGTCGATGGTTGCCTGAGGTCCAAGCGGAATCAGGTTAAAGGTAATCAGGCTCGCCGCACCATTGAGGATGTTGAAGCTGATCTGCTGAAGCGCCCCGTCTGCGTCGCCGCTGGCCACGTCGGCCTGACCGCTGGCGACCTGCTTAAGGAGTGCCTCGGTGGTGCTGGTGAAGGTGTAGTTGACGTTGGTGGTGGCGTCATTGTCGCCAGCGGTCACCGGGTCGCCCGTCTGCTGGTCGACCAGCACGTTGACGTTGGTGTTGGCGCACTGCGGCTGGGCGTTACCCCCAACGTAGCAGAGGATAACCGCTGCCTCGGCAGGTGCCGCGAACGAGAAGATGCCAGCGACGGTAGCCGCGCCGGCCAGCATTGCTTGCTTCGAGATAGGCATAACCATGTTCCCCTTGGCGGAGCCGCCCCACAGCGACTTTGCGCGTTCTCGTGACATGCAAATTGCCGACGACCGCTCACGAGCGACGATCGCCTGCCCTCCTGAAGGCAAAAACGACTCGGTTAACCGAATCACTTAACAAGCGTATACCAAATTTTAAGAGGTTTTACATGTCGCTTCGGAACAAAGCCATTGTGCGTGAGTCGAGGCGCTCCGCATCCGCACTTCGCCAGCGCAGATCAAGGGCGCAGCCGATGCCCGCCAGAGGCGGTGCTTGTTCGCGATATGGGGAAATGGCGCGCCCGGAACGATTCGAACGTCCGACCCTCAGATTCGTAGTCTGATGCTCTATCCAGCTGAGCTACGGGCGCTTGCCGAGGGCGGCGTCTAGAGACAGGTGGCGCAGTGCGCAACCCCTTGTTGCGGTGGTTCGCGCTGTTAGAGGAAAGCAATGCGCCGATTGCCCCTTTCGCCTGCCCTTCTGATGCTCGCCTACGCAGCCGTTGGACTTGCGGGGTGCGCGCCGGTGACCGATGCGCCATCGCTGGCGAGGCGCCCGGCCGAGGCGATCGATCCGCGCCTCCCGATCGCGGATCGCTCCGCCGCGCTACCGGCCGACCCAGCGCTGGCGGCGGCGCTGCGGCGGATCGCCGATCCGGCCTTTGCGCAGGCACGGACGGTGGACGCCGCTATTGCCCGGGCCGAAGGGCTTGCCGCCACGGCCGGCCCTCCCGGAAGCGAAAGCTGGATTTCGGCGCAACAGTCGCTCTCGGCCGCCGTCGCCGCGCAGGAGCCGGTGACCCGCGCGATCGGTGAATTCGACGCCGCAGTGGCCGACCGCATCGCCTCGGGCGCGCGGCTGGTGCCGCAGGACCTTGCCGCCGTACGCGCAATTTCCGGCGACCTGGCGGCGGTCGACCGCCGTCACCGCGCCGCCCTCGCCTCGGTTCAGCGCCGCCTGTCGCGCTGAACCCGCCAGTCCCCGGCGCTGATGGCGAACGTCAGCTGCGGATTGGGCGGAGCATCGGCGGGAAAGCGCCGGTCGACATAATCATGCCCGGGCAAATGTCGCATCCCGAGCCTCGCCATCAGGCCCTGGCTGGGCAGGTTGCCACGCGCGGTGAAGGCGATCACCCGCGGTGCGGCGAAAAGGTCGAACGCCAGGTCGAGCGATCGGGCGGCAGCCTCCCTGGCATAGCCCTGGCCCCACGCATCTTCCCGCAGCCGCCATCCGATCTCCACTTCGCCGTGAAGCGGCTCGGCCCCGGGCGCATTGGCCTGCTTGAGCCCGCAGAAGCCGAGGAGAGCATGGTCGCTGCGCCGTTCCAGCGCCCAGAAGGTGAATCCGTGATCGGCCTTATAGCCGTCGAGGCGGGCACGCGCGGCCATCATCTGCTCGCCTGAAAAGACGCCGCCAAGCCAGTGCATGACGGCAGGCACGTTGGTCACGCGCACGAACTCCGCCCAGCGCGCATCGTCCCATGTGCACAGGTTCAATCGCTCGGTCTGCGCGATGATCTCGCCGGTCACGGCGCCTCCAGTACCGGCAGGATCGAGGCATGGTCGTCGGTCCAGTGGACGCGCGCGCCGAACGGCAGGCCGACCCACAGGTCCGGCTCGGTCGCCTTGACCCGCTCGACCAGCGCCGGGTTCGTCGACAGCGCCGTCCAGGTGGATTCGAACCCGCGCACCAGCGGATCCCCCGCCGCAGCCGCTAGAACACCGGACATGCCGACGCTTTCACCGCCGGTCCGCACCACCGGCCGCAGGTCGAGATGGCGGTTGGAGATGTGGATCATCAACAGCCCGCCCGGACGCAGCGCGCGCTTGTAGATGGCGAACGCTTCCTTGGTCAGCAGGTGCATCGGGATCGCGTCGGACGAAAAGGCGTCGATGACGAGGATGTCGAAACTTGCCGGCGCCGCTTCGTCCAGCTTCAGCCGGGCATCGCCGATCACTACCTGCGCATCGGGCACGCATTCGCGCAGGAAATGGAACCGCGGTCCGCGTGCGAGCGCCACGACGGTCGGGTCGATCTCGAACAGGGTCCAGCGCTGCCCGGGTCGCGAATAGCAGCCGAGCGTGCCGAGGCCGACCCCGACCACGCCGACCCGGGCCGTCGGGCCCACCAGCGCGGGCAGGTCGGACATCACCCGCCCCACCCCCGAGCCGGTCCAATAGTAGCTGGTCGGCGTCTTGCGGCGTTCGGGGGGGCCGACCAGCTGGACGCCGTGGGTGGTGGTCCCGTGGATCAGCACGCGCTGCCCGAACTCCTCGCTGATCCGGTACACGCCGAAATAGCTGCGGGTCATCTCGCCGGTCAGGCTGTCGTGGATCTGCCTGAACCCGCCGCCGGCCAGGATCACCGCGGCGATGGCGAGTGCGAATAGCCAGGCGCGGCCCATCGCAAAGGTCGCCAGTCCCGCTCCGGCCGAGGCAAGCAGCGCAACGACGGTAAGATTGTCGGTCTTCGAGGCCAAGAAGGACGCAGCGAGCAGGAGCAGGACCAATATGAGCAGAATGCGCCCTGCCAGCGGCTTGCTGGTCGTCTCGGCGATCGCGGGCAAGGGTTGGCGTCCGCCAAGCAGATAGGCGGCGGCAAGGATCAGCAAGGGATGCTCGTAGGTCCAGTCGAACAGCAACGGTGCGATCAGCGCGCAGAACAATCCGCCAAGCACCCCGCCGACCGACATGGCGAGATAGAAGAGCGTCAGGCCGGCGGGTTCGGGCCGCTGGTCGTAGAGCCGGGCGTGGAGCGCACAGGCCGTCAGGAACATGGCGACAATGGCGGTCAGGACGACCAGCGGCAGCAGGTCGCCCTTCAGCACGAACAGCATGCTGGCGGCGAGCATCAGCGCAAAGGGCGCGGCGGCGGTGCAGAAATTGGCGACTCCGCGCCGTTCGGCGAAGGCGATGCTGAAGCTCAGCAGATAGAGGCCCAGCGGCACAACCCACAGCAAGGGCATGGGAGCGACGTCAGTGGTGAGGTGAAGGGTCGTCGAGAGCATCAGGCCCGACGGCACGGCAGCGATCAGGGCCCAGCGGACAAAGGTGCGTAGCGGAATCGACGGTGCGGCTTCGCGCGCCGGCGGGGCCTGGTCCTGGCGCAGCAGCGGCAGCCCGCAGGCCGCCACCAGCACCATCATCACGCCATAGCCCCACGACCACCACAGGCTGTTTTCGGCGACCCCGACCAGCGGCTCGAGCAGCAACGGATAGGCGATCAGGCCGCAGAAGCTGCCAAGGTTGGACGCGACGTAGAGCGGGTAGGGATTGGCGCCCCCCATCGCCAGCCAGCGCTGCAGCAGCGGCGCCTGGGCCGAAATGGCGAAGAACAAGGGCCCGACCGAAATCAGCAGCAGCCACGGCACCCACAGGAACGGCTCGGAAGTGGATGGCGGACTTCCGGCCGCAAGCGACAGGGGCAAGGTCAGCCCGGCCACGAACAGGATGCCGAGGTGGATGGCGACCTGCGTCCGCGACCCGAACCGGCCGAGGAAGTGGGCATAGGCATATCCGCCCAGCAGCAGTCCCTGGTAGACCAGCATCGCCGAATTCCACACCGCGGGCGCTCCGCCCAGCCGCGGCAACGCCATCCGTGCCAGCATCGGCTGGACCAGGAACAGCAGGAACGAGCCGGTGAAGATGGCGATGGTGAACAGCCAGCGCGGCGCAAGGGCCGTCATCGGCGCGGGCGGGGCAAGACTGGCCATGAGTTCTCCGTATCAGCCGGGCCGAGCCCTGATCGCTGCGTGATTACCAGCCGCTTAGCCGGAAATCAGCCGAGCCGCGTCGAGCGCATGGTAGGTGAGGATGCCGGTCGCACCAGCCCGCTTGAAGGCCAGGAGGCTTTCCAGGATCAGCGCGTCGCGGTCCCCCGCCCCGGCCGCCGCGGCATGCTCGATCATCGCATATTCGCCGCTCACCTGGTAAGCGAAGGTCGGCACCTCGAAGCGCTTGCGGACTGCGGCGACGATGTCGAGGTAGGGCATGCCGGGTTTCACCATCACCATGTCGGCGCCCTCGGCGATGTCCAGCGCCACTTCGCGCAACGCCTCGGCGGCATTGGCCGGATCCATCTGGTAGCCGCGCTTGTCGCCCTTCATTCGGCCGCCCGAGCCGACCGCGTCGCGGAACGGCCCATAAAAGGCCGAGGCATATTTGGCGGCATAGGCCATGATCGCGGTATCGCACCGGCCCGCCGCCTCGAGCCCGGTGCGGATCGCACCGACCCGTCCGTCCATCATGTCGGACGGCGCGACGATGTCTGCCCCTGCCTTAGCCTGGACCAGGGCCTGCTGGACGAGGATTGCGGTGGTCTCGTCGTTGAGGACGCAGCCTCGCTCGTCGATCAGGCCGTCGTGGCCGTGCGCAGTGTACGGGTCGAGCGCAACGTCGGTCAGCACGCCGATGTCGGGGCAGGCATCCTTCACAGCCTTGACCGCGCGGCAGATGAGATTGTCGGGATTGAGCGCTTCCTCGGCGTTGGCGGTGCGCAGGGTGCCGGGAGTGTTGGGGAACAGCGCGACGCAGGGGATACCGGCTTCCCAGGCCTGTTTCGCCCGGGCGCCGATACGGTCGACGGTCCAGCGACTGACCCCCGGAAGCGCGGCAATCGGCTCCTCGCAGCCCTGGCCATCGCAGATGAACAGCGGCAGGATGAAGTCGCTCGGGTGCAGCCGATGCTCGGCGAGCATGGAGCGGATCCACGGTGCGGAGCGGCCGCGGCGAAGACGAAGCGCAGGAAAAGCAGCAGTCATGATCACTCTATACGGCACCGCTTGGCCGTTCCAAGCATTGAGGGGCCATGGCTGACGATACGCTACCGAAACAGGCCGTCCTTATCGTCAACGCCATGAGCCGGACCGGCGGCGATGCGTATGAGGATGCGAAGCGCATGCTGGAGGAGCGCGGCATGGAGCTGCTGTCCGCCCATGCCATCACCGATCCCGAACAGATGCGCCCGACCGTGTGCAAGGCGCTGAAGGAAAAAGCGCCAATGATTATCGTCGGCGGGGGCGACGGGTCGCTGTCCAAGGCGATCGACGACTTCCTCGGCACCGACACGGTGTTCGCGCTGCTTCCGCTCGGCACCGCCAACAGCTTCGCCAAGACGCTCGGCATCGGAACCGAGCTGGCCGACGCGGTGGAGACCATCGCCACCGGGCGCAAGCTGCGGATCGACCTCGGCGCGATCGACGGCGATTATTTCGCCAATGCCGCCGCCATGGGGCTGTCGCCGCTGATCGCCGAAACCGTGCCGCACAAGCTCAAGAAGACGCTGGGGATGTTCGGCTACATGATCTGGGCGGTGCGGGTGGCCTTCAAGTTCAGGCCCTTCCGCCTTCGCATCACCGAGGGCGGCCGGGTCCACAAGGTGTGGGCGACCGAGGCGCGGATCGCCAACGGGACGCACCACGGCGGGATCGAGCTGGTCGAAAGCGCCGACCTTCAGTCGGGCGAGATCGTGGTGCAGGCAGTGACCGGCAAAAGCTTAGTGCACCTCGGCTGGAGCTGGCTTGCGACCCTTTTCAAGCTCAAGTCGCGCGATCAAAACGTGACCGAATTCCGCGGCAAGGAGCTGCGGATCGAGGCGCGCCCGCGTCAGAAGATTTCGATCGACGGCGAGCTCAGCGCCAGGACGCCGGTGACCGTTACAGTGGCGCGGGCTGCGGTATGGGTCGCGGCGCCTCGCTGACGGTCATCCGCGCCTGTTTCCACCGCCCAGACCGGAAGTAGAGCACCGCCAGCGCGAGGTTGACCAGGGTGCTGACCGGGAAGCTCCACCACAAGGCGTCGGCGCCAAGCCAGTCGCGACCGAGCCAGGCAAAGCCGATTCGCACCGGCAGCAGGCCGATGGCGAGGATGATCAGCGGTACGAACACCGCACCATTGGCGCGCACGGTGCCGAAGATGACCAGGGTGATGCCGAACAGGAGGAAGCTCCAGGTCGCGATCCACTGGATGTGGATGGCGATCGGCAGCGCCGGGCTGTCCAGCCCAAGGAACAGGCCGAGCGCCGGCCGCTCGAACAGCAGGAACAAGGCGATCATCGCGCCGGTGATCGCAAGCACCTGGACGATGGCGATGCCGGTGATCCGACCGACCCGGTCCCACTTTCCCGCACCGATATTCTGCGCGGTCATCGCGCTGACCGCCGCGCCGAACGCCATCGCCGGCATCTGGATATAGGTCCACAACTGCATGGTGACGCCGTAGGCGGCGGCCGTGTGCACGCCCTCGGCGTTGACGAGGCCGATCAGCAGCAGGCTGGAGAGCGAGATGACGATCATCTGCAGGCCCATCGGGAAGCCCTTAAGCACGATGGTCTTCAGGCGCTCCCCGGCCGGCTTGAGATAGGCCAGTTCCTTGCCGCGCAGGCGCAGCGGCAGGTCGCGCACGTAGATGAAGATCACCAGGCCGATCAGCGCGGTCCAGTTGGCGACGGTGGTGGCGACCGCGGATCCGGCGATCCCCATTTCGGGGAACGGGCCGATCCCGGAGATGAAGAAGGGATTGAGCCCGCTGTCGAGCAGCACCGCGAGCCCCATGAACCACAGGGGCGTCAGGCTGTCGCCCGATCCGCGCAGGGCCATCATGGTCATGATCATCAGGATCGCCGGCGGCATCGCGAAGAAGATCACGCGGAGATAGGCGTCGGCCAATGGCACCGCTTCGGGCGGGGTGCCGAGCAGGCCGAGGATATCCGGGCTGAAGAACCAGCCGCCGACCGCGACCAGGATGCCGAGCAGGCTGAAGAAGCCGACCGCGGTTCCGAACGCGCGGCGTGCGGCGTCTACGTCGCGGCGGCCGAACGCCTGCGCGATCAGGATCGAACTCGCCATCGAGAAGCCGAAGGTGAAGGCGCTGGCGAGGAACATCACCATGTTCGAGTTGGCGGTCGCAGCCAGCGCATCCTCGCCGATCAGCCGGCCGACCCAGGCCGAGTTGATCGAGCCGTTGAGCGACTGGAGGATCGACGAGCCCAGCGTCGGCAGCGCGAAGGCGATCAGCGTGGTGCCGATCGGCCCACTGGTGAGGTCACGCTGGCCCGGCCGGGTCAACTTGGGAGTTGGTTCGATATCCACCATCGGCCGCTCAACGTACCGAAAGCCCTGCGGTGGCCATCCCCGGCAAAAGGCCGGGGTGACGGAGCGCTATCTCCCCTACCCCAGCCGCGCCAGCGCGGCGCGGAGGCGGTCGGCCTCGGCGCTGCGGGCCTCGTGGTCGGCGCGGGCCTTGGCGACCGCTTCGGGCTTGGCGCGCTCGGCAAAGGCCGGGTTGCCGAGCCGCGCGCCCAAGCTGTCGCGATCCTTTTCCGCGGCTTCGGCGGCCTTGGCGAGGCGGGCGCGTTCGGCGTCGAGGTCGATGGCGTCACCGAGCGGGAAGGCAACGGTGGTGTCGCCGACGACGATCTGGGCCGAGCCGGCTGGCGGCGCCTCGGCCCGAACCGCGTCACCCACTTTGCCCATGCGACGGAGGGTGGCCCCCTCCTCCTCGATCATCTGGAAGACGTTGTTGCCATATTCGTTCTTCGCTCCGAGCACATGCGGCACGAGGGTCGCGGTCCACGGAACGTTGAGTTCGGAGCGCAGCGTGCGGACGCCTTCGACGAAGCCGATGATTGCCTCGACCTTGGTTTTGGCTTCGGCGTCGCTCGACGCTTGCGGCTCAGGCCACTGCGCGACGATGAGGTCGTACGGCCTTGCCCCCATGCCGTGCCACAGCTCTTCGGTGACGAACGGCATGAAGGGGTGGAGCATGACCAGGATCTGGTCGAACGCCCAGCCGGCGACGGCGCGGGTTTCCTCGTCGAAGCCGCCCTTCACCAGCTCCACATACCAGTCGCAGAAGGTGCCCCAGGTGAAGTGGTAGATGGCGTCGGCCATGCCATCGAAGCGCAGGTCGTCGAAGGCGGCGTTGAGGCGGCCGAGCGTCTCGACCACTTCGCCGATGATCCAGCGATTGACCGGCTTGGTGGCTTGTGGCGCCGCGATCGAGGCCGAAGGGCCGACCCCGTTCATCTGCAGGAAGCGTGCGGCATTCCACAGCTTGGTCGCGAAGTTGCGATAGCCTTCGACGCGCTTTTCATCGAGCTTGATGTCGCGGCCCTGGCTTTCCATCGCCGCCATGGTGAAGCGCAGCGCATCGGCGCCGTACTTGTCTATCAGACCGAGCGGGTCGACGGTATTGCCCTTGGACTTGCTCATCTTCTGGCCCTGCGCGTCACGCACCAGGCCGTGCAGATAGAGCGTGCGCCACGGCACCTCGTCCATGAACTCCAGCCCCTGCATCGCCATACGGGCATCCCAGAAGAACAGGATGTCGAAGCCGGAGATCAGGACGTCGTTCGGGTAATGGCGGGCGAGGTCCTCAGTCTTGTCGGGCCAGCCGAGCGTGGCGAAGGGCCACAGCGCCGAACTGAACCAGGTGTCGAGAACGTCCTCGTCTTGGCTGAGCACGCGGTCGTCGCCGGCCTGCGCCTGTGCCTCCTCGGCGCTCAGCGCGACAAAGGCGTTGCCGTCGGCGTCGTACCAGGCGGGGATCCGGTGGCCCCACCACAACTGGCGCGAGACGCACCAGGGCTGGATGCCTTCGAGCCAGTTGAACCAGGTCTTGGACCATGTCTCGGGCACGACCTTGATCGCGCCGGACTTGGTAGCTTCGACCACGCGCTCGGCGAGCGGCTTCACATCGACATACCATTGGTCGGTCAGCCACGGTTCGATCACCACGCCCGAACGGTCGCCGAGCGGGGTGGCGATGGTGCGGTCCTCGACTTTGACCAGAGCGCCATCGGCCTCGAGCAGCGCGACCACGCGCTTGCGGGCCTCGAAGCGCTCCAGCCCAAGCAATTCGGCCGGGACCAGCCCATCGGAGGTCTGGCAGATGTTGGCGGCAGCATCGAGCATGTTGAACATCTCGGCGGCCTTGAATCCCGCACGCTTGCCGACCTCGAAATCGTTGAAGTCGTGGCCGGGCGTGATCTTGACTGCGCCGCTGCCAAGCTCCGGATCGGCATGCTCGTCGGTGACGATCGGGATCAGGCGGCCGGTGATCGGCAATTTGATCTGCTTCCCGACCAGCGCGGCGTAGCGCGCGTCCTCCGGATGCACCGCGACCGCCATGTCGGCGAGCATTGTCTCGGGGCGGGTGGTCGCGACCTCGATATGGCCGCTGCCGTCGGCGAGCGGGTAGCGCAGGGTCCAGAACTTGCCGGCCTGGTCGCGGGTCTCGACCTCGAGGTCGGAGATGGCGGTCTGGAACTTGGGATCCCAGTTCACCAGGCGCTTGTCGCGGTAGACGCGGCCGCGCTTGTGCAACTCGACGAAGGTGTGGAGGACGGCTTTGGAAAAGCCCTCGTCCATGGTGAAGCGTTCGTTCGCCCAGTCGCACGACGCGCCGAGGCGGCGGAGCTGGCGGGTGATCTGGCCACCGCTCTCGTGCTTCCATTCCCACACCTTGTCGACGAACTGTTCGCGGGTGAAATCGGTGCGCTTCTGCTGCTGAGCGTTGAGCTGGCGCTCCACCACCATCTGCGTGGCGATCCCGGCATGGTCGGTGCCGACCACCCACAAAGCGTCCTTGCCTTGCATCCGGGCGCGGCGGACGAGGATGTCCTGCAGCGTGTTGTCGAGCGCGTGGCCGATGTGGAGGCTGCCCGTGACGTTGGGCGGCGGCATGACGATGGTGAACGGCTCGGCGTCGGGGCGTGCCGGGCGGAACGCACCGCTCTCCTCCCACTGCTGGTACCAGCGGGCTTCGATCGGGCCGGGTTCGAACGTCTTGGGAAGGTCGGTCATGGTTGCGGCGGTTAGCGAGAGCCAACCGCCGAAACAACCGTGTGACTTAGTCGGCGGTGCCCATCGTCGGCTGCCCGCCGGTCCAGCGCTTCATCCAGCCCTCGACTTCGCGATACCATTGGATCGAGTTCTGCGGTTTCAACACCCAGTGGTTCTCGTCGGGGAAGACGACCAGCTTGGACGGGATGTTGCGGCGCTGGAGGGCGGTGAAGGACGCGATCCCCTGGGTATAGGGGATGCGGTAGTCCTTCTCGCCGGTGATGACGAGCATCGGGGTCTTCCACTTGGCGACGTGGTTGACCGGGTTCCAGCGTTCGAACGCGGCCGGATCCTCGTAATAGGTCTTGCCGCCATGCTCCCACTCGTCGAACCACAGCTCCTCGGTCTCGTAGGCCATGGCGCGGGCGTCAAACACGCCGTCGTGCTGGACCAGGCACTTGAAGCGGTCGGGCCACTGGCCGGCGATCCAGTTCATCATGTAGCCGCCGTAGCTGGCGCCCAGCGCGCAGGCATTGTCGGCCTGGAGCTGCTTGTCCTGCGCTGTCGCATAGGCGAGGCCGAGCTGGAGGTCCTGCAGCGGCTTGCCGCCCCAGTCATTGCGGATGCTGTCGGTGAAGGCCTGGCCGTAGCCGGTGCTCCCGTGGAAATCGACGCTGACCACGCCCATCCCCATCGAGGCCATCACCCGCGGGTTCCAGCGATAGGACCAGCCGTTGCCGAAGCTGCCCTGCGGGCCGCCGTGGACGACGAAAGCGATCGGCAGGCTGTGATTGACGACCGGCTTGACCTTGATGCCCCACACCTTGTCGCCATTGGCGCCGGCGAAGCTGAAGCGGTCGACCGTGACCGGATCGAGCTCGGCCAGCAGCGCCTTGTTGACGGCGGTCAGCTGCACCGGCTTCCCGCGCCCGCGGAGAAGGTAGAGGTCGTCGGGCGCCTGGATGCTGTTGGAGGTGTAGAGCAACGCGCCGTTGGGAAGCGCCTGGACGTTGCCCGCACTGCCCTCGGCGGTCAGGCGGGTGACCCGGCCGCTGGCGACATCGACGCGGAAGATCGGGTGCTCGAGCGTGTCGCCGGTGGTGACCAGGATCGAGCGATTGTCCGGCGCCCACTCGATCGAGCCGACCGAGCGATCCCAGCCCTGGGTCAAGGCGCGAACGCGGCCGGTGCCAAGGTCGCGCAGCATCAGCACCTGGCGGTCGGCCTCATAGCCGGCGCGGGCCATCGAGACGTAGGCGAGCGTGCGGCCGTCGGGCGAGACGGTCGGCAACGTGTCGGTGCCGTCATTGTCGGGGGTGAGGTTGGTCGGCCGGCCCGAACCGTCGGCGGGCGCCGCGAAAACATCGAGGTTGGTCGAGGTGGGCTCGATCCGCCCCGCCTCGCGCAGCGCGAAGAAGACGGTGCGGCCATCCCTGGACCAGCTGATCTCCTCGCCCCCGCCGAACGGCTTGGACGGGGTGTCACCGACCAGCTCGCCCGTGACGCGGGTGCCGAAGCCCTGAAGCTTCCCGCCCGTGATGTCGAAGGTGTAGATGCGGCTCTTGGTGCCGGGCTCGGCCCAAGTGTCCCAGTGGCGCACGAACAATTGATCGTAGACCCGGCCCGACCCCGGCTCCTTGGCGGCGAAGGTGGTCGCGGCGCAGGCGAGGTCAGGGCAATCGCGCTGGTCGGCCCAGACCAGCACCCGCTTGCCGTCGGGGCTGAGCTTGAATCCCGCAACATCGGCGCCGAAGTCGCTCATCACCTGCGCAGGCTGCCCCATCACCATGCGGTGAAGCTGGTCGCGCTGGCCCACGGCCTTGAGGAAGTAGAGCGCGCCATCCGGTCCGAACACCGCGTCATGGCCACCCTCGGCCCCGGCGACCGGCTGCGGCGCGGCACCGGTCCGGGTGAGGTCGAGGCTGTGGAGGAGATTGGCACGCTTGTTGGCGGTAAGGTCGGTGGTCGACAGGGTGAACACCGCGGTCCTGCCATCGGGCGAGACTTCGGGAGCGCCCAGTCGGCGCATCATGTGCATGTCGGTGGCGGTCATCGGCCGGGCGGCGACGACCGTGGGAGCGAGAACGGCGGCAGCGGCCGCCAGCAGAAGGGAGCGCTTGATCATGGCGCCGAGGCGTAGCAGCGCGGCGATGAACCGCAAGTGGCGGTGCTAGAGCCCCTGCCCCGTGATCCGGCCGATCTCGCGCTTCACATGCTCGTCGACGATGCCGGGGAGGTTCTGGTCGAGCCAGTCCTTGAGCATCGGGCGCAGCATGTCACGGACCATCTGCTCGAGCGGATTGACCGCGGGCGGCGGCGGCGCAGACGCGGCTGCTTCCTGCAGCGCGGCGAGTCGGGACCTGCTGGCCTCGGCCGCATCGTCGCTGACCAGCGGCGGGCCGAGGTCTACCGGCGGGAGCTTCAGCTCCTCGACCACCATCTCCTCGAGCTCGAGGATCTCGGGTTCGCCCGCTTCTTCCTCGTCCGGCGTCTCGGGCGCTGGTGCGGGAGCCGGCGCGGCGACCGACACGGTACTGCGCAGCTCCTTCTCCTCCGCGATCACTTTCTTGATCGAAGCGAGGATGTCTTCCATCGAGGGTTCGCGGCCAGCCATTCCGCACTGCTACCCTCAACGCGGAGGGGTTGTCACCCCTGGGCTGGGCGGACCGGCAATCGGCGCGGCGGGCTGAGTGGCGAGCGGCTCCTCCGCCGCGGACACGGTGCGGGTCGAACGCGGCACGTAGCGCTTCTCGCTGGACCAGTCGTTCCACTGGCCTGCGACCCGGCGATAGGCACCGATCGGATCGTAGAGCGGCCCGCCCTCGAGCCCGAGGTCCTCGGCCTCGGCCTGGCCCATCGCGTTCAGCAGCTGGAAGCCGGCGACATATTGGTCGCGCCGCGCGGTGACCAACTGGACCTGCGCGTTCAGCAATTCCTGCTCGGCATTCAGGACGTCGAGTACGGTGCGGGTGCCGACGCTGCGTTCGGCCCGGGCGCCCTCGAGCGCGAGTTGGGCGGCGGAAACGGCGACCTCGTTGGAAGCGATCGCCTGGCGGGTCGCGACCACGCTGGCGAAGGCGGAGCGGACCGACTGGACGATCAATCGTTCGGTCTCGATGGTGCGCTCGAGCAATTGCCCTTCGACCGCGCGGGCCTGGGCGATGCGTGCGCTGGGCAGGCCGCCCTGATAGAGCGGAATGCGCGTGTTGACGCCGACGGTGGTCTGCGTCCCGGCGCGCGGAATGCCCGCCGAGCTGCCGCCCACGGTGTTCACATAATCGCCGCTGAGCACGCCCGACACGGTCGGCAGGCGATCGGCGGCAGCGACCCGTACGTCGAGCCCGGCGGCTTCGGCCTGGCGGACCACGGCGATCACGTCGGGATTGGACACCAGTGCGATCCGCACCGCTTCCTCGGCATTGGCGGGAAGCGGGGGAAGCGGCGGCGGCGAGGCAAGCTGGCCGGGCGCCGATCCGACGACCTGGCGATAAAAGGCTTCACTCGACAACAGGCGGCCCTGCGCCAGCGCGAGGTTCGAACGCGCCAGCGACAGGCGGGCTTCGGACTGGGCGACGTCGGTGCGGGTCAGGTCGCCGATCTCGAAGCGGTCCTGGGTCGCCTGGAGGTTGGTGGTGAGGACCTGGATCTGGTTGCGGTTGAGCTCGACGATGGCGCGGTCGCGGATCACGTCCATATAGGCCTGGACCGCCTGGACGAAGACATCGCCCTCGACCGCGCGAAGGGTCGCGCGCCCGGCTTCGACGCGGGTCCGCGCGGCCTCGACCGAATTCCTGACCCGGCCGCCCTGGAACAGCGGCAGGCTAAGGTCGAGCCCGCCCGACACGACCGGGCCCTTGCCGCGACCGGTGTCGAGCACGCCCGACCGGGTAAGGTCGCGATTGAGCCCAACGGTGGCGGCGACCTGCGGACGACCGGCGGCGCGGGCAACCGCGACCCCCGCGTCATTGACTCGAAGCGCTTCGCGCTGGCCGTTGAGGGTGGGATTGGTCCGGTAGGTCGAGACCAGGGCCTCGCGCAGCGTGTCGGCCGCGGCCGGGCTGGCCAGGATCAGCGCGGCAAGCGCACTGCAGCTTAGAAGATGGCGCACAGGGTGCTTTCTTTGACGCATCAGAAGGTGAAGACAGCCGGCCGAGCGAAGCCCGGCAACGGCGCCATGGAGGAATCGGCGAAGCTCTTGAGGCCGAAGCCGTGAACCGAACGTGTCCCGACCTGGAGCCGCGACACGCCATTTTCGACGAGCCCGAGCGCGAGCCGGCCGCCCGGCTTGAGCTGTTCGACCAGGGCGTCGGGCAATTGCTCGATCTCGCCGTCGACCAGGATGATGTCGAACGGGGCAAGCGACGGCGCGCCTTCCTCGAGCGGCCCGGCGTGGACCGTGACGCCCGGAAGGCCGCGCAACTGCTCGACCAAGGCGGGATCGCTCTCGACCGCGACGACCTTGAGGCCCATCTGCGCCAGGACAGCGCTGCTGTAGCCGGTGCCCGCACCGACCACGAGCGCGCGCTCGCCGGTCCGGCAATGAAGCTCGTTCAGCAGCCGGCCGAGACTGGTCGCCGGGCTCAGCGAACGACCGTTGCCGAGCGGAACCATGCGGTCGATATAGGCCATCGACTGCGACGACGCGGGCACGAAGGCTTCGCGCGGAACGGTCGCCATCGCTGCAACCACCAGCGGATCGGTGACCGCCTGCGGCCGAAGCTGGCTGTCGACCATCGCACGGCGTGCCTGGGCAAAGTCCATCGGAATCTCGTCGTCCTTCTGAGCTGATCGCTGCAGTGTCTTATCGCACTATGACACCGTCATTGGCAATGCTCATGTAACGTTCGCTGCCCGTCCCGCCAAGCATGGCTGCCTCCGTTTATCGAACGGAGCCGCCGCGAGGTCGAGAGCGGCAACGCTCGTGCTTGGCAGGCCCGGGCTGCTCGGCTCTAACCATGGCATACCCCAAGTGACTGTGATTCGGGCAGGAGATGGCATGTTTGTGAAGCGCCGCGTGGCATTGGCGACCCTTGTCCTGCTGGCGGGGACGAGCCTCTCCGCAGCGCCATCGTCCCGCCCTGCCGCCGCCGCCGCGGCGCAATCGGCCTCGGGCTGGATGCGCGGCGACGGGCTGCGGGTCGATCCGGAACTCAAGCTCGGCACCCTTTCCAATGGCCTCCGCTATGTCATCCGCCGCAACAAGACCCCGCCAGGGGTCGCTGCGGTCCGCCTGCGGATCGACACCGGATCGCTGAACGAGGCCGACGACCAGCGCGGCCTCGCCCACTTCCTCGAGCACATGGTCCTGAACGGGACCCAGAACGTGCCGGAAGGCGAGTTCGTGCGGCGGCTCGAGCGGGCCGGTCTGCGCTTCGGGCCGGACACCAACGCCTCGACCAGCTTCGGGCAGACGGTGTTCAAGCTCGACCTGCCGCAGACCGACAAGGCGACGCTGGACGAGGCGATGTTTCTCCTGCGCGAAGTGGCGGGGCGAGCCACCATCGATGCCGCCGCACTCGACCGCGAACGCGGCATCATCCTGTCCGAGGAACGCGCCCGGGCGACCCCCGGCTATCGCATGCTGGTCGACCAGCTGGCCTGGCTGTACCCCGGGCAGCGGCTGAGCCAGCGGCTGCCGATCGGCACCACCGAGGTCATCCGCACCGCGCCGCGCCAACGGCTGCTCGACTATTACCGCGCATGGTACCGGCCCGAACGCGCCACTCTGGTGGTGGTCGGCGACGTCGATCCGGCCGACATCGAGCGTCGGCTGCAGACGCAGTTCGGCGACTGGAAGGGGGTCGGGCCCGCGGGCAAGCATGTCGATCAGGGCCGCCCTGCCCCGCGTTCGACCGAGGGACGCGTGTTCGTCGATCCGGCCTTTGCCGCCTCCATGACGCTCAACTGGGTCCGTCCGCCCGACCTCGCACCCGACAGCGTCGCGCAGCGCACCCGCGAGCTCGAGGAGCAGCTGGCCGGGACCATCCTCAACCGCCGGCTCGAAAAGCTTGCACAGCTCGACGGAAAACCGCCCTTCATCTCGGCCCGGGTCTACAGCTCCGAACTGGAAGACACCGCCGCCACCACCGGCCTGTCGGCCGAGGCGAAGCTTGGCGACTGGCGCTCCGCGCTGACCACGATGGACCATGAACAGCGCCGGCTGGTCGATCACGGCGTCACCGCTGACGAGGTCGAGCGCGAACTGGTCGGCGTCCGTACCGCGCTGCAGGCTGCGGTGGCTTCCGCACCGACCCGCGCCAGTGCGGCGCTGGCCGAGGGCGTGGTGGCTGCGATCGACCGCGATTCGGTGGTCACCACCCCCGCCGATCGCCTCGCTTTCTACGAACGCATCGCGCCCTCTCTCACCCCCGAACGGATCGGCGCCGCGGCGCGACGGTTGTTCTCCGGATCGGGCCCCTTGCTGTATCTCAGCCTGCCGCGGCCGCTGGTGACCACGGAGGCGGCGCTCGCCACCTACCAGGCCTCGCGCAAGGTGGCGGTCACCCCGCCGCTGGCGCAGGCGCGGATCGACTGGCCTTATTCGAGCTTCGGGACCGCCGGGAAGATCGTCGAGCAACGCAACTTTGCCGAGGTCGGGGCGACCCACGTCCGCTTCGACAATGGCGTCCGGCTGACGGTGCGGCCAAGCGCGGCGCGCAAGGAGCAGGTGCTGGTCAGCGTGCGCTTCGGCGACGGGCGGCTCGCCATGCCGACGGATCGGACGAGCCCCGAATGGGCGCTTGGCAACGCCTTCACATTCGGCGGCACGGGCAAGCTCGATGCCGACGGGGTCAATCGCGCGCTGACCGGAAAGCTGGTGGGGGCAAGCTTCGCGGTCGACGACGACCGCTTCGTCCTTGCCGGTGCGACCCGTCCGGCCGACCTTCCGACCCAGATGCAGCTGCTTGCCGCCTATGTGGCTGAACCCGGCTGGCGGCCGCTCGGCTGGGAGCGGATCAAGGCACAGTCGGCCTCGATCCACGACCGCTTCGAAAGTTCGCCGGGCGGAGTGCTAAGCCGTGACCTCGGCTTCCTGCTGCGCTCGGGCGACCGGCGCTGGGCAGTGCCGAGCCGGATCGCGATGCGGACCAGCACCATCGGCGATGCGAAGACCCTGGTCGATCCCGCGCTTCGGTCCGGCCGGATCGAGATCATCATGGCAGGCGACATCACGGTCGACCAGGCGATCGCCCAGACCGCGGCGACCTTTGGCGCCCTGCCCGCGCGCGCAGACAGCAACCCCGCGCCCGGGCCGATGGCGTTCCCGGCTCCTCCTCCCGGCGGGATCGTGACCCTCAATCACAAGGGCCGCGAGGACCAGGCGGTGGGGATGATCGCCTGGCCGACCACCGGCTATTCGCCCGAAACCCGCCAGCTGGCGCGTACCCTGACCCTGCTGGGCGCGGTGTTTCAGCTTCGGCTGACCGACGAACTGCGTGAAAAGGAAGGCGTCAGCTATGCCCCTACGGCGGCGCATGGCGCATCGTCGACCTGGGGGCGCTACGGTTATCTGGCGGCGCAGGTCGAGGCTCCGCCGGCCAGCCTTTCCGGATTTTTCGCCGCCGCCCAGCGGATCGCCGACGACCTGGCGACCAAGCCGATCGACGACGACGAACTCGCCCGGGCGCGGCGGCCGATGCTGGCGGCCATCGAGCGGTCGCGCGATGGCAATGGCTACTGGATGGGCGCGCTCGAGGATCTTGAAAACCCGTTTACGGCCGAAAGCATCCGCACCCAGCGCTCCGACCTCGAAGCGGTCACTCCGGCCGCCCTGAAGGAAGCGGCGGCGCGCTACCTGCTTGGGCCCAAGGCGTTCCGGATCCAGGTGGTCAAGGGCGACACGCCAAAGTCACCGGTTCCGGCGGTCGTATCGTTGTCCAGAGATTGACAGGCCCGCGGTGCCCCTGCTTAGGGGACGCGCCGCATCGGGGCCCGATGGCGGAGTGGTGACGTAGAGGACTGCAAATCCTCGCACCCGGGTTCGATTCCCGGTCGGGCCTCCAATCTCCTTACGTTCGGACATGACGGCGAAGCCGCCGAGCGCTGCTCCTAGGCGTCGTCGCCGCGCTGGTAGAGGATTCCGACTTCCTCCAGATCGAGGTCACGCTCGAGGTCGTGCAGCACCTCGTCCTCAATCTCGCCGCGGCGGTGGAGGCGGAGCAGTTCGGCCCGGCCGGATGCGATCACGCCCAGCATCAAGTCGAAGTGCGGCCTGATCCTTTCCATGAAATTATCGGCGTCAGCGGCATAGCGCTGGGTGCCGACCGCCCGGCTACGATAGGTTTCGAGCAATTGAGGGTGAAGCAACTGCCCCTCCCCGTCATAGGCGACCCGTTCGGCGGCCTGGAATTTGGCTTGCGCCACGGCGGCTTCGGCTGACGGAAGAGCGACGGGCGCGGGCGGGTCGACATCGGCGGGCCGGAGCAAGCGGATCACGCCGCCAAGCGTACTTCCTTGAAGGACCACCGTCACCAGGATCACCGCAAAGGCGGTCACCAGCATCAGGTCGCGCTCGGGGAAGCTGGCGGGCAAGCTCAGCGCCACGGCAAGGGTGACCACGCCGCGCATTCCCGCCCAGCTGAGCACGCCGGCCTGCCGCCATCCGAGCGGCCGCGCCGAGCGCAGGCCCGACGCGCGGAGCCCTGACAGCAGGGCCTCCGAGCCGGCGATCCAGAGAAAGCGGGTGAGGATGACCGTCACGGTGATCACCAGCGCCGGGAGCGCAAGCGTTCCGAGTACCTCGCCGAAGCCGCCGATACGCTCCACCACGCCGCGCAGCGAAAAGCCCATCAGGATGAAGATCAGCGCTTCCAGCGTGAACACCAGGGTCCGCCAGAAGGCGCTTCCCTGCAGCCGCACCCGGGCCGGCAGCAGGCTGTGCTGGAACCAGCCGAAGATGATCCCGGCGGTGACGGTGGCGATGACCCCCGACACATGCAGCGTCTCGCCGATCAGATAGGCGGCCCAGCACAGCAGGGTCGAGGTCGCGACCACCAGCGTGTCGTCGGTCAGCCGGCGGAGGACCAGCATCCAGCCGGCGGCGACCGCGCCCCCCACCGCCACGCCGCCAAGCGCGAGGATGAAGAAATTGCCGACCGCTTCGCCAGTGTCGAACGAGCCGACCAGGGTCGCGGCGACGGCGAAGCGGAACAGCACCAGGCCGGTCGCGTCGTTGAGCAGGCTTTCGCCTTCCAGCAGCGCTTGCAGACGCCGCGGTAGCGTGACGCGATTGAGGACGGCGCGGGCGGCAACCGCGTCGGGCGGCGAGACGATCGCGCCAAGTGCCAGGCACGCGGCAAGCGGGAGCGTCGGGACCAGCCAATGGGCTACGGCGGCCACGACGACTGCGGTGAACAGCACGGTCCCGACCGCCAGCGAGAGGATACCCGGCAAGTGCCGACGGAAGCGGCCGAAGGCGGTGTAGTAAGCGCCGTCGAACAGCAGCGGCGGCAGGAACAGGACGAGGATCAGCTCGGGGTCGAGCGAGATGGCCGGAAGGCCAGGCACGAACGCCAGCGCCCCGCCGCCAAGCAGAAGCGCAGCCGACGGGGGCAGCCGCATCTTCGCCGCAAGCAGGTGCAGCGCGACGGCGGCGGCGAGCAGGAGAAGGACGGTTTCGAGCGTCTCGACCGGATGCATAGCGGCTTACGCTACGCGTCGCAGCGACGCCGCGCCAGCCGCCGCCCTAGCGGACGCCGAGCTCGCGCAGCAGGTGGCCCTGACCGTAGGCGTGGCGAAGCGCAGCGGTCACCGCCGAGGTCGTCACCAGCACGCTGCGGTTGATCTCCGGATCGTAGCCGTAGGCGTTGCGCTGGGTCAGCACGGTGGAATCGAAATTCGCCCCGATGATCTCGCCCCGGGCGTTGATCGCGGGCGAGCCCGACGAGCCGCCGATGGTGTCGGTCGAAGCCGCGACGTCGAGAATGGTGGCGCCCGGAATGCGGTCCTTCGCCGCCAGCAGGCGCGGCGCGACGTCGAACGGCTCGGCCCCGGTCGCGCGCTGCCACAGCCCGCCGAAGGTTGTCGCATAAGGCACGGTCCGGCCCTGATATGTCCAGCCCTTGAGGCGGCCATAAGTCAGGCGAAGGGTGCCGGTGGCGTCGGGATAGAGGCTGGTTCCGAACACCGCGAAGCGCGCCTTGGCGAGCGCCTCGCTGGCGCGGTCGGTCGGGGCCTGGACCTTGCCCTCATATTCGGTGCGAGTGGCGCGAGTGACGTCCTGGATTCGAGCCAAGAACTGGATCAGCGGATCGTCGCTCGCCTGAACCGCGGGAAGGCCGCCCTCCCACAGTGCCTTGCGGACGGCCGGATCGCCGAGCCTGGTGCCGCGCGCCAATCGCGCGGCGAGCGCCTCGGGCGATTCCTTGCCCAGCAGCGGCGCGATGCGGGGATCGTCCACCGTCAGGATCTCGCGCGCCTTGGACAGCCACCAGGCGAGCTGCACCTCGTCCAGCGCCGGATAGGTCGGCCGCGTCGCGAGCAGGCCGTTCTCGACCTGTGCCAGCCGCGCGTCGCCATATTCGGGGAGGCGCTCGGCATTGGCCTTGGGCCGCTCCTGCGCCCCCCGGACGATGTCCTTGGCCCAGCTGAACAGCTGCGAGCCGCCGCCGGCGCGCGTCTCGAGCATGTAATAGCCGGGGTAGAGGCGGACCATTTCCGGCTGGAGATTGGCAAGGTCGGTCCACGGATCGCCGATCGACTGACGCAGCGCAGGGTCGGCCTGGACCTTGGCGCGGAACGCGGCCTCGGCCTCGGCGCGGCGGGCCATGAAGCGCGCATCGATCAGCGATTGCTGCCGACCGAACCCGCGCTTGTAGGTGTTCTCGACCCCCGAGATCGCCTGCCCCGCGATAAAGGCGTTGCGCTCATTCTCGTGGGAAAAACGCAGCAGCCGGCCGCGAAGCTCGCTGTTGATCAGCTGCTCGAGCGGCAGGGTCACGTCCTGCACCGTGCCAAGCTGCGCCTGCGTCAGCAGCCGCTGGGTCGCGCCCGGGCTGCCCGACAGGAACACCGGCTGGTTCTCCTGCGGCGGAGCCGGGTTCCAGCGCAGGAAGCCCGGCGTCTTCACCGGACGGTCGTTCTCGTAGATGCGGACAAAGGCGGCATCGACGGCGAAACGCGGGAAGCTGAAATTGTCGAGGTCGCCGCCGAACGCCGAGGCGCGATGCTCAGGCGCGAAGGCGAGCCGGACGTCGGCATAGCGGCGATAGGTGTAGAGCTTGAATTGCCCGCCGCGATAAAGCGTCACCACCTGGCAGCGCCGCGTCTTGTCGGACCCGCAGGCCTCGGCCTCGATCCGCCCGGCCTCGGCATCGCGCGCCTTGGTGAACGCGTCACCGCTCAGGCCCCCACCGGCCGCCTGCATCCGCTGGGTGACGTCGCCGATGTTGGTCAGGACCTCGGCCACCATGCCGGGGCACTTGCGCTCCTCCGCGCGCGAGGCCGGCGTGAAACCGGTCTGCACGTAATTGCGCTCGGGCATCGATAGATCCTCGACGCAGCGCGAGGCGACATGCTCGTTGGTCAGGATCAGGCCCTCGGACGACACCAGCCCGCCCGACGCCCCGCCCAACCGGACCGAGGCGAGGCGGACCTTGTCGAGCCACTTCTGGTCGATCGACACGCCAAGGTCGCGGTTGGCCGCGGCAATGGGGAAATTGTCGAAGGTCCACATCCCTTCCTCGGCCGACGCCATCGTGGAAAGCAGAACGAAGCTGGAGGCGAGGAAAAGGTTCGAACGGCGCAAGGGAAATACTCCTGAGACGATGATCGCCCGTATCACAGGCAGATGGCGCGACAAGCTTGGCGATATCGTGCCCCGTGCGACGGATCAGGCGGCGGTTTCGTTCTTCGATGCGCGGCGCTGCCCGAACAGCAGCCCGCGCTCCAGCCGGGCGCAAAGCTCGGCATAAAAGTCGGTGAGAAAGCCGTAATCATCGCCGTCGCTTGGAATGCCGAACTTCTGGCGGATGGTGCCGGCGACGGTGGCGATGGCAATCGGCTGCTCGGCGCGCAGGACATGCTCGAGACGCTGCAGTTCGTAGATTCCGTAGGCGGCCAGCGCTTCTTCCGGAAACTGGCGGCGGACCTGCCGGGACTGGCCGACCAGGTCGTAGCTCAGCGCCGTCCGCCGTTCCTCGACCACCCAGGTGCCGGCGACCACGTCGCCGACCCGCAGGCGGTCACGGTTGAACAAGGGGAAGAACAGGAAAATGCCGCTCCAGGTCAGCGCGAAGATGGTGAGAAAGGTGTCGGCCATCCCCTGCACGCCCTGCGCGACCAGGAACGATAAGGGCAGGAAGATCTCGATCTCGCGCATGGCGTTGCGGGAGACGACGGCGGCGCCGGTCAGCCGGCTGCCGTCGCGAGCGACGACGCGCAGGCCGATCAGCCATTTGCCGGGGGTGGCCCCGCGCCGGCCCATCTCGAACAGGCTGAACCAGAAATTACGCAGGAGGAAAAAGCCGATCAGCCAGATGATCGCGACGCCCTGGACCTCGGCGCCCTTGCTCAGGAACAGCAGGAGCAGGCTCGCGGTGATGAGGATGACGATCAGCAGCACCGCATCGATGACGAAGGCGGTGGCCCTCGCCCCGGCGGTCGCCAGTTCAAGCTGCAGGTCGACGCCTTCCGGCGTGATGAACGGCCGCCGCATGTTCGCGGCCTTTTTCGCCTTTGCCATCAGCGACGCCCAAGGCGGAAGCGTGAGGGAAGGAAGAAATAGACCAGCCACCCGGCCAGCGCCGCGCTTCCGATCAGCATGCGCAGGCCGTCGTCGGTGATGGTCTGGCGGCCGATGCCCTCGAGCAGTCCGGCGACCGCGAGCATGACCACTGTGCCGAGCATGGCGGTGGCCGCAAGACGCCCGGCCACCAGCATCGCTTCCATCCGGGTCAGCGCGCCGGGAAAGGCCAGCGACAGGCCGATCCTGATGCCGGCCGCGCCGGCGATGCAGATGGCGAGGATTTCGGTCGTGCCATGGATCATCAGCCACGCCGCCAGATTGGGCCCAAGCCCTTTCGCGGAGAAGACCGCGACAAACGCGCCGAGCATCAGCCCATTGTAGCCGATCAGCAGGATCGTCGGCACCGCCAGGGCGAAGCCGAGCGCGAAGGAGAAGATGGCGACCTGCGAATTGTGGGTGAACAGAAAGGTCGCGAACACGCCCAGCGCGCCGTCGCCATCGTCATACAGGGTGCTGCGCAGGAAGCTTGCGCTGGCCGACGGATCGCGACCCCCGGCAAGGCCCTGCGGAATGATCCCGTAGAACCATTCGGGGTCGCCCCTGATCAGGAAATAGGCGGCGAAAGCGGCAAGCGTGGTCAGGGCCACGCAGAACAACAGCTCACGCCACAGTGCGCGCACCGCCTCGGGCCAGCCTACCGCGAAGAAGTGGACGACCTGCTTCGCGGGCGAGGTCTGGACGCCGTAGATCTGGAAATAGGCCCGAGTGCTGAGCTGTTCGAGATACGCCAGCAGCCCACGGTCGAGCGAGGTGTCGCGGGCGACCGACAACGACGACAAGGTGGTCCGGTACAGGCGCGGAAGCTCGATCAGGTCATCGTCGCTGAGCGCCCGCAGTGACTTCTTCTCGAGCCGCTCGACCAAGGATTCGAGCTTCTCCCAGTCAGCCGCATGCTCGGCGCGGAAGCGGGTGGCGTTGACCAGGGGCGCGTTCACAATCGGTCCCTTTGCTTGATCTCGAGATAGGCCTCGGCGATGCGCGGCGCGATGTCGTGATGTCCGGCTTCGAGCACGTCCACGCCCAGCCGGCGCAATTCGACGATGACCTCCTGGCGCTCCCTGAGGATCGAGGTGGCGGTGATCGCGCGGGTGACGTCCTCGGCACTTTGCGGGGTAGCGGTGGCGAGGCTTTCCAGTTCCTCGTCGCGCAGCATCACGACCAGCACCAGGTGGGTCCTGATCATCAGCCGCAGCGTCGTCAGCAGGAAGCGGGCCGAGATGAGGTCGGTGATTTCGGTGAACAGGATCACCAGGCTTCGGCGGTGGAGACGGCCGTTCAACTCGGTCAGCGCAAACGTGAAGTTGGTCTCGTCGGTGCCATAATCGACCGCCGCCGCCAGCCGCTGCAGTTCGCTGAAGGCACGCGGCCCGGCGACGAACCCGCTGCTCAGCCGCGGACGGCTGTCGAACGCGGACACCGCAACGCGGTCACCGATGCGCAGCGCCAGCCAGCCGGTCAGCAGCGCCGCGCCGATCATATGGTCGACCCGCGCCATGCCGGCCACCGGTTCGGACATCTGCCGCCCGCAATCGATGGCGAAGCAGATCTGGTTGTTCTTTTCGGCATGATAGAGCCGCGCGAGGAGCTTGGTCGCGCGGGCGCTGCTCTTCCAGTCGATCGAGCGGCGATCCATCCCCGAGCGAAACTCGACCATTGCATCGAAATCGCTGCCCTCCCCGCGCAGCAATTGCTTGATCGAGCCGTCCACCGCGAACCGCTCGAACAGGCGGATGCCGTGGCGCTGCGCCGGACGGAGGTCGGGAAGGATGTGGACCCGGTCGTCGCGCACCACTTCCCGCTGCCGCCAGACCAGCCCGAGCGGCCCCGGCCAGCGCAGCCAGAAGCGATCGAGCCGGGCGGTGCCGCGGCGGAGCATCGACATCGGCAGGGACGCCTTGCCGCCCTCCTCCGTCAGCTCCAGCGTGGTGCGGCCTTCATCGGGGATGTGGACGAGGGGCGAGCGATCGAACGCGAGTTCGGCGTGGCGCGCGCCCGACGCGAGCTTGACCGAGGCCTCGGCGATGCGCTCCTCGCCGACGAAGGCACTGGAGGGTAAGGCGAGGTCGAGCGCCACGTTGCCGCGGGTGCGCAGGGCATCGACCGTGACCAGCACGGCGATCGCCAGCGGCCAGGCGAGCGCGAGATACCAGCGATCGGCCGCCAGCGCTGCGACAAGCAGCGCCACCAGGGCACCGCTCGCCGCCAGCAGCACTGCGCGGCGGGTCGGATAGATCAACGCGGCGCCTCGATCTCGTCGATGATGGCGGTGACCACGTCCTCGACGCGGCGTCCGTTGATCTCCGCCGAGGGCGACAATAGCACGCGATGGCGGAGGACCGCAGGAGCCAGCGCCTTGACGTCGTCGGGGATGACGAAGTCGCGCCCTTCGAGCGCCGCCCGCGCCCGAGCGGCACCGGCCAGCATCGCGCCGGCGCGCGGCGACGCGCCCGACTGCAGGTCCGGCGCGGTACGCGTGCCGCGGATCAGGCCGGCCACATAGTCGATCACCTCGTCGGCGAGACGGAGGCTCGCGACGATATCGGCGGCGGCGGCGAGCTGCGCCTTGTCGGCGACCGTCTCGACCCCCCACATCGCCGGCTCCATCGCCTGCGGGCGGCTGCCGTGGCTGGCGATGATCCGCCGTTCCTCCTCGGCGCTCGGATAGTCGACCAGATGCTTGAACAGGAAGCGGTCTAGCTGCGCTTCGGGAAGCGGATAGACGCCCTGCTGCTCGATCGGGTTCTGGGTTGCGACCACCAGGAAGTGCTCGCCCAGCGGATGGGTCTCGCCGTCGATCGTGACCTGCCGCTCCTGCATCGCCTCCAGCAGCGCGGCCTGGGTCTTGGGCGGGGTGCGGTTGATCTCGTCGGCGAGGAGCAGGTCGGTGAAGATCGCGCCGCGGGTCAGGGTAAAGGTCGAGGTCTGGAAGTTGAACAGGTTGGCGCCGATGATATCGCTCGGCATCAGGTCGGGGGTAAACTGGATGCGGCCGTAATCGAGGCCAATGGAGCGCGCGAAGGACTGCGCGATCAGCGTCTTGGCCGTGCCCGGCGGCCCTTCGAGCAGGATATGCCCACGGGCAAGGAGCGCGATCAGCAGCAGGTCGACCGTTGCCTCCTGCCCGATCACCGCTTTCCCGATTTCGCGGCGGATCGCGTTGCAAAGGCCCTGTACGTCAGCGAAATTCACGTTCTCGTCTCCTGCAGCCAGCGGTTCAGCGCCCTGGCTGCCACCGTAAGTTCATGACGGGTGCGCGCGTCCTCGACTGCGCGCGCCAGATCGGAAAAGGGTCGGTCGGGCCGCAGCCGGTCCAGCGTGGCGTCGAGCTCCGCCGGCGCCAGTTGTGCAGGCAGCCGGAACAGTGCCGCGGCCTGGTCGCGCACCAGGTCGGCGTAGCGGCCCCCGAAGCGCGCCTCGCGGCCCGCCTTGCGGATCAGTGCGGCGCTATTCTCGATCAGGGCCGCCTTGCCGAAGCCGATCGCTCGGACCGGAAGCCGCGGCGAACCGAAGCGCACGATCGCCTGCCACCCGGCAAGCAGCAGCGCGACGAAGATGATCAAGGTCATGCCGAGGAACGGCGGACCGAACAGCAGTTGCAAGGGATTGCGGGTGCCGCCGAAGCCGTTGGCCGACAGGTCGAAGACGATCCCTTCCGCATTGGTGCTGTTGAGGTCGTCGAGCAGGCGCAACGCGGCGGCGGCCTGCGCCTTGTCGACCATCCCATGATTGTTGAGGAGGTCGGGATCCGACAGCAGGTAGAGATTGCCGCCGCCGACCTTGCCGAGGACCGTCTGCCCGAGGCTGTCGATCAGCATCGGCTGGATCCCCGGACCGGAAAAGCTTTGCACCGTGGCCGGTTCGCGCAGCCCCGCGACCGAGGAAAGCAGCGGGGACGTGCTCCGCAGCGGCCGGCGGTCGGAGCGACGGCGCATGAGCTTGACCGGGTGCTGGGGAGCGAGGACGTTGTCGATCAGGCCGGTCGGTAGCAGGCGGTCAACCGTCACCCAGCCCTTGGGCGACTGGCGCGGCTTGACCTCCCATTTGGGCATCACGATCAGCGTCGCCCTTGCCCCGCGCGCCTCGAGGATGTTGCCGAGCGGCGTCGCGCCGTTGGGCGGGGTGACGACGACCAAGTCTTCGCTGCCAATGTCGCGATCGTTGCGGACCAGGACCGGCCCGCGCCCGGTCGCCTCGGCAAGCGCGACGATCCCGCTAAACCCGATCACTGCGTTGCTCAGGGCGTGGGTCCCGCCATCCTTGCCGGACCTGAGGTTGGGGGCATAGGCGCCGAGCACCAGGCTGAGGACGAAGGCGAGCACGCCAAGCCCCGCCAGCAGCAGCATGAAGCGCTGCCGGAACGGGCCGCTGCGGTCGCTGACGGCGTCGCCGCTCATGCCCGCCAAGTTTCCGGCAGGGCGAAGCTGCCATAGGCCTCGCGCGCTTCGTGCCAGCGTGGCTCGCCGACCGGGCGACCGCCGAACAGGCTGTCCTCGACCGTCCGGGCGAGGCCGGCGAACAGCGGCCGGGCGTGTTCGGTCAACAGCTCCGAGCGGGCAAGTTCGCGGCTGGTGAGGCCGGGACGAACCGCGTCGGGCCGGCGCCGCGCCATGTCTTCGACCGATCGCAGCAACAGGCAGTGCACCGCTTCGGCGAAGCGTCCCTGCCGGGCAAGCGCTTCGGCTTCCTCGAGCCAGGCCCGGGCCGGCATCTCCTCCGGAAGCCAGGCGACGTCCCCGGCCACGACTTCCGCGGCCTCGCCCTCGCGTCGGCGCCAGGGCAGCCTCCACTCGTCATGGCGAAGGCGATCGACGATCAGCCAGACCAGCAAGGCCACGCCGATCACGAGCAAGGTCCCGAGGACGAAGCGGGCATAGGGCGCGTCGGGCATCCAGCTGAAGAGCCACTGCAGGGCCCGCCCGATCGCCCTCAGTATCCCTTCGAAGAAGCGTCCGATCGCCTCCAGCCATTCGGGGGGCTTGGGTTCGGCGGGGGTCTTGATGAAATCGAACTGGACGGTGCGATCCGCCTTCAGCGACCCCCACGCCTGATCAAATTGCTGCGCCGAACTCTTCTCTGCCACGTGTCGACGCCAGTCCCTTCGATGAAAGGAAGCATGGAGCGGCGCGCTGGTCCATGCAAGCCGTTAATACTGGACACTGGCCTTACGCCAACGCACACTCTCAAATGAACGCAGGGGAGATTAGTGGCGTGGCAACGGTTGCAAATGAATTCGCAGGCGGCGGGACAGTGTCGATCGGCCGCATCTTCTCGCGAGCATTCTCGTTCATGGCGAAATATCCGCTGCTTACGTTCGGATCAGCTACTTTGTTCGGGGCACTTCCCGCCGTCCTCTCGCAACTATTCATGGCAAGCCAGCTTGGTGACAGCGGTAGCCGCAGTACCGCAGCCATGTCCGGCTTTCTTGCGGTCCAGTTCTTCCTCGTCATCCTCAGCTTCATCCTCAACAGCCTGATGCAGGCGGTGATTACCCGCGGCCTGATCACGGCCCATGAAGGCCGTCACCCGACGCTTGGCCAGTGCCTCAGCGAAGGCCTGCGCTTCACCATTCCGATCGTATTCCTGACCATCCTCTGGTGGTTCGGGCTTGTCCTGGGACTTTTGTTGCTGGTGATCCCGGGCCTCATGCTGATCTGCATGTGGTCGGTCGCCACGCCCGCCCTCGTCGAAGAGCGCACCGGAATCATCAACGCCTTCGACCGCAGCCAGCAACTGACCAAGGGCCACCGCTGGAAGATCTTCGGGCTGCTGCTGGTGGTCCTGATCACCTATTATCTGATCACTGCCGTGTTCGCCCTGATCGGCTTCACGACCGGCGAGGTCAGCTTTTTCAGCGAGCGGGAATCGGGCTCGGCACTGGCATTGATCGCGACGGCAATCAGTGGCCTGGCCTTTGGTCTGCTGTGGGCGACGATCCAGCCGTCGCTGTTCGTCGAACTGCGCGACGCCCAGGAAGGCGGCGGCGCGGGTGAACTGGCCGAGGTGTTCAGCTGACGGGCGCGTCGGGCGGGCCGGTGCCGACCCGCTAGCGCCGCCAGCCGTGGAAGCGCTCGACCCAGTTCAGCAGCGCTTCCGGCTTATGCGCCTTTTTCCATTCGCCGGCGGCATATTTGTTGGCCTCGGTCATCGTCGGATAGGCGTGGATGGTGCCGAGCATCTTGTTGAGGCCGATGCCGTGCTTCATCGCCAGCACATATTCGGCCAGCATCTCCCCGGCCCCGGCCGCGACGATGGTGACGCCGAGGATGCGGTCCTTGCCCGGAACCACCAGCAATTTGACGAAGCCCGAACGCGCCCCTTCCGCCACCGCGCGGTCGAGGTGGTCGAGCGGGAAGCGCACCACCTCATAAGCGATGCCCTCCTTGGCGGCAGTTGCTTCGGTATGCCCGACCTGCGCCACTTCGGGGTCGGTAAAGGTGGTCCAGGGGATGACGCGATAATCGACCTTGAAAGACTTGAAGGTGCCGAACAGCGCATTCACCGCGGCAAACCAGGCCTGGTGCGCCGCGACGTGGGTGAACTGGTAGGAGCCGACGACATCGCCCGCGGCATAGATGTTGGGGAGGACGGTCTGCAGCTTGTCGCTCAGCACCAATGGCTGGTCGGTGTCGATGCCGAGCGCTTCCAGCCCATAGCCCTTGAGCCGGGCACGCCGGCCCACCGCCATCACGATCTCGTCGAAGGGTAGCGAGGTCTCGGCGCCGTCGGCCTCGACCACCAGGCTCTTTCCCTCGCAGCGCAGCGCCTTGTGGCCGAGCAGAATTGTGACGCCCTCGCGGCGAAGGGTGTCGAGAACCAGCGCCGAGGCTTCGAGGTCATCCTTGGGGAGGATGCGTTCGCCGCCTTCGACCAGCGTCACCTGGCTGCCGAGCCGGGCAAAGGCCTGCGCCATCTCGGTCCCGATCGGACCGCCGCCGACAATCACCATCCGCCCCGGCACGCTGTCGCGCCGGGCAAGCGCGTCCCACATCGTTTCGCTGGTCAGGACGCCGGCTTCCTTCACGCCGGGCAGGTCGGGCACGAACGGCGCCCCGCCTGCGGCAATGACGATTGAGCGGGTGGTCAGCCGGCTGGTCCGGCCCTCTCCGTCGGCGATCTCCACCGTCCAGGGGTCGAGGATCATCGCATGGCCGAGGCGCACATCGACCCCGAGCCCGGTGTACCGCTCGACGCTGTCGGCAGGCTCGATGGTGGTGATCACCTCCCCGATCCGACGCATGACGGCGGAAAAGTCGACCGTCGGCTCGCCGCCCTTCAAGCCGTAATCCTGCGCATGGCGTAGCTCGTGTGCGGCGCGGGCGCTGCGGATCAGGGCCTTGGACGGAACGCAACCGGTGTTGAGGCAGTCGCCGCCCATCTTGCCTGCTTCGACCAGCGTCACCTTCGCCCTGACCGTCGCGGCGATGTAGGCGGTGACCAGTCCGCCCGCCCCGCCCCCGATCACCACCAGGTTGCGGTCGAACCGGCGCGGTCGTTTCCACCGGCGGTACAGTCGGCGCTGCTTGACCAGCCCCAGCATCCACCTGGCGACGAGCGGAAACAGGCCGAGCAGGACGAACGAGCCGATCAGCGCCGGCGACAGGATGTCCGACGTGCTGGAGATGGCCGCGAGCTGCGTTCCGGCGTTCACGAACACCAAGGTGCCGAGCAGCATGCCGACCTGGCTGACGAGGTAAAATACCGGCAGCTTCATCGCCGTCAGGCCCATCGCCAGGTTGATCAGGAAGAACGGAAAAGCGGGGATCAGCCGCAATGTCAGCAGGTAAAAGGCGCCGTCCTGCTCCACCCCGCGATCGATTGCCGCGATCCGCCGGCCGAACCGCGCCTTGACCCAGTCGCGTAGCAGGTAGCGCGAGGAGAGAAACGCCAGGCTCGCCCCGATCGCGGAGGCGAAGGAGACGATCAGCGTACCCAGCCACAGACCGAAGATCGCGCCCGCCGCCAGCGTCAGGATGGCGGCGCCGGGCAACGACAGCGCGGTGGCGGCGACATAGACCAGGAAGAAGCCGCCGATCACCTGAAGTGGCCGGTCCGCAAGCAGCGCGGCAAGGCCGGCCTGCTGCGCCTTCAGGTTGTCGAGGGTGAGGTAGGCGCCAAGGTCGAATAGGAAGAAGGCCGCGATCGCCGCGGCCAGCAGGGCGAACAGCGCGAATTTACCGGCGGTGGAACGACTCACCCGCGCGCGCTCGTCAAGCTCGTCAAGGTGGCCGGCGAGGTCCTGTTCCTGTCGGTTGGCATAAGCGCTGCTGCTCCCCATCTTTGCGGTCCGGCATCCAGGCCTTCGCCACGTCCGTATGTTCCCGTGTTGGGCATCGTAAGTGGGGGCAGGTCAAGCAAGGCAAAAGGCACATGGACACGAACATGACGAAGCGCGGCTTCCTTGGCGGTTCACTGACAGCGCTCGGCAGCATGCTGATCGGGTGCGGGCCGAGCGAGGCGAAGGAAAGCTTCGAGATCACCAAGAGCAAGGAGGAATGGCGCCGCATCCTTCCGCCCGAGCGCTTTGCGGTCCTTCGCGAGCAGAGCACCGAGCGTCCGCGTTCCAGCCCGCTCAACGCCGAGAAGCGGCGCGGTATCTACGCCTGCGCCGGATGCGCGCTTCCGGTCTATCGCTCCGAGACGAAATTCGAGAGCGGTACCGGCTGGCCGAGCTTCTTCGCGCCGATCGCCAACTCGATCCGCACGCGCCCTGACGGCTTTGGCCCCTTCAAGCGGACCGAAGTCCATTGCCGCCGCTGCGGCGGGCACCTTGGCCACGTGTTCGACGATGGGCCGAAACCGACCGGCAAGCGCTATTGCATGAACGGCGCGGCGATGACCTTCCGTGCGGCCTGACCATCGCCTCCTCGCCGCCGCCGGGCTGGCCGCACTGCTGGCGGCGTGCAGCAGCGAGCCGTCTCCCGCAGCGCCTGCGACCGGCAACCAGCGGGCCACAGCGGTGTTCGCCGGAGGCTGTTTCTGGTGCACCGAATCCGACTTCGACAAGATGCCGGGCGTCCTCTCCACCGTGTCGGGCTACACCGGCGGGACCACCCGCAATCCGACCTACGAGCAGGTTTCCGCCGGCAACACCGGCCATATCGAGGCGGTTCGGGTCACCTACGACCCGGCCAGGACCAGCTATGCCGAACTGGCCTTGCGCTTCATGCGTACCATCGATCCGCTCGATTCCGGAGGCAGCTTCTGCGACCGCGGCTATCAGTATCGCTCGGCCATCTTCGTCGCCAATGCGCGGGAGAAAAGCATCGCCGAGGCGGCCAAGGCCCGCACCGCCCAGCAACTGAAGAAGCCGGTGGCGACGTTGGTGCTTCCGGCCAGCACCTTCACCCCGGCCGAGGACTATCACCAAGATTATTACAAGAAGAACCCGATCCGCTACAAGTTCTACCGCACCAACTGCGGGCGGGATGCGCGGCTGGCGGAAGTGTGGGGCGGCAAGTAAGCTCGCCGCGGTGAACGACCTCAGCCCCTTCGCCGCGGCGCACCTCCGTCTGCTCGATCAGGCCAAGTTCCGCGATCCGCTGGTGACGGCGGCGGGCGAGCCTCGCGCGCAGGTGGCGATGACCGGCCTCTCGACCCTGTGGATCAACACCGGCACCCTGTGCAATCTCGCCTGCCGCACCTGCTACATCGAAAGCTCTCCGCGCAACGACGCATTGGTCTACATCAGCCTTGCCGAGGCCGAGGCCTATCTGGACGAGGCGCTGGCGCTCGGCACGCGCGAGATCGGCTTCACCGGCGGCGAGCCCTTCATGAACCCGGACATGATCGCGATGCTCGACGCGGCGCTGACCCGCAGGTTCGACGTGCTGGTGCTGACCAACGCGATGCGGCCGATGCGGCGGTTCGAGGAGCCCTTGCTGGCGCTTCGGGCCGAGCGTGGCGCGCGGCTGACGATGCGCGTCAGCCTCGACCATTACAGCAAGGTCATCCACGAGGCGGAGCGCGGGATCGGGACCTGGGACAAGGCGATCGCCGGAGTGCGGTGGCTGAACGACCACGGCTTTCGCCTCGCCATCGCCGGCCGCCAGTTGCCGGGCGAGGATCTGGCGCAGGCCCGCGCAGGCTATGCCGCGCTGTTTGCGGACGAGGGCTTCATGATCGACGCCTTCGACCCCGCGGCGATGGTGCTGTTCCCCGAGATGGACGCCGCCGCCGACGTGCCCGAGATCACCACCGCCTGCTGGGACATTCTCGGCAAGTCGCCCGACAGCATCATGTGCGCGTCGAGCCGGATGGTGGTGAAGCGCAAGGGCGAGGCACGGCCGGTGGTCGCCGCCTGCACCCTCATCCCCTACGATCCCCAATTCACCATGGGCGAGACGCTGGCCGAGGCGAGCCGGCCGGTCAGCCTCAACCATCCCCATTGCGCGCGCTTCTGCGTACTCGGCGGCGCGAGCTGCTCGGCCTGAGCCGGACCGGCGGCACCCGGCTGTCGGTGGTCATCCCGACGCTCGACGCCGCCGCGACGCTGCGCGCCTGTGCCGGTCGGCTGGCCGGCGCGGACGAGATCATCGTCGTCGACGGCGGTTCGGGCGACGGCACCCCTGCCCTTGCCGGCGCACTCGGGGCGAAGGTGATCGGAACGAGCCGCGGCCGCGGCGTCCAGTTGCGAGCGGGCGCCGAGGCGGCGACGGGCGAGTGGCTGCTGTTTCTGCATGCCGATACCCTGCTCGCGAGTGGGTGGCTGGAGGCGACCGGCGCGCACATCGCCAGCCATCCCGGCCATGCCGCCTGCTTCGGTTTCCGGCTCGACGATCGAAGCTGGCAGGCCCGGGTGATCGAGGGCGGCGTGAAGCTGCGCGCCGGCTTGCTCGGGCTGCCCTATGGCGACCAGGGCCTGCTGATCTCCCGTCCGCTTTACGAGGCGCTCGGCGGGTTTCGCCCGCTGCCGCTGATGGAGGACGTCGATCTCGTCCGCCGGATCGGGCGGCGGCGCCTCCGGCATCTGGACGTGGCGGCGGTCACCTCGGCGGCGCGGTGGCGACGCGACGGCTGGTGGCGGCGCTCGATGCGCAACCTCCTGTGCCTCGCGCTTTACGGCGCCGGGGTCAGTCCGGAGCGGATCGCCCGGCTTTACGCCTGACGACCAAGGGTCCGGGCGAGCAGAATGCCGAGCTTCTCGATCAGCGCCGGATCGCGTGCGTCGGGCGACGTGATCAGTGCCGCGTCGAGCACCGTGTCGACCGGAGACGGCTCGCGCCTTGCCGGGAGCGAGCGGGCAAGCTCGACCACCAGTTGCCGGCCGGTGTCGGCATTGGCCATCAGCTGCGCGATCACCGCCGCCACCTCGACCTTTTCGCCTGCGCCGCGCCAGCAATCATAGTCGGTGACCATGCCGACCAAGGCATAAGGCAGCTCCGCCTCGCGGGCCAGTTTGGCCTCGGGCATGGCGGTCATCCCGATCACGTCGCAGCCCCACTGGCGATACATCAGGCTTTCGGCGCGCGACGAGAATTGCGGTCCCTCCATCGCTAGGTAAGTGCCGCCGCGGCGAACGCTTGCTCCGGCCCGCTCGGCCGCTGCAGCGCACAGGGCGGACAATCGCTCGCAGGTCGGATCGGCCATCGACACGTGCGCCACCAGCCCGGTTTCAAAGAAGCTGTGCGGCCGCGCCACGGTGCGATCGATGAACTGGTCGACCACCACAAAATGGCCCGGTGGCAATTCCTCGCGCAGCGAACCGACCGCCGAAATGGCAACCAGGTCAGTGCAGCCCGCGGCCTTCAAGGCATGGATGTTGGCCCGGGCATTGACCTCGCCAGGGGGGATGCGGTGGCCTCGGCCATGGCGGGGCAGGAAGACGAAGCGGACATCGCCGAGGCGGCCGGTCAGCAACTGGTCCGACGGCGGGCCCCACGGGGTGTCGACGTCGATCCATTCGGCCCCTTCCAGCGCGTCGATCGCATAGATACCCGACCCGCCGATGATCCCGATCGTCCACTCGCTCACTGCATCGCTTCCTTGAGGTCGGCGAGGAAGCGGCGGACGCGCTTTGCATTCACGCCGATATCGCTGACCCCGACCCTGCTGATCGAGCGCATGTCGACAAGGGACCCGCCGGGCGCTGAGGGGTCAGGACGGACCCGGACCACCACATCGTCCTTGAAGCGGAAGAACAGGGTCGTTGCGGTGGCTTCCATGGTCCCGGCGGCGGGATCGACTGCGGCGACCGTCCAGCCCCGCTCGCGCGCCAGTTGCTCCGCCCGCTGCAGCACCGCGCCCGGTTCCGCGGACAAGCGCAGCGGCTTGAGGTCGCCATAAGCCTGGCGATGCAGCGCCTTCCAGCGCTCCTCGGGCGGCATCGCCTTGAGTTCGGCCCGGCCCTGGTCGGGGATCTTGTCGAGATTGTCGCCGCGAACCGTCAGCCGACTGAATTGCGGCAGGTCGTCGAGGTCGGTGGCGACGTCGTGGATGGCGGGCATCGAGCGGGCGGTGAAGATCATGGATCCGAGATAGCCCGCGAACAGCAGCGCCGTCACCAGCGCTAGCCCGTTCAGCCAGCCGGTCCGCACCCCCTGCCGTCGCCCGACTATCCAGGCGACGATCGCAAGCAGGCCGCCGAGCAGCGCCAAAGGCAGCGCATAGCGCAGCGCGCCAAGTCCAGCGCCATAGCTCCACAGCCCCGTTCCAGTCCCTACCGCGGCAATCGCGGCAACCGCTACCCCGCCGACGCTGAGCGCCAGCGCGATCCGCGACAGCCTCCTCGGCCAGCGCCCCTTGTTGCCGTGGTCGATCATTTTCCCTCCGTTCGAAATGGCTGCAGCAGCAGGCGATGGAGCTTGAGTTCGCGTTGCTCCCGGAAGTGCGGGATGCCGATGGTCATGCCCTCGTGTCCCGCCTCAGGCTGGTGCCGATAGGTGCCGAACATTTTGTCCCACAGCGCGAGGTTGAAGCCGAAATTGCTGTGCGTCTCGCGCGGCAGGATCGAATGGTGCACCCGGTGCATGTCGGGGGTGACGAACAGGTGCCGCAACAGCCGGTCGATGCTCGGCGGGAGGCGGAGGTTCGAATGGCTCCACATCGCCGTGGCGTTGAGCAGCACCTCGAAGATCAGCACCGCCAGCGCAGCGGCGCCCAGCATCATCACCGCCGCGATCTTGATCGCCATCGAAAGCAAAATCTCGATCGGGTGGAAGCGCAGCCCGGTGGTCACGTCGAACTCCAGGTCGGCATGATGGACCCGGTGCACCCGCCACAAGGAGGGCACGGCGTGGAACAGCACGTGCTGGCCGTAGATCAGCAGGTCGAGGATGATCACTGCCAGCGTGATCTCGGCCCAGGCGGGCAGCGCAAGCAGGTTGAACAGCCCCCAGCCCCGCTCTTCGGCGAAGATCGCTGCGCCGACGGCCGCAATCGGGAACAACAGCCGCACCAGCAGGGTGTCGAGCGCGACGATGCCGAGGTTTGCCGGCCAGCGCAGCGCCCGCCCGACTGCCTGCCGCCGCCGTGGCGCCGCCAGCTCGGCCAGCGCCAGCAGCGCCAGCACGCCCGCGAAGGCGCCGAAGCGGATCCAGGGTTCGAGCTGCCAGGGAAAGGTCACCGGTCACTCCATGGCAGGTTTGCGCCCAACTTTCATTCGCCCCTTGGCCGTGCTTGCCTTAGCAGCGGCGGCATGAACGAGGTCAGGCTGGTCATCTTCACCCGCTTTCCGGAGCCCGGACAGGCCAAGACCCGGCTGATCCCGGCGCTCGGGCCCGAGGGTGCGGCGGCGGTTCATCGCAGGCTTACCGAGCGCACGTTGCAGGCGGCGCGGCAGTCCGGACTGCGGATCGAGGTCCATGTCACCGGCGCGCGCGCCGCCGCCTTTGCCGAATGGCTCGGCGACGATCTGCGCCTTGTCGCCCAGACGGACGGCGATCTCGGCGCCCGGCTCCAGGCCGCAGCGGCGCCGACGCCGGTGCTGTTCGTCGGCTCGGACCTACCCGACCTCACCGCCGCGCACCTGGTCGAGGCCGCCCGGCAGCTGGACGCCGGCCGCACCGTGATCGGCCCCGCCGAGGATGGCGGCTATTGGGCGCTCGGCCTGACCGGGCCTGCGGACTATCTGTTCAGCGACATGCCGTGGAGCACCGAGCGGGTGTTCGCACTGACGGTGGAGCGACTGGGGCGGCACGGCATCGAACCCGTTCTTTTGCCGACCCTCGCCGATTGCGACACGCCCGAGGATCTCTCCCGCTGGCCCGACCTCAGAGCGTTGCCGACTGGCGGCGAAGCGGCATCGTCAGGCAGTGGACTCCGCCCCCGCACTGAGTGAATTCGCCCAGCGGCACGGTCAGTACCTCGAAGCCGCGCGCCCGCACGGCTTGGTCCACCCGCGGGGCCGAGCCGGTCGAGATGATCCGCCGGCGCCCGAGCGAAAGGACATTGCAGCCGAGGCTTGCAATCTCGTCGGCATTCACCGGCACGATCTCGATTCCGAGATCGCGGATCATCGCAACGAAGGTGGGGTCGAGCTTTTCGACACAAGCCAGCGCGACGTCGCGGTCAGCCAGGCAGAAATGGGTGTCGAGGTGCAGCAGGTCGGGGTCGATCGGCACCAACGTAACCTTCCACCCCTCGCGCTCGAAGAAGCTGCCGAGTGCGCGCGCTCCCTCGGTGGTGGTGCGTTCCTCGGACACCCCGATGACCAGATGGCCCGGCCGAAGCAGACAGATGTCGCCGCCCTCGACTGACCCGCGCTCGACCCGTCCGAGGATCGGCATGCCCGCCGCGCGGGCGGTATCGAGCACCGCGTCGACTTCGCCGCGGCGATGGGCAAGGCCGGGCCTGAGTCCGATCAGGCCCCACGGGGTCATCAGGCTGGTGTCGCGGGTGAAGGCAAGGTCGGGAAGGTCGGCCACCGGCTGGACCGTCCGCACCCGGACGCCCGCCGCCATCAGCGTTTCGACCAGGTCGCGATGCTGCCGGCTGGCAGTCACGCTGCACGAGCTTTGCCCCTTCTCCAGCGCATCCTCGCTGACCCGGTTGCACGGCACGATGCTGAGGTTGCGCGGGGAGGCCAGCAGCACCTCCTTGAGCAAGCCATATTCGCTGTCCGGTCCCTCCACCGGCCGGGGGAGCGGTGCCACTTTAGCGGGGACTGCTGGCGAAACGGACGCGCGGAGAAGCTCAGGGGACAAAGCGGCAAACCTCGAGAAGTGACGAAACGGACAAGCTGGCCGGAGAGGGCTGCCCCTGACGAACAATGGACCGGCCAAGCTGTTCCCCGTTTGAACAACCTCGACCAACGACCAGCCCCGTCGGCAAGCCGCCACCGCAACCGGTTGCGCGAGCGCGCCTGCTGCGCCATCGTCGCCGTTCTCCAGCGGGCCCTCCTGCCCGCGGCCGGCTCACATCTCAGCACGAGGCTGCCTTCATGATCGCCAAGCTTTCGCTCACCTGCGCTCTTCTGGCGAGCAGCGCCCTTGCCGCCGCCCAGGAAGCCTCCCCGCTGCCTCCGCCGCCGCAGCAGGCGTCGCCGAGCGAGGCCGCAAGCCAGCACTCCCCGCCGGTCGCCTCGCCTCGCGAAACGGGCGACAAGAACACCGCCGCGGCCAAGTGGAATGTCGAGGCGCCTCGCGGCCTGACCCTGCGCAAGGTCAAGCTCGACACCGACGAGGGCACCTGGCTCAACGTCGACGTCTCGCCCGACGGCAGCCGGATCGCCTTCGACATGCTGGGCGACATCTACGTCATGCCGATCGGCGGCGGCACTCCGACCCGGATCGCGGAAGGCCTGTCCTACGAGCAGCAACCGCGCTGGTCGCCCGACGGCACCCGCCTCGCCTTCGTCTCGGACCGTGCGGGCGGCGACAATATCTGGATCATGAATGCCGACGGCTCGAACAAGAAGCAGCTGACCAAGGAGGACTTCCGCCTGCTTAACCAGCCGAGCTGGAGCCCGGACGGCCGCTACATCGTCGCCAAGAAGCATTTCACCACCACCCGCTCGCTCGGCACCGGCGAGGTGTGGCTCTACCATGTCGACGGCGGAAGCGGCGTGCAGCTGGTGAAGCGCGTCAACGACAAGTGGCAGAAGGAGCTTGGCGAGCCGACCTTCGCGCCCGACGGCAAGCACATCTACTTCACTCGCAACGTGACGCCCGGCGGCACTTTCCAATATGCGCAGGATTCGAACGGCGCCCTGTTCGCGATCGAGCGCTACGAGCTCGACACCGGCGAGACGCTTCGGGTCACCGGTGGCAATGGCGGCGCGGTGCGCCCCAATCCCTCGCCCGACGGCAAGTATCTCGCGTTCGTGCGGCGCGAGCGCGCCAAGTCGAAGCTGTTCATCCGCGATCTTGCCAGCGGCAACGAACGCAAGTTGCTCGACCTCCCCGACCAGGACATGCAGGAAACCTGGGCGGTTACCGGCGTCTATCCCAACATGGACTGGACCGCCGACAGCCGCGAGGTCGTGCTGTGGAGCGGCGGCAAGCTGCGCCGCGTGTCGGTCACCGACGGCAGCGCACGCGATATTCCCTTCCGGATCAGCGATGACCGGGTGGTCGCCGGCAGCCTCCACCCCAAGGTCGAGGTCGCGCCCGACAGCTTCCAGACCAGGATGATCCGCTGGGCGCAGATGAGCCCCGACGGCCGCCAGATCGTCTATGAATCGCTCGGCAAATTGTGGGTGAAGCCCAATGGCGGCGGCGCGGCGCGGCGGCTGACCCGCAGCGACGACAGCATCTTCGAAGCCTATCCGGCCTGGTCGCGCGACGGGCGCACCCTTGCCTTCGTCAGCTGGACCGACGCCGGCCTCGGCAAGATCATGACCGTCGGCGCAGCCGGCGGGACCCCGCGCGCGGTGACCGCCGACCCCGGCCACTTCATCAACCCGCGCTTTTCGCCCGACGGCAAGACCATCGCCTTTGCCGCCGGTTCGGGCGGCGGGCTGACCGCCGATCGCTGGGGCCGCGACGGCGGCGTCTATGTGGTGCCGGCAAGCGGCGGCAAGCCGAAGCTGGTCGAGCGCGGCGCGTCCAACCCGCAATATGGCGCGGCGGGCGACCGCCTGTTCATGACCATGCGCGGCGGCGACAAGCTGCAACTGGTCAGCACCGACCTGTCGGGCGAAGCGCGCCGGGTCCATGCCTCGGGCGATCTCGCCAGCGACTTCCAGGTCGCGCAGGACGGCCGCTCGGTGCTGTTCCGGCAGAATTACGAAGCCTATCTTATGCCGCTGCTGCCCGGCGCGCAGGACGTCACCGCGTCGACCGACAAGGGCGCCCTGCCCGCCATCCGCCTAAGCCAGGGCGGCGCCGACTTCATGCACTTCTCTAACGGTGGCAGCCGCGCGCACTGGAGCATCGGCCCGGTCCTCTACACCGCCGACGCCAACGGCAGTTATGCCGGCGAGTATAAGTATCCGACTGCCGGGGTGAACCTGTCGCAGCCGATGCGCGCGGCCAAGCCGACCGGCAGCGTCGCGCTGACCGGTGCCCGGATCGTCACCATGCGCGGGGCCGACGGCGGGATCATCGAGGATGGCGTGATCCTGGTCCGGGGCGACCGCATCGCCGCGGTCGGGCGGCGCGGCGAGGTGGCGGTTCCGGCCGGCACGCCGACCGTCGACCTTGCCGGCAAGACCATCGTTCCGGGCTTCATCGACGCCCACGCCCACGGTCCGCAGGGCGAGGACGGCCTCGTCCCGCAGCAGAACTGGTCGGCGATGGCCAATCTCGCGCTTGGCACCACCACCATCCACGATCCGTCGAACAGCGCGGCGGAAGTGTTCGCCGCCGCCGAGATGCAGCGCGCCGGCCTGATCCTCGCCCCACGCATTTTCTCGACCGGCGAGATCATCTACGGCGCCCGCGCCGCCGGCGCTTTTGCCGAGATCGGCAAGTTCGACGATGCGCTCGCCCATGTCCGGCGGTTGAAGGCGCAGGGCGCGTGGAGCGTGAAGAACTACAACCAGCCGCGGCGCGAGCAGCGGCAGATGGTGGTCGCCGCCGCCCAGGCCGAGAACATGCTGGTGGTCCCCGAGGGCGGTTCGCTGTTCAACATGGACATGAGCCTGATCCAGGACGGCAACGCCACGGTCGAGCACAACGTGCCTGGCAGCACCTTCTACAACGACGTGCTGCAGATGTGGTCGCAGACCCGGACCAACTACACCCCGACACTGGTGGTGTCTTACGGCGGTCCGGGCGGCGACCCTTATTGGCGCTCGCACACCAACGCCTACGAGCATCCGCTGCTGCGCGCCCACATTCCCCCGGGAACGCTGGCCGCCGCCAACGCGCGCCGCGAAATCGCGCCGGAAGAGGATTATGCCGACACCTGGGCGGCGCGCGAGGCGCGCAAGCTCGCCGACCGCGGAATCTCGGTCAGCATCGGTGCCCACGGCCAACAGGACGGCATTGGCGCGCACTGGGAGATGTGGAGCTTCGTCAAGGGCGGGTGGACCCCGCTCCAGGCGCTTCAGGCGGCGACGGTCAATCCTGCACGGACCCTCGGGCTCGACCGTGACCTCGGCAGCCTCGAGGTCGGCAAGCTTGCCGATCTCGTCGTGCTCGACGCCAATCCGCTCGACAACATCCGCAACAGCGACAAGGTCGCCAAGGTGATGCAGGGCGGCCGGCTCTACAACGCGATGACCTTGAACGAGGAAGTCACCGGCAACCGCCGCCGCCAGGCCTATTGGTGGGAAACCAGCAATTCGCCGATGCCCGGCCGCGCTGCCGAGCCGGCGCACAAGCACTGACGATGAAGGCGCTTCAGGCGATCATCCGCCGCTTCGGCGGTCCCGAGGTCATCGAGTGGTTGGAAGTGGACCTTCCCCCACCCGAGCCCGGGGAAGTGGTGATGGCCAATGAAGCGGTCGGCATCAACTTCATCGATACCTACCACCGCACCGGCCTCTATCCTGCTTCCTTGCCGACTGCATTGGGGATGGAAGCGGCCGGGCGAGTGCTTGCGGTCGGGCCGGGCGTCGCGCTGAGGCCGGGCGACCGGGTGGCAACCTTCGGACCCGAGCGCGGTGCTTATTCGACCGCCCGGATCGTGCCCGCCGCAAGCCTCCTGCGGGTGCCCGAGGATGTGCCGTCGGAGCTCGCCGCAGCCGCGCTGCTCAAGGGTTGCACCGCCGAATTCCTGGTCGAACGCTGCGCCGGCGTGAGGCCGGGAATGGATGTGCTGGTCCATGCCGCCGCGGGCGGGGTCGGCCTCATCCTGGTGCAATGGCTCAAGGCCATCGGCGCGCGGGTGATCGGGACGGTTTCTACCGAGGCCAAGGCGGCGCTGGCGACACAGGCCGGGGCGGACGAGATCATCCGCTACGACCACCAGCCCGTCGCCGAGCGGGTCCGAGCGCTCACCGGCGGCAAGGGCTGCGAGATCGTGTTCGACGGAGTCGGCGCCGACACCTGGGACGCAAGCCTCGATTCCGCCGCGCGGCGCGGGCTGATCGTCAGCTATGGCAACGCCTCGGGCCCGGTGACCGGCGTGGCGCTTGGCGTCCTGGCGCAAAAGGGAAGCCTTCGCGTCACCCGCCCGACCCTGTTCGATTATTACGCCACCAGCGACGAGCGCCGCGAAGGGGCCGAACGTCTGTGGGAGATGATCCGCAACGGCAAGGTATCGGTGACGATCGGATCGCGCTATGCGCTCGACCAGGCCGCCGAGGCGCACCGGGCGCTTGAAGCCCGCGAAACCACCGGTTCGGTTTTGCTCATTCCCTGACGACAGCAGCAAGAAGGCAATTCGGCGCATCCGCAATGGGCCAAAAACCGCCAACTCTTGCTCTTGCCGCGCTTTCATGGCCCTATTCTGACGATGCTGCTCGCCCTCGACACCGCCACGCCCGCCTGCACCGCCGCGCTGTTCGACGCGGACGGAATGCTGCTGGCCCACGCCGACGAGGTGATGTCGCGGGGCCATGCCGAAAAGTTGATGCCGCTGCTCGACCGGCTGCTTGATGGGCGGCGGGCCGATGCGATCCTGGTCGGCTGCGGGCCCGGAAGCTTCACCGGTCTTCGCGTCGGAATCGCCGCCGCCCATGGGCTGGCGATCGGCTGGAACGTGCCGCTGACCGGACTGTCGACGCTCGCCCTGATCGCCGCCGGCGTGCCCGGCGATGGCCCGGTCGCGGTGGCACTGACCGGCGGGCATGGCGAATTGTTCGTGCAGCAGTTCGACCGTGATCCGATGGTTGCCGTGGCCCCGGTCGTGAGCCTGTCGCCCGCTGCCGCCGCAGCCGTGATCGACGCCCACTTGGTCGCCGGTTCGGGCGCCGCCGCGCTGGTCGCCGCGCGCGGCTTCGGGCAGGCGGTCGATGCGCTGCCTTCCGCCGCGGCGGCGCTTTGGCTTCCCCCTTCCCTGCGCACCCTTGCGGCACGCCCCGTCTACGCTCGCGCCCCCGATGCGAAGCCGAAGGCGGCATGAGCAGTACGGCCCCCGGGCAGCTCCTCGTCGAACGCGGAAGCGGGGACGACCTGGACGCGGTCATGGCGGTGATGTGTTCGGCGTTCGACCCCTCGTTCGGCGAAGCGTGGACACGGGCCCAATGCGCCGGGATCCTGCCGATGGCCGGAGTGACCCTGATGGTCGCCCGCAAGGACGGCGATGCAGTCGGGTTCAGCCTTGCCAGGCGGATCCTCGACGAGGCCGAACTGCTGCTGATCGCGGTCCGTCCCGATCACGCCCGAAGCCGCGTCGGCAGCGCCTTGCTGCAACGCTTCGTGGCGGACCAGAAGATGGCCGGGGCCCGTCATCTTCACCTCGAAGTCCGGGACGGCAATCCGGCAGTCCGCCTGTATCTCGACAACGGGTTCGCGGTGGCCGGTCGTCGAAGCAGTTATTATCGCGGCACAAATGGCGACAGGTTCGACGCGTTGACGATGACGCTCGAGGTATGAACAGCTCAGGTCAACGCACAATGTGGTGACACTTGTTATTCAAGCGTAACCAATGATATTGTTCAGTTGCTTTCTGAGACCGTGCCGAATTGCGGTCCCCTAGCGGGAGACTAAGAATGATTGACGACGAACACAGCGCAGAAACCCTGATCACCTTGACCGCCGACATCGTCGCGGCTCACGTCAGCAACAACAGCGTGTCGGTCAACGACCTGCCGCAGTTGATCCAGAACGTTCATGGCGCGCTGTCGGGACTGGGCGGCAAGCCGGCCGAGCCCGAAGTGAAGCTCGAGCCCAAGGTTCCGATCCGCTCCTCGGTCAAGCCCGACTATCTGGTCTGCCTGGAAGACGGCAAGAAGCTCAAGATGCTGAAGCGCCACTTGATGACGCATTACAGCATGACCCCCGACCAGTATCGCCAGAAGTGGGGCCTTGCCGCCGACTATCCGATGGTCGCCCCCAATTATGCCGAGCAGCGGCGGACGCTGGCCAAGAGCATTGGCCTTGGCACCAAGCGCAAGCGCGGCACCCGCGCCGCCAAGTAACCGGTTGATCGGAGGCGGGGCCTAGACGCCCCGCCTCCGCTCCCTTAATCCGCCTCCATGCACCGCAACATCGACATCGAAGCGCTCTGCGCCGAAAAAGGGCTGCGGATCACCGAACAGCGCCGGACCATCGCCCGCATCATCTCGGAAAGCGCCGATCATCCGGATGTCGAAACCCTGCACGAGCGGGCCTCGGCGATCGATCCGAACATCTCCATCGCCACCGTTTACCGTACCGTCCGCCTGTTCGAGGAAGCCGGGATCCTCGAGCGGCACGAGTTCGGCAACGGCCGCTCGCGCTACGAAGCGGTGAGCGAGGAACATCACGACCACCTGATCGACGTCGAAAGCGGCAAGGTCGTCGAATTCCACGACGAGGAACTCGAATTGCTCAAGGCCCGGGTCGCCGAGCGGCTTGGCTTCAAGCTCGTCGACCATCGCCTGGAATTGTACGGCGTCCCGCTTGAGCGCGACCGCTAGGCCCGTCTTCGCCGCACGGTGAAGCTGCGGGCGCTCCTTCGGCTGCTCGCCATCGTCCTGCTGTTCGTCGCCTGCGCGAGCATCCACCTGGTCGTTCGCAACTTCGGCGCGTCGCCATGGCCGCGCCGGTTCCTGCGCGGCACCGGCTGGATCGCGGGCGCACGGGTCAGCGCGGTCGGCCCCCGGCCCCGCGGTGGCACGCTGATCGTCGCCAACCACGTCAGCTGGCTCGACATTCCGATGCTTGCGGGGGCGACCGACTGCGCCTTCGTGGCCAAGGACAATCTTGGCGACCAGCCCTTCATGCGCTGGCTGTGCGAGGAGAATGGCACCGTCTTCGTCGAGCGCGACCGCCGGGGCTCGGTGGGTGAGCAGCTGGCGGCGATGGAGGCAGCGGTCCGCAGTCACAAGCCCCTGTGCCTGTTCCCCGAAGGCACCGTCAGCGACGGCACCGCCCTGTTGCCGTTCCGCTCGAGCCTGCTCAAGCTTGCCGAGGATCCTTTGCTCACCGTCCAGCCGGTGGCGATCGACTATGGCGGTGACGCGCCGGAGTTCGGCTGGCCCGCGGGCGAGACGGGGAAGGCCAACTTCATTCGCCTGCTCGGCCGCAGGGGGACGGTCGCCGTTACCCTTCGCTTCCTCGACCCCCTCGCCCCGGGGCAGGATCGCAAGGCGCTGACCAGCCAGTCTCGGGCGTCAATCGCTTCCTCCCTTCGGCTGGCCTAGCTTGCCCGCGCGGCGTATAGGCGCGGCGCCATGACCGCCCCCCGCACCTTCGCCATCAAGTCCTTCGGCTGCCAGATGAATGTCTACGACGGCGAGCGGATGGCCGAACTGCTCGGTGCCGAGGGAATGACCCCCGCCGCCTCGGGTGCCGAGGCGGACGTCGTGGTCCTCAACACCTGCCACATCCGCGAAAAGGCCGCGGAAAAAGCCTATAGCGAAGTCGGCCGCCTGCGCCGCGAGGATGGCACCCGGCCGGTGATCGCGCTGGCCGGCTGCGTCGCGCAGGCCGAGGGTGCGGAGGCCAAACGTCGGTCGAAGGCGATCGACCTCGTGGTCGGTCCGCAAGCCTATCACCGCCTGCCGCAGATGCTTCGCGAGGTCGAGGCGGGCGCCCGCCCGGTCGATACCGACCTGCCGCCGCTCGACAAGTTCGCCGCCCTCCCACGCCGCCGCCGCGCCGGCGTTTCGGCCTTTCTGTCGGTGCAGGAAGGGTGCGACAAATTCTGCACTTATTGCGTGGTGCCCTATACGCGCGGCGCCGAGGTCAGCCGGCCGCTTGGCGACCTCCTCGACGAGGCGGCGCAGCTGGTCGAGGGCGGAACGCGCGAGCTCACCCTGCTTGGGCAGAACGTCAACGCATGGGAGGACGGCAGCGAGACGCTTGCGACCCTGATCCGCCGCCTTGCACCGCTGCCGGGGCTGGAGCGGATCCGCTACACCACCTCGCACCCGATCAACATGGCCGATGACCTCATCGCCGCCCATGCCGAGGTGCCCGAGCTGATGCCCTACCTCCACCTCCCCGTGCAGGCCGGCAGCGACCGCATCCTCAAGGCCATGAACCGCCATCATACGGCGGCCGACTATCTGGCGGTCATCGCCAGGGTCCGCGCCGCCAACCCCGCGATCGCGCTGTCGGGCGATTTCATCGTCGGTTTCCCTGGCGAAACCGAGGAGGATTTCGCCGCGACGCTGCAAATCGTCGAGCAGGTCGGCTACGCCTCGGCCTTCACCTTCAAGTACAGCGCCCGCCCCGGCACGCCGGCAGCAACGATGGGCGATCAGGTGCCCGAGGCCGTCAAGGACGAACGGCTGCAGCGGCTGCAGGCGCTGGTCATGGAGCAGAGCCGCCGCTTCAACGCCTCCAAGGTCGGCACCGAAACCCGCATCCTAGTCGACCGCGTCGGCCGCAAGCCGGGGCAGATGATCGGCAAGTCCCCGTGGCTGCAATCGGTGTTCGTCGATACCGACGCACAAATCGGCGACATGATCGACGTCCGGCTGACCGCCGCGCTTCCCAACAGCCTGGCGGGTGAGCTTATCGCGCGAAACAGCAAACAGGCCGCGTGACTCTGCCGCAGCACGCACTACATTCGGGAACGATGACGCACCCTATGGCTTCAAGCCGCTAGATGCCCAAGCGCCCCGACCTCCGCGCCGTGGACGACCCCACCCGCGCCCGCCTCGAGATTGAGTTCGAGCAGCCCTACCTGCTCGGGCCGCTATTCGGTGAGTATGACCGCCACCTGGTGGCGATCGAGGACCGGCTCGGCGTGAATATCGCCGCGCGCGGCACCCGCGTGCAGATCGAGGGCGAGCCCGACAGCGCGGCCCGCGCCAAGGAAGTGCTGGTCGACCTCTACAGCCGTCTCGACGCCGGACAGGACGTCGATCTTGCAGTGGTCGAAAGCGTGATCGGCATGGGCGCCCAGCGCCAGCTCGACGGGATCGTGCCCGACGCCGATGCGCCGGCCGCCAATCCCAACCGCGTGATGATCCGCACCCGCAAGAAGACCATCGTCCCGCGCTCGACCATCCAGACCGCCTACATGGAGGCGCTGGCCCGCGACGACATGATCTTCGCGCTCGGGCCGGCGGGCACGGGCAAGACCTATCTCGCGGTGGCGCAGGCGGTGTCGATGCTGATCGGCGGGCAGGTCGACCGGCTGATCCTGTCGCGTCCTGCGGTGGAGGCCGGCGAACGGCTCGGCTTCCTGCCCGGCGACATGAAGGAGAAGGTCGATCCCTATCTCCGCCCGCTTTACGACGCGCTCTACGACATGCTTCCGACCGAACAGGTCGAGCGGCGGATCGCGTCCGGCGAGATCGAGATCGCGCCGATCGCCTTCATGCGCGGCCGGACGCTGAGCGACGCCTTCATCATCCTCGACGAAGCGCAGAACACCACGCCGCAGCAGATGAAGATGTTCCTCACCCGCTTCGGCATGCGCAGCAGGATGGTGATCTGCGGCGATCCCAACCAGACCGACTTGCCGCGGGGCGTGGAGAGCGGGCTGGCCGACGCGGTCACCAAGCTCGAAGGCATTCCGCGGCTCGCGACGGTGCGGTTCAGCGCTGCCGACGTGGTCCGCCATCCGCTGGTCGGCCGAATCGTCGAAGCTTATGAGGGACCCGGGAATTGAGCCTCGACATCAGCCTCGACGCCGACGACGACTGGGACAGTAGCACCGACTGGGCGCGGCTCGCCGAAGCCGCGGCCCGGGCCGCCATCGCCGAAAGCGCCTTTCCCGGTCTGGTCCAGGCCGCGCGCCCGGTCGAGCTGTCGATCGTCCTGACCAGCGACGAGGAAGTGCAGGCCCTCAACGCCGAGTGGCGCGGCAAGGACAAGCCGACCAACGTCCTGTCCTTCCCGCAGGCCGAACCCGAGGAACTGGACGGAGCCGGTACGCCCGGCCCCGAACTGATGCTCGGCGACATCGTCCTGGCCCGCGCGACCTGCGCCCGCGAAGCCGCGGAGAAGGCGCTGCCCCTGCCCGATCATGCCGCCCACCTGCTGGTGCATGGCACCCTTCATCTGCTTGGTTACGATCACATGGACGACGACACCGCCGAAGACATGGAAGCCCGCGAGGTGCGCGCACTCGCCCGGCTCGGGCTGTCCAACCCTTATGAGGTGGCCGCCTGATGGCCACCCAGCCCGACACTGGTTCGCGCCTGTGGCGCGGCCTTCGCAGCCTGATGTTCGGCGACGATGGCGAAACCACGCTGCGCGACCAGATCGAGGAAGCGATCGACGACGCCGAGGACGACAAGCAGAAGCAGGGCGACCTCAGCCCGCTCGAGCGGCAGATGCTCAAGAATCTGCTTCATTTCGGCGACCGGACCGCCGGCGACATCTGCGTCACGCGGGGCGAGATCATCTCGGCGAAGCACGGCAGCAGCATGGAGGAACTGGCCGCCATTTTCGCCGAAGCGGGCCACAGCCGCCTGCCGATTACCGGCGAAAGCCTCGATGAGATCATCGGGATGGTCCACATCAAGGACGTCTTCAACGCTTACTTCGACGCCACCGAGCGCAAGAGCGTCGAGGAGATCATGCGGCTGCCGCTCTACGTTCCCGAGAGCATGGGAGTGCTCGACCTGCTCGCCCGGATGCGGGCCGAGCGGATCCACCTGGCGGTGGTGATCGACGAATTCGGCGGAACCGAGGGGCTGGTCACCATCGAGGACGTGGTCGAGGAGATCGTCGGTGACATCGCCGATGAGCATGACGAGGAGGAGCAGCCCTTGCTCGCCCGGCTCGACGATGGCCTGTGGGAAGCCGACGCGCGGCTCGAGCTCGACGAGCTTGCCGACGCGGTCGACGCCCGCCTGATCGCCGAGGACGACGAGGTCGATACGCTGGGCGGGCTGGCCTTCCTGCTTGCCGGGCGGATCCTGGAGCCGGGCGAGAGCATTGCCCACCCGAGCGGCTGGCGGCTGGAATCGGTCGAGGCCGACGAGCGCAAGATGATCCGGCTTCGCCTGCACGCACCCGAAGGCGCCGAGCTGGCCGACGCGTGACGCAGCGAGCCGGCTAGGCCGGCGACGGCGGCGTCCGGAGGTCCCGGCAGGTCAGCAAGTCGAGTTCGGGATGGCCGGACGGCGGCAGTGGCTCGACGCCGCTTCGTGCCGCCGCGCAGGCCGCCTGCGCCGGGAACGGCCCGGCGCGGATCAGGTCCGCGAGAGATCCGCCGCGGTGCTCGAGGAGATACCAGCCCGGCCCGGTCCAGCGCGCGGCCGATCCACTCCGCTGACGGTCGTCCTGCAAGGCGGCCGCAGGCATGCTGGCGCCCGCGGCGAAGCCGAGCAGGCAGAAGCGTTGCATGGGGCTCATCGAGGGCGTCTCCGGTTCGCGGGCGAAGGAACGACGCACAAGCGCTGGTCAGGCGCGCGGCGATGGTGCCCCACCCCGCCGCGGCGCGCAAGCCGCGAGCCTAGCGGCGGCGGTAGCGCAGATAATAGGGCCGCCGTCCCTCGCGCCGGCTCTTCGCGCCATAGCGGGTCTCGATCCACCCGGAAGGCGGGTCGAGGAAGTCGGACGGCGTCTCGGCCAGCCACTCGAACTGCTCGATATGGCGCTGCATGATCATCAGCGTCCATTCGAGATAGACCGGGTGATCGGTCGCGATGCGCAGCTCGCCGCCGGGCTTGAGCTTGGCCGCGAACAGGTCGACCGGGCCGTCGTTGACCATCCGCCGCTTGGCGTGGCGCGCCTTGGGCCAGGGATCGGGATGGAGCAGGTAGAGCATCAGCAGGCTTTCGTCGGGCACCCGGCGCAGCACTTCCAGCGCATCGTTCATGTGCAGGCGCACGTTGCGCAGCGGCCCGTCGCGGACATGGCCGAGCGCGGTGGCGACGCCGTTGAGGAACGGCTCGCAGCCGACGAAGCCGTGGTCCGGCAGCAGGTCGGCGCGATAGGCGAGATGTTCGCCCGAACCGAAGCCGATTTCGAAGTGCATCGGCCGGTCGTCGCCGAACAAGGTCTGCGCGCTGATCTCGCCCTCGGCCGGCACACTGATTTCGGGCAGCAGCCGGTCGATCAGCTCCTGCTGGCCCTGCCGAAGCTTGTGGCCGCTGGAACGGCCGTACAGACGATTGAGGGTGGTCGGATCACCGGACTTGAACGCGGTCATGGACCTGCCTTTACTCGCCCGCGTTCAGGCGGCAACAGGCGAGGGACGAAGGAAGCGCAATGAACGGTGATAATCCCCGAAGCACGGCGCAACTCGGCGGCCATCCGATCCATCCGCTGCTGATCCCCTTTCCCATCGTCAGCTTCATCGGCGTGCTGGTCACCGACATTATGTGGCTGACCACCCGGGAGGGCGGATGGGCGACGGCGAGCAACTGGCTGCTCGGCGCCGGGCTGCTGACGTCGCTGCTGGCCGCGGCCGCGGGCATGGCCGATTACCTCGGCGACGACCGGGTCAAGCGGATTGGCGCCGCGACCCGGCACATGATCGCCAACATCGTGGTGATGACGCTGGAAGCGGTGAACCTCGTCGCGCGGCTGACCGGTGGCACCGACCAGGTCGGCACGCTGGGCGTGTGGCTCAGCCTCGCGAGCGTTGCGATCCTTGCCTATTCGGGATGGCTTGGCGGCGAGCTCGTCTACAAGCACCGGGTCGGGGTGCAGGACCGCGGCGACCATGAGGGCGGCGGTACCGGGCCGCAGGATCAGCTGGCGGCGGACCGCAAGTTCAGCCGCGACCGCCGCTAAGCGCTGCCCGGGTCTTTAGGCCACGTCGGCCCCCGAAGCGCGCGCGCTTCGTTAGGGGGGTATGAGCTTCACTCAACTTTCGCCGCCCCTTCCCCTCCACGTCACGGATCGCGGCAAGGGCCAGGCCATGGCGGTGATCGACTATGGCCCCGAATTCGACCTGTTGTGGGTAGTCGCCATGGACGAAGGCGGCGAGATCTGGTGCGTCCCCAACCCGCAGGTCCGGATGCAGGCGAACTGGTCGCTCGGCCGCAGCCGCGCGCCGACACCGGGGCTCGGCAAGCTCGCCCCGGTGCCGTCGGTCGGCAAGCCCGCCGCTTAGGCGACCAGCGCCTTCAGCTCGTCGCCAAGGTCGGTCTTCTCCCACGGGAACAGCCCGCCCTCGGCCTTGCGGCCGAAGTGCCCGTAGGCGGCGGTCGAAGCGTAGATCGGCTGGTTGAGGCCAAGCGCGGTGCGGATGCCGCGCGGGGTCAGGCGACCAAGCCGCTCCATCTTGCCGATCGCCTGCTCCAGCCTGTCGTCGCCGACGGTGCCGGTGCCGTGGGTGTCGACGTAGAGCGACAGCGGCTCGGACACGCCGATTGCGTAGGACAGCTGGATGGTGCAGCGGGTGGCGAGGCCGGCCGCGACGATGTTCTTGGCGAGGTAACGCGCGACATAGGCGGCCGAGCGATCGACCTTGGTCGGGTCCTTGCCGGAGAAGGCGCCGCCGCCGTGCGGGGCCGCGCCGCCGTAGGTGTCGACGATGATCTTGCGCCCGGTCAGGCCCGAATCGCCGTCAGGACCGCCGATCTCGAAGCTGCCGGTCGGGTTGATGTGGTAGACGGTTTCGTCGCTCAGCAGGCTGGCCGGGATCACCGAGGCGATGGCGTCGCGGACATAGGCCTTGAGCTCGGCTTCGTGCTCGCCCTCGTCATAGCCCTTCTTGTGCTGGGTCGAGACGACGATCGCGGTGGCGGCGACCGGCTTGCCATTCTCGAACCGCAGCGTGACCTGGCTCTTGGCGTCCGGCTCGAGGAACGGCGCGGCGCCCGAATGGCGGTCGGCGGCGAGCTTCTCGAGGATCTTGTGGCTGTAGTCGAGCGTCGCCGGCATGAGGTCGGGCGTCTCGTCGCAGGCGAAACCGAACATGATGCCTTGGTCGCCCGCGCCCTCGTCCTTGTTGCCGCTGGCGTCGACGCCCTGCGCGATGTGCGCCGACTGCGGGTGGAGATTGTTCTCGAAGCGCAGCTTCTCCCAGTGGAAGCCTTCCTGCTCGTAGCCGATCTTCTTCACGGTCGCGCGGACGACCTGTTCGATCTCCTGCTCGATGCCGGGCGCCCAATTGCCCGCTTCGTCCATGATCCCGCGCCCACGAATCTCACCGGCAAGGACCACGAGGTTGGTGGTGGTCAGCGTCTCGCACGCGACGCGCGCTTCCGGATCCTTGGACAGGAACAGGTCGACGATGGCGTCGCTGATCTGGTCGGCGACCTTGTCGGGATGGCCTTCGGACACGGATTCGGAGGTGAAGAGATAGGACTGGCGCATGGGACTCCGGTGCGTCTGGGAGCGGATATAAGGATATAAAGATAGCTTTATATGTGCCGCCTGTAGCGTCCTCGCGCGTCCATGCCAACCGCGAACAGCAGGAGCAGGAAGGCAAGGCCCAGGGGAATGAGGTTGCCGAACCGCGAAAAGGACGTCGGCGGCCCCGGCAGCGGCAGCCTGGCGTCGATCACCCCGGCGGTACGCCACGGCAGGCTGGCAAGCACCGTCCCGTTCGCGTCGACCACGGCGCTGATCCCGGTCGGGGTGGAGCGGATCACCGGAATCCTTTCCTCCGCGGCGCGCAGCCGGGCCTGGGCGAGATGCTGGGGTGGCCCCCAGCTTCCGAACCACGCGTCGTTGGAGGGATTGAACAGGAAATCGGGGCGGTGGTCCGGATCGATCACCTGGCCGGAGAAGATGATCTCGTAGCAGATCTGCAGTCCCATCGTGCCCCAGCCGGGCAGCGCCAGGTTGCGCGGGCCGGGACCGGACAGCGTGTCGCCGACCCCCGGCGCAAGCTGCGACAGCCCGATTGCCGACAGGATCGGCCGCATCGGCAGATATTCGCCGTAGGGCACCAGATGGGCCTTGTCGTAGCGGCCGAGGATCCGGCCGTCGGCGGTGATCGGCATCACGCTGTTGGTGCTTCCGACCAGATTGGCCTGGCCGTCGACCACCAGGGTGAAGGCACCGGTTACGAGGAGATCGGAGCCTGGACGAAGCACCTGTCCGGCGCGTTTCGCGGGCGGCAATTCGGCGGTCCGGCGGGGCGGCGGCGGGCCTTCGAGCTGGAAGGCGACGGGAACCGCGACTTCGGGCCACAGCAGAAGGGTCGGATCGGCGCCTGGCTTGAGGGTCGACAGGCTGGTGAGCCGGCGGAAGGCTTCTTCCTCCAGCCCTTCGCGCCACTTGTCTTCCTGCCCGATGTTGGGCTGGACCACGCGGATCGCCTTGCCGCCGGCGACCTGCGGCGCGGCCGAGGGCAGCCAACCGAGCAGACCGAGTCCGAGCAGCGCGACCGCGATCACGGCCGCGCTTCGCCGTGCCTTTGCAAAGGCGAGGAACAGCGCTCCGCCCAGCGCCACCACCAGCATCGACAAGCCGTAGGTGCCGATCCCCGCCGCGGTGCCGCGCCAGAAGGTGTCGAGGAGGCTGACCCCGACCGGGTTCCAGGCGAAGCCGGTGAACATGGTGGCGCGCAGCCACTCGCCGAGCGCCCATCCTCCGGTGAGCGCGAATGCGAGCGCGAGCGGCGAGCGTTGCCCGAAGCGCCACGCGAGCCCGGCCGCGAGCGCCGGATAGACCGCGAGGTAGAGGCTGAGCAGGAACACCGCGAGCCAGCCGAGCCAGGCCGGCATCGCCGCCTGATAGGTGAAGGCGGTGGCGATCCAGTTGAGGCCGAGCATGAATTGCCCGGCGCCGAACAGCCAGCCGGTCAGGAGCGCCCTGCCCATGCTTCCGCTGCGCGAGATCAGCATGGCCAGCGCCGCGAAGGCGAGCGGCATCAGCGGCCACAGGCCGACCGGCTCGAACGCAAGCGCCGAAGCAAGTCCGAGCGGAAAGGCGGCGAGGAGGTGGGAGGTCCGGAAAGTCACTGCCGGGTCTTTGGCAGATGATGACCCACCTGCAAACATGAGCGGCACTTGCACGGCGGTCGCGCGTTACAACCGCAACCCCGTTTCTGGAGAAACAACATGAACATCGACACGATCGCTGGCGAAGCCACGCGCACCAAGGGTGATTTCAAGGCCGGCCTCGGCGACGTCACCGGCGATCCCAAGCTGCAGCAGGACGGCGCCACCGACCAGCTGTCGGGAGAATTGCGCAAGGGCATCGGCCAGGTGCGCGACTTCGTGAAAAACAACAAGGCCGCCAGCTACACCGCCGCCGGCATCTTCGGCCTTGCGCTGCTGAACAGCCTGCGCGGCAAGCGTACCAAAAACGCCTAACCGCGCTTCGCAACGAAAAGGGGGCGGCTCCACGCGGGGCCGCCCCCTTTTTCGTGTCAGGCCGGTGTCAGCCGCAGCAGGCGGCCGCTGTCCTCCAGCAGGTAGACTTCGCCCTTCGGCCCCTGCTCCACCTCGCGGATGCGCTCCATCTTCCAGCGATCCGCCTTGCTCGCCTGGTCGCCGTTGACGTCGATGCGGATCAGCGATTCGCCCGACAGACCGCCCATCAGGATGTCGCCCTTCCACTGCGGGAACAGGTCGCCCGAATAGACGATCAGGCCGGCCGGCGAGATGCTGGGATTCCACCACACCTTGGGCGCCTCGAACTCGGGCCGGGTCGGATGGTCGGGAATGTCCCCGCCGCCGTAATTGGAGCCGTTGGACACCACCGGCCAGCCATAATTCTTGCCAGCCACGATGAGGTTGACCTCGTCGCCGCCCTGCGGACCCATCTCATGCTCCCACAGGCGCCCGTCGGGGGCGAAGGCGATGCCGAGCAGGTTGCGGTGGCCGATCGAATAGAATTGCGCCTGCACGCCGCCCTTCGCCGCCCACGGGTTACCGGGGAACGGCTGCCCTTCCGGAGTCAGCCGGAGAACCTTGCCGAGATTGCCGGTGGTTTCCTGCGCCGGCTGGAATTTCTGCCGGTCGCCTGAGGTGACGTACATCGCGCCGTCCGGCCCGAAGGCGATGCGGTGCGAGAAATGGCCGTTGCCGCTGACCTTGGGCGCCTGCCGCCAGACGATCTTGAAGTCCTGAAGCGCGTAGGCACCGGCATTGGCGACCAGCCGGCCGTAGCCGACCACCGCGCCGCTGGTCTCGCCAGCGCCGCCCTCGACGAAGCTGAGGTAGATGCGGTTCTGCGGGCCGACCACCACGTCACCGAGGCCGCCCTGCCCGGCGACCTTGACCGCCGGCACGCCCGACACCGCGGTCTTCGCGCCCGTGTCCGCATTGACGACCCACAGGCGGCCGTCCTTTTCGCTGACCAGCGCGTCGCGCCCGCCGGGAAGAAACGCCATCGCCCACGGCGTGTCGAAGCTCGCCACCGGCGTGACCTTGAACGGCTGGCTTCCTTCCGCCGGCTGGTCCTGGGCCGGAACGGCGGCCGTCCCGCACGAGGAAAGTGCTAGACCAAAGGCCATCACGCCATGAAGAGTACCAAATCGCATCCTTAAACCTCCTAGGCGAGTTACATCACAACATTCTGTAGCCCGCGTCCCCGATATAGGAAGCACCGACCTTAGTGCAGCCAGTCACCCTACTCAGCCTCGCCACTGCCGTTCCCCCGCACCGCATCAGCCAGGCTGAAGCCAAGGACATCGGCCGCGACCTCTTTGCCGGGCGCAAGGCGCTCTACGACCGACTGTCGGGCGTGTTCGACAACGCCGGGATCGAGGGGCGCAACCTCGTCGCTCCGCTTAACTGGTATGCGGGCGATCACGGCTGGCAATCGCGCAACGACCTCTACCTCGACGCCTCCGAGCGGATGTTCGAGGAGGCGGCGGTGGGCGCGCTCGACCGGGCCGGCCTGGCCCCGGCCGACATCGACGGCATTGTATTCGTCTCGACCACCGGCATCGCCACCCCCAGCCTCGAAGCGCGGGTCGCACCCCGCCTTGGCTTTCGGGACGACGTCCGCCGGGTGCCGGTGTTCGGCCTTGGCTGCGCGGGCGGGATCAGCGGACTGGCCACCGCAGCCCGCCTCGCCGCCGCCGATCCCGGGACCCGCTGGCTGTTCGTCAGCGTGGAGACCTGCTCGATCTCGATCCGGCTCGACACCGACGATCCCGCCGCGCTGGTCGCGACCGCGCTGTTCGGCGACGGCGCGGCGGCTGCGATCGTTTCCACTGCCGGCGACGGGCCCGCCACCATTGGCGCGGCGGGCGAGCGGCTGTGGCCCGACACGCTCGGCATCATGGGCTGGCGGGTCGAGGACCCCGGCCTCGCCGTCGTGTTCGACCGCGCCATTCCGCCCTTCGTCACCGCTGAGCTGGCAGGCGCGATCGACGGCATTCTCGGCGACATGGGCCTCGCCCGCGGCGACATCGACCGGCTCTGCTCCCACCCCGGCGGGGCCAAGGTGATCACCGCCATCGAAGCCGCGATGGACCTGCCCGAAGGCACCCTCGACCTCGAGCGCGAAGTGCTGCGCGACCATGGCAACATGAGCGCGCCGACCGTGCTATTCGTCGCCGAGCGGCTGCTTGCGCGCGGTCTTCCGCAGCGAACGCTGATGACCGCCTTCGGCCCCGGCTTCACCTGCGCCGCGCTGACCCTGAACCGGGCATGAGCGATCCGCACTGGCCGGCCTACGCCATCCTGTTCTTCGTGCTGCTGCAGCGGCTGTCCGAATTGCAGATCGCCCGCGCCAACACCGCCCGCTTGCTCGCAGCCGGGGCCTATGAGCATGCGCCCGGCCACTATCCCCTGATCGTCGCGGTCCACGCCGGCTGGCTCGCCACCCTGTTCTGGCTCGCCCCGGGGCGCGACATTCACTGGCTGCTGTTCGGGCTGTTCCTGTTGCTCCAGGCCGGTCGCCTGTGGGTGCTTCGGACGCTGGGCCCGCGCTGGACCACGCGGATCATCGTCTTGCCGGGCGCCCCGCTGGTCACCGGCGGGCCGTTCCGCTTCGTCCGCCACCCCAATTACTTGGTGGTGATCGGCGAGATCGCCGTGCTCCCGCTGGTGTTCGGGCTGTGGCAGGTGGCGCTGGTCTTTTCGATCCTCAACGCCATCGTCCTCACCATCCGCATCCGCGCCGAAATGGGCGCGCTCGGCGGCTGATCAGCGCGGATAGCGATAGACGTCATATTCCTCGTCGGTCTGCGCAGGACGCAGGCTGGCGAGCGGGCGGGTCGCAGCAAGGAAGCGGGCGCGGCCCTCGGGAGTGATCGTCGTGCGGTTCTGGAACATCATCTGGAAGTCGCCGTCCTCCCCGATCGGCCGCTGCAGCGCGATCACCACCGCACGGCCGGTGCGGGCGTTGAGCAGCCTGGCGTCGGCCAGGATGTCGTCCAGGGTCAGGTCGCCGCGCCCGTCCTTGCTGAACGGTGCCCAGGTGCCGAAGCGCGATTGCCGCAGCAGCCACAAGGGCTGTCCATCGCGGTAATAGACCCCCGCCTCCCCGACCATGTCCGGATCGACGATCAGCACCGCGTCGCGCAGGCCGGGCCGGTTCATCAGCGCCGCCAGATCGGCGGAGCGGCTGTAGGGAACACCCATCACCGCTTCCGCAACCGGCTTGCGGATCAGAGTGACGACCTGGACCGCAAGCAGCAGGACCAGCATCCACTTGCCGATCGGCACCGCCTTCGACCGCCAGTGGCTCGCCGGCAACCTTTCTTCCCCGCCCTCGCTGGCGACAATCCAGGCCAGGGCCAGCAGGAACATTAGGAACAAGGCGATGTGCCTGAGATAGGCCATGTAAATGAAGAAAAAGAAGAATTTGAGCGCGAAGAACGCCAATACCGCAACCGCCAAAGCACGCGTGTGGCGGGCGAAGGTGAACAGGCTGCCGGTGATCAGGATCAGGCTGATGGTCTGCGCCGGCCACGGAATGCCAAGGTCACGCACGAAGGTCTTCTGGTGGAAGATGGCGCGAACCACGTTCCAGGCGGTGAGCGGGCGCTTGTCCAGCCCGACGGCGGCATCGTTGAAGGGCGGATAGACGGTCAGGAACGACGCCAATGCCCCGCCTGCGGCAATCACCGCATTGGCACCGAGCCTGATCCATTCACCCCGCCGCTCGGCCGGAGAGGTTCCGAGCACCTCGAGCGCGCGAAACAGGAACAGCGCACCGGCGAGGACCAGTGCCGGCACGTTGACGTTGGCGAGGAGGAACAACAGCAGCCCGAACCACAGGCTGTCCTTGATCCGTTCCCACCACGCCGCGATCACGAACATCAGCAGCGCCGCAATGCCGTAATTGCGGGCGATGACGGTGTAATCCATCACGAAGAAGGCGCCGAACAGGGTGACGAACAGCACCCCGAGGCGAAATGGCGCCTTGAGCGCGAACAGCGCCGCGGCAAGAAACCCGATCAGTAGCCCGGCACCGCTCAGCACCTCGCGCGCGCCGCCGGTCAGGACGTGCCCGGCGCGCAGGATCAGGTACCACAGGCTCGGGTGCCCCTCCCCGCGCAAGCCGCGAAGCATGTCGACCACCGTGTCGCCGCCGATCGCAAAGGCATAAGCGCGGGCCTCGTCGCGCCAGACGACGTGCAGCGAGGCGAGCCAGCCGACCAGCAGCACCCAGGCGCCGAGCAGGACCAGGCGTTGCCACAGGGGAAGAATGCCGCGCGGGGCCAGCAGCGGCTCGCGCTTGATCGCACCCCAGCTGCTTCCGGTCACAGTCTCAGCGGGGGTAGATATAAACGTCATACTCCTCGTCGCCCCCGCCCCGCCGCAGCGAAGCCACCTTGCGCGTCGCCGCCTTGAAGCGGTCGACACTGCCGGGCGTCAGCAACGTGTAGTCCTTGTACATCATGTCGTAGGCACCCGACCGGGTCTTCTCAAGATCGAGCGCCAGGGCGATCACGACCGGCCGCCCGGTCCGCGCGCTGACTGCCTGCGCCTGTTGCAGCAGCCGGTCGAGCGTCAGCCGCTTGTTGCCGGACAGCGACAAGGGCGTGATCCGGCCCGGGCGGTCCTGGCGGATCAGCCAGTAGGGCCGGTCGGTCTGATAGACGACCGATTCGCCCATCGTGTCGGGGTCGATCATCAGCATCGCGCCGCGAAGCTCGGGCCGGGCCATGATCCGGGCAAGGTCGGCGGCGTGCGAATAGGGTCTGCCGGAGATCAGGTTCTCGATCGGGTAGCGCAGGTAGCGCGTGGTCTGCATCGCCATCAGGATGGTGAAGGCGGTGGTTCCGACCATCAGCGCCAGCCGCGGCTTTTCAGTCTTCCACTCGCGGACCCAGCCCTTGTCGGCCTCGATCCAGGCCAGCGCGATCATGAAGATGAAGAACAAGGACGAATGTCGGTAGTAGCCGGGATAGACGAAGAAGAAGAACAGCTTGAGGCAGACCAGCGCCAGGAGGGCGGTGGCCAGCGCCTTGCGGCGGTCGAGGAAGATCAGCAGGCTGAGGAAGACCACCAACGGCCCGAACAAGGACCCGCTGCCGAAGCCGATCGCCATGAACGATCGCACCGAGGTGAACAGCGCCCCGAACAGATTGAGCCATGTGAACGGCACTGCGGCGGCATTGGCCGCGCCGTCGTTGGCGGGCGGATAGACCGCGAGGAAGCAGAGCAAGGTGCCGACCAGCAGCAACACCACGTTGAGGATCCAGCGCCGCCATTCGGGGGCCTTCAGGCTGGGCTGTGCCTCGTACAGTTCGATCATGCGATAGAAGGCGAAGCTGCCGGCGAGGAAGACGCTCGGCACGTTGGTATTGCAGAGCAGGACAAGCAGCACGCCGAGCCACAGGCTGTCCCGGATCCGCGGCCAGAAGGCAGCGATCACCAGCATGATCAGCGCGGAGATGCCGTAGTTGCGGGCCAGCACCGCATATTCGAAGCCGAGGTGCAGGCTGAAGATCAGCAGCGCCAGCATGCCGATCCGGAACGGTCCGCAAAGCACCAGCAGCGCGACCGCCGCGATCCCGATCACGAGGCCCGTCACCCGCAGCACCTCTGGCGCTCCGAACAGGTCGTGCCCGGCGCGCAGCAGGATGTACCACAGGAAGGGGTGGCCCTCGCCCTGGACGGCGCGGAACATCTCGGGCCATGACCCGCCCATCAGAGTCAGCGACCAGGCCCGCGCCTCGTCGCGCCACGGCACGTGGTTGACCGCGATGGCGAGGGTGATTGCCAGCCAGACGAGGAACAGGATCCACCGAATCCGGCGATTTTCCGAAGTGGCCCGCTCCGCCAGCAGCGGCTGTCGGAGCCACCCATCCACTCTGCCCGTCACGCTTTCCCCACCCGTAGCCGCCCCATCGGCCTGCCGCTCTTCCCAACCTAGCGCTTTTCTTGCAAGCGTTTACGCTTCCATTAACCTTCCTGCGCGATGGTTACGGCCCGCACGAGGTTCAGGAGACAGTTTTCGTGATCAATGGGAAGAGGGTAGCCGTCGTCCTTCCGGCCTACAACGCTGACCGGACCCTGGAGCGGACCTACAACGAGATCGACTTCACCATCGTCGACGATGTGATCCTGGTCGACGATTGCAGCAAGGACCGCACCTCGGCCCTTGCCCGCGAACTCGGCATCTTTACCGCCACCCACAAGGACAATCGCGGCTACGGCGGCAATCAGAAGACCTGCTACACCATCGCGCTGGAGCGCGGCGCCGACATCGTCATCATGCTCCACCCCGATTACCAGTACAGCCCCAAGCTGGTCCCGGCGATGGCGGGCATGATCGCGTCTGGCCATTACGACGCGGTGTTCGCCTCGCGAATCCTCGGCAACGGCGCGCTGGCGGGCGGAATGCCGCTCTACAAATATGTCGCCAACCGCTGCCTGACCGCGCTGCAGAACCTGCTGATGGGCGCCAAGCTGTCGGAATATCACACCGGCTATCGGGCGTGGAGCCGCGACGTGCTGGAAACGCTCGCGCTTCCGGCCTGTTCGGACGACTTCGTGTTCGACAACCAGATGATCGCGCAGACGATGTGGAAGGATTTCCAGATCGGCGAGATCAGCTGCCCCACCCGTTATTTCGAGGAAGCCTCGAGCATCAATTTCCGCCGCAGCTGCACCTACGGCTTCGGCGTGCTCGGCACCGCCTTCCTGTATCGCCTGTGCAAGATGGGCCTGACCTCGTCCGAGCTGTTCACCAGCAAGGAACGCCTGCCCAAGTCGGTCAGCGCCGGTCGCACCATCGCGGCTCCGGCAGCAATGGTCGCTGAGGACGCTTGATGCTTCGACCATTGATGGCCGGTCATGCGCGACGGGCACAGGCATTGCTCGCCCACCCCGCCTCGCGCCAGCTGATCCGCTACATCATCGCCGGCCTGCTGGTGACCTGGTTTGCGGCGACCATCTACTCGGTTCTGGTGTCGAGACACATCAGCCCATACCTCGCCAACGTCGGAAGCACGGCGGGCGGACTTCTCGCCGGCTACACCATCCACAGCCGGTGGAGCTTCAAGGACGGCCGCAAGGACAGCGAGACGTTCCAGCTCGGCCGATTCCTCGCGGCTTCCGGCGTGGCGTTCGGGATCAATACCTTCTGGATCTGGCTGACAGTGAAGCAGTTCGGCCTGTCGTCCTATGCCCCGGTACCGCTGATGATGGCGGCCACCCCCATCCTCAGCTTCCTCCTCAACCGCTACTGGGTGTTCAAGGCGCACTGAGACGGTTGCGCCGGCGACGGCTTGCTCCTATAAAGAGCCTTCCTCCTCACATCGTTGATGCTGGCGAGGCCGCCCGGGTTCCCGCGGCGGTCCGAGGGGGCTTGAACATCCGGGAGCCGCATGAACCAAAAGCTTCACGACCTGATCGAAACCGAGGCCAATGCGCTCGGCTTCGACCTCGTGCGCGTGGCCATGATCGGCGGCAAGTCCGATCCGACGCTCCAGATCATGGCCGAGCGGCCGGACACCCGCCAGCTCACCATCGCTGATTGCGAGGCGCTTTCGCGGCGTGTGTCGGAGCGACTCGATGCGCTTGAAGCGGCGGGCGAGGACCCGATCGACGACGCTTACCGGCTCGAGGTCAGCTCGCCCGGCATCGACCGCCCGCTGACCCGGCTCAAGGATTACAGCGACTGGCAAGGCCACGAGGCGCGCCTGAAGCTCGCCCGCGAAGTCGAGGGCGCCAAGCAGGTGACCGGGGACATCCTCGCGGTCGACGGCGACGTCGTCTCGATCTCGGGCTCGCAGGGCGACCGCCGCATCCCGTTCGATGCCATCCATTCGGCCAAGCTGCTGCTGACCGACCGCCTGATCGCCGCTACCCAGCCGCTCTCGACCGAGGGCGCCGACGAACTAGAACCCCAAGAGGAAGAGTAAGACATGGCTACCGCCGCTCCTGCCGCTGCAACGGCCAACCGCGCCGAGCTGCTCGCCATCGCCGACAGCGTCGCGCGCGAGAAGCTGATCGATCGCGGCATCGTCATCGAGGCGATGGAAGACGCGATCCAGCGCGCCGCCCGCGCCCGCTACGGCCAGGAGAACGACATCCGCGCCAAGCTCGACCCGCAGTCGGGCGACCTCCGCCTGTGGCGCGTCGTCGAGGTGGTCGAGGAAGCGCCTGAGGATTATTACAAGCAGATCGACCTCAAGGGCGCGCAGAAGCTCAAGGCCGATGCCGCCGTGGGCGACTTCATCGTCGATCCGCTGCCCCCGATCGAATTCGGCCGCATCGCCGCCCAGGCCGCCAAGCAGGTCATCTTTCAGAAGGTCCGCGACGCCGAGCGCGAGCGCCAGTTCGAGGAATTCAAGGACCGCGTCGGCGAGATCATCACCGGTGTCGTCAAGCGGGTCGAATTCGGCCACGTGGTCGTCGACCTCGGCCGCGCCGAAGGCGTGATCCGCCGCGACGCGCAGATCCCCCGCGAAATGCACCGCGTCGGCGATCGCGTCCGCAGCCTGATCCTGCGCGTTGCCCGCGAAACCCGCGGCCCGCAGATCTTCCTCAGCCGCGCGCACCCCGACTTCATGAAGAAGCTGTTCGCGCAGGAAGTGCCGGAAATCTACGACGGCATCATCGAGATCAAGGCCGCCGCCCGCGATCCGGGCAGCCGCGCCAAGATCGGCGTCATCAGCTATGACAGCTCGATCGACCCGGTCGGCGCCTGCGTCGGCATGAAGGGCAGCCGCGTGCAGGCCGTCGTGCAGGAAATGCAGGGCGAGAAGATCGACATCATCCCGTGGAGCGAGGACACCGCGACCTTCGTCGTCAACGCGCTCCAGCCAGCCACCGTCGCCCGCGTCGTGATCGACGAGGAAGAAGGCCGGATCGAAGTGGTGGTCCCCGACGACCAGCTCAGCCTGGCAATCGGCCGCCGCGGCCAGAACGTCCGCCTCGCCTCGCAGCTGACAAGCTCGCAGATCGACATCCTGACCGAGGCCGACGCCTCCGAGAAGCGCCAGAAGGAGTTCATCGAGCGCTCCGAGATGTTCCAGAACGAACTGGACGTTGACGAGACGCTTGCTCAGCTGCTGGTCGCCGAAGGCTTCACCAGCCTTGAGGAAGTCGCCTACGTCGAAGCCGACGAAATCGCTTCGATCGAGGGCCTCGACGACGACATCGCGACCGAGCTGCAGGAGCGCGCCTCCGAAGCGCTGGAGCGCCGTGAGGCTGCTTCGCGCGAAGAACGCCGCGGCCTTGGCGTCGAGGACGCGCTGGCCGAACTGCCGCACCTCACCGAGCAGATGCTGGTGACGCTGGGCAAGGCCAAGATCCTGACCCTCGACGACCTTGCCGACCTGGCCACCGACGAACTCGTCCAGAAGAAGCGGCCCGAGCCGCGCCGCCGCGCCGAGAATGCGCCGCAGCGGGCCGAGGACAAGGGCGGGATCCTCGCCGAATACGGCCTGTCCGAAGAGCAGGGCAACGAGATCATCATGGCCGCCCGCGCCCACTGGTTCGAGGACGAAGCGACCGACGAGGCTTCCGAGCCCGCAAGCGAGGAGGCCGTTGATGCGGACACCTCGCAATGATCCGCTAGGCGCTCAAGCCACCGATGGCCCCGGGAGCCTTCCCGGGGTCGAGGACCCGTCGCCTGGACGTGCGTCGACCCCGCTCGGCACGGATGACGAGTCGCGCCCTGAGTATGAGGCCATCGAGGCCACCTCGGAGACCGAGTCTCGTCATTCGCCGCAGCGCACCTGCGTTCTCACCCGCCGGACCGCCGACAAGGCGGAGCTGATCCGTCTTGTCCTCGGACCCGACGGACAGGTCCATCCCGACGTCCGCGCCAAGGCGCCGGGACGCGGGGCATGGATCGGGGTCGGCAGGGAGGAGCTTGCGACTGCCCTCGCCAAGGGCAAGCTGCGCGGTGCCCTGTCACGCGCGTTCAAGACGCAGGCGCTCGAGATTGCGTCCGACCTTCCCGACCGCATCGAGCAGGCGCTCGCCCGCGCGACGCTTGACCGGCTGGGCATGGAGGCACGTTCAGGCACACTGATCACCGGCTCCGACCGGGTCGAACAGGCTGCACGCGGCGGCAAGGTCAGGGCCTTGCTCTATGCCGCCGATGCCGGCCCCGACGGGCGTCGCAAGCTCGACCAGGCATGGCGGGTCGGAGGCTCGGAAGAGCTGGGCCACCGGCACGGCTTGGAAATCCCGGTCGAACGCACCATCTTGAGCATGGCGCTGGGACGGGAAAATGTGGTACATGTGGCCCTGACCGACCCGGGAGCGGCCGCGCGCGTGCTTGCAGCACTGACCCGCTGGCGTGCTTTCATTGTAGGAACTGCTGGGCTAGGCCGCGGCGACGACGTCGTTGGTCAACCCCTTGCTGACGACGAGTAGATAAGGAATTTATGAGCGACCAGACCGACAAGCCGAAGCTGGGTACCCGGCCGCCGCTGGGCATCAAGCGTACGGTTGAGACTGGCAAGGTCAAGCAGAGCTTCAGCCATGGCCGCTCGAACACGGTAGTGGTCGAGGTCAAGAAGCGCCGCATCCTTGGCCGGCCGGGCGAAGCGCCCGTTGCCGCGCCCGAGCCCGAAGCCGCAGCGCCCGCCCCGGCCCCGGCCCGTCCGGCTGCGCCTGCTCCGGCTCCGGCCGCTCCCAAGCGGTCGAGCGCCGACGACATCACCGCCCGCAAGGAGATGGTGGCGCGGCAGATGCGCGAGGCCGAGGAAGCCCGCATGAGCGCGCTCGAGGATGCTCGCCGCCGTGAGGAGCAGGCCAAGCTCAACGCGACCGAGGACGAGAAGAAGCGCGCCGAGGACCGCCGCAAGGCTGAGGAAGACGCCGCCCGCCAGGCCGAGGAAGACGCCAAGCGCCGGATCGAGGAAGCCGCGCGCGCCGCCGACGAGGCTGATGCCGCGGCTACCGCAGCCGCCGCCGCCGAACCGGCTGCGACGCCCGCCGCCGAGCCTCAGGCACCGGCCCCCGAGGCCGCAGCGCCGCGTACGGTGGCGTCGCGTCCGGGCCAGATGTTCCAGCCGGTCCGCCGGCCTCCGCCTCCCCCTCCCCGGCCGCAACCCCAGGCGCAGGCCCAGCAGTCCGCACCGGCGCAGCAATCCGCTCCCGCCAGCGGTGGCGGCGGCAGCAGCGCTTCGCCGTCACGCCGTCCCGAACCGGCTCGTCCGGCACGTGCCGGCGCTGGTGCGCGCGGTGACGACCGTCGCCATTCGGGCAAGCTTACGGTCACCCGCGCCCTCGCCGGCGACGACGACCGCTCGCGCAGCCTCGCCGCCCTTCGCCGGGCGCGCGAAAAGGAAAAGCGTGCCTACGCCCAGTCCGGTCCGCGCGAGAAGCAGGTCCGCGACGTGGTGGTGCCCGACAGCATCACCGTCGGTGAGCTTGCCAACCGCATGGCCGAAAAGGCCGCCGACCTGGTCAAGGCACTGTTCAAGATGGGCACCCCGGTGACCGTCAACCAGAGCATCGACCAGGATACGGCAGAGCTGCTGGTCACCGAATTCGGGCACAACATCAAGCGCGTCAGCGACAGCGATATCGACATCGATACCGCCGCCGACGTCGATGCCGAGGCGACCCTCGTCGCGCGTCCGCCGGTGGTCACCATCATGGGCCACGTCGACCACGGCAAGACCTCGCTGCTCGATGCGCTGCGCGGTGCAAGCGTTGCCTCTGGCGAGGCCGGCGGCATCACCCAGCATATCGGCGCCTATCAGGTGAAGGTGCCGAGCGGCGACCTCATCACCTTCCTCGACACTCCCGGCCACGAAGCCTTTTCGGAGATGCGGGCACGCGGTGCCAATGTCACCGACATCGTGGTGCTGGTGGTCGCTGCCGACGACGGTCTGCGCCCGCAGACGGTGGAGGCGATCAACCACACCAAGGCGGCCGGCGTGCCGATGATCGTGGCGATCAACAAGATCGACAAGCCCGAGGCCAAGGCCCAGCGGGTCCGCGAGGAACTGCTGCAGCACGAGATCGTGGTTGAGCAGCTAGGCGGCGACGTCCAGGACGTCGAGGTGTCGGCGCTCAAAGGCACCAACCTCGACGGGCTGCTCGATGCCATCGCGCTGCAGGCCGAAATCCTCGAGCTCAAGGCCAATCCCGATCGCGCCGCCGAAGGCACGGTGATCGAGGCCAAGCTCGACAAGGGCCGCGGTCCGCTGGCGACCGTGCTGGTCCAGCGCGGAACGCTCAAGGTTGGCGACGTGCTGGTGGTCGGCGCCGCCTCGGGCAAGGTCCGGGCGATGACCGACGATCATGGCAAGCAGGTCAAGGTCGCCGGTCCCTCGATGCCGGTCGAGGTCCTCGGCCTCGGCTCGGTGCCGTCGGCGGGCGATCAGCTTACGGTTGTCGAGAACGAGGCGCGGGCCCGCGAAGTCGCGGCCTATCGCCAGGGTCTGCTCGACCGCAAGCGCACCACTGCGGCGCCGATGAGCCTCGAGAACATGTTCGCCAACAAGGCGTCCACCGTGATCGAGTTCCCGCTGGTGGTGAAGGCCGACGTGCAGGGCTCCGCCGAAGCGATCGTCAACGCGCTAAACCGCCTGTCGACCGACGAGATCAAGGTCCGCATCCTGAACTCGGGTGTCGGCGCGATCACCGAGAGCGACGTCACGCTGGCCTCGGCCACCGGCGCGCCGATCATCGGCTTCAACGTCCGTCCGAATGCCAAGGCGCGTGAAGTCGCGGCGCGGAACAAGACCGAGCTGCGCTATTACGACGTCATCTATCACCTGACCGACTGGGCCAAGGGTGCGATGGCGGGCGAGCTTGGGCCCGAGATCATCGAAACGGTCGTCGGCCGTGCCCGCGTGCAGGAAGTCTTCCCGGCCGGCAAGCGCGACAAGGCCGCCGGTCTGCTGGTTCTCGAAGGCACCATCCGCAAGGGCCTCCACGCCCGTCTCACCCGCGAGGACGTCATCGTCTCCAAGACGACGATCAGCTCGCTGCGTCGCTTCAAGGACGACGTGGCGCAGGTCATCGCCGGTCTGGAGTGTGGCGTGCTGCTGGCCGACACCAACGACATCAAGGCGGGCGACAACCTCGAAGTGTTCGAGGTTGAAGAGCGCGCCCGGACCCTCTGAGTCACACCCCTCCCGCGTGCGGGAGGGGACATTCTTATGAAGAAAACCGAGTCCTCCGAAGGCCGCTCCGTCCGCCTCCTTCGTGTCGGCGAGCAGGTGCGCCACGTGCTGAGCGAAGTGCTGGCGCGCGGCGACGTGCATGATGCCACGCTGCAGAGCCATCTCGTCAGCGTCACCGAGGTGCGGATGAGCCCGGACCTGCGCCACGCGACCGTCTTCGTGAAGCCACTGCTTGGGCAGGACGAGGAGGTGGTGCTGAAGGCGCTCCGCACCAACACCGCTTTCTTCCAAGGCGAAGTCGCGCGGCGGGTGAACACTAAATATGCCGCCAAGCTGAAATTCCTGGCGGACGAGAGTTTCGACGAGGGCGGCAAGATCGACAAGATCCTGCGCACCCCGCACGTCAGCCAAGACCTCACCGACGAGTGAGCGACCTCGCCGCGCCGATGACGGGCGACGGCTGCTCCGCCCTTCCCTTCACCGAGGATTATCGAGCGGCGCTCAAGGCCGCCTGCGCCGAGGATCGCGACATCTGGTCGATCTACTCGGTCGATTGCGGACCCGCCCATTTCGACGCCACGATCGACGCGCTGCTAGCCCGGCCGGACGCGGAAACCTTTGTCCTGTTCGATGGCGACGTCTTCGCCGGAATGTCGAGTTTTCTACGGATCGACCAGCGCCACCGCGTGCTGGAGATCGGGTTCACTTATTACCGCCCTGCCCTGCGCGGAACGGGATTCAACCGGCGGATCAAGAACATGATGATCTGCCGGGCCATCGCGTCCGGGTTTCGCAGGATCGAATTCCGGGTCGATGCCCGCAATCTCCGCTCGCAGGCGGCGGTCGCCAAGCTCGGCGCGACGCGCGAGGGCGTGCTGAGGGCCGACACGATCACCTGGACGGGCCATGTCCGCGACACCGTGATCTTCTCCCTTCTCGCCGGCGAATGGCTGGCCGAAAGCCCGTAAGGCACCCGCCCGCTCCCCTGCGTTGACCTGTCTCGATCTCCAGGGAGCAGATGATGACCGAGAAGAAGGGCCATGGCAGCGCCACTGCGCAAAAGGCCAACGCCAAGGCCGCCAAGGAAGGCAAGTCGAACCCTCGCAAGTCGGCGTCGGCGCAGGCAGAACTCGGCAAGAAGGGTGGCAAGGCCGCCGCCAAGAAGTAGCGGGATCAGGAGGCGGGAAGCCGCTCCAGCGTGCGGGTTTCCTCTCGGACGCTCGTCCCGCCCTCGTCCACCAACTCAAGCTTGAGCTGTTCGACGCGCCGGATGGGCTCTCCGCCGGCATCGAGCGTGAAGGTGGTCGTGATCGTCCCCGCATAACGATTGGCGGCAAATCGTGCCCGGGCTTCCTCCGGGGCCAGTTTCTTGCCGCTGATCTCGGCGACGAGGATGGCGGTCGTCGCGGCCGCTTCGCGAAACTGCTCCGGATCAATTTGACTGGTCGCCGTCAGTAGCTGCGCCGACCCATCCTGCTGGCGCTTCAGGGGAGCCGCCGTCGCTGCACCCTTGGCCTTGTACGCAGCACCCTCGCGGGGGGTGACGGAGCGAAGATCATATTTCGCGATCAGTTCCTTCACCGAATCCAGGTCGCAGCGGATGGTGAAGGCGTTCCAGGTGAAGATGGTGCGCCCGCAGATCGCCCGCGTCAGCTTGGCACGCCGCAGCCAGGGGTCGACCCGCGCCTCCATCCCCGCCGGATCGAGGAGCTGGACCTCGCCGCCCGGGGTGCGAAGAAAGCGCACCGGCAATTGCCAGCTGGTGCGGGCTTCCTTCGGGGTATCCGCCGTATAGTCGAGCTCGACGACCTCGGAAGCACCGCGGCGGTCGATCAGCCATTCCACCACCGTGTCGCTGCCATTCGAGCTGCTGTTCGAGCCTTCCCCGGTTTCGCGGGTCTGGTAGCTGCTTCGCACCAGATGGACGCGCCCGGGGACCGGGGCCCGTTCTGGGGCGATGGCGAGGGACGCGAACAACAGGATCAGCATCGGCCGAGGATGACCGCCCCGGCCGTGCGCGGCAATGACCGAAGGCCAAGTTTCTCGGCGGCCGGTGTTTGCGCTAAGAGCGCCGGCAATGGCCAAGCTCTATTTCTATTATGCCGCGATGAATGCCGGCAAATCGACCACGCTGCTGCAAGCGGACTTCAATTATCGCGAGCGGGGCATGGAAACCATGCTGTGGACCGCGGCGCTGGACGATCGCGCGGGCGAGGGTCGCATCTCCTCCCGGCTGGAGATCGGCGCCGACGCTCACTCCTTCGACCCGACCACCGACCTGCTGGAGACGGTCGGGGCCGAGCTCAGCGGGCGACGGTTGCACTGCGTGCTGGTCGACGAGGCCCAGTTCCTGACCGAGGCGCAGGTGCTGCAATTGTGCCGCCTGGCCGACGAGATGGACCTGCCGGTGCTTTGCTACGGCTTGCGCACCGATTTCCGTGGGGCGCTGTTCCCCGGCAGCGCGTCGCTGCTTGCGCTGGCCGACGCCCTGATCGAGCTGAAGGCGGTCTGCGAATGCGGACGCAAGGCGACCATGAACCTGCGGGTCGATGCCGAGGGCCGCGCCGTTGCGCAAGGGCAGCAGACGGAGATCGGCGGCAACGACCGCTACGTCGCGCTGTGCCGCCGCCATTTCTTCGCCCGGCTGCGCTCGGCGGAAGAAGCGCATCCCGTCGGACCGGCGGCGTGAACCGCCCGCTTTCGGGCTGGATCATCCTCGACAAGCCCCTCGGCCTCGGTTCGACCCAGGCGGTCAGCGCGGTCAAGCGGGCCCTGCGCGAGGCGGGCGAAGCGAAGACCAAGGTCGGCCACGGCGGCACGCTCGACCCGCTCGCCACCGGAGTCCTGCCGATCGCGCTTGGGGAAGCGACCAAGCTCGCCGGGCGGATGCTCGACGCGGTGAAGGGCTACGACTTCACGATCCGCTTCGGCTCGCAGACCGACACGCTGGACCTCGAGGGCAAGGAAATCGCCAGCAGCCCCAATCGCCCGACGCTGGCCGGGGTCGCGGCCGCACTGCCCGCCTTCACCGGCCCGATCGGGCAGGTTCCGCCCGCTTATTCGGCGCTCAAGGTCGACGGCCAGCGCGCCTACGACCTCGCCCGCGCCGGCGAGGAGGTCGAGCTCAAGAGCCGCGCCGTGACCATCCATGCGCTGACGACCGAGGAGACAGCCGACGGCCCGCTGGAGGAGATCACCCTCTCCGCCACCGTCTCCAAGGGCACCTACATCCGCAGCCTCGCGCGTGACTTTGCGCTGGCACTCGGCACCGTCGGGCACGTGACCATGCTAAGGCGGACCAAGGCCGGGCCGTTCACGCTCGATCAGGCGATAGCACTGGACTTTCTGGACCAATGCGCTAAGGGCGGCTCGCTCGACGGGGCACTTCTGCCATTGCAAGCAGGGCTGGACGACATCCCGGCCTTTCCCGTCACCCCCGATGAAGCCCGCCTGCTCCGGTTCGGACAGCGGCTTTCCCGGGTTCCGCGCGCAAGCGGTCTCCACGTCGCCGTCGATGGGCTCACCCCCGTCGCGCTGATCGAAGGGGACCGGGTCGTTCGCGGGTTCAACCTTCAGGAATAGGAGTAACACGATGTCGATTACCGCCGAGCGCAAGGCCGAAGTGATCAAGGAATATCGCCGCGACGAGAACGACACGGGTTCGCCCGAGGTCCAGGTCGCGATCCTGACCAACCGGATCCAGACGCTGACCGAGCACTTCAAGGGCCATGCCAAGGACAATCACAGCCGCCGCGGGCTGCTGATGATGGTCAACAAGCGCCGCAGCCTGCTGGCCTACCTCAAGAAGGAAGACGCCCAGCGCTACACCGATCTGATCGGTCGCCTCGGCCTCCGCAAGTAACGAGATACGAAGGGCGCCCCAGCGGCGCCCTTCGCTTATGGACAATCCGCAATTCGGCGGGCCGTCCAGGAGCTGAAACGAACGCTCCATCCGCTGGCAGACCGGATTGTCCGCCACAAGCTGAACCCGTCCGCATCCGGCGGCGGGACAAAGGAATTCAAATGTTCAATATCAACACCGTGGAAGTCGATCTCGGCGGCAAGACGCTGAAGCTCGAGACCGGGCGAATTGCCCGCCAGGCCGATGGCGCCGTGCTTGCCACCATGGGCGAAACCGTCGTCCTGTGTGCCGTTACCGCCGCCAAGAGCGTGAAGCCCGGCCAGGACTTCTTCCCGCTGACCGTCCACTATCAGGAGAAGTTCTCCGCAGCCGGGCGCATCCCGGGCGGCTTCTTCAAGCGTGAGCGTGGCGCCACCGAAAAGGAGACGCTGACCAGCCGTCTCATCGACCGCCCGATCCGCCCGCTGTTCCCCGAAGGCTTCTACAACGAAGTCCTCGTGATCGCTCAGGTGCTGTCCTACGATGGTGAGAACGAGCCCGACATGGTCGCAATGTGCGCCGCCTCGGCCGCGCTGACCATCAGCGGCGTTCCCTTCATGGGCCCGATCGGCGCTGCCCGCGTCGGCTACGTCGGCGGCGAATACGTCCTCAACCCGACCAACGAGCAGGTCAAGGAAGGCGATCTCGACCTCGTCGTCGCCGCCACCGGCGGGGCCGTGATGATGGTCGAATCCGAAGCCAAGGAGCTGTCGGAAGAGGTCATGCTGGGCGCCGTCGTGTTCGCGCACGAAGCCTGCAAGAAGGTCGTCAACGCGATCTGCGATCTCGCGGAAAAGGCCGCCAAGGAGCCGTGGGACCTCAAGCAGGCCGACGACAAGGCCGCCACCAAGGCCAAGCTCAAGGACCTCATCGGCGCCGACATCGCCGCGGCCTACAAGGTCACTGCCAAGGGCGAGCGCTCGGACCTGATCAACGCCGCCCGCGCCAAGGCCAAGGAAGCCTTTGCCGACGCCGAGCCGCAGGAGCAGCTCGTCGCCGCCAAGCTCGTCAAGGTGCTGGAAGCGGACATCGTCCGTAACGCCATCCTCGACGAAGGCCGCCGCATCGACGGCCGCAACACCACCACCGTCCGCCCGATCGAGGCGATGGTCGGCTTCCTTCCGCGCACCCACGGGTCGGCGCTGTTCACCCGCGGCGAAACGCAGGCGATCTGCACCACCACGCTCGGCACCAAGGACGCCGAGCAGATGATCGACGGGCTGGAGGGTCTCTCCTACCAGCGCTTCATGCTGCACTATAACTTCCCGCCCTACTCGGTCGGTGAAGTGGGCCGCTTCGGCGCCCCCGGTCGCCGCGAAGTCGGTCACGGCAAGCTCGCCTGGCGCGCGCTTCACCCGGTGCTGCCGACGACGGAAGAATTCCCGTATACCATCCGCGTCCTCAGCGACATCACGGAGAGCAACGGCTCCTCGTCGATGGCCACCGTCTGCGGCGGTTCGCTGTCGATGATGGACGCTGGCGTTCCGCTTGCGCGTCCGGTCGCCGGCATCGCCATGGGCCTCATCCTTGAGGGTGAGAAGTTCGCGGTGATCAGCGACATCCTCGGCGACGAGGATCACCTCGGCGACATGGACTTCAAGGTCGCCGGCACCGACCAGGGCATCACCACGATGCAGATGGACATCAAGGTCGCCGGCATCACCAAGGAGATCATGCAGGTTGCCCTGGCCCAGGCCAAGGAAGGCCGCGCGCACATCCTCGGCGAAATGGCCAAGGCGCTCGACAGCACCCGCGGCGAGCTTTCGGCTCACGCGCCGCGCATCGAGACGATGCAGATCCCCAAGGACAAGATCCGCGAAGTGATCGGCACCGGCGGCAAGGTGATCCGCGAGATCGTCGCCACCACCGGCGCCAAGGTCGACATCGACGACGAGGGCCTGATCAAGATCAGCTCGTCCGACGTGAAGCAGATCGAGGCCGCCCGCGCCTGGATCCAGGGCATCACTCAGGAGCCGGAGCCCGGCACCATCTACACCGGCAAGGTCGCCTCGATCGTCGATTTCGGTGCGTTCGTGACCTTCATGCCCGGCAAGGATGGCCTGGTGCACGTCTCGGAAATCAAGAACGAGCGCGTCGAGAACGTCCGCGACATCCTGACCGAAGGCCAGGAAGTGAAGGTCAAGCTGCTCGAGGTCGACAATCGCGGCAAGGTCCGCCTGTCGATGCGCGTCGTCGACCAGGAAACCGGCGCCGAGCTGGAGGACACCCGTCCTCCGCGCGAGCCGCGTGAAGGCGGCGACCGTGGTCCGCGCGGCGATCGTGGCCCCCGTGAAGGTGGCCGTGGCGGCGACCGTCACCGCGAGGGCCGTGGCCCGCGCCGTGACGGCGGCGACCGTGGTCCGCGCGGCGAAGGCCGCGGCGATCGCGGCCCGCGCCGCGAAGGCGGAAACCGCGACGACAACGGCCCCGCGCCCGAGTTCGCCCCGGCTTTCCTGACCGGCGGCAACAACGACGACGACTAAGAAGCCTCCCTGCGTCGTCAGGGAAAGCCATTGAAGTCGAAGCCAAGATCAAGGGCCTCGCGGAGCGATCCGCGGGGCCTTTGTCATCTCCCAGCTTCCTTTTCCGCCTCCGGACGCTAGGTAAGCGATCGTGCCAGGTGCGTACCCTTCTGCTGGTCGCTGGACCGAGCGCTATCCCCTCGCCAAGCTCGGCTTCGCCGCCGACCTGGTCGCGGCGCTCGCGGGGATAGCGATCGCGACGCTGGTTCGCCTGACGATCGACGATCAACTTCCCCCGGGCTTCCCCTTCCTCACCTACTTCCCGGTCGTCCTGCTGGTCGCATTCACCCTGGGGCTGCGCGCCGGCGTCTTTGCCGCCCTGTTTGGCGGCCTCGCAAGCTGGTACTGGTTCCTCACCCCCGGCAGCAATTTCTCGCTTACCCACAACAGCGCGATCGCCCTCACCTTCTACGCCTTCATCACTGGCACCGAGATTGCGCTGGTGCACTGGATGCAGCGTTCCAACCGGCTGCTGGTGATCGAACGCGAGGCCAACGCCCGGCTCGCCCAGACGCGGGAGCTGCTGTTTCGCGAACTCCAGCATCGCGTCTCCAACAACCTGCAGATGGTTGCCGCGCTGCTGACGGTGCAGCGGCGCCAGATCGCCGATGAAAGCGCCCGGTCAGCCCTGGATGAAGCGGCGCGTCGTCTTCAGACGATCGGGCGGATCAGTCGCCAGCTTTACGATCCGGCTGGAGGTGATCAGGCACTCGGCTCCTTTCTCGATCAGCTGGCGCGCGACGTTATCGAGTCGAGTACGACCATGACCATCAAGCACGAGGTGATCTCCACCAGCGACGCGCGGATCGGGCCCGAAGCGGCCATTCCGCTGGCGTTGATCGTCGCCGAAAGCATTGCAAATGCCATCGAGCACGGCTTTGCCCCCGGGCAGGACGATGCGCGACTGGAAATCCGATTGGGCCAAGGTCTTCAGCGGCAGCGGCTTGCGGTCGAGATCGAAGACAATGGCGTCGGCCTGCCGGATGGCTTCGCCCTCGATCAGAGCGGCAGCCTGGGCCTTCGCATCGCGACCATGCTGGCCGGGCAGATCGGCGGACATTATTCACTGACCCCGGGCACCGACCGCGGCGCCATCGCCCGCCTCGAATTGCCGCTCCTCGCCGCCTAGCCCTTGGTCAACACCGCGCCCACCGCCGCGATCCGTTCGGCGCCGGCTTCGGCATAGGGGGGCCCGTCCATCTCCTCACCGAAGATGTCGGGGTCGATTTCCTCGTAGCGCAGGCTGGCGTCGGCGTCCTCGGCCAGTTCCGCCAAGGCCGCGAGCAGGCGGTCCTCGCCCGCGATGATCGGGCTTCCGGTGTAGAGCAGCATGGTCCCGCCCGGGCTCAGCCGTTCGAGCGACTGGCGCGCCCAGTCGAGCGACAGCGCGGCGCCCAGCATGTCGCCGCCGTCGCGATAGTTGCGGCGCTGGGCATCGGCGATGAAGGGCGGGTTGGCGATGATCAGGTCGATCTCGCCCGTCACGCCCTCCAGCCCGCCATCGACCGTCTCGACCTCAAGACCCGCGGCCAGCGCATTAGCGCAGGCGAGCGACAGGGCTTGAGAATTAATGTCCGCCAGGCTGATCCGCTCGGGCTCGAGCAGCCCGGCGGCGCTGATCCCGCCCGGCCCGGCACCGGCGCCAAGATCGACAAGATGCTTCGGCGTTTCTAGGGCCTCCGCGCTGGCCTCGACGAAGCGTGCGAAGCGGTAGGTGTCGGGCCCGAAGAACACGCTGTCCTCGGCCTCGGTCGGATAGGCCGAATGAAGGAACAGCCGCCCGGACAGCGAGGACACCCGCACCAGGCTGCGGAGGACGCCGTTGCGCTCTTCCAGCGCTCCACCCTCGCGTAGCAGGTCGAGCATGTCGCCCGGCAAGGTGTCGCGGGCAAAGGACAGGCTCCACCCGAAAATGTCGCGAAGATCGCGTGCCGCCTCTCCCGGCCGCCGTGCGACCACCCGCTGGTGGGTAGCCGGGGTGACGGTGGTGAAGGCATAGCCCTCCTGATCGAGGGCCTGGAGCAGCGCGGCGAGCGGTTCGGGGGAAAAGGTCATGGCCGACGCGGTTAGCAGGGGTGGGTCACAAGACAAGCGCAGCTTGCCCGGCGGCGGTCAGGCGATGCCAAGCAACTCGCTGTAGCGGTTGAAGCAGCGCTCGCCGCACGTGAGGCGCATCAGCGCCCCTTCGGCCATCGCGCGCGCCCTCGCCGGCCCCTCCGCTTCGTCCTCGATCGCCGGGCGGATCGCTTCTCGGTTCCATTCCTCGCTATGCTTGATGTCGAGCACGGCATGGAGGTCGAAATAGCGCCGCAGCTTGGCGTCGAAGCCCAGCCGGCGCATGGTCCGCGAGGTGGCGGCCGAGCGGGCCGGCGCGGTCAGCTCGATCACGCCAAGCGCACCGACGCTGTGCCAGGCATAGCTGCGTTTCGACGCCATCGCCGTCATCGCATTGGCCAGTGCCAGGCTTTCCCAGCATGTGACGTCGATGGCGGGCTTCAGCCCGAGCGCCTCGACCACATAATGAAGCATCGGGCCGTGCATCCCCTTGGGATTGCCGCGCCCCATTTCGTCCCAATAGTTGCGCGCAAGCTCCATCTTGGGCCGGTCGGGCAGTCGGACCTGCGTCATAGCGACGAGGTCGTCGAACCCCGCCTCCCCCGCCGCTTCCTGCGTCAGGAACAGCTTGAGATCGTCGAGGGTCGCCTCGGCCTCCAGCCAGTGGAACAGGGGGTGGTGCTGACCGGGGCCCGTCTTCTCCAGCCCTTCGAACCAGGCAATGAAACCGTCGGGATCGGTCGGCGCTGCCGCTGCCTCATCCGCAATCTCGGCCCGCAGATCCTCGAGGAATCCCAGTTCCAGCCGCATCATCCGCGCGTCGCGGTCGATGCGCGAGGCAGCCGCCGCTCCCGGGAAAGCCGGGGCGAGCCGTTCATGGTTCCAGTGGCTGAGTGCGCGCTGAAAGACGTCGTTGAAGAATTGCGACCCGGACAGGGTCGAGCGGAAGCGCGTGGCCATGACTATATTGCTCGCAGATCAATAGGATATGCGAACGAAACGGGTCCAACGGTGCAGTTGTTCCCCGGCTGGCCTAAGTGCCTAGGGCCTCGCGCTGATCCTTGACCGAGCCGCCGGTTTGCCGGCGAGGTAAGCCTAGCGCGCGCTGAGGCTCTGCTGGGTCAGGCGGCGCGCGGCGATGCGCGACACTTCGCGCGTCCCCATCACTTCGCCCGAGGCGAGCACGATTTCGCTGTCGGGCGCGCGGTCAACCTGCCGGAACACCTCGCGGGCCTCGTTCACCCGGCCTTGGCGGGCAAGCAGCTGGCCATAGTTGAGCAGCCACGCACCATCGTTCCGGTTGGCCGCCTGCGAGCCGACGAGCTGCCGTTCGGCAAGCGACAGGTCGCCCGTCACCAGCGCCTGATAGGCGAGCGCGCCGGTCGAATAGTCGAGTTCGGCGGGCTGGGCCGCACCCGTTGCGAGAAATGCTGCAAAGAGGAGAGCGTTCATCGTGGCTCCTGTCCGCCCGTCGACTGTCATCGGACTGAAGCCGAAACGTAACATCTCTGTCATCTTGCTGCAATCGTCGATCAGCGCCGCCGCAAACTTCCGGCCGACCCGAGATTGTCACGGTTTCTACATGGGAGAGTCGCGAGCCCCGACTAGCCGTCCCTTGCAAGCGGGGCGGGTCCAACGCGCCCCTTCGGACAACAGAACAGAAATTGCCAAAAGGGGTCGAAATGAAAATGGTGCAGGTGGGTCGCCGGCTGTTGATGGTCGGTGTTGCAGCAAGCGTTCTCACGGCCTGCGGCGGCGCCGACGACATCGCCTCGCCGGGCGAAGGCGTGATCGTGGGCGGCGGCGGCAATGGTGGCGGTACCGGCACCACCCCTCCCCCGACCAGCACCGGCCCTGCCGCGAGCTGCCCGACAGGCACCACCGACCGCGGCGTCAACCCGGTCGTCAACCGCCGCAACTGCGGCCTCCCCAGCCGCATCGCCTCGTCCCTGTCGCTGCCCAAGGTCGCCGGCCTGTTCTACTCGATCGACGGCCGCGTCGATGTCGGCACGGACGTCGGCGGTGACGGCGCCGCCGCCGGCGGCCAGTCCGCCACTCTGTCGATCGACCCCGGCGTGATCGTCATCGGCCAGAGCCAGGCGAGCTTCCTGGTCGTCAACCGCGGCTCGCAGATCAACGCGGTCGGAAGCAGCACCGCGCCGATCATCTTCACCAGCCTCGACAATCTGGAAGGCCGCGCGACCGACACCAGTTCAAACCAGTGGGGCGGAATCCAGCTGCTCGGCCGCGCGCCGATCAGCAACTGCCTGTCGGCCGTTCCGGGCGGCTCCGCGCAATGCCAGCAGCAGGCCGAGGGCACCGGCTCGCCGGCGCTGTACGGCGGCAACCTTCCCAACGACAACAGCGGCCAGCTGCGTTTCGTGCAGATCCGCTTCACCGGCTTCAGCGCGTCGCCCAATGCCGAATTGCAGGGCCTGACCACCGGCGGCGTCGGGGCCGGCACGCGGATCGAGAACATCCACATCCACAACAGCGGTGACGACGGCGTCGAGATCTTCGGCGGCTCGCACAACATGCGCAACGTGGTGATCACCGGCGCCGACGACGACGGAATCGACACCGACTTCGGCTACAAGGGCTTTATCCAGTTCGCCATCGCCATCCAGCGGCCCCAGTCGCTCGGCGTCAACGGCGACACGATGATCGAGGCCGACAGCAACCCCGAAGTGACCGGCGCCGACGACTTCACGCCGCGCCAATTCACCCGCCTGTCCAACTTCACCTTCATCCAGACCCGCACCGGCACCCGCGCCATCCACCTGCGCGGCGGAACCGATTACGCGCTGGTCAACGGCGTGGTGGTCAGCCCCTCGGCCTGCCTGGACATCGATCAGGCGACCACCGTTCAGGCCACCGGCACGGACGAGGCGGGCCCCCCGAGCATCCGCTCGGTGCTGTTCGCCTGCACTCCGCGCGACGATGCCGACTCCGACGATTTCGAAGCGCAGGCCTTTGCGGTTTCGACCAACACCAACAACCTGTTCGGCTACACCTCGACGCTGACCAGCCTGTTCGTCAACGGCGCCAACGAGACCGCCGCGACGCCGTATAATGCGACCCTGCTCAACACGAGCTTCGTCACCGCGCCTTACGTCGCCGGCAACTTCACCCAGACCAATTACGTCGGCGCCGTCCGCGACGCCAACGACACCTGGTACCGCAGCTGGACCTGCGACAGCGGCTACGCGAGCTTCGGCTCGGGCGGCAGCTGCAATTCGGTTCCGGCCTGAGCTGGGATAGACATGCCGAACGTCACCCGCCTGGCATCGCTGCTGCTGCTCACCACCGTCCTTTGCCCGGCCGCCGCGCTGGCACAGGCCGGTGGTGCCGCCCCTCCCGTGGTGACTCCGCCGACCGGTGGGGCCACCGATCCGGCTGCCGCCGCGCCTGACGACGCGCAGGCCGCCGAGGAGCCGATCATCGAGGTGTCGGCGCCGGGCGTCGACACGGCCCCTGCCGACATCGTCGTTCGCGGACGCCGCAACATCGTCCGGGCCACCCCTGAAGTCGTCTCGATCCTGTCGAGCGAGGATATTGCGCGGACCGGCGAAGGCGACATCGCCGGCGCTCTGGGCCGCGTTCCCGGCCTCAGTGTGGTCGGCAACGGTCTGGTCTATGTCCGCGGGCTCGGCGACCGCTACAGCCTGGCGCTGCTCAACGGGCTCGCCCTGCCCAGCCCCGAGCCGCTCCGCCGCGTGGTGCCGCTCGACATCTTCCCGACCAGCGTGATCGGAAGCGCGGTCGTCCAGAAGAGCTATTCGGTCAATTACCCGGGCGAGTTCGGCGGCGGCGTCATCAACCTGACCACCACCGCCGCGGCGCGAGAGCCGTTCCTGACGGTCGGTGCAAGCGTCAGCGGCGATACCGAAACCACCGGCAAGCTCGGCTATACCTATTATGGCAGCAGCACCGACTGGCTCGGCTTCGACAACGGCGACCGCGCGATCGACGGTGCCTTCGGCGACGCCTTCCGATCCAACAAGGTGATCGGCGAAGGGACCAACTTCACCCGTGCGCAGGTGCAGGCGATCACCGCCGACCTCACCAACAGCCGCACCAGCGTCCTGCAGCGCAATCGCAACATCCCCGCCAACTATGGCGTCGACCTGTCGGGCGGCACCACCTTTGGGCTTGCAGGGGCCGAACTGGGCGTGATCGCCGCCGCCGGCTTCAGCAATAGCTGGCGGACCCGCGACGCGACCCAGCAGACCCAGGGCGGCGACCTGATCGGCACCGACTTTCAGGTCGTGCGAACCGACAATCGCGTCGTCGCCAACGGCCTGCTCGGCCTGTCGGCCAAGATCGGCGCCCACGATATCCGCTTCACCAACCTGCTGATCCGCGACACGCTCAAGATCGGTCGCCTGGCCGCCGGCTACGACGTGCAGGTCGGCGATCCCGTGCCCGGTGGCCCGGCCCAGCAGATCAACCAGCGCACCTCCTGGTTCGAACGCCAGTTGTTCAACTCGCAGCTGGTCGGCGAATTCGATTTCGGAGACATCGATCTCGACCTCCGCGCCGCCTACGCCAACAGCCAGCGCAACGCGCCGTACGAGCGCAGCTTCAACTACGTTTACGACACGACCGCCCGCGATTATGTGAACAACCTCACCACCAATCCGCAGAGCGCCGGGATCACCTTCTCCGAACTCGACGAGGACGTGTGGAATGCCGGCGCCGACCTCAACTACAAGGTGCCCGGAGCGCGCAACCTGACGCTCAGCGCCGGCGGCGCCTATCTCGACACCACGCGCAGCTCGACCCGGCGCGACTTTGCATTTCGCCCGGCCAGCGCCCTTCCCGGCGGAGTCACCGAGCAGCGCCCCGATTATCTGCTGTCCGACTATAACGTCTACACCTACAACATCCTGCTGGTGGAAACGTCGGGCCTCGCCGGTACCGCGCGCTACCAGGGCGACCTCACGGTCAGTGCCGGCTATGCACAGGCGACCGGCGACATCGTCGAGGGCCTCCGCCTGCAGGGCGGCGTGCGCTACGAACAGGGCAAGCAATCGGTCACGCTGGTCGACCTCTTCGCGCAAGGCGGGCTGACCCAGATCCCCGCGATCGAGAAGAGCTACTGGCTGCCCGCGGCGACCCTGACGTGGAACCTCCGCCCCGACATGCAGGTCCGTCTGCATGGCTCCAAGACCATCGCCCGCCCGCAGTTCCGCGAGCTTGCGCCGCAGGTCTATTTCGACACCGAAAGCGACCGCCAGTTCTTCGGCAACCCGTTCCTGACCGACTCCACGCTGACCAATGCCGAGGCGCGTTTCGAATGGTATTTCGGAACCCAGCAGCGGATCAGCCTCGCCGGCTTCTACAAGCGCATCAACAAGCCGATCGAGGCGATCGCCACTTTCACCGGCGGCGCGGCTCTCATTACCACCTTCGGCAACGCGCCCAGCGCCAGGCTCTATGGCGCCGAGGTCGAGGTGCAGAAGTATGTGCCGCTGAACGGTCTCGGCCTCGACCAGCACCGCCTGGTCTTGATCGGGAACTACACCTTTTCCAAGTCGGAGATCCAGGTCGATGATGGCGACACCACGATCCTCAACGACTTGCGCGGTCCACGCCCGGCCCGCGAGGTGTTCTTCGACGGCGATCCGCTGACCGGCCAATCGAAGCACATCGCCAACGCCCAGGTCGGGGTGGAGAATACGGCGTTGCTGCAGCAGCTGACCCTGCTGCTCAACTATGCCTCCAAGCGCGTCAGCAGCCGCGGCCCTGCCAGCGGCGGGGTCCGCCAGTCCGACATCTTCGAGCGGCCGGGCCTGACCATCGACCTGATCGCACGGCAGGGGCTGCGCTTGGCTGGCCGGGAACTCGAGCTGAAGTTCGAGGCGCGAAACCTCACCGGCGCCGCCTATGATGAAACGCAGGATGTACGCGGCACCCCGATCTTCATCAACCGCTATGACGTCGGCCGGTCCTTCTCGCTCGGCGCGTCGCTGAAGCTCTGATCGATCCGCGCCAGCAGCCACCGACCGTGCCCTTCCGGGGCAGCAATTGGCCTGGCCGGTGGCTTTTTGGTGCCTTCGTAGCCTAAAGGGTCCGGAAGAACCGCAAACCCAAGGTAAAGATCACCAATGAAGGCCTACAAGAACAACGGTTTCCAGGACCGCGTCGACCAAGTCGCCAAGGCCAAGCAACGCCTGATCGAGAAGCTGCGCGACAAGCCCGAGGTCGACCCCGCCACCGAGGAAGCCCGCTTGCTCGCCAGCCAGAAGCGCGAAGCCGCGCAGGCCGAAAAGCGGGCCCAGCGCAAGGCCGCCGAAGCTGCCGCCGAGCAGGAAGCGCGTGACCGGAAGGCGGCGAGCGAACAGGCCGAGGCCGACCGCCTCGCGGCGATTAAGCCCGAGCTGACGGAAGAAGAGCGCAAGGCTGCACGCGACGCACGCTACGCCGCCCGCAAGAAGCGCCGCTAACCGCTCCGCGCGACGCGGACGTTGCTGACAATCGAATGATTAGAAGCGACCGGTGCGGCTGGTGGAGCTGAGGGGAATCGAACCCCTGACCTCTGCAGTGCGATTGCAGCGCTCTCCCATCTGAGCTACAGCCCCGCACCGGTTGCACCGCGCCTCTAGCGGTGCTTTCCCCCCTATGCAACGCGCTTTTCGACGCCTTTTTCGTGCCGCAGCGTTTCGGCCCTGTCCGGCCCCGCCTGACCTGAAGGTCCGGAACGACCGCCCTCGCCTCTCGTTAACCCTTTTGCATCCCGGCCCCCCTTCGCGGATGCACTAGGAGGACAGTAATGGCTTACGATCGGTATGACGACCGCGACAACCGCGGTTATCGTGACGACCGCCTGCGCGATGATCGCAGTGGCGGACGACAGGACGAACGCGGTTTCTTCGACCGCGCCATCGACAGCGTGTCGAACTTCTTCAACGACGATGAAAGCGGCAGCCGCGGCGATCGCGGGCATGGCTATAATCGCGCGGCGAACAGCTACAACCGCAGCAGCTACGAGCCCCGCGCATATGACCAGGAGGATCGCGGGCGCAGCAGCCGCGATGATAACCGCTTCGGCACCGGCGAGCGCGGCGCGCTGTTCGGCGGTGGGCAGTCGTCCACCTACGGTCGTGGCCGTGACGAGGGCGACTATCGCAAGCAATATGGCCGCGGCGGCGGTGAAAGCGGCGGCTTCGGGCGCGGCGATTATGGCAGCCAGGGCCAGAGCTGGCAGAGCCGGCAGGGCCAGGACTATGGCGACATCGGTTCGTCGCGCTCCTACCCCTCGAGCTACGGCCAGGCCGGGGGCACAACGTCCCGCGACAGTCAGCAGTCGTCGTGGAACGACCGCGGCGCCAGCCAGGACCGTCAGGGTGGCGGCTACCAAAGCCAGGGCAGCGACCGCTATCGTCCGATGACCGGCGACTATGGCCGCAGCTCCAACGAGCTCGACCGCCAGGGATCGGGTCTCGGCAGCCAGAACTACAGCCAGCAGCAATATGGCAGCCAGGATCGTTTCCAGGATCAGGGCACCAGCTTTGGCGGCTCGTCGGGCTTCGGCGACAGCAGCCGTTCGTCGGCCTTCGGTAGTCAAACGCGCAGCCCGCACGACCAGCATTATTCGTCATGGCGCCAGCGCCAGATCGAGGATCTCGATCGCGATTATGACGAATATTGCCGCGAGCATCAGAGCCGGTTCGAGAATGAATTCTCGGGCTTCCGCCAGACCCGGCAGACCAAGCGCCAGATGCTGACCAGCATCCGGGAGCATGCCGAAGTAGTGGACGAAAGCGGACAGCGCATCGGCACCGTCGACAAGGTCCGCGGCGACAAGGTCATACTGACCAAGAACGATCCCGAAGCGCATGGCGTGCACCGCAGCTTCACCTGCTCGCTGCTCGACCGCGTCGAGGACGGCAAGGTCTTCCTGACCGGCACCAAGGATTCGATCCGCTCGCGCCTGACCGAGGAGCGTGAGGACGACCAGGGCCGTTCGCAGGATCGCGGGATGCTCGGCGGCCTGTTCGGCGGAAGCGGTTCGGATCGTGACGATCGGCAGACCCAGCCGTCGACCAACCAGCCGACCGCTCAGACCATGAGCCCGACCTCGACCACCGGTGCCACCACCACCGGCACGACGAGCGATGGCCCCCACATGCTCGATAAGAGCTTCTCGGGCACCTACGACGACGACACGTCGACGACCGGTCGCTCGACCAAGAAGTAAGCTGCACCCAGCAGCTTGACGAGGAGGCCCGGGCACCCCAGCGGTGTCCGGGCCTTTTCGTTTCAAGCAAGGACCGAACCCATGCCCCACGCCTGGCACCTCAAGAGCCGCCCCAGCGGCCTGCCCACCGCCGATAATTTCGAGCACAAGGAAATCACCCTGCCCGAACTGGCGGACGGGATGGTCCATGTCCGCAATCGCTGGCTGTCGGTCGATCCGTACATGCGCGGCCGGATGAACGACGTGAAGAGCTACGTGCCTCCGTTCCAGGTCGGCGAGCCGCTCGAGGGCGGCGCGATCGGCGAAGTGGTGGAAAGCCGCTCGCCCGATTTTCAGCCCGGCGACACGGTCATGCACATGATGGGCTGGCGCGACGAGGCGGTGCTGCCGGCGCAGGCGCTGAACAAGCTGCCGACCATCCCCGGCGTCGAACCGCAGGCGTTCCTCGGCAATCTCGGCCTGACCGGCGGCACCGCTTACTGGGGCCTCCTCGATGCGGCCAAAGCCAAGGCCGGCGACATCGTGTTCGTCTCTGCCGCGGCGGGCGCGGTCGGCTCGGCGGTGGTGCAGATCGCCAAGGCCAAGGGAATGACCGTGATCGGCTCGGCCGGCGGGGCCGACAAGGTCGCGTTCGTGAAGTCGCTCGGTGCCGACGAATGCATCGACTACAAGGCCGGCGTGCCGCTGGTGAAGGCGCTGTCCGAAGTCGCGCCCAAGGGCATCGACGTCTATTTCGACAATGTCGGCGGAGAGCATCTCGACGCCGCCCTTGCGCTCGGCCGCAAGGATGCGCGCTTCGCCATTTGCGGGATGATCGACGGCTACAACAGCGGCGCTCCGACCAGCCTGCGCTACCTGATGCGCGTGATCGCGATGCGAATGAGCCTCAAGGGCTTTATCTATACCGACTATCTGCCCCGCAACGGCGAATTCTACGCCGAAATGGGCCCGTGGGTCGCAAGCGGCGCGGTCAAGGGCCGCGACACGGTGGTAGAAGGCCTCGACAAGACTCCCGAAGCCTTCCTCGGCCTGTTCACCGGCGCCAACACCGGCAAGATGCTGGTCAAGCTCTAAGCGGCGATGCTCCCCCGGGTCGCCCGGGGGAGCGTTACCTCACACCCGGTTGTAGTTGCACACGCTCGGGTCGCCGCTCTGCAGCCCGCGACGAAGCGCTTCCTGGCGCTGCTGGCTCGACCCGTGGGTGAAGCTTTCCGGCCGCACTGCCTGGCCCGCCTGCTGCATCAGCGCGTCGTCGCCGATCGCCGCCGCCGCAGTCATGCCTTCCTGCAGATCGTCGGGATCGAGAGCGGGCGTTCCGTCGGGTGCCTTGGCCCGCGCCGCCCACACCCCGGCATAGCAATCGGCCTGAAGCTCGACCCCGACCTGCACCGCATTGCCTTCGGCCTTGCCGAGCGACGCCTGCGCGCGGCTTGCCCGGTCGAGCGTCCCCTCGAGCTTCTGGATGTGGTGCCCGACCTCGTGCGCGATCACGTAGTAAGGCGCGAAGTCCCCGCTGGCCCCGAAGCGGGTGCGCAGCTCGTTGAAGAAGCTCGGGTCGATATAGATGCTCTGGTCGCCCGGGCAGTAGAAAGGCCCGAAGCTCGCCTGGCCCTGCCCGCAGGCGGTCTGATAACCGCCGCGATAGGCGACGAGTTTCGGCTCCGTGTAGGAGCGATTGGCTGCCTGGAACAACGCGCCCCAGACCTGGTCGGTAGAGATCAGCGCCGACCGCAGCACGCGTCCGTCTTCCTGCGACAGCTGCGACGCACCGCCGCCATCACCCTGCTGGGTCGGGCTGCCGCCGCCGCCGAGGATGCCGCCGCCGCCAAGGCCGCTCAACGCACAATAGCCCAGCGCCAGGATCAGGATACCGACGATCCCGAACCGGCTGAGCACCAGCGGAATGAGCATCCCGAGGATGCCGCCACCGCCGCCCAGCACCGGCATGCCGCCGCCCGACCGACCGGTAGCGTCGATGAAGTCATTGTCGTTGCCGTCCCCGAGGCGCATCCATGTTCTCCTTGCGGACCCATAATGATCGGCGAGGCGCGGAGGTTGCAAGGGCTCGTCATCGTCGCCGCGGGCTTGACCCGGCGCCCGGCTTCTTCTTCTGAGATTGTCAGGCAATTGGAGTGACTCAACGCATGATCCTCAAGGACAAGGTCGCGCTGGTGACCGGCTCGACCAGCGGCATCGGGCTCGCCATCGCCCGCTCCCTCGCGGCCGAGGGCGCCCGAGTCATGCTCCACGGCTTCGGCGACCGCGAAGCCAACCTCCAGCTCAAGGACGAGCTTGCCGCGCTGTCGAACGACTGCGCCGGCTTTTCCGAGGCCGACCTCGCCGACCCCGAAGCAATCGACGGCCTGGTCGCCCAATGCACCGACGAGCTCGGCTCGCCGTCCATTCTCGTCAACAATGCCGGCGTCCAGCATGTCGCGCCGATCACCGATTTCCCGCCCGAGAAGTGGGATTGGATCATGGCGGTGAACCTGTCGGCGGTGTTCCACACCACCCGTCTCTGCCTGCCCTCCATGCGCCAGCGCGGGTTCGGGCGGATCATCAATACCGCCAGCGCCCACAGCGTCGTCGCCTCGCCCAACAAGGCGCCCTATGTCGCGGCCAAGCATGGCGTCGCCGGCTTCACCAAGGCGGTCGCGCTGGAAACCGCACGCGAGGGCATCACCGTCAATTGCATCTCCCCGGGCTATGTCTGGACCACGTTGGTCGAGAACCAGATCCCCGACACGATGAAGGCGCGCAACATGACCCGCGAGCAGGTGATGAACGACGTCCTGCTCGCCGCCCAGCCGACCAAGCGCTTCGTCGAGCCGGTGGAGGTCGCCGCCCTCGCCCTGTTCCTGTGCCGCCCGGAAGCCGGAAGCATCACCGGCGCCAACCTCAGCATGGACGGCGGCTGGACCGCGCAATGACGATGCGCCGCCTCGCCGCGCTGCTTGCGCTCGCACCGCTTGCAGCCTGCACGCCGAACGAGCGGCCGACCGCCGGACCGGTGGCCAGGGCCGCGTCGTGGCAAACCGTCGCGACCGAAGAGGACCGTCGCCGCCTGCGCGAATGGCGAACCGCCTTCGTGAACGGCCTGGCGCAGGCCCGCGCCGCCGGAAACGGCGTGGCGATCACCCGCGAGGGATCGCTTCTCATGCCCGATGCGGCGATCGGCGGCACCATCCCCAACGGCGACTATCGCTGCCGGGTGACCAAGCTCGGCGCCCGCTCGCCCGGGCTTCTCCCCTTCGTCTCCTACCCCGCGTTCAATTGCCGCATCGCCCAGTCCGGGCGGCTGCAGGCCTTCACCAAGCTCAGCGGTTCGCAGCGCCAGGTCGGCTACATCTTCCCGCACGACCAGCTGCGCCAGGTCTTTCTCGGGACCCTGGTCCTCGGCGACGAACAGCGCGCCATCACCTATGGCGTCGACAGCGACCGCGACCTCGCCGGCTTCGTGGAGCGGATCGGCCCCCGCACCTATCGGCTGATCCTCCCTTCGCCGCGCTACGAAAGTTTGATCGACGTGGTGGAGCTTGTGCCCTCCTCCTAGCGCGCTAGGCTCGGCCCATGCTGACCCTTCTCGCCGCCGCCGCTCTCGCCGCCCAGCCGACCCCGGCCGAGCTCACGCCGTTGATGGCGCTCTACCGCGAGCTTCACGCCGCGCCCGAGCTGGCCATGACCGAGACCCGGACCGCCGCCCGCCTCGCGCCCGTACTGCGCAAGCTTGGCTATGAGGTGACCGAAAAGGTCGGCAAGACCGGCATCGTCGCGGTGATGAAGAACGGCCCCGGCAAGACCGTGCTGGTCCGCGCCGACATGGACGGCCTGCCGCTGGAGGAGAAGACCGGCCTCGCCTTCGCTTCCAAGGTCCGCACCACCGCTAGGTCCGGCGTCGACACCGGCGTCATGCACGCCTGCGCCCACGACACCCACATGACCGCGCTGATCGGTACCGCCCGCCGCCTTGCCGCCAGCAAGGCCAGGTGGAAGGGAACGCTGGTCCTGATCCTCCAGCCGGGCGAGGAAACCAGCGAGGGCGCCGCGGCGATGCTGTCGGACGGCCTGTTCACTCGCTTTCCCAAGCCCGACACCATGCTCGCCTTCCACAACAGCGCGTCACTCCCGGCCGGAACGATCGGCCTGACGCCTGGCCCGGCGCTGGCCAATGTCGACAGCGTCGATGTCACCGTGCGCGGGGTCGGCAGCCACGGCGCAGCGCCGCAGAACGGGCGCGACCCGATCGTGGTCGCCGCGCGCATCGTCTCGACCCTCCAGACCCTGGTCAGCCGCGAACGCAGTCCGTTCGATCCGGCGGTAGTGACCGTCGGCAGCTTCCACGCCGGCGCCACCCACAACATCATTCCTGACGAGGCCAGGCTGCAGATCACCGTCCGCAGCTACACGCCCGAAGTCCGGCAGAGCATCCTCGACGGCATCCGCCGCATTGCCCGGGGCGAGGCGATCGCCGCCGGCGTCCCCGACGACCGCATGCCGGTGGTCTCAGTGCGTGATCCCTACACCCCCGCCACGGTCAACAGCGCCGACCTCACCGCGGAAACCCGCACCCTCTTCACCGGGCTGTTCGGCGAGAACCGGGTCAGGATGGTCCCCGCCGCGATGGTCGGTGAGGACTTCAGCCGCTTCCTGATCGCCAACCCGCAGGGCCGCAGCCTGTTGTTCTGGGTGGGCGGCGTGCCGCAGGCTCGCTGGGACCAGGCGGGAGGCGAGGTCACCAAGCTGCCCGGCCTCCATTCGCCGCTGTGGGCGCCCGACGCCGAACAGGTGATCGGGACCGCCGTGGTGGCGATGGAAGCCGCGACGCTGGAGGCCCTCAAGGGCTGACGTCAGCGGGGACGGCTCCGCCCTCGACGCCGTTCTTCACCCTTCCTTTGTAAATATCTCCGACAGTGCGGGGCGTGGACAGCCTGCTTGCCTTCTGGGGTCACGCGCTCGGCGCGGTGGCGATGGCCGCCGTGCTGCTGTGGCAATTGCGCGGATGGGCCGCAGGGCCCGCGCAGAAGCTGCTGCTCGGCGGGCTTCTTACCACCGCGGCCTCGTCCTGGCTCGGCGGGGTCATGGCCGGCACCATGCTCGCCGACAACGCCGAGACTGCCCGCAACCTGATCTGGGTCGCGATGCTGTTCATGCTGTCCAGCGCCGACGAAAAGGGCACCCGCCAGCAGGGCGTGGCCTTGGTCTATGGCGCGGTTGCGCTGGTGCTCGGCGCCCAGGCACTGGTCGACAGCCTCGCCCCCCTGGCGCGAACCGCCGACCGGCAGGCGCTTGAAGCGACCGCGATCGTCCTCCGCACCATCACCGCCGCCGGCGCGCTGGTGCTGGTCCACAATTTCTACGGCCAGGCCGCCGCCGCCAGCCGCGGCCCGATGCGCCTGCCAATGCTCGGCCTTGCGCTGCTGTGGGTCTACGACCTCAACCTCTACACGCTGCAGGCGCTCGGCCTGCCGCTCGGCGCGACATTGGGCGACATCAAGGGCGTGGTGGTCGCGCTCGCTGCCCCCTGCTTCGCGCTGACTCGCGCCGACAGCGCCGCCTTCCGCCCCAAGCTGTCGCGCGCCGCCACCTTCCAGTCGCTCTCGCTGCTCGCCATCTGCTCCTATTTCGCGGTGATGGCGCTGCTTGCGGCCGTGCTTCGCACCGGCACCTTCGACTGGCTGCGCGGCCTTGCGATGCTTGCCCTCGCAGCCATGACGGTGGCGCTTGCGGTGCTGCTGCCCAGCCGCCGCGCCCGCAGCTGGACCAGGGTCAAGATCGCCAAGCACTTCTTCGAACATCGTTACGATTACCGGACCGAGTGGCTGCGCTTCGCCGCGACGCTCGGGACCGGCGGGTCCAACGAGCCGCTGTCGGCACGGATCGTCCGCGCCTTTGCCGACATCCTCGAGGCCCCTGCCGGCCTGTTGCTGGCGCCCGACGACACCGGGCGCTTCACCGTCGCCGGTTCCTGGCACTGGGACGCCCGGCTAGCCGACGAGGCCGTCGGCGGCCGCGACCTGGACGCGCTCTGGCCCCTCCTCGGCGACGGCCGGGTGCTCGAACTCGATGCCCATCGCCAGCGCTGGGGCTCGGCCGCCAATCTCGCCTTGCCGCTCCCATCGTGGATGCTGGACGAGGCGTCGCTGTGGGTGGGCGTCCCGCTGGTGCACGGCGATACGGCGGTCGGGCTGGTGCTGCTCGCCGCGCCCGAGTTGCGCCGTCCGCTCGACTGGGAGGATTTCGACCTGCTGCGCACGGCCGGACGGCAGGCGGCGGCCAGCCTCAGTGAGGCCGCGGGCCAGCAGCGCCTCAGCGAGGCCTGCCGCTTCGACGAATTCAACCGCCGCTTCGCCTTCATCCTGCACGACGTGAAGAACCTCGTCAGCCAGCTCACCCTCATCGCCCGCAATGCCGAGCGTCATGCCGACAATCCCGAATGGCGTGCCGACATGGTCGCGACGCTGAAATCCTCGGTCGGCAAGATGAACGACCTCCTCGCGCGCCTCGCTCCGGCCGCGTCACAGGGAGGCCGCCCGCCGCTGCGGTCGGTCGAGCTTCGCCCGTTGCTCGCCAGCTGCATCGCCGCGCACCGCACCAGCCACGACGTGCGCCTGCTCGGCGATGGCGGGATCGATGTGGTCGCCGACCCCCACGGGCTGGAACAGGCGATCGGCCACCTGCTGTCCAACGCCGTCGAGGCCAGTCCGCCGGCGGACCCGGTCACGGTGCGCGTGTCGCACGGCGCCGGCGCCGCCCGGATCGAGATCAGCGACACCGGCCCGGGCATGGACGCGGACTTCATCTCGACCCGCCTCTTCGCCCCCTTCGCCTCCACCAAGCAGACCGGCTTCGGCATCGGCGCCTATGAAGCGCGCAGCCTGGTCCAGGCGATGGGTGGCCGTCTGACGGTCGACAGCCGCCCGGGCGCCGGCACCCGCTTCACCATCACCCTTCCCCTGAGCGCCGCCGAGACGGCCGCGCTTCCCGAAAGACTGCGCGCATGACCGACACCGCAACACTTCCCGTCCTGCTGGTCGTCGAGGATGACGAAGGCCTGCAGCGCCAGCTCAAATGGGCCTATGACGGCTACAAGGTCGTGAGCGCGCTCAACCGGGCCGAAGCGCTCGACCTGATGCGCCTGCATGAGCCGGCGGTCGTAACCCTCGATCTCGGCCTGCCGCCAGATCCCGACGGCACCACCGAGGGCTTCGCGGTGCTGGCCGACATCCTTCGCCTCAAGCCCGACACCAAGATCATCGTGGCGTCGGGCCACGGCGCGCATGAAAGCGCGCTCCACGCCATCGCGCTCGGCGCCTACGACTTCTGCGCCAAGCCCGTCGACATCGACCAGCTCGGCCTGATCGTTGCCCGCGCCTTCCACCTCCATGCGCTGGAGGCCGAAAACCGCCGACTGGAGGCGCAGGCGGCCGACGGCGGAACCGTTCTCGGCAGCATCATCACCGCATCGCCCGAAATGCTGCGAGTCGCCCGCACCATCGAGCGGGTGGCTCCGGCCGACGTCTCGGTCATGCTGCTCGGCGCCAGCGGCACCGGCAAGGAACTGCTCGCCCGCGCGGTGCATGAAAAGAGCCGCCGCGCGTCCGGCCCATTCGTCGCCATCAACTGCGCGGCCATTCCCGAGAATCTGCTCGAGGCCGAATTGTTCGGGTTCGAACGCGGGGCCTTCACCGGGGCGGTCAAGACCACGACCGGCAAGATCGAGATGGCGTCGGGCGGAACCCTGTTCCTCGACGAAATCGGCGACGTCCCGCTGCCGCTTCAGGTCAAGCTGCTGCGCTTCCTCCAGGAACGCGTGATCGAACGGATCGGCGGGCGGCAGACCATCCCGGTCGACCTGCGCATCGTCTGCGCAACGCACCAGGATCTCGGCGCGATGCAGGCTGACGGCCGTTTCCGCGAGGATCTCTACTATCGCCTGGCCGAGATGGTGGTGGCGATCCCCGCGCTTGCCGATCGCCCGGGTGACGCGGTTCTGCTCGCCCGTCACTTCACCCGCCGCTTCGCCCGCGAACTTGGAACGCCGGTCACCGGCCTGGCCCCCGACGCGGTCGATGCGATCGACGGCTACGCCTGGCCCGGCAACGTCCGCGAGCTGGAAAACCGCATCAAGCGAGCGGTGATCATGGCCGAAGGCAAATTGCTCGGCGCGCTCGACCTCGACCTTCCCGGCCTGTCGGAGGAAGCGTTCGACGCGATCAATCTTCGCGCCGCCCGCGAAAAGGCCGATCGCCGCGCCATCCACCAGGCGCTGATCCGGACCGAACACAACATCTCGGGCGCCGCCAAGCTGCTCGGCATCAGCCGCCCGACGCTGTACGATCTGCTGAAGCAGTATCAGCTCAACGCCTGATCGTTAACGTTAATCCATGTTGATAGGCCGCTTAACGTTGGCCTGTTTGCCTGCGGGGTTGGGCCAAGGCACCGGAATTCCGCCATTTCGTTCTTATTCCACACCCCGTCCGCACGGGCGGGAACCCTTTTTCGTGGAGAAGAACATGATCAAACAGGCCCTTTTCGGACTGCTAGTTGCCACTAGTACCGCCGCCGTGGCGCAGACCACGACCCAGCCGGCGACCGACCCGTTGAGCCCGGCCGTCCCGATGACGACCCCGAGCGGCACTACGCCGGCAACCCCGGCGACCCCCGCCACGCCGGCCGACCCGGCGACCGGCACTGCGGCAACTCCCGCTACGCCCGCCACTCCCGCCACTCCGGCGACGCAGGCCGAGGCTGAAGCAACCCCGCCAACCGACACCGCCGGGATCGTGGCTGCCGACTGGGCGACCTACGACACCAACAAGAACAAGGCGCTGAGCCGGACCGAATTCACCAAGTGGGTCACGACGCTGCAGACCACCGCCGGGCAGAAGGCGCCGACCAAATCGTACCTGGACGGTGCGTTCAAGACCGCTGACGCCGACAAGAGCGGCAGCGTCAGCCAGCCGGAACTGGTGAAGTTCCTCAGCTCGTAAGGACGTTCACGGCAATGGCCGGGTAACCGCGGAAAGGTCGCCTGCAACGCAGGCGGCCGCCGTCGGCCCCTTGGGCACGAAGCGGCGCAGGACAAACACTGGCGCCACTTCGCGGTACCCGGCCAGCGCCTCGCGGAACCGGGGCTCGGCGTTGAGCCATCCGAAGACGTCCCGGTTCGGCGCTTCTTCGTCGTAGAAGGTGTCGACGATCACCATCGCCGGTCGCTTGCAGGCGATCTCGGCCGCCAGTTCACGCCGGACCGCAGTGCCCAGCACGGCCATCCGCGAATCGCGGCTTCCCTCTTTCTCGGCCGCCCAGGGCGAGAGCACCATCCACAGGCCCATGGTGCGCGAATCCCACCGCAGCCCGCGCTCGTAGACGGCCGGCCATGCCAGTGCCTGGCTGGGCGAGATAAGGGTCACTCCCTCGCCCGGCTCGAGATCGCGCGTCGCCTGCAGGAAGAACACGTCGTAGCGCGCCATCCCCGCCTTGACCGGCACCATCAGCGCCACCGCCAGCCCGACAGCGGCGACCAGCCGCCCGCCGCCGCTCCCCTTGCCCAGCAGAAGCGCAAGCATGGTCAGCAGCGCCATCCCCAGCGCCGGGATGGCCTGGTAGTGGAAATCCTTGCCCTGGACGATGAACACCAGGACGAATGCGGCGGTCCCGACTGCCGCCGCCTCACCGAGCACGCCCAGCCGACCGCGACCGAGTCCCGCCGCCGCCAGCGCGAACAGCCCGACCACGATGCCGGGCTGGAACAACAGGGTCCACAGCGACGGGTTGTAGCCATGATACCCCGCCCGCAGCAGCGGCAGCATGGTCGACAGATAGGTCGGCGCGAAGGCCATCACCGCCGCCGCGTAGAGCAGCGCGGCGCATACCAGCGAGAGATGCTCCGGCCGGATCTCGAAGCGCCTCCGCCGCCACCACAGCCAGGCCTCGATCAGCGCCGGAAAGATCAGGAAGTGATGCTTCAGCGCCAGCCCCGGCGCAGCGATCAATCCGACCAGCAGCGCCAGCCCACGGCTCACCTCCCCGCCCTCCGCGCGCCGCACTGCAAGCGCCAGGCAGGGCAGGACAGCCATCAGCAGGAACTGCTCGCGCTGAAGGTGTGCGTAGGGCGAGGTCAGCAGGAGGGTCGCGACCAATGCCAGCGCCGCCGCCCACTGGCGCCGGGGCTGCTCCAACAGTCGAACGGTCACCAGCAGCGACAGGGTCGCATAGGCAAGGAATGCCAGCCCGAGCCACCGCTCGCCCGCAATCCCGGTGGTCGCCGCCAGTCGCTCGAAGCCGGCGCCGATCCAGAACCACAAGGGCGGATTGACCTCCAGTATGTCGCCGTAAAGCGCCGCGCCGCCGTTGATCTGGCGCCCGATCCACAATTGCCAGGCGACGTCGTTGACCAGCGGCCCCGACCAGAACAGCGCCGCCCACAGCAGCAGCCCGGCGATCCCGCCAAGTGCCGCCGCGTTCGACCTGGCGAAGCTCAAGCCAGCCCCTCGGCCATTTCCGCGACTTCAAGCCAGCGCAGCTCGGCCGCTTCCTTGTCGCTGCGCTTGCGGTCAATGCTCGCCATCAGCGCAGCGAAGCGCTTGGGGTCGCGGGTGTAAAGGTCGGGGTCGGCGAGCGCTGCCTCGTCGGCCTTGATCGCCGCCTCCAGCGTCTCGATCTCGCCCGGCAGGCGGTCGAGATCGCGCTGGTCCTTGAAGCTCAGTTTCCTGGCTGGAGCCGCGGGCCTTGGCGCTTCGTCGACTTTCTTCCTTGGCGCGGCGACTGCCTTGGCGGGGACGCGCCGCTTGGCCCAATCCTCGTAGCCGCCGGCGACCACGTCGACCTTGCCCGATCCGTCGAGACCCAGCGTCACCGTCACCGTGCGGTCGAGGAAATCGCGGTCGTGGCTGACGATCAGCACCGTGCCCTCATAATCCGCGATGACCTCCTGCAGCAGGTCGAGCGTCTCGAGGTCAAGGTCGTTGGTCGGCTCGTCCAGCACCAGCAGGTTCGACGCCCGCGCGAACTCGCGCGCAAGCAAAAGCCGCGATCGCTCGCCTCCGCTCAACGATCCGACCGGCGCTTCGGTCAGCTCGGGGCTGAACAGGAATTCCTTGAGATAGCCCTTGATGTGCTTCTTGACGCCGCGCACCTCGATCCAGTCGCCGCCGTCCGCAAGCACGTCGCGGACCTTCTTTTCCGGGCTCATCAGCTTGCGCTGCTGGTCGATCACGATCCCGTTCAGGGTCTTGGCCTGAACGATCTTGCCTTCGTCGGGCGCCAGCTCGCCGGTCAGCAGCTTGAGCAAGGTCGTCTTGCCCGCCCCGTTGGCCCCGACGATGCCGATCCGGTCACCACGCTGAATGCGCAGGGTGAAGTCCTTGATCACGGTGCGATCGCCGAAGCGCTTCACGACCTTCTCGGCGTCGATCACGGTCTTGGTCTTGGCGTCGTCCTTGGCGAGGCCCAGCTTCGACACCCCCGGCCCGCCGATCATCGCCGCGCGCGCCTCGCGCATCTCGCCCAGCTTCGCCAGACGCCCCTGGTTGCGCCGCCGCCGCGCGGTCACCCCGCGCTGGAGCCAGTGGAGCTCGATCGCCAGCTTGGCGTCCAGCTTCTGCGCCGCCCTTTCCTCCTCGGCATAGACCCGCTCGGTCCACGCCTCGAATCCGCCGAAGCCCACTTCCGCGCGCCGGATCTGCCCGCGGTCGAGCCACAGGCAGCTCTTGGTCAGGCGGGTCAGGAAGGTCCGGTCGTGGCTGATCACGATGAACGCTCCCTGGAAGCGGTTCAGCCAGCTTTCCAGCCAGTCGATCGCGGCAAGGTCGAGGTGATTGGTCGGCTCGTCGAGGAACAAGAGGTCCGGCTCCTGCGCCAGCGCGCGGACGATCGCTGCCCGCCGCCGCTCACCCCCGCTCGCGGTCGCGGTCGGACGGCCGAGGTCGATCCCCAGCTGGTCGGCGATGGCTGCCGCCTCGTGCGGCTGCGGGGCATCGGCGCCGCTCAGCACCCACTCCTCCAGCGTCGCATGGCCGGTCATCGGCGGGTCCTGCTCCAGCAGCACGATCCTGCGCCCCGGAACGACGCTGCGCTTGCCCTCGTCGGTGTCGATCACCCCGGCCAGGCACTTCAGCAGCGTGGTCTTGCCCGCCCCGTTGCGGCCGATCAGCGCCAGCCGGTCGCGCGGGCCGACATGCACGTCGAGGTGGCGGAACAGCCAGCCTTCGCCTTGCACCAGGCCAAGATCTTCGAACGACAGGATGGGAGGAGCCATCGCCGCCACTTAGAGGGTGCATCGCCCTTCGTCATCATCTTGGCTATGCAGGCGGGCAACAGGCAGCGCGCGGAGAAATGCGATGACGGTGGTCGGCATGGGCGGATACTTCTTCCGGGCGAAAGACCCCGCCGCGCTCAAGGCCTGGTATCGCGATCACCTCGGCGTCGGCGGCGGCTGCGGCACCGATGCCGCGGGCCAGACCAATGAATGGCTGTGGCAGACGCAGGGCGGGCCAATGGTGTTCGAACCGTTCAAGGCCGACAGCGACTATTTCGCGGCCGACAAGCAGGCGATGATCAACCTGCGCGTGACCGCTCTCGACGCCCTGGTCGCGAGGCTCGAGGCCGCGGGGGTGGAGGTGATGGTCAAGGAAGAATGGAACGCCATGCCCGAAGTCGGCCGCTTCGCCCGTGTCCACGATCCCGAAGGCAATCCGATCGAGCTGTGGCAGCCTGCGAACATGGCCTGAAAGTCCGGTTCACAAGCTATTCAACACCTTGTGATAGAAGCGGCTTCGACATGCGTACCACCTTCACCCTGTTGCTTGCGGCCGTTGCCGCTGCCGTGACCGCAGCCCCCGCTGCGGCCGAACGACCGCGCGATCAGGATCGCGCGTTCCAGGCGACCCGCGAGGGGCGCTCCATGCCGCTGCCGATGATCGAGCGGCGGGTTCTCCCCAGCATGGGCGGTGCCGACTATCTCGGGCCTGAATTTAACGGCCGTACCTACCGCCTCAAGTTCATGCGTGGCGGGCGGGTGATCTGGATCGATGTCGACGCTTCCACCGGTCGGGTGGTCGGGCGCAGCGGGGACTGATCGCGGCTTTTCTGCCGCCCCCTCTTCATTTCGCCAAAGCAACCGTTCATCTTCGCGCGTGTTAAGGTTCCCCAAAGGGAGAATTCATTCATGCGCGTCCTGATCGTCGAAGACGAACCCTCGCTCGGCCGCCAGCTCCGCTCGACGCTGGAAGGGGCCGGCTATGCGGTCGATCTCGCCACCGACGGCGAGGATGGCCATTATCTCGGCCAGACCGAAAGCTATGATGCGGTCGTGCTCGACCTCGGCCTGCCCGAGGTCGACGGCCTGACCGTGCTCGACCGCTGGCGCAAGGAAGGCCGCCGGATGCCGGTGCTGGTGCTGACCGCGCGCGACAGCTGGTCGGACAAGGTCGCCGGGCTCGACGCCGGGGCCGACGATTATCTCGCCAAGCCATTCCAGACCGAGGAGCTGATCGCCCGCCTGCGCGCGCTGATCCGCCGCGCCTCGGGCAATGCCTCTTCCGAACTCAACGCCGGTGACATTCGTCTCGACACCCGCTCGGGCAAGGTCACCAAGGACGGCGAACCGGTCAAGCTGACCGCGCAGGAATACAAGCTGCTCAGCTACCTTATGCACCACAAGGGCAAGGTGGTCAGCCGGACCGAGTTGATCGAGCATATCTACGACCAGGACTTCGACCGCGATTCCAACACCATCGAAGTGTTCGTGACGCGCATCCGCAAGAAGCTCGGACCCGACGTCATCACCACCATCCGCGGCCTCGGCTACAGCCTCGAGGAGCCTGCCTGATGGAGCATGTGGTCCCGGCGAAGGGCGTGCCCGCCGCCGGGGCTGCTGGCCGGCGCAAGCGCGGCACCGGCTCGCTGACGCGGCGGATGATCGTTATTGCCGCGATCTGGATCTCGATCCTGCTCGCGGTCGGCGGCTTCGCGCTTAACCGCCTGCTGACCGAAAGCCTGGTCCGCAACTTCGACGAAAGCCTGGAGCTGGTGCTTCGCTCGATGATCGGGACATCCGAACTGGGCACCACGGGTGAACTCAAGTTCAGTCGCCCGCCCGCCGACCAGCGATTCATCGAGAGCTATTCCGGCAGCTACTTCCAGATCACGCCCCTGCCCGACGCAACGGGTCGAACCCCGGACGTCGCCGACTTTCCGTCGCGCTCGCTGTGGGACCGTCGCCTGGCCGTCGATCCCAAGGTCTCGCGGCTGGAGCTGTTCAAATATGACAGTTACCAGTTTTCGGGCGAGCCGCTGCGCATCGTCGAGCGCGACGTCATCATCCCGGGAAGCGAGATCAAGTGGCGCTTCCAGGTGGCGCAAAGCCGCGAGAACCTCGATTCGCAGCTGAAGGAGCTTCGCACCACGCTGACCTGGAGCTTTGCGGTGCTCGGCCTTGGCCTCGTCATGCTGGCGGCGCTGCAGACCTTCTACGGCCTGTGGCCGCTGCGCCGGGTGCGGCACGAGGTGGTCGCCATCCGCTCGGGCGCCAAGACCCGTATTTCCGACGATTTCCCCGACGAGATCCAACCGCTGACGCAGGAGATCAACCAGCTCCTCGCCCACAACGAGGAGCAGGCGGAGGAGGCCCGCCGCCATGCCGGCAACCTCGCCCATGCGCTCAAGACCCCGCTGACCGTCATCACCAATGCCGCCACCGCCCGCGATCCCGAGCTTCACGACACCGTCTGCCGCGAGGCGACCACCATGCGCCGGCAGGTCGACCACCATCTCGCCCGCGCCCGTGCGATCGGCCGCCGCGCGTCTGCCCAGGCCCGCGCGCCGGTGTGGGAAAGCTTGCAGGCGGTGCAGCGCGCGGTGACCCGGATACACGAAGGCGCGACCGTGGACATCGCCGGCGACAAGGGCTGCCAGGTTCGGGTCGAGCGCCAGGATCTCGACGAAATGCTCGGCAACCTGGTCGAGAATGCCGCAAAATACGGGTCCGGACGGGTGTTCGTGACGGTGGAGAAGTCCGCTCCGTTCGTCGACATCCTGATCGAGGATGACGGCCCAGGCATCCCCGAGGAACAGCGCACCGAATTGTTCACCCGCGGCAAGCGCCTCGACACCACCGGCAAGCCCGGGACCGGCCTCGGCCTCGCCATCGTCCGCGACGTGGCGGAAATCTATGGCGGACGTATCGCGCTGGAGGAGAGTGAGGACCTTGGCGGCCTTCTGGCGCGGCTCAGCCTGCCGCTCGGTTGATCAGGCGTCCAGCGCCCGCTCTACCCCGACCATCAGCTGCGCACCGGTGAACGGCTTCTCGAGCCGGATCGCATTCGGGCAGCTTCGCGCCAGTTCGTCGCTGTCCGAATAGCCGCTCACCACGAGGAAGGGCTGTTCCGGCCACAGCTGGCGCGCCTGCGCGATCAGCTCCGCGCCGTTCATCTCCGGCATCAGATAGTCCGACACCACGAGGTCGAACTTCTCGTGGCGCAGGGCCGCCAGCGCGCTCTTGGCATTGGACACCGAATCCACCGAATGCCCGGCTTCGCTCAGCATCTGGGCAAGCGTCGCGCGGACGTCCGGCTCGTCGTCGACGACCAGCAGGCGCAGGGGGCTTGGCGGCCTGTCCCCCGCCGCCTCGGTCGCCGCACGTACCGCCATTTCATCGCCCGGCGCGCAAGCCGGCAGCCGAAGCGTCACCACCGTGCCTTCGCCGACCACCGATTCGATGTCGACCGTTCCGCCCGATTGCTCGACCACGCCAAATACCTGCGCCAGGCCGAGTCCGGTGCCGCGCCCGGTGGGCTTGGTGGTGAAGAACGGCTCCAGCGCGCGCAGCCGGGTTTCCTCGTCCATGCCGCTGCCCCGGTCGATCATCGCGAAGCGCACGAATTCCTGTCCGCCGGGCTCGGCGGCCGCTTCCCTCGTGACCCTCAGGATGATCGGACAGCCGTCGGGTGCCGCATCGCGCGCATTGATCGCAAGGTTGAGTAGCGCCAGTTCGAGTTGCGTCAGGTCGCTTCGAACGCACCCGGCATCGGGATCGGCTTCGATCGTGAAGCGATGCTTGCCGCTCATCGTGCGCTCGACCAGCCCCGATATGTTGGCAAGCAAGATGTCGACTGCGACCGGCCCCACGGTCAGCCGCTGGCGGCGGGAGAAAGCCAGCAACTGCTGGGTCAGCTTGGCCGCCCGCTGCGCCGCCGTCAGCGCACCCGTCGCCAGCTTCTTGCCGCGCTCGTCCAGGCTGTCGCGGCGGGTCAACTGGTCGAGGACGCCGATCACCGGGGTCAGCAGGTTGTTGAAATCATGCGCCAGGCCGCCGGTCAGCTGCCCCAGCGCCTCCATCTTCTGCGCCTGCTGCATCCGCTCGGCGACCCGCCGCGCCTCGACCATTTGGCGCAGCGCGAAGGCAATGAGCAATCCCGCCAGCAGCAGCGACAGCAAAGCTGCCGCCACCAGGGACGCCAGGAACCGTCGCGCCGGATTGTCGATATAATCCGACCCGAGCGCCACATGCGCGGTCCAGCCCGTCCGCTCGGAGCGCGAAAAGGCAGTGTAATTCTCAAACCCTTCAAGGGTCACGCCGCGGTAGATGCCCTCTCCCGCGCCGTTTGCCACCGCTTCCTGCAGGAAGGAGGAGGACAGGGCTCCGAACCGTTTCTCACTCTCTACCGAACGGGCGATGAAGCGGGCCTTTGGACCGGCCAGCGCGCTCACCGGATAGTCGCTGACGGCCGGCATCAGGCGTTCGAACTGGCGGCTGTCGGTGAGCAGGGTGACGGTCAGCCGCTGGCCATCGTCGGACACGGCGGCCCGCTTGAACATCAGGCACAGGCAATTGCCGGTCCGCACATAGCCGGTGAACAGCGGCCTGCTGTTCGGCGTCCCGTCCGCGACCGACAGCGACCGCACGATTGGCAGGCCGATGCTCGCAACGCCCGCCCCCGCCGAGTCCTCGACCGCGATTCCGCGAAGGTCGGGATTGAGCGCCTGGAACTCACCAAAACGCTGCGCCAACCGATCCCAGTTGCGCTCCCGCAAGGCGCGTGAGGTCGCAAGCGCGTCCAGTAGCGCGCCATAGCGTACCGTCTCGACGTCCGCGGCCAGAATCAGCTTGTCGGCAACGCTCAGCGCGCTCGCCTCCACGGTCCGGCGCTGCTCGCGCGCGGCGAACCCAACCTGGAAGATGGCGAATAGCACCAGTGGCACCAGCGCCGATGCCACGATCAGCCATGTCGATCGGCTACTCTTCAGGATTGTTTCGCCCCCGTTATCCCCACGGACACCAAGTCGCCTCACAGCAAATGGTTCCGCCTCTTGCCGGGCCGGTCAAGCTTGCCCTTCCCCGCGCCCGCTTCTACCGACCCGAGCGAGATGACCGCTTCCGTCCACCCGCTCAACCCGGCGCCCAGCCTCGATCCTCTCGTAGCGCTCACCGCGCCCGATATGAATGCGGTGAACCGGGTCATTCTTGCTCGAATGCAGAGCGAAGTACCGCTCATTCCGGAGCTTGCCGGCCACCTCATCGCCGGCGGCGGCAAGCGGATGCGGCCGATGCTGACCTGTGCCAGCGCCGCGCTGTGCCAATATCCCGGCAGCCGCCACCACATGCTCGCCGCCGCGGTGGAATTCATCCATACCGCCACCCTCCTCCACGACGACGTCGTCGACGGCAGCGGAACCCGCCGCGGCAAGCGCACCGCGAACCTCATCTGGGGCAATCCCGCCAGTGTGCTGGTCGGCGATTTCCTCTTCTCCCGCGCGTTCGAGCTGATGGTCGAGGATGGCAGCCTCAAGGTCTTGAAGATCCTCAGCCGCGCCTCGGCCGTGATCGCCGAGGGCGAGGTCGCGCAGCTCACCGCCCAGCGCCAGATCGGCACGTCGGAAGACACCTATCTCTCGATCATCGAGGCCAAGACCGCTGCCCTGTTCGCCGCCGCCTGCCACATCGCGCCGGTCGTCGCCGAAGCCGGCGAAGAGGCCGAGGAAGCGCTCAACGCGTTCGGCCGCAACCTCGGCATCGCCTTCCAGCTGGTCGACGACGCAATCGACTACACCTCCGAAGCCAAGACCAGCGGCAAGGATCTCGGCGATGACTTCCGCGAGGGCAAGATGACCCTGCCGATCATCCTCGCCTATGCCCGCGGCTCGGCTGACGACCGCGCCTTCTGGAAGCAGGCGGTCGCGGGTGAGCGGACCGGTGACGACGACCTCGCCCACGCGATCAGCCTGTTTCATGCCACCGGCGCGATCGCCGACACGCTGGAACGCGCTCGCACCTACGCTCGCCGCGCGCTCGACAACCTCGCGCCTTTCCCGGCCGGCAAGGCCAAGGCCGCCCTCACCCAGGCGGTCGAGTTTGCTGTCGCCCGGGCCTATTAAGACGGGAACCTAAGCCGCCGCCGCGGGCTTCTTCTGCTCCCCCCAAGGACGAGAGAAGCATCCCCCATGGTCGAGACGATCGGTTACGCCGCCAAGCATAGTTTCAGCCGCATGAAGCCTTTCCGCTTCGAGCGCGACGACCCCAAGCCCAACGAACTGCTGATCGACGTCCTGTATTGCGGCGTGTGCCACTCGGACATCCACCAGGTGAAGAACGAGTGGGCGAACACGATCTACCCCTGCGTCCCCGGCCACGAGGTCGTCGGCCGCGTCGCCAAGGCGGCGACCAACGGCAAGTACAAGGTCGGCGATATCGTCGGCGTCGGCTGCATGGTCGACAGCTGCCAGTCCTGCGCCCCGTGCAAGGAAGGCGACGAGAATTACTGCGAAGGCCCCAACGGCTTCCTCGCCACCTACAACGGCCCGTTCATCCCCGCCGCCATGGCTGCGACCGGCGAGAACATGTACGGTCGCGACAACACCTACGGCGGCTATTCCTCCAACATCGTCTGCCGTGAGGATTTCGTCATCGGCATCCCCGATGCGCTCAAGCCCGAGGCGGCCGCGCCGATCCTTTGCGCCGGCGTCACGACCTATTCGCCGATGAAGCATTGGGGCGTGAAGAAGGGCGACAAGGTCGGCGTGATCGGCCTCGGCGGACTTGGCCATATGGCGGTCAAGCTGGCGAAGGCGCTCGGTGCAGAGGTCACCGTCTTTACCCGCACCGAGGACAAGAAGGATGAAGCCGAAGCACTCGGCGCGAGCCATGTGGCGATGGAGAAGGAGGTCAAGAAAAAGGCCGACGAACTGGCCGCGCTGCCCGGCACTTTCGACTTCATCCTCTCGACCGTTCCCGAAAAGCACGACATCAATCCATTCATCGCCCTCCTCAAGCGCGACAAGACGCTGGTGATCGTCGGCGCGCTCGAGCCGATGGCGGGCGTCGACAACAGCCAGGTCGCCTTCCACCGCCGGTCGGTTGCCGGCTCGCTGATTGGATCGATCGCCGAGACACAGGAAGTGATCGACTTCTGCGCCGAGCACGGCATTGCACCGGAGATCGAGGTTATCGAGATCCAGGACATCAACAAGGCGATGAAGAAGATCGAAAAGGGCGACGTCCGTTTCCGCTACGTCATCGACATGGCCAGCCTCGCCAAGGAAGAAGCGGACGAAGACTGACCCGGATCGTCCTCGACAAACAGGCTGGCGGCCCCCTGCGGGCCGACCAGCCTGTTCTGGCCTGGGCCAGTCTCACGGATCCGGAGAACCGGGCGTCAGTTACCGCGACAGGACGTGCCCGGAGAGCCCCTGAACGGCGCCGGCCCGCCGAACGCGGCCCTGATCTGACCATAGGATTGCACCAGCGTGCTTGGCCCGAGCCCGTCATCGTTCAAGCCCGAATAGGCACAAATCGAGCTTGCCGCCCCGCTACGGATCGGAGTCGATTCGCCCGTTCCGGTAACCTCGCCCGCCAGCGCGGGAGTTGCGATCAGGACGGTGACAATCATCAGGTGCTTGCTGAACCTGGTCATGTGTAGCCTCCTTGGATGACGCACACGACGAGAGGTCTCTGAGCCGCTCATGCCGGCTCGCTGATCATACAGCTTTGCACCAAGGCGTCGTCGCGACTCAGCCTCGTCAGTGCTGACGATCCCGCATCGAGCGCGAAGAGTCACGCCCCCGGGGGGAACCACCGCTGCGCTCTCCTCGACGCTGAAACTTGCAAAGTAGGATGTCGCATGTTTTGGCCGAAGCGATGGCCGCCTCGCTTTGTCGTTCGACGTTCAGCGCAACCGCGCAAGTGCCTGAAAGTGCGCCATTTAGACGATGTGGACGAGCTGGCATTTTCTCGGTGCCGGACTTCCAGTGACTACCGCTCTCCCTATCCATTCCGTCCTGCCGGACCTCCTGGACGCCCTCCGCGCCGGCCCGCGCGCACTGCTTGTCGCTCCGCCCGGCGCCGGCAAGACCACCGTCGTGCCGCCGGCCCTGCTCGACCAATCCTGGTGCACCGGCCAGATCCTGTTGCTCGTCCCCCGCCGCCTCGCCGCTCGCGCCGCCGCCGAGTTCATCGCCCGCTCACTCGGTCAGCAGCCGGGCGAGACGGTCGGCTACCAGACGCGCCTCGACAGCCGCGTCACCAAGACCACGCGCCTGATCGCCATGACCCACGGCGTCTATCTTTCGCGACTTCAGGCCGACCCCGAACTGGCAGGCGTCTCGGCGGTCCTATTCGACGAGGTCCACGAACGCAGCCTCGACAGCGACCTGACGCTGGCCCTCACCCTCGACGCCGCCGAAGCGCTCCGCCCCGATCTTCGTATCCTCGCCATGAGTGCCACTCTCGATAGCGAACGGTTCGGAGCCCTGCTCGGCCAGCCGCCGCTGATCCGCTCCGAGGGTCGCTCGCACCCGCTCACCCTTGTCCACCTCGGCCGCGACGCCGCCGCTCGGATCGAGCCGCAGGTCGCCGCCGCCTGCCGCCGGGCCCTCGCCGACACCGACACCTCGGTCCTCGCCTTCCTTCCCGGGGTCGCAGAGATCGAGCGGACCGCCGACGCCTTCGGAGCAATGCCCGCCGACGTCGTTCTTCATCGCCTCCACGGGCAGGTCGATCCCGCCGCCCAGCGCGCCGCCCTTGCCGCTCCCGCCCCCGGCACCCGCAAGCTGGTCCTCGCCACCTCGATCGCCGAAACCAGCGTCACGCTTGATCATGTCGCGGCGGTGGTCGACAGCGGCCTTGCCCGCCGCCCGCGCTACGATCGCGGGGCCGGCCTCACCCGGCTGGTCACCGAGCGCGCCTCCCGCGCCGCCGTCACCCAGCGCGCCGGCCGCGCCGCCCGCCAGCGTCCCGGCACCGCCTATCGCCTGTGGGAAGAAGCCGCCTTCAACGCGCTTCCTGCTCACGACCCGCCCGAGATCCTCGAAGCCGATCTCTCCAGCCTCCTCCTCACCTGCCTCGGCTGGGGCGAGGCCGATCCATCGCGGCTGCCGTTCCTCGATCTTCCGCCCGCCGCCGCGATCGCCGAAGCAAGGCACCGGCTCGAAGCGCTTGGGGCCATCGCCGCCGATGGCCGACTGACCGACCACGGCCGCGCCATCGCCCGGCTGCCGCTCGAACCGCGGCTTGCCCACATGCTGATCGAAAGCGCCGACCGCGGTTTCGGCCAAGCCGCCGCCGATGCCGCCGTCCTCCTCACCGAACGAGGCCTCGGCGGCAACGATCCCGATCTCGAACTCCGCCACCGTCGCTGGCGCGGCGACCGCGGCAAGCGGGCCGAGGGAGGTCGCGGCCTGGCCAAGCGCTGGCTGAGGCTGACCGATGCTCCTCCCGGCCGCGCCGACCGCCTTGCCGAGGCCGTTGCAATCGCCTTCCCCGACCGCCTGTCGCGTCGCCGCGATCCTTCGGGCGAGCATTGGCAGTCGGTCGGCGGCCGCGGCTTCCGGCTCGACCCCGCTTCCTCGCTCGCTTCGGCGCAATGGCTGGCGGTGGCCGAGGTCGCCGGCGCCGCATCGGGCGCGCGCATCCTGTCGGCCGTGGCGATCGACGAGGCCGACGTCCTGGCCCTGTTTGGGGATCGGATCGAAACCCGCCACGACGGGGCCTTCGATCCCGTCAGCGCCAGTGTCACCCCCACCCGCAGTCGCCGCCTCGGGGCGATCCGTCTCGCCTCCGGTCCCGATCCCAGTCCCGATCCCCAGGCGATCGCCGCCGCTCTGGTGGAGGGCGTCGCCGAACATGGCCTCGACCTGCTGCCGTGGAACGAGGAAGCCCGCGCCTTGCGGGCCCGCGCCGCCTTTGCCGCCGCGGTCGATCCCACTCTGCCCGATCTCTCCGATCGGGCGCTTGCCGACAGGCTCGACGAATGGTTCGCACCGCTTGCCGAAGGTCGCCGCCGCCTGTCCGATATCGGCGGCGGAGCGCTGACCCAGGCGCTCCAGAACCTGCTTGGGTGGGACGGCCAGCAACGGCTCGACAGACTGGTTCCAAGCCACTTCCGCTCGCCGGCCGGGTCTGCGCACCCGATTGACTATGCAGCCCCCGGCGGACCGACGGTGGAGGTCCGCGCCCAGGCCCTGTTCGGCCTTTCCACCCATCCCATGGTGGCCGGCGACCAGGTTCCACTGACCCTCGCCATCACGTCGCCGGCGGGCCGGCCAATCCAGACCAGCCGCGATCTTCCGTCCTTCTGGGTGGGCAGCTGGCGCGACGTCGCCAAGGAAATGCGTGGCCGTTATCCGCGCCACCCCTGGCCCGACGACCCCGCCGCCGCCGTTCCGACCCTTCGCGCAAAGCCACGCTCTTGATTTCGGCGAAGCGTTCGGCCACCTCGCCAGCCATGCCCACCGCCCGCATCATCGAGACCGATCGCAAGACCACCCAGAGCGGCCGTGCCAAGGCCGGCAAGTGGACTCTCGAATTCGCCAGCGACCGGGCGCAGCGCCACGATCCGCTGACCGGGTGGGTCGGCAATGCCACCACCGCGACCCAGGTCCGCCTCGCTTTCGAGACCAAGGAACAGGCGATCGCCTACGCCGAAAAGCAGGGGTTCGACTATCACGTGGTCCCTGCCCCGCCGGTCAAGCTCAAGCTGCAGGCTTACGCCGACAACTTCCGCTAGGGCCTGTCCCGCCGCCCTTGCGAGGGCAGATCAACTCGGATAGTCGTAACGGTGCCGGATCGCTTTCTCCTGAGAGGGAGGGCGTCGGTGTCCCCTGTCATCATGCTCGTCGTTGGAACGCGCCCCGAAGCGATCAAGCTCGCGCCGGTGGCACGCGCACTGCAGGCGCAAGGCCTTCTTCCCCACATCGTCCTCACCGGCCAGCACAGCCAGTTGGACCCATCCGCCTACGGCCTGGCCGCGCATCGCTTCACCAGGCTGCAGTGCCCGGCCACGGGCGATCCGCGCGTGCATGCGGAAGCCGTCGCCAATGCGATCGCATCGCTCCTACGCGGAGCCGGGCGACCCGGCCTGCTGATCGTGCAGGGCGACACCTCCAGCGCGCTCGGCGGAGCGCTTGCCGCAACTGCCGCCGGCGTTCCGCTCGCCCACGTCGAGGCTGGCCTGCGCAGCCATGACCTCGCCCTGCCCTGGCCTGAGGAAGGCAATCGCGTCGCGATCGACCGGCTGTCCCAATTGCTGTTCGCCGCCACCAGCGACAATGCCGCCAACCTCTCCGCAGAAGGCGTGACGGGCGAGGTCCACGTCACCGGCAACACCGCCATCGACGCCTTGTTCGACGTCGTGTCCTCATTGCCCCCCGGATCCGACGGTCCGGGGCTTCCCCGGCTGCTCGTCACCTGTCACCGCCGTGAGAATTGGGGCGCTGCCTTTACCCCGATCGGTTTGGCGCTGATCGACCTCGCGCGGTTTGCGTGGCTGCGGATCGAGATCGTCCTTCACAGCAATCCCGCCATGGCGGCGGCCGCGCGCCTGCTGCTCGGCGGCAACCCGCGCATCCGGCTCCTGCAGCCGATGGACCACCGGGCGATGGTCGGGGCAATGCGCTCGGCCCATATCCTGCTAAGCGATTCCGGTGGCATACAGGAAGAAGCCCCGGCGCTTGGCATACCGCTTCTGGTGTTGCGATCGACCACCGAACGGCCCGAGGGCATCGCTACCGGGAACACTCTGCTGGTCGGCAACGAGCGCGGCGAGATCGTCCACCATGTCCGCCGCCTGCTCGAAGACGAGAGAGCCTATCGGGCGATGGCGGTTCCAGCCTTCCCGTTCGGCGACGGCAAGGCCGCTCCGCGCATTGCGGCGCTGTGCCGCCAGTGGCTGACCCGCCAGCAGACTGCCGAGCAAGCGCTGATCGCCTGATTGACGAACCGCCTGTGCCCCGCCATATGCGCGCCTCGCACCACCGCGCGGCCCCTTCGTCTAGCGGTCTAGGACGTCGCCCTCTCACGGCGAAAACACGGGTTCGAGTCCCGTAGGGGTCACCAGCGATTACAAGCACTTAGCGGGCTGGCTTTGCCGTTTTCGGTAATATCTCGGTTATAAACGTGCCCGGATGCGCCTGGACGTCGCTGGACGTGCACGGATCAAGTTTCCGCTACCCGCGAACCCGATGTTCCTGCCACCTCCTCGAGGGGAGGTGACGCTTTTTGACGTCCCCAGATGCCTACCTGCCACGCGTTAGCAGGAGGCGCACAATGGGTCTGTGGGATGTTGGGCTGGCACATCTAGTCGATCTCGATGGTCAGCTGCTTGCCATCGACGCTGAAGTGATCGAAACTACCTCGCTGCTCCGGAGGGCTCAGAAAGCTGGAGGCGAACGGCTCTGGCTCGTCCACAATGGAAAGCGATATCCACTGCATTCTAAGCAGCTGATCCGCCTCGCTCGAGAGGAGGTCGTCTTTCTCGAAACCTCTCAACGCCAGACTGCTGCAGGTGAAGCCACTTTCGGAGTGGCCGGTACGAACCTCAGGAATCGTGTAGCTGCAGGGTGCTTGAGCAGCGCGAATTCCGGCCGCTCCTCCTGAGGAAAATTCTGCTCGGTGGAAAGCGCACCCCATCTAACGACCGAGCGCCCTGTCCGGATGAGACACTCCCCTTTGCGTCGCAAAAACTTTATGCAATTCCTTGCTTTAGTTGAGGCTAAACCCTTGTCACTGACGCGAATAGAAGGCGGCCATTCGTTGATCAGGACCGACCAGCGGCATAGAGAACAACGACGAAAGCTGCGACCTTCCAGTGCTTACACGCTGGTACTGGCGGTGCTCTTGATCGGTGCTGTAATCAGTGCGCCCTGGGTGCTGCCAATATTCCTGGCGCCCGTGCCAAACCCGCGAAAACCCCCAATCATGACGAAGGCACCTTCGCCTTCGGAAGAAGCGGCGATCAAAGCGAACAATGATCGGAAGCTTCTACGAGAAGCTATCGAAGAGTTTGATGCTGACGAGCGAACTAGGGCAGCCAAGCTACACAGAGCCAGGGAACAGCTCTCGGTTGCCCGAGCGGACGTATTAAGAAGGCTACGCGGTGAGGCCGAGCAGATCGCGTCACGAATGGCGAAGCCTGCTTTTGCGGGTCGTTTGTATGTCGCCAAGAGCCGCGAATGGCTCCCAGATCTGATCGGAGGGGATCCGGGGGCGTCAGACAAGCTCGTGACGCAGGCAGTGGATACGAGGACCTCCACAATCCAGGCTAGCTACGCGCAGCAAGCTCGAGCTTTGGTGCATCAGGCCAGTGGGCGGACAGCTACCTTCGGAGTTCCAACATCAGCGGAGTCGATTACGATCCAAGCGAAGCTCGGGCGCTTCATAGCTATGCGCGCGTCGAGGGACATGAGTCGCTTCGCGAAGGGCAGCGCGGTCCGTGTGATCAAGAAAGCGGTCCCAAGGTTTCCGGCTGCCGCGTTAGATGGCCCCCTCCCAGGAGCCGAGATGGCGCTTTTTGGCGCCACCATCGTAGATATCTACAACCAAGGTTCTGAAGGCCAGAGGGTAGCGCAAAGGTCTATCACTGCATCCGCAATGCAGATGAACCAAGAAACGGTTGAGAGGGTGAGCAGAGCAGCTGAGAAAGACCTCTTCAGAAATGGCGAGCTTCAGAGGCTTAAAGCGTGTGCGCGGTTGCTCTCGAATTACAGACGCACTCCCATCCCCGAGCTCAGTTCAGCGGTCTCCGGACGCTGCTACTGAAGCCACGCAGACACCGAGCTCGATCCTCGCCGGCAGCGGCGGCGTATTGGTGCTAGGGGCTGTGTCAGAGGCGAACAAAGCGCGTCCTATGCTGGCTCATGTAGCCGGATCATAGGTTCCAACCACCGCGATTGGGCAGAGCGGCCTCAGCAGGCAACGACTTGTAATGGTCTTCCACAACTCGCACCAGTTCGCCTCCTTGGCCGAGCAAGTCGTCAAGAATGCTGATCATCAATCGGTTTGGGATAACGAATGGACGTAGCGCCTTGACCCGGCTCATGGCCTCCGAGGCCGACAATCCCGCACTTATAAGAATACCTATGACCATAGCCGGCGACCGGCTCTTGCCAGCGTGGCAGTGCACAAGGAGACGATCGCCGTCGTTAAGATTCGCGGCATGCTTCAGTGCAGCTCGCAGCATGTCGCCACTTGGAGGTACGTAGCCTGGCAGCGTCGCCTCAACATCATGGAAGCGAGCGATGAAGTGCTTCGGGCCGAATTGAGGCAAGTCGAAGCGGAGGTCGTCGCCTACGAGACTTATGATGCAGGTTGGCCACCCTTCCTCCATCAGGCGGAGGGCCGCTGGCGCATTCTCAATTCGGACTTCGAACATGATTTCCTCTGAAACTAAGGAGCTTCTGCCAAAAGCTAATCTACCACTCCCAACCGTCTCAGCGCGCTTGGAGAAGCTGGCCCTCGCTATCAGGATGGAGATCGAAGCGGACCGAGAGACAGAGAACAACTTTCTAAGACGAGCAGACTGGTCGGCTCCGCCGCCGGAAGTGCTTAGCTCGCACGGTCTCTGAGCAAATTCCCGTGTCTGAATTGACCCACTCTAAGGCGTTCATACCGTGATCGACGCTGCCCGTGAGCGGACGTTCGTTCATTTAGGTCGGCAGCGGCCGCTGAGACCCACTCTCAGTCGCTCAGCAGTGGCTGCCTGCCTTCCGTTAGCGGACGATTGTTCATCGGCGTTAGCGCCGGCACGTGGCCCTTAGAAGCATATCGAATCTCAGGGTGTCAGATCAGATAAGGGACGGTGAAGCCTTCCCTATTAACTCGGCACGCATTGCGCGGCATCCATTCACTGGAGACTGGTCATCTCGAGCCGATAGCCGAAGCTCTGGATCGAGGTCAGCTTAAACCCTGCATCGCCCAGACTGAGACGCGAGCGCAAGCGTGAGATATGGACGTCCAGCGTTCGCGTCGGGAGGTCGGGGTTACGGCCCCACACGGCCTCGAGGAGATAGGTCCGGCTGAGCGGGCGGTGCATGTTCTGGAACAGCAGCAGCGCGAGGCCGAACTCCTTGTGGGTGAGGGTCAGCGTTTCGCCGGCAATAGTCACGGTGCACTGGCCGTGGTCAAAGGCGACGCCGTAGTGAGTCTCCACCCGGTCGCCGGTTGCGGCCGGCTTGTAGGTCCGCCGCAGCAATGCGGTGAGCCTGGCGAGGAGCACCTGCGGAACGATTGGCTTGACCACATAATCGTCCGCGCCGGCATCGAGCGCGGCGACCACCGCCTCGTCCTCGGCGCGGCTCGTGACCATGATAACCGGCGGACACGGATCGAGGTTCTGGCGGGCCCAGCGAAGGACATGAACGCCTTCGCCATCCGGCAAGTGCCAGTCCATCAGCAGCAGGTCGAAACTTTCTTGGCGGAAGGCGACCTTGGCCGAGCGGCAATCCGCGTAATGGTGGCAGCTGTGACCGGCGCTTTCCACGGTGGCCCCTATCAGATCGGCGAGCGATGAATCGTCTTCAAGCAACGCGATGCGCACACGAACTCCCTTCTTCCTGGCGCATAACGGAAGAACCCTTGTTTTTCATGCTTGGTGAGCACGTGTGTCGCTGGCTGTGGCCGCGCGATCACATCGGCTCGTCGATAGTCATGGTTACCGTTCTGGTAACCTTTGCTGCCTAGACCGACGGCATGCGTAACGAAACAGGCCTGCAGTTCCGCCTCGCCCAGGCTAAAGAGGCATGCATCGAACGAATGCAAGGTACCGCAGACTGGCTGATTGCCACCGATCCGTCCGATCGCGACGCCCTTCGCCAATGCGGACACCGCCTGGTCGGAACGCTCGGCAGCTTTGGGTTCGGCGATGCTGCGCGAATGGCCTCGGCGCTCGAACGCGCCTGCGACGCAGAGCCGGAGCAGGTGCGACTGGCCGCTTTGACGCTGGCTGAGACCCTTCGTACCCTGCCGCGATGATCGATAGTCAGGAGGAACTGCGCCAGCGCGTCATCACGCGCTACGGCCTTGGCGAGAGCGACGAGGAAGCCTTCAACCAGCTTAGCAAGACGGTCGCCACCATATTCGACGTGCCGATCGCGTTGCTGACGGTACTTCGCCGCGATCGACAGATCTTTCAGGGGGTCTGTGGCCTCACTACCGGCGGCACCGATCGCGAAAGCGCCTTTTGCGGCCACACCGTTCGTCAATCGGAGGCGATGGTCGTTGAGGATGCGCTTGCGGATCCGCGATTTGCCGACAACGACCTGGTCACCGGAGCCCCCTTCATCCGCTTTTACGCAGGCGCGCCGATCACCATCAGCGGCGTGGCGATCGGGTCGCTCTGCATCATCGACACCAAGCCGCGCACCATCACCCCCGCGCAGCGACAGCAGCTGGCGGACCTCGCGGTGGTCGCGTCCAATCTCATCGAAACGCGTCTCGGTACCTTTGTCGCCGAAAAGCGCGAGCTCGAGCTCAAGCGGACGGCGCAGCTGCTGCGCGTAATGCTCGACAACGTCGATCAGGGCATCGCCTATTTCGATTCCGACCTAAAACTCGCGCTGTGGAACGACCGCTTTTTCGAACTACACGGATTTGACGATGAAATGAAGCGGCGCGGCACCGATGCCGCGGAGATGCTGGAGAAGAGCCTTCGCTGGGGCTTGTTCGGACCGGATGCGGACGAAGCCATGCTGCCGGCCATGCTTGCGGCCATCCGCCACACCGTCCGGTCCGAAACCGAGATCTCGACCCGCGAAGGCCGGACGCTTCACTCGGTCCGCCTGCGGCTCGACGATGGCCAGGGGTTCATCGTCGCCGTTCGTGACCTTACCGCCGAGCGCATCAGCAACCGCGCGAAAGACGAGTTCATTTCGACCATCAGTCATGAACTGCGCACGCCGCTGACTGCCATCCGCGGTGCCATCGCCCTGCTCGGCGCCAGTCTTGGCACCGGAATCAACGACCGCGCCAGGCAGATGCTCGACATGGCACAGAAGAATGCCGCGCGGCTCAGCACCCTGATCGACGATATCCTCGACATCGAGCGGCTTACCCGCGGGCAGACCGGCTACATCCTGGTGCCGCTGCAGATGAGCGAAGTGATCGGCGACGCGGTGCAGCAGAATGAACCCTTCGCCGAGCGTCTGGACGTTCGCCTCGAAGCAGTGTCCGGAGAGCCGCTGTCGCTGACCGGCGACCCGGGACGCTTGCTCCAGGTCCTCACCAACCTTCTCTCCAACGCTACGCGGCACAGCCCGCCCGGCTCCGTTGTCGAGGTGGCCGGGATGCGCCGCGACCATTTGATTCGGGTCGAGGTGCGCGATTGCGGCTCCGGGGTGCCGGAAAGCTTCGTCGACCGCCTGTTCGATCGCTTTTCCCAGGCGGTCGATGCCAATCGTCGCGGCCATGGCGGCACGGGTCTCGGCCTTGCCATCAGTCGCGCCATCGTCGAGCAGCATGGCGGCCGCATCGGCTATGAGCCCCGCGCCGGCGGCGGCTCCTGTTTCTGGATCGAACTGCCCGCATCATGAACGACCTGCGCACCATCATCCTGGTCGAGGACGACCCCGACATCGCCATTCTGGCCCAGCTTGCGCTGACGGAAATCGGCGGGTTCGAGGTTACGCACTACGGCTCCGGCCCGGCCCTGCTGGAGGACAGCGCGGCGATCGTGCCCGACCTCTACCTGCTCGATTACCGCTTGCCGGACATGACTGGGGAGGAACTGCTGGCCAGGCTGCGCGAGGATCCGCAATCCGCCGCAGTCCCGGCGATCTTCATGACGGCCAGCCTGATGCCGGATCGGATCAAAGCGTTAAAGGTGGCCGGTGCGATGGACGTCATTGCTAAGCCTTTCGACCCATTGACGCTTGCCGACGAATTACGCGCGCGCTTCCGTAACGCTCAATCCTGAGGGTGGCGGATTTCTGCGCGGCTACTGTCGCGCACCGCCGCCAGGCTGCGCACGGCCTCGTTGAGATCGACATGAGCCTCGGCCGCGAGCGCGATGATCTGGCCGCTCTGATTACGCAGATGCCAGCGGAAGCGGTCGTCGGAATCAAGGTAGATTTCAAACACCATAACCGGACCGCTAACACGGTTCGTCGCCAGCGCCGCGTAAACAAGTGTAAAGCGCGGACGCGATGTAAACAGTTGTAAAAGCAGGTCCGGAGCCGCGCAATTTACAACTGTTGATGAGCGTTAACGGCAAGCCGTGGCTAATGGGGGTGTCGCGCAGGGCCGGTCGCTTCCCCCACGGGGTGCAACCAAGTCCACCAGTGCGCAGACGGCCGGCGTTCCCCTTTCGCTGATTGTCTGCAAGCTTGCGGTCGCGACCTCACGGTCGGTTCTGCGCATCCTTTCAAGGGAGCGCGCGGGAATGACGAGGCAAACGACAGGACGGATCGGACGGCAGGCGCGTCTTGCGCTGTCGCTCGCCCTGTGCGCTGCATCGTCCACGGCCGCCGACGCCGAGGGCACCCCCGCCGGCAGCGAGATCGTCAACGTCGCGCAGCTGAGCTGGGTCGCCGGCGGCGAGCAGCGCACCGTTCAGTCCAACGCAGCTTCGCTCAAGGTCGACGAGCGGATCGACGTCGCCGTCGCCTCGCTCGACGGTGGCAGCGTACCGGTGGCGGCCGGCGACCAGAACAGGGTGCTGTCCTTTCGCGTCGTCAACGCCGGCAACGCACCCGAGGCATTCGTTCTCAGCGCCGTCGGCGCGATCGGCGGTGACCAGTGGGACCCGGCGATCACCAGCCTGGCCCTCGACACCAACGGCAATGGCCTGTTCGATCCGGGGGTCGACCAGACCTATCGTGCCGGCACGGACGATCCGCTGCTCAAGGCCGACGCCAGCATCACCGTTTTCGTCCTTGGGGGTGTTCCCGCCGGCCTTGCGGATGCCGCGGTCGGCCTTGCGTCGCTGCGCGCGACCGCGGTGACCGGCAGCGGCGCACCCGGCACCGTCTTCGCCGGCCGCGGTGAAGGCAGCACCGAAGCCGTCGTCGGGGGCACCACCGCTACCGCGATCACCCAGGGCAGCTATGTCGCTAGCCTAGCCGTGCCACAGCTCGCCAAGGCGCAGCAGATCGTCGATCCGAACGGCGGCAGCTCGGCGCTTCCCGGTGCGCTCATCACCTACACGTTGACGGCTAGCTACCAGGGGGCGGTGCCCACCAGCGGCGGGCTCGTCGAAGATCCGATTCCGGCCGGCACCAGCTACGTCGCCGGCTCGCTCAAGCTCAACGGCGCAAGCCTCACCGACGCCGCGGACGGCGATGCGGGCGAGGCCGGCACGGCTGGGATCCGCGTCGCCATCGGCGCCCTGTCGGCCAAGTCCAACGCCGTCATTTCCTTTCAAGTGCGTGTGAACAGCTAAGCTCAGGAGAGTTGTATCATGTTGAAGAAGATCATCATTTCGTTTGTAGCCAGCAGTCTGCTGGCCGGCGCTGCGCAAGCCCAAGGCGTCAGCCTGACGGCCCGCGTGCTGCAGGAAAAGACAGTCGCGGAAGCCGGCGTGAAGCGCGTCGTGCTGGTCCCGGCCGGCAACGTCACGCCGGGCCAGGAGGTCATCTATGACCTGAGCTACGCCAATGGCGGCGCCAAGCCTGCCGAGCAGGTGGTGCTGACCAATCCGGTCCCGGCGACTCTCGAATATGTCGCGGGCGACAGCGCCCTGGTCTCGGTCGACGGCGGCAAGACTTTCGCCGTCCTGACTTCCCTCAAGGTCGCCAACGCCGACGGCACGCAGCGACCCGCTGCGCCCAAGGACGTGACTCACGTGCGCTGGAACCTCGCCACGATCGCCCCGGGGGCAAGCGGCCACGTGCTCTTCAAGGCGCGCCTAAAATAGCCGGTTCGCCGGACCGGCTCACCCCGATTTCCTCCGGTCCATCCATCCCATCCACCACCATCGTAACAGCAGGGTAAGATCATCATGAAGAAGGCACTCTACATAGCGCTCGGCACGGCTTCGGCCCTGTCGTTCGCCACCGCCGTGACGGCGGCCGGCACGCCTGCCGGCACCGACGTCAACAACACGGCCACCATCGGTTACGCGACCGGCGGTGTCACCCAAGCGAACGTCAATTCCAACATCGCCACTTTCAAGGTCGACCAGAAGGTCAACCTGACCGTCGCCGAAGTCGGCGGCCTGGTCTCGCCGACCTCGCCCGGCGGCCTCAATTTCGTAACCACTTTCACCGTCACGAACACATCCAACGCGACGCTCGACTTCTCGCTGCTGGCAAGCCAGCTGGCGAGCGGACAGACGGTGGCGTTTGGCGGTACGGACAGTTTCAACCAGAACAACATTCGCGTGTTCGTCGACAGCAACAACAACGGTATCTACGACGCCGGCGTCGACGTCGCGACCTATGTCGATGAGCTCGCCGCCGACGCGACCCGCACCGTATTCATCGTCTCGGACACGCCGGCCGGCCAGGCTGACGCCAGCCTCGCGGGCGTCGTGCTGACCGCCACTGCCGCCGCAGGTGGCACGACCAATGCGCAGGGCAGCGACCTCGTCCAGTCGGCCGGCGCCGACAACCCGGCGGTGGTCGACATCGTCTTCGCCGACATCGCCGGCAAGACCGACGCGCTGCGCGACGGCAAGTCGTCGGCCGACGATACGTACAAGGTGGTCGCCCCGACCCTGGTGCTCGCCAAGAGCAGCAAGATCATCTCCGACCCGTTCAACGGCACCACCAACCCGAAGCGCATCCCGGGCGCGACCGTCGAATATTGCATCGTCGCCACCAACACCGGTGCCGGTGCGGCCAACTCGGCGATCATCAGTGATAATCTCGCCAGCGTCAGCGGCGTGACCTACCTCAACGGTTCGATCTTCACCGGCGTGACGGTTAGCAGCGGCACCTGCAACACCGACGGCACGCTACAGACCGATGCGGCCGACGGCGACCAGAGCAACTTCAGCTCGAATACCGTCACTTCGAACCTCGGCACGATCAACGGCGGCGCCTCCTCGGCGATCCGCTTTCGCGTGACCATCAACTAAGCGTTCCGCCTCGCTTCTGGGCGAGGCGCCCCCCCCCCCCGCTGGGTGCCGCTCCTGACCGGCGCCCGGCGGGGTCTTTCTCCCCCTCCTATTCGGATACTCGATGACCCGCTCAGCCCGCCTTTTCCTCGCCAGCCTGATCGCCCTCGCGGCGATACTGCTTGGCGTGAGCGGGCCGGCCATCGCAGCGCCGATCGAGAACCGCGCCAGCCTATCGCTGCAGCTCGGTGGGACCCGTCAGACCTATTTTTCCAATACCGTGGTCGCCGACCGACTGCTCCCGCCCTCGCCGTCGAAGGTCATGTTCCTCCGTACCGCGAGCAGCGGTGGGGTGATCGTCCCGACCGACGGCGGGCTGTGCCGCGACGCCAAGGGCAGCTTCTCGTCGAGCGCCGCTGCGCGCGTGGCCGCCGATGGCAGTCAGCAGCAGATGGCGATCGAAACCGCGGCCGCCCACGCCGGCGACAAGCTGATCGTCTCTCTCACCGATGCCAATCGCAACACCGATCCCACCAGCCGTGAGTGGGTCGAGGTGACGCTCACCAGCAGCAATGGCGATGAAGAACTCCTCCGCCTCCGTGAGACCGGCCCGGATACCGGCCTGTTCGCCGCCGAGTTCATGACCGCAAGCACGCCCCCGGCATCGACCCGCTTCGATTGCATCCTGTCGATGGATGTCGGAGCGGCGCTGCAGGCGAGCTACACCGACCCTGCCTACAGCTCGGACGTGTCCAAGGCGACGGTCGTCAGCGATCCGATCCAATATGTCTTCGACAGTCAGACCGGCGCGCTCCTCAATGGCGCCGAGATCACCCTGATCGACCGCGCTACTGGCCAGCCGGCCCTCGTCTTCGGCGACGATGGGGCAAGCCGCTTCCCGGCCACGGTGACCAGCGGCGGTATAGTGACGGACTCGGCTGGACGGACCTACAAGCTACCGGTCGGCGGTTTCCGATTCCCGGTCGTCGCGCCCGGCAATTACCAGCTGAAGATCGTGCCCCCTGCCGGCTACACTGCCGCGAGCCAGGTTCCCGCCGACCAGCTCCGCCAGCTGAGCGGCCCGTCCGGTCCGTTCCAGATCGATGCCCAGGGCTCCTACCTGCTGCCGTTCGTGGTCAACGGGCTTGCCCTCTTCCGCATCGACGTGCCGCTCGACCCGCGCCAGCTGCCGCTGCAGGTCCGCAAGACCGCCTCAGTCAGCGAGGCTAGCGCCGGCGATCTCATTCAGTATCGCGTGACGGTCGAGAACAGCAACGCGACCGTGGCCTTGAACGCCACGGTCCTGCTCGACAGCATGAGCATGGGGCTGCGCTACAAGTCCGGTTCGCTGCGCGTCGATGGCAAGGCGACCGCCGAGCCGGTCCTAAACGCGTCGGGCAACGGCTTTCGCCTGGCGCTCGGCAGCGTGGCTGCCCGTTCGACCCGCGTCGTCACCTATGTCGTCCAGGTCACCGGAGCGGCCCCAACCGGCGAAGCGCTGAACAAGGTCGTCGCGACCGCGGGCGGCATCGCCACCAGCAACGAGGCACGCGCCATCGTCGACATCCGCCCGTTCCTGATGAGCGATGCCGCGACCCTGGTCGGCCGCGTTTCCGACGGAGGCTGCGATGCGCCCGAGACCAAGATGGCGGGCGTCCCCGGCATCCGTATCCTGATGGAGGACGGCAGTTACGTCCTGTCCGACCGCGAAGGCCTATTCCACTTCGAGGGCGTCCGTCCCGGCGCCCACGTCGTCCAGCTCGACGTGGCCAGCCTGCCTGAGGGGTATGAGCCGGTGCAATGCCTTCGCGACACCCGTCACGGCGGCAGCGCCATCTCGCAATTCGCCGAAGTGCGCGGCGGCACTCTGTGGCGCACCAACTTCCACCTGCGTCGCACCGGCGCGCTAGTTGCGGCCCCTGCCCCTGCTCAGCCGGCCATCGCGCCTCCCACCGCGGCTCCGGCGGTCGACTGGTTCGCCGGTCAACAGGCGGGCAATGCGCTGCTGTTCCCTGGTGAGGGTTTCAATCCTGCATCGCCGGCCGTCCGCGTCGTCGTGAAGCATGTCGCCGGCAGCAGCCTCAAGCTACGCATGAACGGTGTCACGGTGCCCGACATCAACCTCGACACCAGCGATGCGAGCAAGGACAAGAGCTTTCTCGTCACTCAGTACCAGGGCTTGCCGCTGAACGAAGGCGATAACCGTCTCGAGGTCGAGGTCCGCGGCGCCGGTGGTGCGCTGCTCGAGAAGTTCGCGCAGACGCTGCACTACGCCAACAGTGTCGCCCGGGCCGAGCTGGTTTCCTCCCAGTCGCGCTTGATCGCCGATGGCCGCACCCGCGCGATCGTCGCGATGCGCCTTACCGACCGTGCCGGCAAGCCGGTCCGCAAGGGCGTCACCGGCACCTTCCAGCTGACTGCGCCTTACCGCGTCGCCAGCGACCTCGACCTGCAGCAGGCCCGCCAGCTATCCGGCGCCGACCGCGCCCAGCCGACCTGGCAGGTGTCGACCGACGATGGCGTCGCGCTGATCGAGCTCGCCCCGACCACGCAGGCCGGGTCGATCGAATTTGCCTTTACTCACCAGGTCGAGCGCCGCCAGGTCCGCGAGGTCGTGCGTGGCTGGATGGCGCCGGGCGACCAGCCTTGGGTCGTCGTCGGCTTCGCCGCCGGTACCGCGGGCTTCAACGTTCTGGACGATCATGCCGAGCGGCTCGGCGGCAAGGGCGCGCCAAAGCGCTTCACCGACGGCCAGGTCGCCTTTTTCGCCAAGGGCCGGATCCTCGGCAAGTGGCTGCTGACCATGGCCTACGACACCGACAAGAAGACCGGCCGCGACGCGCGCCGTCCGCTCGGCGGCGTGATCGATCCGCAGCGCTATTACGACCTCTACGCCGACGGCACCGAGCAGGCCTATGACGCCGCAAGCAGCCGCAAGGTCTACCTCCGCTTGGAGCGCCCACAATTCTACGCGCTGTTCGGCGACCTTGAAACCGGCTTCAACGACACGCAACTGGCCCGCTACAGCCGCAGCCTGACCGGCCTCAAGAGCGAGTTTCGCTCGAACAAGCTGGCGGTCCAAGCGTTCGCCGCCGACACCGGCTTCCGCTTCGCGCGCGACGAGATCCAGGGCTCTGGCCTTGCCTCGCTCTATCGCCTCAGCCGCAACGACATCGTCATCAACTCGGACAAGGTGTGGGTCGAAGTGCGCGACCGCCTTCGCTCCAACCTCATCCTGTCGAGCCGCGAGCTGACCCGCCACGCCGATTACGACATCAGCTACGAGGCCGGCAGCATCGACTTCCGCCAGCCGATCGCCAGCCGGGACGGCGAGGGCAATCCGATCTTCATCGTCGTCGAATACGAAACACACGGCGAAGGCACGCGTCGCTGGAACGGTGGCCTGCGCGCCGTCGCGCGGGTTGCCGCTGGGCGTGCCGAAGTCGGCGCGACCGTGCTGCGCGATGCCGACCCGGCGCAAACCAGCGACCTGGCCGCCGTCGATGCCAAGGTCCGCCTTGGCGGCACTACCGAAGTCCGCGCCGAGATCGCCACCAGCCGCACCAACGCTGCGGGCGAGAAGCGCCAGGGCCAGGCCTATCTGCTCGAGGCCGAGCATCGCGGAGAGACGCTCGACGCCCTCGCCTACTTCCGCCAGCAGGACCTCGGCTTCGGGGTTGGCCAGCTCAACCGTGCGGAAGCCGGCACCCGCAAGTTCGGTGCCGACGTCCGCCTCGGCCGCGCACAGGGTTTTTCGCTAACCGTCGGCGGCTGGCACGAGGACATCGTGGCAACCGGCGCCAGCCGCGACGCGCTGCGCAGCCAGGTCGAATATCGAGCACCCCGCACCTCGATCCGCGCCGGCTATCAGTTCGCTCGCGATGAAGTGCCTTCGGGCGAGACCCTGATCAGCCAGCAGGTCACCCTCGGCGGCTCGCAGCAGCTATTCGGCAACCGCCTGCAGCTCGATGCCGACGCCGCGGTCGGCCTGGCCGGCAAGGGCGAGAGCCTCGACTTCCCAAACCGCTACCGCGCCGGCCTATCCTGGGCGGTCCGCCCCGATGTCCGCCTGCTCGCCAGCCACGAGATCACCGACGGCGCCAAGGTCGACACCGCCACCACCAGCCTCGGCATCGAAGCGGCACCGTGGCGCGGCATGCGCCTGGCGACCACGGTCAACCAGCAGGGCATGGGCGAGTTCGGCGGGCGCACCTACGGCCTCTATGGCATCAGCCAGTCGCTGATCCTCACCCCTCGCTGGAGCGTGGACCTCGCGGTCGACGGGAGCCGCACGCTGAAGGGCGCAATTGCCGCCGACAACATCGTCAACCTGAATCACCCGGTTGCCGCCGGCGGCTACCTCGACGAGGGCAAGACGATCAGCGACGACTTCTGGGCGGTGAGTGCTGGAGCTACCTATCGCACTCCAGTGCTGAGCTGGACCGCGCGTGCCGAGCTTCGCCGCGGCGACTTCGACGACCGGGTCGCGCTGTCGACCGCGCTGCTGCGGCAGATCCAGGATGGCATCAGTATGGCCGCCGCCGCTCGCTTCAGCCGCATTCGAAGCGCCGATGGCACGGTCGCCACGCTCGGCCTCGCCAATGGCTCGTTCGCCTGGCGCCCGCTGTGGTCGCGCTGGGCCGTGCTCGACAAGCTCGAGCTGCGCTGGGACGAGATCACCAACGGTCGCGGCGCCAGAGCGATCACCGCTCCCGGCGGCCTGCTCGGCTTCGACGGCCTGTCGGTAGTCGGTGATGCCCGCACTCGCCGGATCGTCAACAACCTCGCCCTCAACCTCGTCGGCGCGGCCGGCATCGACGATCGCGACACGGCGAAGCGCGCGTACCAGCGCTACCAGGTCTCGCTCTACTGGGGTTCGAAGTATGTCTTCGACACCTTCGGTGCCGACGATTATGCCGGCTTCAGCAACCTCATCGGTCTCGAAGTGCGCCGCGACCTCAGCGACCGGCTGGACTTCAGCCTTAATGCCGCGGTCCGCCATGTCGCTTCTTCGGGCACCGTCGATTACCTGGTCGGCCCGTCGGTCGGGATCTCGCCCGTCAAGAACAGCTGGGTGAGCCTCGGTTACAACATCAAGGGCTTCCGCGATCGCGACTTCTCGGATGCCCGCTACACCCGCGCTGGTCCTTTTGTGACCCTGCGCCTCAAGTTCGACCAGGATACGCCCGCCGCTTTGTTCGGCCGGGCCGGGGGCAAGTGACGTGATCCGACTTCGATTGAGCAGGCTGTTCCTGGCACTTGTCGTCATCGCCTTCGGGCAGACAGCAATCGCCAACAATTGCGCCAGCCCGTCGCGCGCCGGCGCGGTGAGCGCCCTTTCGGGGATCGTGAACACCTATTATCCCGGCACCGCCTCGGCCGCTGCCGGCGCGACCAGCATCACGCTCGGCGCGGCCCAAGGCGCCTCCAACCCGATCGCTGCCGGCGACCTCCTGCTCGTCATCCAGATGCAGGACGCGACCATCGATACCACCAATGGTGCGAGCTACGGCGCCGCGACCATCAACAACAGTGGCCGCTATGAGTTCGTTCGCGCTGCCAGCAACGTCGCCCTGACCGGCGGGACGCTGACTTTGGTCGGCGGTAGCGGAGCCGGGCTCAGCTATGCCTACACCAACGCCGCTTACGGCGCCTCCGGACAACGCCGCTTCCAGGTGATCCGCGTTCCGCAATATTCGGACCTGACGCTGGGAGGAACGGTCACCGGCGCCGACTGGAACGGCACCAGCGGCGGCGTTGTCGTGCTCGACGTTGCCGGCACGCTCAACCTCAATGGCGGGACCATCAGCGCCGCCTCGCTCGGCTTCCGTGGCGGCGGCGGACGCGCGCTTGCAGGAGGCACCGGCTTCAACACCGATTATCGCACGCTCGCAACCAACGCCGCTAACGCCAGCAAGGGCGAAAGCATCGCCGGCACGCCGCGCTACCTCAACGCCAGCAACAGCCTTCTCGACACCGGGGTCGAAGGATATGTAAATGGCAGCTACGGCCGAGGCGCACCGGCGACTGGCGGCGGCGGCGGTACCGACGGCAATCCCGGCGCTAACGACCAGAACACCGGCGGCGGCGGCGGCGCGGGCTATGGCGCAGGCGGGCTCGGTGGCCATGCGTGGTGCGGCACGGCACCGATCGGCTGCCCGCAGACCGGCGGTGTCGGTGGCCGCGCGGTCACCAGCCTCGCGATCGACCGCCTGATCATGGGCGGCGGCGGCGGCGCGGGAAGCACCAACAACGCGACCGGCACCCCGGCCGCCGGCTTTGCGTCGAGCGGCGTCGACGGCGGCGGCATCGTCATTGTGCGCGCGGACAAGCTGCGCGGTTCGGGCACCATCAACGTCAGTGGCGAGAGCGCCAACAACAGCGTGCTCAACGATGGCAGCGGCGGTGGCGGCGCCGGCGGCAGCGCTCTCATCAGCGCTCTCGACGCCGCCGGTGCCAGTGTCACGGTCAATGCCAGCGGCGGCAATGGCGGCACCAACACCGGCGGCGGTACGGCGCATGGACCGGGCGGCGGCGGTGGCGGCGGATTCGTCGCTAGCAGCTTCGCGCTGAGCGCCAACGTGACAGGCGGAACGGCCGGCACCACCGCCAACGGCGGCACGTTCGGTGCCTCTTACGGAGCGCAGGGCGGTAATGGCGGCGCGGGCGCGACCATCGTCACCTCGGCCATTCCCGGCATGTCGTCGGGCGCGGAATGCACCCCGGTCATCACCAAGGCCTTTTCGGTCTCGCCGATCGGCATTGGTCAAAGCTCGCGACTGACCGTGACCGTCCAGAACCGCAATCCGACGCTCGCCATGAGCTCGGTGGCCTTCACCGACACCTACCCGACCAGCATCGCGAACGCCGTGCTGCCGAATGCAACGACGGGCTGCGGCGGAAGCGTCTCGGCCTCGGCCAGCGGTTCCTCGCTGGCCCTGAGCGGCGGAAGCGTCGCCGCGGCCTCGACCTGCACGGTCGCCGCCGATGTAACCGGCAAAACGGCAGGCGACGCGGTCAACACAATTCCTGCAGGCGGCCTTACGGTTGCTTATGCAACCCAGACCGTCGCCTCGCTCAGTTCGGCCACGGCCACGCTGAAGGTCCTCGCCCCGCTCACCGCGTCTAAGGCTGGCGAGGTTTACTGGGACCCGATCAACCTTTTCGCCAACCCCAAGAACATTCCCGGCGCGATCGTCACTTACACGATCACCGTGGCCAACCCGAGCGGCCAGCAGACCGACCTCAACAGCGTGGTGCTGAGCGATGCCATTCCCGCCAACACCAAGATGCTGGTGCGCGATTTCGGCTTGGCTGGCAGCGGCCCGATCTCATTCGTCGATGGGGCAACGGCGAGCGGGCTGGCTTACAGCTACGTCGCCTTGTCGAGCACCGCCGATGACCTCGAATTTACCACCGCCGCGGCTCCCACTGCCTCTGACTGGGGATATGTCCCTACCGCCAATGCCGACGGTGTCGATCCCGCAGTAACCTTCTTCCGCCTCAAGCTGAAGAACCGGCTCGTCAGCAACGGCTCCTTTAGCATTCGCTTCCGAGCGTTGGTGCAATGAGCTGGCTTCCCTTCATGCGGCTAAGGGGTGGTAAGCTCGCGATGCGCGCCAAACATCCACTCCGAGTGTGCCCTGTACCTGACAATGCAACCACACTCCGACGCAAGGCTGAAACCGTCCGAACCGCAGAAGCGCGGCAGCAGCTTATTGAAACTGCAGAGTTGCTCGAGACCTTCAACGAGCCTCAAGGTAGAAACAAAAGAAGCACTAAATGAGTGCCTGATCGTGAATGCGGAAAGTCGTGTGCTTGAGGTCCAGCATGGGCGCGAAGCCGAAGCCACCGCAACACATGAACGGACGTCAGTTATCCGCACCAGCGAGCCACAATCCGCCAGTCCGCTTCCCACCATGAGCGGATCTGCCTCGCGGAAGGCCGCCCCGACCCTTCGCAAGTACCATTGGTCAAGCTTGCGATTACTACCGCAGCAGCCCGTCTAAACACCTTGAGAAGGTTGGGCGCGCCCTCGTGAGCGCTCGCAAAGTGTCTTGCACCGCCGCTTGGCAGCCGCTTCAAGAGTGAAAATGACCACCGACACTGACACCCTTAACAAGCCCGTCGGAACCGCCCCTGCTCTCGTAAACAAGGAGGAGGATGATCAGCACGGGTTGCTCAACCCCGATGTACCTGTCCGTCGGCTAACCAGCCGGTTCGGGCTTTTGGTGAATCGAGCCAGCTACGCAGATCTCCTGCTGCTGGCGCTGGCCGTCTTGCTGCTGTCGTCTGTCTACTTCTGGCTTGTGCCAGACCAATTACACTCTGATCCAGCCGAGCAGGGGCTTGGCCGGGCCATCTATTTCTCGGTCGTTACGTTCACATCGCTTGGTTATGGCGATCTCGCACCTGAGGGCTTCGGCCGCATCGTTGCAGCTCTGGTCGTGGCGTTCGGTTTGGTGCTGACCGCATTGGTAATTGGAAAAGTCGCATCAGAGCGGCAAGCCAATACTTTGCTGCTGCTTCACACGAGTGACACGCAGCGGCGCATCGCAGAGTTCGGCGAACGGTTGGCGTCCCTACGCGACCAGATCTCCGGCGATATCAGTGGCGGCCAGACTGCCGCTTTGTTCGACAAGTTGGGCAGACAGCTTAGGCTGACTCGAGGGCTTGCCAATTACCTTACGTTCAACGCCCACCATGCAAGCGTTTTGGAGTTTGGCAACTTCACCGCCCTGATTGGTCTCTATACTGAGATCAAGGCCTCCTTTGATCTGCTGGCAACGCTCGTTCCACGCTCCGTCAAGCTCCTTCCGCTCTCGGGCGACCGACAGCGTGCATTGGTGTTGAAACGCATGCTCAAGAGTATGGCCGAGCTGCAGCGCGTCGTTGAACGAATGAAGAGCTTGCATCAGGCACCACCACCTCGGGGGCCCCTGTGGCGTGTGTTGTTGAAACGCTTTCGGCCAACGAGCGCTCCTGCAATAACAAGCGCGGAGCAAGGAGCGCAATTGCGCCTGGAGCGGATTTCGGACTTGGTGGTGCCTCAATTAGCGGAGGCGCGACGTTGGGTGGCGACGACTTACAATCCGGTGCAGGTCGAAAGGGTTTACGCCGAAGCACCACGGGGCATGACATCAACATGGTCAAAGGGCGTCCATAAGACGATCGCGAAGAAGCTCGGTATTTCCAATAAGACTGCGCAGAAATGCATCAGCGAGCTCTTGGAAACAGGTCGACTTCCCAAGCCAACCAAAACGCCGGCTACGAAATACCGGCAGCCAGAAAGCGACATGCCCGAAAGGTGCTTGACCGATGCGACTTCTCGCGATGATCAGTGAGCGAGCAAGTTAAACGTTTTCAGTCGCTCGTGTCTGCGGCCAAGTCGAAATCTTGCCTCGCGAAGGTCGCTCAAGGATCGAATTGAGACCTCGCGCACGAGCGCTTACGATCAAGCCAGCCGCAAGTTAGCACCGAAATAACGAATGGTCGCGATGGGCGTTGAGTGGATCTCGGCTTCCAAGCTGAACGAACGTCTGCTCTTCCCATGCGACTGCCCGAAAGCGGACAGGCAGGTTTCCACCATGAGCAAGCGTGCGAATTAGCAAAACTGGGCGTCGGCGGCGGCCCAAGCGAACGCTTCGCGTGTCGGAATTTGATATCTAAGTGCCTGCCCTTATACATCTACGTTGATAGAGGTGATGTATGAGTCGGAAATATCATAAACTTACAAAGCATCTGGCGAATTTGGACGACACCCGGTGGCGAGCAACCTTCCAGGAGATCGAACGGGTATCAGACGTTTCTCTCCCAGAAAGCGCGAGGACTTATCAGGCGTGGTGGGCCAACCAGATGCGGTCGCAAAGCCTCAGCTGGCAGCTAGCCGGGTGGAAGGCAGTAGATCTTGATCTCAAAAATGAGCAGGTCACTTTTGTATATGTTGGAGGTGATGAAGAAGGCAGCGAGGAAGCCAAAGACGGTCAAACGAACGGAACCGGCAGCGGCGCTCAGAGGCTGACAATCGCCGAGGCGAAAGCCGGGCTCGCTGCAACCTTCGGAGTCGATCCAACTCAGATCGAGATTACAATCAAAGGCTGAGCGCGCCCCGAGGGCAATCATGCAATACCGATACGCGACGGATCAGCACGGCGTTGTTGTCGATGTGCTCAGCCTTGATCGAGGGCGAGGAGCGCCGATGCCCGTCTTCGCTTGCGCCGGTTGCAGCGGGACGGTTGTGCCCGTGCTCGGGGCCACGCGTGAGCGCCACTTTCGTCACAAGGCGACTGGTGACCGGACGTGCTCTAAAGAGACTTATCTGCACAGGCTGGCGAAGACCTTGGTCGCGGAGAGCTTTCGGGCGGCGATGAATGAAGAGCGGCCTTATTGGCTCATTCTCGAGGCCCAGCAGGTATGCCGCCATTGGGAAAAACAATTCGGCTTCACCTGCGAACGAGAATCGGGGATGCGGCGGGTCGACCTTACGCGGTACTTTGACACAGCACGCATTGAGGCTGGTGTAGAAGGCTTTGTTGCTGATGTTCTGTTCAGCTCGTCGCGAACAGGTGACAGACTGCTCGCAGAAATCGTAGTCAGCCATGAGTGCAGCCCTGAGAAGGTAGCTTCAGGCCTCCGCATCCTGGAGATTGGTGTTCACGAAGAGGTCGATCTTACCCTGCTTCCGACCGGAATTGACACTCGCAGGTACTGGTACAGGAAGCACAACTTCAAACCTCAAAAGCCGCTTGAGGCGTCATGCAGGGGGCGCTGCAATAGGAATATCGCTGCCTTTCACGTGTTCGAAAGTGGCAAGTCGTTTATCAAGGTCGGCACGCCTCGTGAGATTGCAGCCGTTATGCGAGCAGAGAAGACGGTGCATTCGCATATCATCGGCAATGCGGAGCATGGGATCATCACCCCACACTTGGCGGCAGGCTCTGGTTACCACCTTGAAGCAATGAAGGCGTTGAGCGCCGGTGCCCCCATCAAATGCTGCACCTTCTGTCGATATGCGGGCTCACGAACTTATGAGAAGCCGGTCTTCTGTAAGATCAAGCGCAGCGAGGTGGGAGTGAACCGAGCCGCAACTTGCGAAGCCTACAGGCCGAGCGGCAGAACTGAGTTTTGAGTTGATAGGGACGTGTGAGCAACAGCTTCCAAGCCCATCAGGACAGTAGGTAGGTCAGCTTCCCGAAGGAGCCAATTTCTGTATCTGGGCTGCCATCGAGCCCTTCCTTTGCATGCTCCACGAACCACTTTGATCAGCTCGGGATTCTTCTCGTTGCGTAAGGCAAGCAGCCCATCGCTCACGCGAGTGATTGTGACCACCCCGAAACCGGTTTTCACTGACAGGGGAAAGGTCTGCTCGGCTGCCCGTGTGCCCTCGACCCTTTGTTTCTCGGCCGCAGGACTCTTGGATGAGGCGGAGCCTTCCTCCGCAGTGAAGCGTGCGGTCCAGGCGCAATCTTGCTTTACGTGAGCGCTCAGCAGACTCTGGCCAAGGGCGAAAAACTCGTCCTTCGACATACCGCTGGTCAGATGTTTGCCGACCATGCCTAAGGCAGAGACGAAACCGATGGCATCAGTCTGCTGATCCCACCAAGCCCTAAAGTTATCGGATTTCACGACGTGCTCGGAAGGCCCAAGATGCTTTCGGTTCATGCTGGAAGTCGGAGATATAAGCACCACCGGTTCAATCTTCCGAAGCGGCTTAATCCCATGCCGTTCCAACCAGAGGCGAAGCCACTCACATTGCCGGCGCGCCTGGTTGATTGGTGAGGCTATCGATTGTGGCTTAGAGCCGCGCCAAACAGTCCAGTCCCCATGCTCGTCGCAGGTCAGCCTGCCAGCATGGTTCTTGGTCTCCAGCACCCAGGCGGAGCGCTGGATACGATGCAGTACAAGGTGATCAATCTGGGCGAATTCATCATCAACCTCGAAGCGCAGATCATGGACGACCAGAACGTTTTCGCTCTCACCGAACTCGCGATTGAGGAAGTGAGCGGCGTCCCGTTCTCCAGAGACCCCGCTTCGGAGCATCAAGATCTGGCGCCTGATCTCCATCCTTTGCCGCTCGTCGGTGGATGCTGAGTGCAGCCTCTCTAGCTCCGCTAGATCGCCGCTGCGATCGTCTGCTTCCTTCAGTATCAAGCTGTTACCACCCTACGCGACACGTCAGAGCTGACGATTGTCATTCCAAGCTTAAGACTTCCCTGTTCTGAGCTTCGATATAGCACAGAGTGAAACTGCTTTCCCTCTGGTTTGCCCTCGCCCGTGCAAACGCAACATCTTAGGCCGCTAACTTGACGAGAGTCCGGACGCCGAAGTGATCGCTAATTAGCCCGCCGCCAGGCCGTTCGTTATCTATTGTGCTGACCTCTACAGGTGAGAGATCTTTGCTGACACAGATGTGATCTATCGATTGCCGTCTCAGCGGGTGCAGGGCGCCGGCTGTGGCGAGCTCAAAACGACTGATCAGCACTTCCTCAAGTCTCTTGAAGACCCGTGACGGCTGATGCTTGCGAGGTACGCGCTGGTTGAAATCGCCAAGGAGAACAGTACGCGTGGGTTCTGCGGAGACTGACGCATCTAGCGCGTCCAGGTACTGAATGTGCAACTCCCAAGGGCGGAGCTTCACCTCGCCGTACTGCACGCCCGCGAAGCTGTAAGGGATGACGACACCCACGATCCGAATGGCTCCGAGTGAGGTTTGGGTGGTAGCTGCCACATAGCGCGCCTCGGGGATTCCGGGCGGCCCTGAGGTGTCTACATCGCACCAAGGGGTTCTGCTCCAGAGAAGCACCTTACGCCGTGTTTTCGTGCCTACTCCAGTAAGCATGGAAGTGGAGGCGACGGTATATCCGCCGCAGTCATCCATGAAATCGTGGTGTGTCTCAGTCAGGCAAACGATGTCCACGCCGCTATAAAATACCCGTTCTCGGATTAGCGATGCGTCCCCCGATTGCGTTCGTCGCCACTCGCAATTGAACGTCGCGATCCGCAGACTGTGCGATGAATCCTCCACGTAGCGAAGTATGGATTACCAACGCAGAGCACTCAATAGTGCCCATGTGGATGGCCCTATGGCGTCGGACGCCAGAACGACCACTATTGGGGCGACTCCAAGTCTGATCCGCATGAACCAACGTCAGCTATTCGCGTGCGGCGCCCCAAAGCAGCCCTTCTGCTAACCACCAACGGCAGCCAGGCGAGCCCTTGCCAGCCTGAAGGCGTCAACAAATGGCGCCCGACGCGAAAGCCGCGCTGGCCCAGACAACCGCACGGTAGTTGACGGCCGACCGACTTCGATTCGATTAAGGGACGTGCGATTTCGATAATTACCGCCCCAGATAAGCGTGCCAGAGATGCGTAGGAGGGGCGCTCGGCGGCAATTTGGATACGGCAGAATGCAGAAGACCATCTACAATCGCTGGGACAACAACATTGCTGGCTCTGAGTGGAAGACCTGTCTGGTGCTCACAGTTACGAAGCACGACGGGATGAGCCTGAGCGTCCGCACCTCCGGCAATGACGGCCCTCCCACGAGCCAACGCGTTGCTAGAAGGATTCGAACTGGCATCGATCTCTACGAAGCTGTTCAGTCTGCACTATCCATTGCGTCTATCGACGATAACTCCGCGCATCATGAGGTCACCGCGTGCTTGGCGCCCTTCAACCCCGAGCTAGCGCGGCAGTATGAGAAAGCGCCAGCGCTGATCGAAGCTAATGCAGAGGCGGAGACCGCGCGCAAAAAGGCTGCCCGAGAGGAGACGTTGGAGCCGTTCAGGCATGAGATTGAGCGACGCCTGGAAGCAATGCAGCCTTCACCCGTGGTTCGCCTGGGCGCTGGCCGGTACACTGGAGGAACGGGGTACGACCGTGCACGCCTTGAAAAGTATGTCTTGGAGCACGGCCTTCTTCCTCCGCTCGGCCACTGTCCGCAAGGCTGAGGGATCTGTCGAGTCCCAAGAGGACCCAGGTATCCGCTCACGGGTGACGAGCCGACAGCGCCGAACGTGCGAGACGGGCGCTGAGCCGACGCGTCGACCCCGCATGAACAAGCGTCTGCTATCGGCCTCAGCTCACCCTAAAGCGGCCCTTCTGCTTCGCACCAAGAGGAGGCGCCTCGTGTCGATCAGCTCAAACGTCGGCAAGTGCCTGTTTAATGCCGGCCCGGCCCTTGCCCGAGAGCACCGGACGCCCGTTGAGCTATGTGGCTGTCCATCGTAATTGACCAGGTCGTGGATCAACGGCTGATCAGCACCTTGCGGCGTACCACCAATCTCGATGTTCATTCAGAGGGCCAACAATCACCCGGTTCTGTGATCAACTTTCCACCAGATTTTGCGAGTTGGTCGAAGACTTGCCTGATTAGATCATCGGTAGCGATGTGCGCCGGAACTTCGTTGCAGATAGCAACAATGCGGCGATATTCCTGAGCCTGTGCTTCTTCAAGGGTCATCCCCCAAATTGCTTGGATCTGGTCATCGTTCAGCTTGCCCGCTTCTACGTCCTCCTCGGTAACACCATCTAGATCCGCATTTCTCTCCACGCTTTCAAGCATCCACTGGTCAACTGCACTTTGGGCAATCCGATACTCAACGTGACCATTGTGAGAGGTGTCTTCTCGCCAAGAGCCGCACGCCACCGTCTGCCAGTCGAGCGGTTGCATTGGGCGCAACGTCTCCAAGGTTCTTCCACTGGCATCGCACAGGATGTCCATTCCCTGTCCCTTCGATTGGCTTACCCCGAATAGCGGAACGAAGTAGCTTTATTTATCAGCTAAAATAGCTTGTACTTGTGATCGCGGGTGTGGACCCCAAGAGCTTCGACATGATCTCTCGGCAGCTCTTTCGATGAGCCCAAAATGGGGCTTTCGGTCCTTCCAGCATCTGATCATCACAGTGTTTGATCATGATATGGAGAGCCGCTTCGAGTGCAATGCGCTGCCCATCGTCGAGTGTGATGGTGTGTCGATACGTCGTCATATCTGTTTCCTAGATTTTGCCAGGTAGCACCGCCTCCTTGCGGCAGGACCGTGGACAACCGCTCGGCATGAACAGCTTGCGCCTTGGCGTTGAGCACACTCACAAACACAGACGCTTCTCAGTAGCGCAACGAATGTGCCCGATAATCGCAGAGGCTTCTTGACCTTCCGATGCCATGGCGTTCGCCAACTCGCTAACAACTCTCGCGAGAACTCTCCCCCACGCGCCGGGATTGGCCCAGTGAAGATCACCGCTCAACGCCCCCGTTTGGGTCTTAGAGGCCCAAGCCGCCAAAACCTCTTTGGCGTGAACATCGGAGTCCCATTCACTTCGCGACGCTACCTGGATGTCTCGATCTTTTCGAAGGTCTAGCGGGTTCAAGCGCCAAGCGTCCAAGATGCGAGTTGTCACAGCGTCTCTGTCGGCGTGATGCTCTTGGTACCTGTCCGCGAGGGCATTCACAATTTTCGCCAAGCTCGAGGCCCACCAATCCAGATCGGCGTTGGTCGAATCAAATGCGATTGAGACACGGTTGTCGCTCAGCCGCCAAACACTCAGGAATTTAGAGCACCCATCATGCCAGTTTGTTGCAGGCGGTATAGCCGCACTCGGGTACTTGGGATGAAACAAAGGCAGGCTCAGCCTAGGATCAATAGTCGTGCTCACAGTCGAAACTCGCATAGTTGCCCTCTCGGCCGCATCCCCTCATCTGAGGGAGACCACCTTGCCCGAGTTGCTGGCAGGTTGGTGAGAGCGGGATGCTCTTTCTCGGAATGCAAGTGCAGATTGGAACGCTCGGCCGCTTTGGTCAATGGGCACTCACAACATGCGATCTTCAGTCCGTGATCGCCAAGGAGAGCAAGCGTCCGCTTACGGCGTGCTCGGGTACGCGCGAGAGCAGTGGTTATAGGCCCGAGTCCAACGTCGGGTCCGCATGAATGAGCTTCCGCTTCAGCCTTTTCGCATCCCGAAGCGGTCGTTTCGCTTTCCACCAATTTCCGCAGCGATCGGTGCGGCACTAACGGTCTCGACTGCTTGTCCGCCGACTTGGTTCTGACCGATTAGCTCACCTGTAGTTCGTTTGTCCTGCGAGGCCGCTCGGAGGCCCTCAGAGCGCGAGGGCGGACCTGGCGAGAGCAAGGAGTTCGAAAGGTCGCCGTCGCGCCACTACCATGGCGCAACCGACAGCACGACCTGAGCGGCCTAGGTCTCCTGTGTCGTTCCCGGCTTCTTACGACGACCGGGCGATGCTTTGCCGTTTGAAGTTCCAGCGGAAGCCGCCTTCTTCGCACCCTTGCGACCCAATCCGATCTTCTTCGCCATTTCTCGACGCGTCTCGGCGTAAGCCGGTGCGACCATCGGGTAGTCATTCTTGAGACCATAGCGTTCCCTGTACTGCTCAGGCGTCATGCCGTGGCGGGACAGGTGCCTGCGAAGAGTCTTGTACGGCTTGCCATCGATCAGCGAAATTATGTGATCGGGAGAGGACAAAGACTTCCGAACACTGACAGCCGGCTCGTGCTTCGGAGCCGCCTCAGCTTCTGGCTGTTCAACGGGCGCTCCACCGAGGCTCACAACCGCTTCGTGCATTGAGCGGAGGAAGGCTGGGATATCTTCTGCCTGAGCCCTAGTGTTTGGATTAGAAAGCCAAGCAATGGTGAGCTCGGTTGCAAGTTCGACGGGAGTGCTGCTGATATCGTTCTGTTCCAAGTTAGTCTCCAATCGTATTCAGATCATTCTCTCACTGCCATGAGGCGCGGGAAGACTTAAAGCAACAAGCCTGTGGTTGGTACAGGTGCTCACCTTCGCACGATAGCTCGCCTGTAACCGGCCGCCTGAGCTTCCGCTTCAGTGCAGAAGATGTCCTCTGCGCGGGTCTGATCGTAGTACGGCATACCAGGTACGTGGTAGATCCACTGACCTCTACGATTGCGGTTACCCTTTATGTTGCAGGTCTTTCTCCCGCGCCGTGCTTCAGCCGGCTGCGTTTTTGATCTCGTGTTGGTTCTTGCGGCAAGTGGTCGTGAAGGAGGCGTCGGCTGCTCGGCTGCTCTAAATGCTTGCGGCATCTGGAACTCACCAGACCACAAGCCGCGCCGGTTCAATTTTGCGCTCTCTTCCGCCGACACGTAGTCAGATGAGTAGCGTCGGAATGCAACTGCAAGACCTGACGAAACCATTGTGCGATTAACGTCCACTTGGCCAACGGTGCACGTAGCTAGAGTTCGCCCGTACTGATCTTCGCCAGAGGACACGCAGCGCACTTCCCGGCCGGTTACCAGAGTAGCCAATTTCTCGGCTGCGTCTGTTCCGCACTGCCAATTGGTGCCAGCGCGTTTGCAGACCTGATTGAACTCAGGTGCATCGACACCGAACAGGCGCACCTCACGCGAGCCGACTATAAGTGAGTCTCCGTCCTTTGCTCTTGCTGTGCCATAGAAGACATCGCCCGGTGCAGCGAGAGCAGTGCTTGAGGCGCAAGCCGCGGCCCCGGCGATGGCAGCAAACAGAATGCAACTCGTTCTCATGGTGGCTCTCAAACTTTTCGTACCCCAAAGTTGACTCGACTGGCTTTCGGCATGGTGGGGCTGCATCCATTACAGTTTGGCGCGGGCAGAAGCCGCAGAACATCCGGTCCCCTGTGCGCCAGGCATCGCGCGACACCACGGCCAAGAGCCGTGGTCACGCCTGTGATGGGTTCTTCCGCAAAGTCCAAGCCGTAAGAGATGCTTGAGCATGGAAACAGCTCCCTTTGAGGTTCCGAACACGGCTGAGCTTTGTTACGGTGGACGGACTGCGGCAATTGCTGCCGCATGACCGCGTACTGAATTCCGATCTCGCCGTCTAAGCTGCCTGAAAAGGCTCAAATGTTAACTTGTTAGCTACCGCCCATTGCCACAGCAGATGGTTGGAGCTTAGTTCCTTGCCCGAGCGGGAGAGCAGCATGCAAGTTTACCAGATCACCACGACCTGCGCGAATTGCAGGTCGGAAAACAGGGTGATCATTGCAGACGAAAATGCGAGCGCCAGTTGCCAAGCTTGTGGATCGCAGCTTCTGAAAGCCAAACGCTTTGCGGGTGTGATCTACGTGATGTCAAACCCTAAGGTACAGGGTGTTAAGGTTGGCATGACATCACGCAACGTCTTTGCACGAGCCAAGCAAATCAGCGGAACAGGTGTGCCTGGCGACTTTTCGGTCCTTGCAGCTTTTCCCTCTAACAACCCGAACAAAGACGAGCGGAAGGTTCACGAGAAGCTCAGCCGCAAACGGATCGGCAAGGAACATTTCGACCTTGATCCAGTGACAGCAATCGTTCGCATTAGGACCATACTGAGTAAGGAGTGGGTGTTTCTAGACCGGAAGCATGAGCGGCCTGTCTTGGAACGCCTAACGGAGCAGAAGGAAAATGCTCAGCGCCGATTTGCCGGCGGACAAAGTGGAGCACCACAGATGGACATGTTCGATGCAGTCGGACCAAATCCCTGCCAACCCGAAGCCCCTTCCGCCCAGGAGAACGCCGCTGAACTCCGACCCAAGAGCTTCTTAGCCAACCTTTTCAGCTGAAAAATCAATACCGCTGCCCACCAGAAGATTGGCAACTTTTTGCTACGTGCGATGTCAGCTTTTCAGCCTGAATGTGGCGAAGGTCGAGGCCAGGCGTAAGCTATCTGAGTCATCGAGCGTCTGCTTACGGGTGTGCGTGACCTTGTCCGCGATGAAGCCGAACTAAGCGCAGTGAGGCCATTCGGGAATTCTTGCGCAGAACAGCAGCGGAGAGGAGTCGTCAGCCATTTCTTGTCGAACTCCCCATCCCGACATATGCGTTCCAACATCGCGTAACGCTTGCTCCTGGTCGCCGGCGACGCCACGTTCCTAATCAGCAAAGCGACGCTACGACGTGACTGGCGGAGGACTTCGCCAACTTGGTCGATGAGTTAGGATGGCCAGCCATAGGCGTTAGCTCGCCGCTCTGCACAGGGGCTTGCCGAAGCCGGCTCAGAAATACGCGGTGCTACATCAACGATCCTTGTTTCCTCCTCCACAGAAGGGATCCAATCAATATGCAGTGAGGCCCTTGCCTCACGAGCAGCTTCTTATGTGGGCTCGGACCTTTGGTTCGCAGTCGAGTACCTAATGGGCAAAACGAGAGCCGTAACGACTGCAGTCTGGCGGACTATGGCGTCGCCCTTTACGCTCCGATTGCGTGGCCCACCGTAGTGCGGTCACGACTGTTTTTGTCACGGGCGTATGCGACCCCGGTCGAGAGAGGAATCGAAGTTTGACCGCTTATCGCACTACCCCAGTGAGCATCGTTGAGGATCTGCAGAATCTGCTGCGCGATCGCTATAAGTCCGGCTTCCCCGTCCTGAAGGAACTGCTGCAGAACGCTGACGACGCGGGCGCGCAACGCCTTCTCGTCTGCGCTCATGCGGGCTTTCAGAATGCTTCGAACCCGCTGCTGCGGGCTCCATCACTTATCATTGCGAACGATGGCCTTGTTACAGCGGACCACTTCGCTGCGATGGAGAAGGCCAGCGGCGGAAGCAAAGGGGGTGACGCCGCCGCTGTTGGCCGCTTTGGTCTTGGTCAAAAGGCCGTGTTCCATTTGTGTGATGCGTTCGTCGCGCTCGCTTGGATCGACAGCACCCCCGCTTTCAAGGTGATGAATCCATGGGAGGAGATTTCAGAGGCGGCAGGCACTTCCGATGCATGGAAGCACCTACAGGCATCTGACCAGAAGCAGCTTGTTTCATGGGCCGCAGACAATGGCCTGAACGGGCGCGGGATGTTGCTGGTCGTCCCGTTGCGGACGAGTACTCTCTGCCCCGCCGATGGACTCTGGCTGACCCCACAGAAGTGGACGCCAGAGCATGCCCTCGCCGATATGATTAGTGGTGAGGAGTTGGCGCCAGCCCTCTGTTGCCTACGCACAATTGCCATAATCGAGTTTGTCAGTCTCGAAGGCGTCAAAAGGCTGGTTACCATCGCCTCGGGCGCATCGCGCCTCTCCGGACCAGATGAAAGCGGGCCAGCACGTAAGCTCCATGGATCATGGACAGATAGCGCGAGCCAAGGAGTTCGGTTCTTTGGACAGGAGACCTGGTGCCCCGGCGGCGTTGCCTTCAGGGAAAAGGCGGCGGAAGACTGGCCATTTAGTCACAACTATCGGCAGCAGCGAGTTGCGGCGAAGGCTGAGCCGCATGGAGCAGTCATAATCTGCCGATCCCCGGCCGTTGGCACAGCAGGACAGCTTCGTCTGCGCTCGACCGTCTACCTGCCTGTAGCCACGATCGCTGAAGCGCCTATCGCCGCAGCCGCTGGAAACGTCGACATACTCCTCCACGGCTACTTTTTCGTCTCAACTTCCAGAACGCAAATTCTGACAACATCCGAGGCAGGGGCTGAGGGGCGCTGGAATACGGCTCTGGAGGCTGAGGCTACACTACCGCAGGTTCTACCAGCCCTTGCAGACGTGTTACCCACTTTCGGAAGTGATGATGAACGGGAAACCGTCCTCAAGGCTTTGGCAGGAACATCTTGGTGGGCTCAGAAACGCTCTGCTGTTTGTAGGTCCGACGCCCTTTCTTATGTTTGGAACGGGGTTGGTGGCGCTGGTTGGAGGATCGTCCCGGCTGCAGCCATCCGGCCTCTCCCGATACGCTCGACTACGCCCTGGAAGCTTTTATCGGCAGTGTTTCCGGGCATCAGTGACTGGTGCGCTGAGCGGCAGACTTTCCTTGCTGCAGGCCCAATATTGGCTGCTGAAGATTGCAGCTGGACTGATGAGGAGCTTGCTTCACTCGTAAGTCTTGCGGGTGAAAACGCCTTCACGCATGCGCGCACTGCGGAGACAATCAGTTCAATTCTTAGCAGCGTTGAAGTTGGACCACTTACGCGGGACGCAATAGCGCTGGCACTTCGAACTGCCCTGTTGGGATCGAGCAGGTTAGCGCCAGCGACCGCGGCCCGAAAATTACTACCGTTCCTCACAAAGCACAGCATTCTGCCGCTTCCAGCATCGGTAACCAACCGGCCGCTCATCGCAGCACTCGCAGCAACTGGCGAAATCTTGCCCATTCCAGCCGACTGGGAGGCGCCTTCACCAGATTCAAAGTTCTCTTCGGAGCTCGCGGTAAATCTACTCTCAGCAGCCGCGAAGTTCGTGGGTGACAAAGTCGCCGCCGATCAGGCTGCCGCCTTGATCACTGCCATACTTCGCCTGGCTCCCCCTCTCCGGGAGCTGGCAATGCATCCAACAGGTGCGAAATTGGCCATTGTGCCGGTTACACGGGTTCTTGACCGCCGAGACTTGGTACTCTCCCTCGAGGAAGCCGAACAGATCGGTGCACAAGGCTTCCTATTCGATGGTTCGCCTAATCGCGGGAAAGATCTGCTCGCATCCGCAGTACTGGAGCCGCCGACCTATAGACTTCGCTGGCAGTCAGGTGGCGACGCAGTTGGTGCTAGCAGCTCCCACATTAGTAATTTGCTGAAACCTCTTCGAGCTGCCCGAGAGTACGGCCTACCAGAGGCTCGCGGCGAACTGGCAAACTTCCTGAGAGATGAAGCAGACTTGTCAGACCTCCGCCGACTGTGTGCGGGAGATGCCGACCTGCCCTCCACTGCTTTCCTAGTTGCGCTTGATCGAGGCTCCTCCGCTCTTGATGACCTACTGACTTCGTTGCTGACACAGCGGAGCGCCGTCACGCGCGCGCTTCCTCTTGACCTGTTGGAACGGCTCACGAGGTCGTTGAAGGACAAGATCGGTATCGAATCGGTCGATGTTCAAACATTGGGCCAGTGGCTGATTGAGGCGAGGAAAGACCATCGTCTACCGGAGATCTCTCAGTCGACCGCGATTGCGCTTCTGACCAGCGGAATCAAAGACGATGTGCTGAGCCAACTTCCTGTTCATAGAACAACGACAGGGGCGCGTGTTTCAGTAGCGGATGGATTGCGCCGAGCACCAAAAGGTACAGTGCCAGAAAGCTTGGTAGCGCATGCGCTCTTACTAGACCCATGGAATGATCCACAGACTCTTTCAATTGAACAGAGGTTGGTTCCTACGTGGTCCGAAATCGATCAGATCAATGTGGCGTTGGCCACTGACACCCCGCACATTCATTTTGATGCACTGGTGGCAAGCATCGCAGAAGCTGACCTCACACCGGACATTGTTTCTGCTCTGGGTACAGCTCGGTGGATCCCATTTTCGACACGCGCAGTTTCTCCAGGCGAGGTGCTCGACCTTCATGAAGAAGTAGATCAGACGCTTTCAGCGTTCCTTGGCGATAAACTAGAATTTCCAACGATCTCGCGACTGCCGCAAAAACTTCAGAGTGTCTTAGCGAAGCTGAGGGATGCAGCCTTGTTTCCAAGCACAGCTGTCTCGCTGCAGCTTGCTTCTGAGCTCGCGAAGGAGGCGGGTGCGGTTGGAGTTGGTCCAATCGCAGCCTCGATCAGTCATTGGCGGACCCTTGCTCTGGCCAAGCAGGGTGTGCCCTGTTCAGGCTGGCCGTTCCTTGCAGCGGCGCTGCGCACGACTGAGGATGACGCAGCTTCAATCGAGCTAGCGAACAAGCTTCTTGCTCCCGCTAAGGAACAAGTCGGCGATCTACTACAAGCATTGGCAGAGCTTTCAGGATCATACGAGGCAGCCCGCGCGATCCATCTCTCGATATTCGAACGCCATGGTGTGACTCTGAAGGTCGGCGAATTCGTTTCCCCTGACCTGCTTCTCCCTTCTGTCGAGGGCACGTTTGCACGGGCCGACTCACTTGCGCTCACCGCCACGGGTGTGGCCAGCGGATCCCTATTGAACAGCACGTACAAGCGCATCCTTTACGGTGACGAACACCTACCGCTTGCCACGTTAGGGGAGCTTCACGCACCCGCGCGAGGCCAGTCCAGCCTGTCTGAAGTTCTTGAGCCTCTACGCGGCTACTGCCCCGAGGAGGCCGTTCTCTTCTTATTGGCAATGCTTGGGTGTGACGGGGCCGTTGCGAAGGTTGCTGAGGCGTGGCCTGCGCAGCGCACTTTCGAGGCCATTAGAGATGATTTGATCAGCCTTGAGTCGCTCTTAGATCGGAACCCCGGAGAGATTGCCGACCGCCTGGCTGAGCTACGCTTTGAGATAGTAGTGAATCATGACGCGCAAGCTGAGGTGCTATCGGTCGCCGGGGCCTCGATCCGGGTCCCACTTGATGAACTTCCACGGAGCTGGCTCATCGACTGCCACGCGCTGGAAAAGGACCGTGCCTGCCCACAGCGGGTCATGCATCCGTTCAGACTGTCACTGGTCCCCTTAAGCATCAATGACGAGAGCGAGGTCCGGCCTCTCCTCGAACAATTCGTTAGGAAGCTTGCCCCAGCGCTCATGCTGCCATTCGTAGTTCACGGCGACACACTTGTTGAACAGCTCGGCTCCTACTTCCGCCATGATCAGACTACCCTTGAGCAAACATGCGAAGATCTACGGCGGGTGCTTGATTTTGCTTTACAGGGACTAAAGAAGAGTGAGGCGACCCGAACGGCGCTTAGAGCTTTTCAAGATACCAAGCGAAAGGACTTAGACCGAGCACAGCGGGACCTCTGGGCCTTCCTAGAGTCAGAAGTCGGATCCCAAGAGGTTCTTCGCTCAGTTCGCCAAAAAATTGAAGAACTTGGCTACACTGATGGGCGGGTTCTGTTTGAATTGTTTCAAAATGCGGATGATGCCCTGCGTTACTGGCGAGGTGCAGGCTCGGCAGGGCGCTTTCACGCAGAGCTAGAGCGCGATGAAAACGGCCGTATCTCAACTCTCCGAGTGGTGCATTGGGGACGGCCAATAAATCATCCCGGGCATCCGCCAGAGGAAGGCTTACGGCGAGAACATGACCGCGACCTGTCAAATATGCTCGCGATCGGGCATTCCGCAAAGGAAGGGGACGGTCAGACTGGACGTTTCGGTCTTGGCTTCAAAACGGTCCACATGCTGAGCGACTCTCCTCGGCTTGCAAGCGGCTCCATCTCGGCCTGCATCCGGGGCGGCATGATACCTGTGGAGTGGAAGGAAGGCCGCACTCTGGCTTCTCGCCATGGTGCACGTGGCGAAAAGCCTACTCTCATTGAGCTGCCTATTGCCGCGCACTGCGCAGAATCTGCGGAAAAGGCCTGGCAAGAATTTCAGGCAACGGCGCCTTGGCTAGTCGCTGTGGCTCCCCGCATCCACCGGATCGAAATCGGGGAAAACGAAACGCACGAATGCACCTCTCGCTTGCTTGCACCAGGGATCGAAATGATCACTCTTGCGGGTCCCGCAGGACGGAACGCACTGCGTATTGAACTCTGCGATTTCCGCCTTTTCCTCGGGGTAGGTCGAGCCGGACCGGAGCCTATTCGCGAAGTCCGCCAGTTCTGGCATCTCGTTCCGCTCGATGGTCAAGACCGACATGGCGACTGGGTCATGGACGGTCCTTTTCCGGTTGATCCAGGGCGCTCGCACTTCGCTGGAGCAGTCGAAGGCCACGATGAACTGTTCAGCAATCTCGGGGTGGTGTTGGGTGAGCGGCTTGTCGAGCTGTTCGACACTGTCGAGGCAAACTGGTTGGATTTCGCTGCTGCCGAAAAGCTGGATGAAGACTCTCGTTTGCCGTTCTGGCGCAAGTTGATCGAAGTCTTCGCTCGTGATGTTCAATCGGGTGGCGCCGAGCGGCATTTGCACAAGGATGGCGGAGGTGTCGGCTGCCTGCTGCTGGCGCGCCCCTTGGTACCAGTCCTCGATGGCACGAATGTTTGTGCCGGTGAAGTACGGTGGCGCTTAACGGGGGCCCTCGCCTCGCAGGATCTCTTCGCGGTTATCTCTGAGTGGCCTGCATTCCTGGCAGTTGCTCCGAAGATGGTGAACGAAGAGACAGCACGCTTACTTGAACTGCTCGGCCTGAGCCGGCCACTACCCTTCAAGCTTATCGACCTGCTCCAACTTATGTTGCGCGACGGCCCCGTCACCCCAGAGATTGCGAGTTTACTAGGGTCAGCTCTCCATTCGGAGAGCCTGCAACGGATTGAGTTCAACGAGCAGCAGGAGCTTCGTAGTGCCTTGCGAGAAACCTCTTTTGTCGCTCAGGACGATACGCTTCAGCCCATCCGAGCTCTTGGCTTTTTAAACGGTGACCCTGCTGAAGCGCTTCGGGCGGCGTTCGCCCCGCCCTCAGGACAGCTTTCCGGGCTCTACACTGGCCCCGCACTCGAGTTAGCCAAGCTTGCACGCGAACAGGCCGGCGGTAGAGATGATATCTTGCGCCGCTGGGTGGCTACCGCAGGCTCTGATAAGAAGCGCACTCGGGCCTTCTTGACCTACTTGGCAACCGTTGACGCGCTCTCGATACGTAGGCTGGCAGACGCAGCGAAAGCCTGGATGCCGCAGGGGGAAGCACTCCTGACATGGGAAGAGCTGGATGACATCCCTGGACGTGAATCGATCCTTGCCGCTCTAGGTGCTTGGCAAGGTCCTTCCTTACCTCCGCCCAGCGATAACCCCTATTTCAGCACTGTAGATGCTGCCGCAGCGCTCGAACGAATTGCAGAGTGGTGGAATCAAGAAAGGAACGAGCTTTCACTCGCGTATGATCGGTCGACTTACCCTGAAGGCTTCAACTTTTCGGAGCTCGCTGAAGAAAATGATGAGGCCTGGTTCACGATGCTGGCTTTGGCCACCTTCCAGACCATCGGACGAGTGGGGCGTGCACAGTCACGTAGCTTCGTAGAGAAAGCCACTCGCGATGGCTGGTGGCGCGACCTTTCCTCTGTGCAGCAAACAGAAGACCTTACGCCTTTTATTGATCGGCTTCGGGAATGGAGTGACCCGTGGCAAGATCCGAGCTTTGCACCCTGGCGCCGGTGTCTTGTCGACCTCTGCACGGTGAGCCGCTACCTTTCGGAATACCGGCGGCTGTTCCTGACACTTCCGCGCGCACTTGCGAAGGAAGGCGACATCAGTCTGGGGACACTTCTTACACCTCACCGGTCGGCCGTTGCAGCGAAGATGGGTATTGTGGCAGCGCCCATCGCGCCTTCGCTAGGCATTGGAGCTAATTGGCTGGTCCGTGAGCTCTCCCGCAAGGGCATCTATGATGAGGCGCAGGCCACGCGTGCGCTGCCTTACGGTTGGAGTACGGCCCGTCGCGTGCGCACTCTTTTTCGGAGGCTTGACCTTGGTATGTCAGAGCACGGGGTCGATGCAGGGCGCGCGCTCCACGAGAGGGTCGCGGACCTGATCGGCGATGATCCCGCACGCTTCGGCGGAGACGGCGATCTACCGCTGCATTTGATCACGACAAGCGATCATCGGGAGATCCGGGAGGAGATACTCCTAGACGCCGGTGCGGCTTACGAGATTGACCTAAGCGATGACTGATACCTTGCTACCTGACACACCAGTTTCTCACCCGGAGCATGGTCAGGGACGAGTGGTCGTGGACACCGGTCCGACGGTGATTGTTCGCTTTGCGAGCTCCATCGAGTCGGTTCTTCGTGAGCTACTGACGGTTACCCCGTCGCTATCGCACGCGCTCTCCAACGGCTTGCTCGACGACAGCACTGGCACGCTGCTGCGAGCCCAGGCGCTCGCAATCCGCTCGGTGAACGATCAGTGGGGGGTGTTTTCGCGCTCCAGGGTGCAGCTGCTGCCTCACCAGCTTTGGGTCTGCCATCGCGTTAATCGGAGTTGGCCGTTCCGGTGGCTCGTGGCTGATGATGTGGGCCTGGGTAAGACGATCGAGGCAGGCTTGGTTCTCATGCCTCTAATTGCTAGTGGCCGCGTCCGCCGACTTCTGGTTCTCGCTCCGGCAAAGCTTGTGCCGCAGTGGCAGAAACGCTTGCGCGAGATGTTTGACATAAGGCTGCAGCCCTACGCTCGCGCAGTCGATACCCCTCAAATGAACTTCTGGGACACGGCCAACATGGTTGTGGCATCAATTCACACGCTGCGGGGCGAGGTGACGGACAGTTCACGGCCAAGCGCCTTCCTCGAGGCCGATCCGTGGGATGCTGTGGTTGTTGATGAAGCCCACCACCTAAACGCTGACGAACGCATGGGCGAAACGCTGTCATTTCAGCTCCTCCGTGCGATGGAGGAGAGGCGCAAGATTAGCTCGCTTCTCCTTTTCACCGGCACCCCACACCGCGGCAAAGATTTCGGGTTTTTATCTCTCCTAAGCTTGCTTCGCCCGGATGAGTTTAGGCCAGACGGAGACCTTGAGCCGCAGCTAGCGAAACTGCCCGAAGTCATGATCCGAAACAACAAGGCAACTGCGACTGACCTTCGAGGAAATCTTCTTTTCACTCCTGTGACCGTGGAAAGCCGCGAGTACAGTTTCAGTGAAGACGAGCGCACCTTTTACGATACTCTCAGTCATTTTATCGTTGATGGCCGCGCTTACGCCTCGAGCTTAGATGGTCGCGCGCAGACTGCCAGGATGCTCGTGCTGGTGACGCTTCAGAAGCTGGCTGCTAGTTCCATTGCAGCCATTCGCAGTGCCCTGCTCAAACGGCGCGAAAAGCTGGCAGCAACGGCCGGTGAAGCTCGTGCGCTAGCAACCCGTTCTGATGAAGAAGAGACATTAGACGACCAGGCCGCTCGTGATGAGCGGACGCCCTTCGAAGTGCTAGCGGAACTGATGGAAGGTGAGGTGGAGCGCCTGGATGAGCTAATTGCACTCGCATCGCCGATCACGCAGGAAGAGAAAATCCGCCGACTGGTGCATCTGATCGATGGTGATCTTCCGCCGAACGAGCCAGTCCTTCTCTTCACCGAGTATAAGGCAACACAGGCGCTCGTCGTTGATGCACTTCATGCGCGTTTCGGTCACGGTGCCTGCGCCTTTATCAATGGTGATGAGCGCCTCGACAAAATTCGACACGAAGACGGGACAGTCGGAGCCAAGACGTGGCCGCGAGAGGCCGCCGCCGAAGCTTTCAACAAAGGCGACGTTCGTTTCCTGGTCTCAACGGAAGCGGCCGGCGAAGGCATCGATCTGCAGGAGCGGTGCGCCACTCTGGTCCATGTAGATATGCCGTGGAATCCAATGCGACTTCACCAGCGCGTTGGTCGGCTTTCGCGCTACGGACAAACACGCCCGGTTCAGGTCTTCATCCTCCGCAACCCAGCTACGGTGGAAGCTCGGATCTGGGATCTGCTCAACGCCAAGCTTGAACGTATCCAGCAGGCACTGAGCCGGGTGATGGAAGAGCGCGAAGACATTGGCCAACTAGTGGTCGGCATGACTGGCGCGAGCTTCTTCGAACAGCTCTTCGCTGACGGTCAGACCCGGGATGCCGATGGGCTAACAGGCTGGTTTGATCGCAAAACCGCAACCATTGGCGGTGAAGATGTCGTCGATCGTGTCAAGGCTATGCTTGGCAATGTCGCACGGTTCGATTTTGCGCAGGTAGGAAGGAATTTACCTAAGGTCGATCTTCCAGATTTGGAACGCTTCTTCAGCCTCATGCTCGAGAGAAGCGGACGGCGAGTAATGAAGCGCGAGGATGGATTGGAGGTAAAAACGCCCTCTGATTGGACGGAAGCCGATTACGCTTTGCAGGATCGGTACAGTGGTCTCATCTTCGACCGGTCTGCCAATCTCGGACGACTTGGAGCCACTCGTCTGGTCGGAGTTGGACACCGCCTGTTCGACACCGCACTCTCACACGGCGAGAAGAGCGAAGGCGTTCTTGCACGTGTGGCTCGGCTGTCGGAGCCACTGCTCGTAGTCTCCGTCGAGGACGAGGTAACTGGTCAGGGAAGCTCAGTGAATCGCCTGGTTGCAGGAGCGACACGGCGAGATGGTCAGGTCCTCGTCCTGCGAGATTGGGAGCTTCTTCAGGAGCTTAATGGACTGGGCCGCAGCGATGCACCCACAGCCAACTCTAAAATCCGCATCGACTTGCCTGCTTTGGAGGCAGAACTCGCAGCCGCCATAGACGGGCAACTCCCCTCTCTTGCTGAAATGATGACTCGGCCCCGCATACGCACGGAGATCCTCTTTTTGCCGGAGGAAGCTCCCGCCGCTGCCTGACTTGAGTCGCTTCCCGGCGGTTTCCAGAGGCCCTATCGTGCTTCCATGCCGCAAAATCATCCACCCTCCAGTCCGCTTCACCCTCTCAGTCTTAAGGAGAAGCAGCGTAAGCTGCGGGACGGCTTCCCTAAACCGCTGACGCTTCGCGTCCACCGGGCTCTGAGTTGGTTGATCAGAGCAGAGAAGGAGACGGAGGATGCTGACGTCCGTTTCATTTTGTCTTGGATAGGATTCAACGCCGCATATGCAGGAGATGTGAGCCAAGCTTCCGACAGTGAGAGAGAAAATTTCCGCGCGTTCTTCTCAACCTTGATCGGGTTCGACAGCAAGCACCGCATCTACGACATGGTTTGGGAGCGCTTCTCTCAGGAGATCCGGCTGCTGCTCGACAATCAGTACGTATTCGCGCCGTTTTGGCAGCATCACAACGGCGTCGCGGGGTACACCGATTGGATGGATAGGCTTGACCGCAGTCGCGGAGCTATTCGGCGTGCGCTTGCCGCACATGACACCGCTACCATCCTGTCGATTCTGTTTGATCGTCTCTACGTCCTCAGGAACCAACTTGTGCATGGCGGAGCGACTTGGAACAGCGAGGTAAACCGTGCGCAAGTACGTGATGGAGGTGCGCTTCTTGGCTGCTTGCTACCCATCTTCGTCGACTTGATGATGGACAATCCTGATCACGAATGGCCGATGCCACATTATCCCGTCGTCGAATGATCCCTACTCTTGCGAGTTTGAGCGAACTCAGCGCAGCCTCCCGGACACTAGCACGGCATATGCCCATCTCCGTTGCTCATGACCTGCACTGGCCGCCTCTGCCGTCAGTTCCTCCGGATAGAAGCGAATAACGGCGCTAACCTTCAAGTCCGCGTCTGGACTTCCGAAACCACTGCTTTTCGCGAGATAGCCAATTTGGCGAGTCCGCCCATTGGGGTCCCGATGGAAGAGGCCCTTCCCTGCTCCAGCTCCGCGCCCTCCAATAAGGACTGGATCGCCGACCCGAACTTCCCTCTCGATGTACGCCTGGCAATCTGCAGGATCCGGGTTGAAGTAATTACTCTGTCCGGCCCAACCCAAGCTTACCTCTTCTGGAGACCCTTCAAGCACGAGCCCTTGTCGCTGCTCAGCGCTGAACGCCCGTGGTGGCCGCTGCCCCCAGGAGAGCTCCCTCTCTCCCACGAAGTACCACAAGCCTTGTTTCGCTCTCGTCATACCGACGTAGAGCAGCCGTGCTTCCTCAGCTGCATCGCCAACGATGTCCTTAGCTGCCGCCGATCTGCCTCTAGTGCCAAACGGGATACGGGAGGGCAGAATTACAACGTTATCGAACTCCAACCCTTTCACTTTATGGATGGTCGAAATGACCGCATTCGAGCCTGCGGTGCCGCGCACTCCCGAGAGGCGTAGGAGCTCATCGGTACGCAGGTCCTCGGTGAACCGAATGAGACTGGAGACATGCGGATACGCCTTCTCCTGGATGCAAAGCTCCCACAAAGACGTGATGCTATCAACGGATTCGTCACGATCACGAACCTCAGGAATATCTACTTCTTGTTTGAACCTACTAAGAAGCTGCTTTTGGAGGTTCTCGGAAAGCGCCCGGTCGCTCTCGTCGAGTGTTGACCGTAAGAAGTCGAGCCAAAGAGCTTGATGACGAAGGTCTGCAGTGCGCAGATCGGCCGCTCCCTGAACCGTGAGGTCAGGCATGCGTGACTGCAAGAGCTGGTGTGCGTGTGCAACCTCAGCATTGGAGCGACAAAGAATTGCTAGATTCCCCCCGTGCCGTTCACTCAGCTTTTGCCAGATAGTCGGCACCTCTCTCACAGCGTCTTCGAATATTCGCCCTTTCCAATCGAGGCGTTCGCCCCTGCTTTCGAAAGATGCTCCGGACTGCGCAGCAAGCAGCGATGTTTTCAGCCGCCGTGAGCGTTCGTTATTGGAGAAGAAGGCGGAGATCACTTTCTGACTGCGAGCTACAATATCCTTGGACGAACGAAAGTTTACAGCCAACACCAGTTGCTTCAGCTCGGACCCTCCGAAGTCGTCTACAAACCGGTCAAAATAGCTCTCTGAAAACTCACCAGACTCGCGCTGCCAGCGCAGGATGTCTTGATCGTCATCACCGATCACCATCACGCCTGCACGAGCTTCACTTCCGAGATGGAGGTTTTTTAGGACAGTGTAGATGTCTTCTGTGACGTCCTGGTATTCATCGACCAATATGCAGCGAACGTCACCGGCAACCTTGCGACGAAAGTTTTGGTCGTCCTTCATGCGAGCGGCAAATCTGGACAGAACATCCTTCAGATCTCGCCTTCGGTCCGTCTCGCCCGCCTCAGCGAGGTGACGCATCGCGAAGGAGTGGATCGTCGAGACACGCAGCCTTGATGCATAAGATGCGTAGCCCAGCGACTTGAAGAGTTCGCGGACTCTGCGCCTGATCTCAAAAACGACGGCGCGATTAAAAGCGAGTACAACAATCTGTGAGGGATGGATGTGCTGTTCGCGGATGAGGTGCACGATCCGCCCAACCAGTACAAAGGTTTTGCCAGCGCCTGGGCCCGCATTGACGAGCAGGTGCTGGTCATAGGGGTGGCGAACGGCCTCCCACTGTGATGGCTCCTCGGAATTCTGGAATTTTTCGAATAATTCTACGACCCGAGTTGCACGCAGCTGCTCCTGCATCTGTTCTATGATGGTGGATCCTTGCCCGTCGTCGACAATCTCGATTTCGCCAATCTGAGTCTCAAGGAATTGCCTCAACTGCTTGGCATTCGACTGAGCAAAATATCCAGCGATGAATGCTTCCTGTGCGTCCACTTTAAGGTTCGCGAAAACTTCCATTGCTAAGCTGCGAACTTCCCCCAGTTCATTGACCTCGGCTAGTTCGGTCCAGACATCCGCTTGCTTGGAATTGTCGCCCTCTTCCGAGCTTAGTACGACCACGTGCGAGACCTGCATCAGGTCGATCGACATGCTGATCAGCTTCAGTGCGGAAAGGAGGCCCGCTGTTCGCTTGAGATCCAGTTCGCTGAATCTTCTATTCAGGCTGACTTCGCGCATCTTATTGACTAGGCTTGACAGATCTATGCGGTCCTCAGGCGCCTTGTTGAGGACTGACAACAGCGCCTGCGCGCTCTTAAGCAATGCCTTTTGTCGTGCGGATGCGTCGCGGCATTTCGATCTGGCGAGCATGGCTTCCCAGCGGACCGTTTCATCCTCATTGATCACTTGTCGAAGCTTTAGGCCGCTCGCCCGAAGCAAGCTCCTAAGGCCGTTTATATACGCGCTTGAAAAGAGCTCCTGCTGGCGACCATTGGACGAAGCGCGGCGCCCCGAAACATCCGCATCAACCGAGGGTTTCGCGACCTCCGCAAGCGCTCCTTCCTCGACTAACTGCAAGGGATCGAACTGAAGCGTTCCGTCTGCGGCCAATCGTCGAATAACTTCGGCTGCGGCAGATCCCACAAGTTCGAACAAGGTGGTGATGCTCTCATCCGGGTTCGAAGCAAGCTTTCGCTTGCTGAACTCGATCTGCCGGTTCAGCCTGATGCCGCCGCGCTTGTCCAAGTCCGCCAGGCAAGCAAGCACGTCGTCGTTCGACTTCATCGTCTTGCTATGCAAGCGGATCTGCGAAAGATTGAGCACCGCCTCCACGAAGGTTGAGGTCTGAGAATTGTTTCTCGAACCATCCTGCCTCTTCGATGAGCCAGTAAACGCGAAGCCAACCTTGTCGGCTAAGTTCTGAAGTATTCGCTTCAGCCAGCCTTTTTGATCCGCGGCTTCGAATTTAAGCGCATCTCCGACTCCTTCCAAATGGAGCAAAATGCTCGCAAGCTCACCCACTGGGCCTTGCTCCCTCTCTAGAGATGCCAGAACATCTGGCCGCAGAGAGACTGTGAGAGCGTCGGGAAGAGAGCTGCAGAGCTTGAGCTCTCCAGCCCGCTCAAGCCAATAGAGCGCCATGCGCGTTCGTGTCTTGGCCGCACGCAACTGAACGTCGTTTTCTACTTTGTTGTAGCCGTGCTCCGGCACGATCGCGACCAGCTGGCCTTCGCTCTCGACAGCGCGACCGCGAATGTGCGTGAACAGGCTTTCCACAGCCGGGCGGCTGAGGGCGTTCGCAGCCCGGAGATCACGTATGCGGGCGAAGTCTTGATTTGAGTACGGTAGCAGCGCGGACAGGGTCTTCAGACCTGCCTTCTTCCGTTCGGTCGCACCGCGACCGATGCGGCCGACCTCCTGCAGATAGTCTTCGAGCGTTCCAGATGGAGAGAAATGGACTGCCCAGTGGATGTCGGGAATATGCATTCCCATGCCAAACGCCTTCGTCGCGACAAGTACATCCAGTTCTTCTTGACGAAAGTCGGAATAGACCTCTTCTCGCGTCGCAGAGTCGAGGCCGGCATGGTAGAAAGCTACTCGGGCACCCGTGTCCTCCGAGAGCCGCTCCGCAAGACGCTGTGCGAGTGACCGGCTTTGCACGAATACGATACCGGCGCTTCGCTGCTTCGTTCTTTCCTGATTGCTGCTCGCACTCCTGATTGCCGCCGAGATCACCGGTACACGCGAGTCCAACGCGGCTTCCGATTCGTCACCACCAGCGCTTTCTGCACAGCGCTTGGGCTGGATCTCGATGTGCGACCGTATTGGATTTGCGAAAGAGTCAGGTCTTGCCAGCAGTTTCAGAGTCGGATGGCCGCTCTCTGCATTGCTCTCCAAGAACGCGCTTAATCTCTCCTTGTCAGCAGCTGTGATAGTTGCTGACATTAGCAGGAACGGAGTTGGGCTGGCTCCCGGCCACTCTCGACACTTGCGTAGAAGCAGTTGCGTGGCGTGGAAGTAGTCGGGGCGGAACTCATAGCCCCACTGATTGACGCAGTGTGCCTCGTCGATGACGACGTACTCTAGGCCTGCGTCCGCTTCCATGCGCTTTTCCAGCACCGCCAGAAAGATCGGGCTGCGCAATCGTTCGGGTGAAACGTAGAGCAGCACAATGCGATGATCGAGCACACCCTGCATGACCTCGGCGGCTTCATGCGGCGTGAGGTCGCCGCTGATGTAGTCGGCGGAGACGCCAAACCCTCGCTGGCGCAGGCCTTCAAGCTGATCGCGCATCAAGGCTTTGAGCGGCGATATGACCAGGGTGAGTCGCCGATTGCGAAGACCTCGACACAGTGCCGGAACCTGGAACAATACCGACTTTCCCTCGCCAGTTGGTAGCGACACCAAGACATGGCTTGAGCGGTCACAAATCGCCTCCATGGGAGGACGCTGACTTGCCTTGAAGCCGGGCGAAGGCTGGCCTGATTTCGTGCTGTCCGGCTGCCAATGCTGGATTAGGAAGCGTTCCATCGAGCTGAAGTCAGAAGGCGCCTCTTCGCGTTCCAACTTGAAGGACGCCAGCGCAATGTCGAGAGCAGCTACTTCGGCGGCCGCTAGCGGAGCTTCGCTGAGAGCCAGATGGCCGATTTTCCCACGAAGCCTGTGAGCAGACTGGCTTAAGCGAGAATCGATTAAAACAGGATGCAACTCATCCGGGCTAATTCCGATTGAGGTCAGCCAAGTCGGCAAGCGGCCAAATAGAAGCGCTGGCAGCTCTTCCAGAATTGAAGCAAATGAAACGGACAGTGGCAGTTCAGCATCTGCTCTTGAGTCCACGGCAGGATCGATCGCATCACCCGGCAGCTCGGTCGGGGTTCGCACGCGCTCGGCTTGCTGAAGCGCGTACCATTCTTCGATCGGCAACGCTTCCAAGACCGGCTGCAACGGCACTGACAGGCTCTGCGCAAGGGACCGCCACTTCGGCCAGTTGGCGAGTAGATCCACTACCGCAAAACCTTGCTTGCATGCGCGCCGTAGATGTTCTCGCTTACTGCGGTGAGTAGGACGAACTTCGCCCAAGCCGATTTCGCAGAGACCTGTTTCTAGCGACCTCACGAGCTCCAAGCTCTTTGAGCTTTCAACTAGAAGGACAGGAGTTTTTCCAGGATTAGCCGCCGCCACCTCTCGTAATGTTCGCAGGACCTCCTTCCAATACGATGCTTGATCGTAGCTATGTGGATAGAGAACGTGGTTACGCCGTGTCGCGAGCACCGCATCCAAGCTTCGAGATTCAATCTGCGGTGGGGATGTACGATGCTGCCGAACACCAATGGACCAGGTGGCAAACGATACCGTTCCCCCGTGCGGCTCCAGAATATGGGCGGCGCGGTCTGGAACAATCCAGTGCGTCGCCTCGCCCGCGATCGCGACCATTTGCAGAGATGTTGCGGACCAGTCCCTGCTGGTGTTCTCTGGAGCCTCTAGTCGAGTGGGCCTGCACTCCCGGAGAAGAATAGCCGATTGTGACTCTTGCAGCTGATATTGAGTGATGTCGGCGGTACGCCACCATTCCAAATCTGATGGCAAAGGCGCTATGCGGAAGCCCCCCTCATTTGGTAGCGACACACACGAGCGATCCAAGGCTTGGGACAGGGCTTCGTCACCATCCGTCAACCAGAGCGGAATCATGTTTCGGCGGATCGAGATCCTCTGTTTAGCTGCGAAGCGGGCAACTGCCAGGACCGCCATCCCGGCTGGACTGGGTGTGCCGCAAACTCCCAGCTGTTCCTCGAGCTTATCGGAGTCGATCCGGCAGAATCCGAGTGGCAGCCCAGCGGCTGGATCCACCGAGACAACTGACACATCCGGCACCCAGTCGTATTCGCGGATACGCTCTTGTGAAACGAGCATGATCCGAGATCGATCGCCCGCCGAAGCCATGGCCGCCGGCTCTTCACGGGAGTAATGAACCGCCCCATCTAAGTGGCTCGCCATTTTCTCGATCAGGCGCGCCCCATCACTCGGTGGAGCGAGCAAGATCCTGAGCGCGAACTCAGGAGGGAATTGCGCAAGCTGGCGCCTAAACATCTCGAGCGCCGCAAGTGCGTCACCGTCCGCCTTATGACTACCGTCTAGCGCGTGAGATGCAGCCTGCGGCTTCAGCAGAAACTCAGTCAGCAAGGTGTCCCAAATGGGCGTTTCTTGCTGAGACCCCGTCAGCCGCTTGATAATTGGCCAGTCCCAGGCTGTCAGGTTGTGCCCGACAGTGAGAGACGCTGCTGCGGACCTACTCAGAACTTGGGTTAGCGCGTCCGAGAGGGTGCATGCGCTACCCTCAGTGAACAGCATGGTTGTGCTTCCCCCCTGAGCACAACCTACTTCCCAAACGCGCTCACCGTCTGTCTCTAGGTCGATGGACAAAGCGGTGGATGAAAGTATCGCAAGAGAACGGGCTGAACTTGGCTTAAGGCTGAGGAGGGCTTCCGGAGTTTCCTGCCATCGTCGAAGGTGCCGCAACTGCGCCACACTCGAGAGACGCTCGAAGAAATCTACAGCAGCCTGCGGGCACCGCTCTGCCCAAGCATCCAGATTGGCAGTGTCAAGGAGCTTGTTTTCGGCCAACCTGTGGAGCCAGCCTGAGACGAAGGGATCGACCTCGCTAGCACCTTTGATTACGTGACAAGCGAGGTCTGCTTCAAAGGAACAGGTGCCGGTAAACCAGGCACTCCAATCTTCCGCACTGCGAGGGCTCTGACGACTAGCCAGATACCATTCCATCAGGCGGAAACGGAGCTTACGATCTGCTTCCGGAACCCATTCTGCTCTTGGCGACCCGAGCGCCAACAGCTGTGGCAGATCAAACGATGTTAGGTCGAAGACCCGACACAAGTCTGCAGGAGCAAGTTGGGCCGAGAACTTATAGCGCGTTTTCGCCGCCTGGGCCCAGAACCTCTCGCATGTTAGCTCGGCCGCAGGCAGCGAAGGAACGCGAGCTTTCCAAACCTCTTCAAGGACGTGGTCAACGAGATCTGCGGGAGGGTTGTTGCCCCATTCCCGGCCGTACCAGTCCGCACGGAGCAGCTGCCACAGGCTATCCCATTCGAGTGCCTTCAGGGCGGCTCGACGCAGCTCGTCTAGCTCTGCCTGCGTCGTCGATTTGGCTGCGACCAATTGTGGGATCAACGGCACCGGTACCCAGCGTATGGCACGCTTGCGCAAAGTGTGGCGGGGGTCACTTCCAAGAATGAACAATACCCGCGTGCCGGGCGCGGGCAGCACACCCCGCTCTCGCCCGCGCAGAGCATGTCCGTTGACGTGGAAGAAGACCTCTTCGCCTCCCGGCTCACCTACGAGATATCCAAATCCCCGCCCCTCTTCAGTCCGCCGAATGGTGCCGATATGAGGGAGCTCACGGATTAACTCGGATGCACTCGCCCCAGCGCGTGGCTTCGTGGTTCTGCGAGCATTTCCTGCACTCGCAGGATTCGGTCTGCCGCCCCGGTTGAATCGATTTTCCTCGTGCGATCCGATCACCTCACTCTCTTGAGGCCGCGGCTGATCGTTACCCCGAGAGAACCTCAGATCCCTCAATTGCTCTTCCAGTGACCTCATGCGGCAGGTGTCCTGCACGGAGCCGGAGTCTCAGCAGCTGGATTACGCGACATGCTTTGCACGCTAGCTCACCTTGCCGAAAGAAACGTTAGGACCATGGTACTCGAGGCGGCTAAGCGGCGGTCGGCGAAATCATCAGCCGGATATCGCTAGCCAGGAGAGAGGCTCATCATCGCAGCGGCAAGCTGCTTAGTGACGTCACTGTGTGTCTGTGTGACATCAATCGTGCGTATCTGCATTCTCTCAAGGCCTCCCGACATCCCGAACACGCGCTGAGCGCCTTCCGAAATCGAAAGTCCAGAATGGTCGGGATACAGCAGCATAAGCTCGGCGCATTCATAGATACGGGCGTACGCCATCATCTGATAGACATCAGCCTGAGATATCCCGTGCTTACGGTCGAGGGGGTCTGGGGAGAGCTTCTTCCATTTGGTGTCAATGATGGCTTTGGTTCTGCCAGACGTATCTCTCAGAAGAATGTCTGGCCTTGTCTGAAATACAGTTCCGACACAGCTCTCGTCAGCATCCCAGCGTCCAAGGCAGTACCGAAGCCCCCCTTGCTCCACCACCTCTATGTCGGTGCCCGCCATTGCTCTCCGCAGCAACGCAGCGACGTAGGCTTCGAAGAGATCGTTCATAGGGAAAAGAAGCGCCAGGCCATCTGGCGAGCCCTCCCGATGACCTGTGCTCTGCCACTCTCTTCCAAGAAGAAGACGGGCCAAGCGGAGAAGAGTTTTCCACCGGTAGTTCGTGCGATCGATTGTCACAGCGCTCCAGGGCAGGCTGCGCACGGAGACTTCTGTAATCTCGGAAAGTAAGGAGCGCAGCTCGCTGAGTTTGCGCTGCGTCTCCAAGCGGGTGCAGTACCGAGAGAGCTCGCGAACACACGCAGCCATGATGCGCATCAGCGGCGTGTCAGACAGGAGCGCGTCAAACGAACAGGCAAGGCGTTCAGGGCGGACAGCGTGGATGGTGAACTGCCGGATCACATCGAGCCTCCCTCGCAGCGCCGGCAGGTCGTCTCGACAGGGCTCATACTGCCGTGGAAGGCTCCTTCGAACTTCAGCCAACAGGCCGTCGGCGAACTGTCGAATGAAGACGTCTAGGAGCGTCTCATTCTGACGAGCGTGGGGTGCAGCAGCTCCGGTGGAGGGCTCCAGCCCGAGCGCCACGTGCAGCATCTGCACCAGCCGACTGCGAACCGTCCGAATACTCTCCCCTGCTTCGTCAATCTGAGGATCCACCTTGGGCAGTATCTCAAGGGAGCAGCCGGGAGCAGCGAGCACCCCCACAACCTGCCCAGCCCGGAGGTAATGGTGGCCGTCGATCAGAATGTTCGTCGCTTCGTCGGACGCGCAGGGATGAGATCTCGCCGCCTTGAGAAGTGAGTTAGCCTGGGCACGACTAAAGCCCTGGCCCTCATTACCTACGGGAACGCGTCCCCATTCCCGAACGGTATGGTGGGTCACGCTAGGTCAGACACCTCTGCCGTGGCCTGCTCGTCGTTAGCCGGGACGGCTGCACCCAGAAGACGATCATAAGCATCTACCGCAAAGGCTGCCCGGACTCTCCAGCTCGTGAGCGGCTCACCCCCACTTTCCGTGGGATCCTGGATGAGATCGCAGGTTAGGAAAGCACCATCTTTCCCCTTCTTCTCACCCAGAACCGCAGCAAGACGATTCCAATCGTCAAAGAAGTACTCCTGCAGCAACGGGACTACCTTGTGGCGCATGACTTCATCCACATCAGCGCGATCCTTGCACCCGATGAAGAATGCGTGGCCAATGCGATGATCCCGGTCGACGAGATACTCGATACGCTTGTTCAGCGTGGTGAGGACTGCAGTGAGGGGCACTCCACTATCCACTTCGGCTGCCTTGAAGGCGGAAACGCTCGTATCCGGAGCCATTTCTTCGAAGCGGAAGCGCCGCCGGAGAGCGGTGTCGAGAAGCGCAATGGACCTGTCGGCAGTGTTCATGGTGCCAATCAGGTGCAGGTTCGACGGCACTCCGAATTCACGTTTCGAGTAAGGCAGCCTGACGGTCAGAGCATTAGCTTGGCCAAGACGCTTATCCGGTTCCAGCAGCGTGATCAGCTCACCAAAGACTTTCGAGATATTGGCTCGATTGATTTCGTCGATGATGAGGACATGCGGCAGGATCTCGCCAGCCTGATCGTCAGCCTCAACGCTGTTCACATACCGTTTGATCGCCGCCAGGTTCAGCCGGCTTTTGGGAAGTGGGTAGATGGTGTCCAGGCTGAAGCGCTTCTCTGCAATTTCGCTGACCGGGACCCCGTCTGGATCGTCCCAAAGCCACCGAACTTTGCGCCTGTGGCAGTAGCGGCCGTCTGGCCGGGGTGCATATTCGTACTCCCCTTCTACAATTCCGATCGCCCGAAAGGCGTTGAGCCCCTTCGAAGCGATCACAACGTCGCCAACCTTGAGCTGATTGCGGAAGCGGTCTGGTGACTTAACCACGCCCATCTGCGAGGTAATTGGCTCCTCTGAGAAGCGGGCCTGGAGCTCAGCAAAGATTGCCTCGCGATCGGCAAACTTCGGGTCGGACCAATCAACGTCTTTGAAGCCTAGGTAAGCGTAGCCCTCTTCCAAGGACTGATCGTATACCCAGTCCCACTGCGCCTGGTTCGACTGCCCTAGCGAGATCTTGAAGACGCTTCTTGTATCGAGCTGGAATTCGTCTGATCCAACAGCTACTCGCTTGCCGGCCCGCTCAGCGATCCGGCGGAAGATCCCATCTTCTGGTTGCAGCTGAAAACCGGCGGCAGTCCCGTTCTCGCTCTCCAAAGGCACGGGCCTAAGGCCCTCTACGAAATCTTCGTAGCTGAAGTTCTGGTGGAACGTGACGAACTCAATCTGACGATTTTCTACGAGTTCATAGTAGCGCTTCATAAGCGCTGCGCGGCCCGGTTCATCATCCGAATAGTTGACCGGCCCACCGCAGAGTTTGACGGCCTCCAGCGCAGTTCGGTACGTTTTCCCCGTGCCAGGCGGCCCATAGAGAATGAGGTTCGTCGGCTTCATCGAAAAGGTTCTCTCAACTGATTGTTCGTTGGCTGGCTGGATAGGGGGCGTAACCGGCTGCTCATAGTTGAGCGCGATCCATAGGAAGCCTTGCACATCGAAAAAGTCCCGGGGCCCCCACCCCCATCCATTGTTCATCACACCGAATACACGGTCGAACAAAGCCTTGAAACGGCTGTAATTTTCTTGGTCGAAATGCTCGCCCGGGAACAACGCCGGCTGCCCGAGCGCCTCTGCAGCTGCGTTAATCATCTTCTTCTTGATCGGCGCCGCTGCTTGGGGGTGAACCATGGAGGCGGCCGTAATCAGGATATTCAGTTGTTCACCGTACGTCAGAACTTTAGCGCCAGCATCTTTCAATTCCTGAAAGGACTTGAACGCTTCTTCTAGACTCTCTTCGATAGGGTGCTTGGAGCGCACAAGCCGACCGATGTATCTGTAGAAGTCAGAGAGGGCCCAAGGATACTTCTTCTTCAGATCGTCTTCGGTCTGCCAGCGCACCAATGGGCCGTCCTTGGCTGCCTCCTTCATGATGACGAACACCTGGCGGCCAAGCTCCTCATCGTCGAAAGCCTCCTGGAGTGCGCCCGTGACCTTGTCAGCGGCAGCAATCTTGTAAGCGCGCTCTCCATCCACGTAGGAACTCTGCGGTTCCGCGAAGCTCCGGAAGTCGGGGCAGTGCGATAAGAAACGCGCCCTCAAGAGCTTCAATCCGTTCTCGAAGGCTGCGTCCTGCGACTGGTAGGTGTCCAGAAGGGAGCGAAGGGCGTCGGCGTTCGGAATGGTGATCAAGCTCACTTCCCGCGCCTCAGTGCCACCATATCGCAGGCGTGGCGGAAGGTTCGAATTCCTCGGCGAGGTTGCTGTGTATCGGTTTGCCGTGGCGCCGTCTGGGAGAGGCGTCACAATTCCCTCTAGCCAAATCTGAGCCGATGACGCCTCGCTATCCAATCCCAACTGACGTCCGTCAGCGGCCTGATAGGACACGATCTTCTTTGTTCTGTTGATAGGCTCGCCATACCTCTCTTGGAGGACAGCATCCGCCCAGTACTCTGCTGGATCTAAGTCGAAGCGGAAGATCGTGGCAGAGCTTGCCTCCGCACCAATTCGCTGCGGCGGCGGTACTTCTGCGAGTTCCTGCATTTTCCTGCCCGCCAGAGCCTGACAGATGTTCGGCCAAGCCTCGTTCAACTGGAGGGCGCTGTTCACATCCCGAACTAGAACGTCAGTCGTGGCAGCAGAGGTCTCGCGTGCTGGCTCGATCACCTCTTCGAGAACATATCGGCGGATCTTATCGGCATCTTTGTGCTCTTGCCGCTCGCCACTGAGAAATCGACCGTACTGGTTGAGCCAGCGGCCCCAGTTCACAAGCCTTTTGTGGGGTGTCTCCGAACTAGGCATCAGGAGACGGAACTGCGTCCCGCCCGCTCTCGCATCCTCACGGATTGCGCGCAGCCTATCCCGGAGTTCTTGGAACTGATCAGCCCTCCAAGCCTCTTCCAAACTGGCGTGAGGCGAACCGAGAGCGCTCAAGTGCTGCTCGATAGTCGTCAGCGCATAGACGTGGGAATTGTGGGATGCTCGGGAATGAGAGCCACCGTCCGCCAACCAGTCCCGATATGCCTGCTCTCTCACTCACCCTCCACTGGTACCATCGTCGCCAGCTTCTTCTGAAGCCAACTTCCCTAAGTCTGTAAGCTTGTCTGCCCTAAGGAGGTGCACAGTCCAACTGAGAACCTCATACCGGCGATGTTACGGGCGCGAGCAATCGACTTCGGGTCACCAGCGCCCTAGCCATTGTCTCTATTCGGTCGGCCCACGCCAGTTTCCGCAACCAAGGCTCAGGGATAGCGGCGGCTCCGTAAAGCGCGCCAGCCAGCTGGCCCGTGACAGCGGCGGTTGTATCGGCGTCATCACCGAGGTTTGCCGCGAGCAGGACCGCTTCCTTGAAGCTGCTCGTACGGCCAATACACCAAAGCGCCGCCTCTAGAGTGTGGACCACGTAGCCCGACGATTTAATCGCGTTCCTGGGCTTACCGCGCCACGAGCCTGCGAGCACCTCCGCAACCTCAGGGTGCCCGTCAGCACTCCGAGGCATCAGGACTTCAGTTCGAGTTGCGCCATTGATCGCGTCGTGGAGAAGTACGGAGAAGTGCTTGCACGCCGAAAGGCAAGCTGGCGCCCCGTGAGTGGTTGCACTTTGGCGTTCGGCGAGCGCTGCTCGCTCGCGAATGGAGAGTTGAAGGCCAAGAATCGCAACGGGGGCTAGGCGCATTAGGGAGCCGTTTCCAGCAGAGTGCGGGTGATTAGAGCCCGCGATCGGCTCCCCTGCTTCTTCGAAGTGAGACAAAGCTGAAGCTGTTGTGCTGCCAATATCGAAGCAGGTGCCGGTGCAGCTATATCTGCCCCGCCTCCACCAGCTTACAAACCTATTCATCAGATCAAGCTCGTCGAGGCCATTCTTTGCGAGCAGGCTATTCGCCAACGCAAGCGCCATGGCAGTGTCGTCGGTCCACTCGCCGGCAGTGAGTTGGAAGGGACCTCCCCCAACCATGTCTTCAAGCGGTGATCCGCTGTCGCGCCGCTGAAACTCCAGCGTCGTACCTACCGCATCGCCGACGGCGAGCCCGAGCAAGGCTCCCACCGCGCGATCTTCTAACGAAAACCAGATCTCAGATGATTGAGCCTCTAAGATCTTCTCTGATTTGAGGACGTGTTCCTCTTGCGCCGATGTCTCTATGGCGCCTGGCCTAACCCTTCGAACTTCTAAGATTGCGTCATCCGGCCGCCACCCGAGTTCGACTAGGAGCCGGGCGGCTACCGTCCCTGCGCGCCCAAGTCCGCCCTTGCAGTGGACAAGCACATCAAAGCCGCTCCGGATGAGGTGGCGGATGCCCTCGCCGTGCACCTGCCAGATCCGCTCGAAGCTGGCCGACGGTGCGGTGACATCCGGGATTGGCAAGTGAAACCACGTCATGTGCCGGGCCCGCACCTCGGCGCCGAGCTTCTCAACACCGAGCGAAGTGAGCTCATGATCCTCGACCAGCGTCAGAACGGCTGCTGCACCCCAGCTCGCAATCGCGTCGACGTCGATCGATAAATCGCGATCCCACCTCCCGCTGAAAGCTGAGACCTGCCGCTTTCCCGGGCAGAAGGTGATTCCCACACGGCCAAGCCCCGGCCCGGCTGAAATCTCAGCAATCTGTAGCGGGTGTGAGACGCTCGTCTTGATGGCCATAATCCTTCACACTGAACTCAAGCCTACGGTGGTGTGGGCTCAGATTGTTTCAGGAGCTACAATAGCCTACGCAGGTGACAGAAGCTGTCATGGGGGACGATAGCTGTGTCATTTTCCAAAGCCACTGATCTTCTGAGACTGGCGATGATGGCGAGCGGCAGGCGAGGAGTCTGCCTGGCGGAAATCGAAGCTGAATTCGGCTGTGTGCGGAGGACGGCACAGCGGATGATCGAAGCGCTACAGCAAGCTTTCCCGACGACAGATCATTACATTGGCGACGATCAGCGGCATTATTGGCGGCTGCCCGCCCGTTCTATCGCAGCACTCCTCAGCCCCACGGCGGAGGAACTTGCGGCAACGTCCACGGCGATCACGGAACTAGAACTGCTTGGTCTCGTGAGTGAGGCCGCACGTCTCAGGACACTTAATCAAAAGATACGAGCACTCTTGCCTGAAGGCTCTGGTGCACGGCTAGCTGTCGACGAAGAGGCCCTGCTCGAAGCACTTGGGTACGCCGCGAGACCCGGTCCTCGTCCTGTCCTGAACCCTGAGGTAGATGAAGCAGTATCGACCTGCCTCAAAGGTCCATTCCACCTTCGAATCGCCTATAAAAGCAGAGCTGACGAGGAGGCAGTAGAGCGCGTGGTAGCCCCCTACGGATTGCTGCTCGGCGCGCGCCGCTACTTGGTCGCGGAGGACACAGCGAAGAAGGACGGACGCCTCAGGCACTATCGGGTTGAGGACATCATCTCCGCAGAGCAGCTTGCTACCAGCTTCGAGATTCCAGAGAGCTTCAAGCTGGCCAGCTACGCACAACGGGCGTTTGGCTCGTATCACAGCGACGATGAGTTCGGTGAGGTGGTCTGGCGCTTCACTCCCCATGCGGCAGAGCACGCCAAGAGGTACCTCTTCCATCCCAGCCAGGTGACGGAGGACCAGAGCGATGGCTCGTTGATCGTCCGCTTCAAAGCTTCGGGGCACCTTGAGATGTGCTGGCACCTTTACTCATGGGGCAACTGCGTTGAAGTTGTCGCCCCTCAGAGTTTGGCAAAGATGGTCATAGACCATCGCCGCAGCGACTTCCCGGGCCTTCCCTGACTCTTGGCAGCAGCCCGGTACGATTAAGGGTCGCAGAGAACGGCAACATGGATGCACCGCCCGTTCTTCACGAGAGCTGCTCCGGTTAAGCCATCAGCCTCAAGCCGAAGAGTTTCCCCCTCTCCCGGTGCCGGAAAAGCCATCACAGGCGTGCTGAGGAGAGCCTTCAGCGTCTTCAGAGCGTCGGCTGTGGAAGGCGGCGCGGCTAGTGTTTCTGCCCCAATGGTCTCCATTAGGTAGCTTCTTGAGAGCTTTCGGCCCAGTGAATGAAAGAGACTGGGAGAGCCGAATAGGTCCGCCCCCACGATCCTCTTGCCCACTCCGTATGCCGCCCCCGTTTGTCCAGCTTGCGGTTCAAACTCAATCGCGGGCGGCTCAAGCTCGGCTCGACGCTCCATGTAATAGTCTGCCTCTGCGTAGGTGCTGCTGCGGGATCCGCGTTCAGCAAATTTCTCATCGATGTCCGCCCAGACACGACCTTGATCTGAGCTGTAAGCTCTTGCGGTTGCGAGGCTCTGACCAACGGAGCGCATCTTGCTGGCTCGTCCCTTCGCGAAATGAACATGCTCTGCGGCCATTGCTCGCGAACTCTGGACGTCCCAGCGGCCCCGTTCGAGACACGACACAGGCACGACGGTGCTGCTCTTGGCAGGCAGGAGCATCGAGAGGTTGAAGGTTCTATTCTGCTTGAGACCAACCACCTGCTCACCGTCGAGCAGGAAGAGACTGCGATCCGCGGCATTCCTAACCAACAGCTCGGGGACGAAGCCGTCGTCCGAGATTTCGGTAATCTCAACCGCACCTTCATTCAGCGCTTCATCGAGAACCATCAGGTCGTCTGAGAACACCGTCTGGCCAAAGATCGGAAACATGAAGACAGCGCCAGCTGTGAGCGGCGTGCCAAGTTCGACTTGGTCCAGGAGCTTCGTGATCGCGTACATAGGCATCTCCAGTCAGAGAGACTGAATACCCTGAAGCAGCGACAAAAGCGGTCATCCCGACCATGCGCAGAGCCGCCAGAATTGATTGCAGCTTGGGAGAAGGGCAGCATGCGCGCTCCGGTCCTGCACTGCCTGATCAACAATCTGTCATCCGTTTCCGAACGTAATGGCGGGCCCTTAACCTGTCAGCCGCTCCGGGCAGTTTAGCCTCATCAATACGTGGAAGAGTCTCGGGTCCCACTAACTCAGCGCTTCGACAGCCTCTCAATGCGGGCGGCCGCCCGAATGATGGCGTGAGGGCTGACTGACCCGATTGATCCATCATCTCTCGCCCGCTCCAAGTATGGCCTCAGATAGATCGGGGCACCGGTTATCAGATTGGCTCGAGAGGCGATGAGCCAAGCTACTAGCTCAGCTTCGATCTCGCGGGCGCTCTGCCCCAAAGAGGAGCGGTCCGGCCATCCATGGTCGTCATCAGCCCTACCTGAGGGCAAGAATGCGCCAAGGTGGCCACAGAAGATGTGCCCGAGTTCATGCGCAAGTGTCGTGAACTGCTCGGCTGCGGTCATCCGGCGGTTGAGCTTGATACGATAGAGTAAGTCATGCGCCGGGTACGGCGTCGTTTCGAAGTTACCATGTGCAATCTGGCCGGTAGGTAGCGTCCCAGAGGCTAAGTCCTGCACATCAGTTAGCAAAGGTCTGGCGGCCGCAGCAGTACCGGCGAGGTGCGCGCCGTAGCTGCCTTGCACGACATCGATACGGAGTGCTTTACCCTTGGGTTTAAGATTACGCACGAGCCTATTCATTCGCTCGACATCGAACGGCCCCTCTGCACCCAACATGTGACTTCGGGGATCCCGAACTTGCGGTGGCGCTGTGTCAGACAGCTCGTAAACGAGCTCGATTGGTCCAAAAGTACGCAGAATAACGATGGGAACGGCATCGGGCATTATGGTCTGACCTACGCCCATCCACTCGTCGCGCGTTGCGACTGCCGCGGCGCCGGGGCGCTGAATATAAACCATGTAGAGATTGTAAGCCGCGAGTTTCCGGAAACGGTTAGCGAAGTCCACGAACTGCTGCAGGCTATCGAGAGTGGGCGTCGTTAGCGCCTGGTCCATCAATTGCTGCACATCAGCACGCGTGGGCTCAGCCAGTTCAGCCTTCTGGGATTCATCGGGAGCGGCGGGAGGCACTTCAGTCCGCCGTCGGCGTGCCGTCCCGGGTCGGAATAGGTAGCTATACCGCTGCGAGACCAATGCTCCTTTCGCGGGATCGGCTGCGCGGATCTTCTCCCCTACCCACCGCCAGAAGAAGTTTGAGAGACTCAAATTCAAACTCGCTTTCGAAATCAGCGTGGACTTGTCCACTCACACGATGCCGACCTGCCGAGCTTGCCGCTAGTAGCTTTCTCACGTCCCGATGCCGTGAGTTACAGCGGTCGGCTACCCAGCATGATTTCCAATCTTCAGCATGCTCTATCGCGTCGAGTAGGACCAAGCCCCTCATTTGGTGAGCACCACCAATCCCCAACGCATAATCCTGATTAAGGAGAGATTATAATCATGATTATTTGACTCGGCTAGGAGGCTCGGATATACACGCGATTATGGTACGCCGAGAGGAATCGGGAATGGTCACGGTTCACGACAGCAAGAAGCAGTCCCAAACAACGGTTAGCCAGCCGTCGGACGAACCGCCGGACTCCTTATTGATCTTTACTGAAGACCCCGCCCGCGATTTGCTGGACGCAAATAATAGCGCTGCCTGGCGGCTTAATCTCTCACGTGCGAGCAAAGCTAAGTACATCATTTTGGCGCGGAAGGACAAAAACAAGGGTGAGGGTCACCGCGCAGCCTTCTTGATCGCCAAGATCAAAGACATCGTCGCTCGAAGGGACGAGACAACTGGCGAAACAGGAAAGTGGGCGATCCTGTTTGATCAGGCGGCTGCAATCGACATTCCGAATGCCTTCAAGCCATCGCAGCAGCCAATCCGCTACCTGTCTGCTCGTAAATTGCTCGGGTTCGACCCAGAGGAGTGCGATTTCAAGCCGGTGCCGAAGAAGAAGATCGACTGGTCCTATTCGCGCCGGGTTGAAAATGAACCACGCAGTGGCGCACGTAAACTGACCGTTGCCGAGGCAAAAGAAGGCTTGGCTGCTCAATTCGGCTGCTCGCCGTCCGCGATTGAAATTTCGATTAAGGTCTAAAGCTCGCAACACCAACGAGACGCGCTCGCCCGTGCCTAGCGGGAGTGATGACGCGTGCCCGCTCCGAAAGGAAAAAAGCATGATGAACTCACTAGCCCTGAGCACTCTTCGACACATTCAGATCGCGACTGAGTCCCGCGACCGGGCAGCTCCCTTCCGCACGTTTTTCGACAACCTGCACGCCTATCGCTCAGGAAGTCCGTTCCTGCGGCGCTCCGGTAGGCCCGTTTGGCTATCAGGACCGTGCCCAAGGCGAGATCGAGACATTCTCGTCTCTGCTCACTTTATCTCCGTGGAAGCGGCTCGCGTTCTGGCCGGATTGTCAGATCAGGAGCTGGCCATGGATCATGCTGTGCCGGTTAAGGTACTTCGAGAACTGCTGTTAAACGCTAGCAAGCCGACACTCGAAATCATCGACAGCTACATGCGAAGTTTATACCGCTTGGGCGCAATCACCCGCTCCGAAGACGGTCGTTTGAATGACGCTGGGCTGCGCTCGCGAATGCCCGAGGGTTGGACGGCGCAGTGCAGCCCGTACGCCCGCTACGAGGCCGCTGGCATAACTGCTCAGCAGCTACGGAGCGACAAGTGACAGCTGACCACACCCGCTGGCTCCGGGACACCTCGTTGCGGTCGGGTCCGACAATGATGGAGGTACTAATCGAGCCCTCCGAAGACGGTGCGGATGATATCTCACGCTTACTCGGCACCGCCGCATTCAACGGCCTGTGCAGGACTATCACAGCGTTGGCAGATCGTGGGCTGCTGTGCGCTGACGAACTGCGGGGCATCGAAGACGCAATGACAACGCCGCTGGACGATCCTGAATGGAGAGATGACGACTTTATCGCTGCAGTCCGCGATACCGTCTTAGAAGTTACAGCGAGTTCCATGAGACGCACCCCACACCGGTGATCTCGACCTCTTCGGTCGCTACGACCATCCACCCAGGCGTTCTTCGGTCGGAGCTTCCGTGCAGAGTTTAGGTGGTTAGATTCTCAGAGAGAAGGAAAGCCCTGAGCTTCTTCGCCTCGCCGCTTAGCCACTCCAGCATGGCGCGCGCTCGGTCATCTGCATCCCCGCCGAAGCTGTGAAGAGGCCGGAGTACGAGGAAGTCACTACTAGGCCTAAGCCAATCTTGCCCCGGAACGCCCTTGATGTCCTCGAAAACATCATCGTCATTGTCGGCGAAAAGAAGAAATACATGCGGGCCGCGAGCTTCGTACCCATTCAAGTCATCTTTGTCCCAGCCGGTGCCGATCTCCGGGTACCATATACCAGTTGAGAGGAAGGAACCCGTGCTCCCCGTCCGCGACGTCCTATTTACGTAGCGCGAAGCCTCGTAGCGGCCGTACTCGTGTTCGGGGTCGACGGACATGCCCGACTGGTTTGACGAGTTTGCGGCGTGAGCGACCTGCCTCCACATCTGGGTGACTAGGTTCTCCAGTGGAGGACCGAACCTGAGGAAGAGCTCGAGAGCGGCAAAGTCCGAGGTTTTTGGAAATTCGTTTGCCATGTCATTGCATTCCAGATGCTCAAGGAGAGAAAGCGATAGTTTATGGCTGAAAGAGTTGCTCCCGCTTCCCTGCGTGATTTCAATAAGAAAGCGGGTCAGCTCGCCCCAGCTATCAACTTGTCGGTGCACGCCGAAGTAAACGTTTTCTCCTTCTGAGATGGTGAAGTCGGCAGGCGGCGCCGTGATGTGGGTCAGGAAGACGAGAGAATGCCGAAGGCCTTTCGCCCGTTCCTGCGTGCTTAGCCATTCGGCGTATCGATGTAGCTGATGAACCACGCGACCGGAGGCGTCGCTTGCTTGATCTACGGTGTGCGCCACCTTGTTTTCGAAGAGGATCAGTGGATCATCACCAACGTAAATCACTAGGTCTGGCCGGCCAAAATGATCGGCACTAACCTGCGTTCGAACCGTGATGTCTGCACCATCCAACACAGCGGTTAGGTCAAGCGCACTGTGCCCTGAAAGACGCTCAATGAGCGCCAACCATTCCTCGTTCGACAGCGAACGAAACACAACGGCGATGCACTCCGTGAGCCAGTCCTCCAGACAGCTCTTTTCACCGTCACGAGAACACAACTTGTAGAGTTGGCTAAAGAGATCGGTCATTGAACCTATCCAATTACCCATCTCTCGCCATCGGAAAGCCTCTTCAGTCCTCGGAAGTACGCGGAAGACTCATTCCAAGCCAAGCCATGAACAGGGACTAACGCGGCGGGACGGATCGCTCTTGCAAATTGTGAGAGATCAGCGGGGCTAGCGTGTCCCGAAGTGTGCAGCTTCAGAGTTCTGGCGCCTGCGGCATTTGCTTGAGCCCACCCGCTCTTCGGATTGTCGGGATCAAGATACCCGGTCCAATTCGAGAACGCGTAGGCGTCACGAGATGTGAACCCGAGCCCTCCCTGTGCGAAGTCCTCTAACATAGAGTCCCGGAGCATGATGATGGCCCGCCCGTTCCTAAGACGGGCCCTCGACGTAGCGAACTCGCTTTCTGCTGATTGCGTCACGAACTCATGCCGTCCCTGACGAGCATAGAGCCGTTTGCCACCCGGCGTGATGACCACTTTGAGCTCTGGAAAGTTCGGCCCTGGAGCTGGAAGAGCTGTCCCCTCTGCAATCCTCTGCAGCACGTCCGCTCCATACAGGTCGACTACGAACTGGCGTCCGGTTCTTCTTGCAGCGCGGAACAGCGTCACAGTCCTGTCGACGTTCTGAGCGGACCAGGAAACAAAGACGTGCCTTGGCGTTTCCCTCGCGAGCTCTACGAACGCGTCCTCCAGATCGCTTTCCGAGATCACCGGCTTGTCTGTGCCGAGGTTAGTGCCCTCCATGATCAGCACATCGATCCGACGTGGCGGCGCCGCAATCATGTCTTCAACTAAGCGGGCCTTACGGCCATGTGCTCGAAAGTCACCGGTATAGAGAACCCGCCGTCCCCACCCTTCGATCAGCAGCATGTAGGCGTCGGGGGCCGAGTGATCTGTCAGGTATGGCGTGACCTGAAATCCTCCGATCTGGAATGGCCCTGAGCGACTGTTCCAAGTCTTGAATGGACGCTCTATGCCGCCTCCGAAGAGTTCGGCTGAGAGCCGCATCAGCTCTGCTGCCTTCTCGCCACTCCAGATCGGCCAATTCGCCGGGAGTTCATCGATCAGGCCCCAATGATCCATATGCGAGTGACTGAAGATAACAGTCGCAGGCCTATGCAGATCGAGCGTGGTCGGCAGGAGGCCAGTCGCTTGCCTGTCAGCATCAAGCGGGCGCCCTGCATCTAGGATCAGTCGCTCACCCGTCGGTCCTTCAAGCTCAATGCAGGAGCCCCCGATCGCCTGAGTGCCGCGATGGACTGTGAGGGCCAGGCTCAAGCCTAAGCTCCGAGCCCGCCGAGACGTGGCAGGGCAAGAACCATCTCGTCTGGGCCGACTTGGTGCAACTGCAACCCTGCTTTTTCAAGCTTTTCGCGATGACCATTCTTCTCGAATGATTTGGCGCATTGACGCATACGCTCGCTCGCGATCCCCTCGGTCGAGCCCCGGGGCCAGTAATTGCCGATCACAATGCCTGGCTGGAGACTGAGCTTGGGAGCTTTGCTGTTCGCAAGCATCGTCCAGAGACGAGAGCATTCCGCGTCGGCCGAGTGTCCGGCAAGCTCGAGAAGCTCTGTAAGAACCGATGCAGCCTGCCGGTAAGCGTCTCGCACCTCGGTCGCGCGCGTCTCTGACCGCATCCAGTCTACATAGCGCGCAATCTGACCGATAACTTTGGGATCTGCATTGCCCTTCGCTCGAAGCTCGCCGTTGTTAGCGCACTTGGCCTCCCAGAAGGCGATTGCTGGTTCTGAACCGCTGGCCGGCTCGATGAGCACCAAGTCCATGCGCGGCGCCACTCGTTCGCTGCCAAGCTCATCACTCGCTGGCAGGCCCATCTCAAGGTCGAGCACTCCGGCATTCGCCGCGACAAGGTCGTCCACAAAGCGCTTCTCAGCGGACGCATAGGTTTCAGCAGTCTTGATCCAGCCGGGCACAAGAAGAGCAGTTTCTGGCTTCCTCAGGTCTGCGGATCCAAACTCTATGTAGCTTTGAGTTGCGTTGCCGGCTGCGATCTCTGAACCACGCTCGTGGCCTTCAACATACTTGCTGTGAACCGAGATGCTGGGGCCACCCGCTCTGCACGTTAGCTTGGCTGCGGACTGGCCCTTCACATAGAAGTTCAGGTAGCCGCTCCTCACGGCAACCCTCAGGCAAGCCTCGCCCGTCGTCGCTGAACCAGGAAGAGCCCACTGCTTCAGGAGCGCATGCACAGCGCTGCCGGGGTGTTCAGCGCACCACCTCTTGAGGGCTACCGTTTCAAATGAACGCTTGAAGCTCGGCATTGATATTCCTTCCCCTCTGCGAGCAGATCGTGGCCTTCTCCGTCGAAGCCAAGTCGCTACGAGATTTGAGCTGGTTAGTTGTGCGGGCGCTACGCTGCAGAGCGAATTGCACGAAGGCCTTCATCATAGACTTGATCGAAGACCCGCTCGAGTGCCGGGTTCACCCCGCGAAGGCCACTAACTACGTCCCGCGCCCAATTGAAGTAAGCGATGCGCCTCTCGTCTGACCAGCTGGCTGGAGGAGATGACGCAATGTCACGAAGGTTGCTGATCTTATCGGCAAGCTTCACGAGCTTGGCAGCATCCGATTTCGACGCTGCCTTGGCGACTTGAAGTCGCTTGCGCTCCTCCTTGGGAAGCGACTTGTCGTCCGTCACCTCGGCCACAACGGAGGCTACTACACTACCAAATTCCACCTCTAGCTCTTGAAGGCTGGTTTCGGTGTCCTCGACGGTATCGTGCAGAAGCGCGGCGACCAGCACCGTGGAGTCCGTGACTGACCCTTCCGAGCAAAGGATTTCGGCAAGCGCGAGTGGATGGTTTATGTACGGGGAGGCATCTGCATCCTTCCGTCGCTGCGTCCGGTGCTTACGGGCGGCGAACGACGCTGCTTTGATAATGCTCTCCAACTCATCCTGGGGGCTAGGCTGCATCTGCAACTCTCCTTTACGCTGTGGGACTTGGGAGCGCAGGCTCCAGGCTAACTTTCATGAGCCTGTCCCCGCCGCGCTGGATTACGACCTTGTCACCCTCCTGAGCGCCAGATCTCTTAAAGAAATCACGGACCGGCTGACGTGCACGGAAGATCATCTTTGCTCCGTCCACATCCGTTTCGATTGTCTGCCCGGGACTGAACACTACGGTGAAGGGTACGCCCGGGTCGCTCGAGTTTCGCCCACCAACGCCCCCTTCAGGGATCAGCGTCGAGCATGAGCGAAGATAGAAGTGGTTGTTCCTAATGTTTCCGCCCGTAAGCGGTACGCGGCACACGTTTTCAGGCACTCAGAGATTCTCCTTTGTGGTTGCGGTTGTTGGATTGCTGAACTCAGTTGCGACGCGCGCGGAGCTGCTTTTCTCGGCGCGAAGCCAAGCCAAAGTGTTGACGAGCCTGAGGTGCTCAACTGTTTTGGCGTCAAGCTCGACGAGCCTTGGATTGGCGAGCACTAGAGCCAGGGTCCGGGCCCGACTGATGGCCACGTTCAGTCGGTTTTTCGAATAGAAGAAGTCGACGTGGCGAGGCAGGTCATCTGGACACGATGTCGTCATGGAGACGATCACCACTTCCGCTTCCTGACCCTGAAACTTGTCCACCGTCCCCACTCGAGCGGTTTCAGGCAAAACCGACTTCAGTAGATTCACCTGCATATTGTAGGGAGCGACGACGAGAATGTTCGCGGGCCCCACAGGGTGCTCACTTCCATCACGGTCCACGAAGCGTTGATTAAGCAAGCTTGTGTAGATCGCCCGCACTTGCTCAGCCTCGGCCTCACTGCGTTGACTGCAGCCGTTGTGATCGACCTCAACCATTCGCACTCCACACGGTTGAAGGTGGCCGTGACAGTCTTCGGTCAGGATGAGTTGCTGCCGCGCATTGTCGCGGTGCGACTGCAACCGACCATCGTACACGACGTCGGAGATGAACTCGCAGATGTCGGGATGCATTCGCCAGCTGGTATCCAGCAAAATCCCACGGTCGGGTGCGATCGTCGCTTGCCCTTCCAATAGGTAATCGAGGACCGAGAGCCCGCTTTCGCCAGGGTGACTCCCTTGGATTGGCTGCCCCAGCTGCATCTGATCACCCACCAGGATGATGTTCCTGGCAGCGGCTCCCATGGCGAGCAGGTGACCCAAGGAGACCTGCCCTGCCTCGTCGACAAACAGGTAATCGACTGTTTGATCAAATGACTCATCGGCGAACAGCCAGGCAGTTCCCGCGACGAGATCACCCCCTCGAGAAGTTACATCCTCGTTCGAGAACTCATCTACGATGTAGTCCCCGTTGAAGTGGGTACCGGGTTCAGCGCGCGTGGACTTCTTCACCCCCGAGAAATCAACGCCTTCAGCTTTGGCGACCTCCTCAATCTTTCCGAGAAGGTTGTTGATGGCTTTGTGAGAGTTAGAGGAGACACCTACCCGCTTACCCGAGGCGATCAGGCCAAGGATGACATGCGCGCTGGTGTGCGTCTTCCCGCAACCCGGCGGCCCTTGAATGAACAGCATAGTGTTGTTCATCGCCAGAGCACGAAGGGTTGCAGCCTCGATCAGGCTTTCCCCGGCCGCGACGAGCGGCAGTCCTCGTTCTCGCCCCAGCAAGGTGGGGGCATTCCGCTCTAGAAGATCCACAAGAGCCTGGTACTTGCTCCCCTCTCCTTCAGCGAAGGTCGCGGCCACCCTTCTGACGGCGGAGGCCAAGACTCCGGTGCTGAGCGGCCCACCAGGAATCAGGCTTGCTGCCAGCGGCAAGTCGGCGAGCTTGGGGCCCTTCTTCACCTCAACCAACTTCGCATCGGGATCGAGCGAGACGATTGTGCCGGCCTTCTCCAGCGTAGCCGCAATCAATACCGGGTCACCGACCTTGAGCTTCGTCTCCTGGTCAGGAAAACGGTAGCGATGGACCGTCGAGCGCTTTTCAGGCCGGATCCAATCCGGCCCGTCCGCAAGCAATCCTCCCAGGCACTCGCCGTCATCGATGAGCTCATCATCGGATCGATCTCGGCGATCGAACATCGCCCACCACTCTGGCTTGGACGCCCGCCGATGGAAGTCGATCAGGTGCGAGACCAGCTCGCGAGCACGGGGGGTCAGGCGGACGGCCTGCTCACGCACCGCCTTTCTCAACTCCGCGAGCTGCAGCTCCCGCTCGTCAGCTTCGGCGCGATCGCCTTTCTCCTGTGAGACATCTCCGATCCAAACGGCTTCAGCAGGCTTCAAGGTAAGGAGCCAATCTCGAAGGCCCTCGGTATTCTCACAATCAACGCGGTTGTACGCGAGGATGCCATCAAGGACCGCTTGATCCTTGCTGTCCCTCCAACGGTGGTATTGGACGATGGACTCGTCCGCCTTCTTCACCGCCTCTGCTCGCTCCTTCGCAAAGAAGATCTCGAGAGCTTTGAGGCTAAGCGAAGGCTCAGAGGTGCGGATCGCCTGGCGAGCTACCGTGTAGAGGTCGACGAACTTCTCGGCGCGCAGCAGGGCGTCAACGGCTTCCTCCCGCGAGGCGAAAGCGGTTGAGAGCCGACGGAGGACCGTCACTTCATATTGGGCGTAGTGATAGATGTGCGCGTGAGGGTGAGCCCGAAGGTGCTCCGTGAAGAAATCCACCACGCGCTCGAAGGCGACGCGTTCAGCCTCTCGGTCGTGCGCCCACTCAGCCTTGAAGACGGGCTTGCCATTCTCGCGGTAGTGGATGCCCCAAAGATACTCCAAGCCACCGGGGAAGAGTGGATCGCCTTCCAGGTCGAAGAAGAGGTCTGCAGGGTCAGATGACGGGAGGCGCGCGAAGCCGCGACCGGGCTCCAATTCCAGAACCTCCACACAAGGGTCGCCACTACGCCGGGCGACCTGAAGTTTCGCCTGGGCGCGAAGCCGCTCGAAAGTGTCAGGCGCAAGCTTTGGCACTCGCGTACCGGCAGGCGTAATCGCAAGATCAGCAACCGTGCCAATGCCAGCGCTGCGAAGCTTCTGGATCTGCCCTTTCGCTATTCCGGCCACTCGGCTGAGGTGATCGATTCTAACCCACTCATCACCGCAATAGTCACGCCAGCCGCAGAATACGCAAGTCGCGCAAGGCTCTCCAACTGAACCTTCGGCGCCGCTCTTGATAAAGCCGAGATATCGATCTTTGGCGGCGCTCAGCGTCTGCCGAAACTCAACTGCTCTGAAGCTCTCTTCCCGTCCATCGCCAAGGACGAGGTGCATCTCGCGAGGCGCAGAACCCAGCATGGGGCCCATCAGGTCTGCGTAGATCCCAAGCTGCAGCACGTGCTTGGGATCTGCGGTACGCGCCAGCTTGGTGTCGATCGGCTCATATGACCAAGGAGCGATGGATGAGGGTGTGTCGACCTTCCTCAAGAAGTCGGCGAACCCATGCCATGGCGGATCGAAGAACGTGGCTTGGTAGACGATATCAGCGCCTTCCCGCATAGCCTCCAAGGTGGCTGCCTGCCTCTCCTCCAGCGAGCCTTCGGACGATATCTCGGCTACTCTCAGCCCACTGCCCTTGAGCCTGGCGAGGTAATCCGCCTCGTGGGCGTGACCCGCATTCTGGATAAGAACCAGGCTCTCGCCGTCTTCAGCCTTGTCAGGGAGGCTCGCAGGATCGAGCAGCTTGCGAAGGTTGAGCGCAGCCGCATGCGAGCACCCTAAGAAGGCATTCAGATCAGAGGCTGAGTGCAGCAGCTGGTCGTTGTAGCGTCTCATTCCCCTAACCTACCCCCTGCAGGCGACAAAAGCGGTCACCGGAGCTTTCGAGAAGCGCAGCAAACCTGAATCAAGCTTTCTGCCACCGGCGAGGTCATCTCAGGCGGCAGTAGGAAGCAGGCAGAGAAGCGGGGCATTCTGCTCCTCCCGGGCAGCCTGCAGCCAGGTACGCCCACTGATCCTTTGGCGCTCGAGCTCGCCCAAAGTCAGGCAGGTCGCAGCGGCCGATTGTTCACGCTGGCGGATGGTAGTGACTGTGCTGCGGAACGCGTCTGCCTTAGCATCCAACTTCTCATTCCATGCCGGCGAGGCGGCATACTCGATCTCGTCGTTCATTGCCTGCAGGACTGCAGCACCAAGCTGCACCTCTCGTCCTAACTTGACCAGGGCCGAGGCACTCTCTTCGGCGGCCCGTCGAGCTACGACTTCGTCGCCAGACGCCAGGCGCGCCTGGATTCGGGTTGATGAGGCAAGGGCAAGTGCCTCCAGGAACGGATCCGCTCCTACGAAGTCTCCGTGCTCAAGCATTTCCTCGGCACGTCGCTGAAAGACATTCGACAACGCGTGGGTCTGCCGGGCAACTTCGCGCCAACATTCTTCCGGCTGCGATAGGAGCCACCCCTCGTCCATCTGCTCGACCGCCGTGCGAAGCGCACTGAAGTCATCGAGGATCTTGTCGCGCCTAAGCGTCTCAATGCTGCGAGCGAGTGCCTCCAACTTGTCGCCGAGCGCCTCGACCCGCTGCTCCACTCTCGCGATCTTGGCCGCAATCACGGCAAAACCGGCGACGGAAACTCCAATCCCCGCAGCAGACAATGCGAGGTTCGCCACCTGCATGTTCTGAAGGACATCGACTGCAGCCTTGATTTGCTCGTTCTGCGCGTAACTGACGCCGTGCCCGACCATGTCCGCGGCAATGCTGGCGCCCTGGAGTGGCAGCATTGCAGGGGTGCTCAGTGCTTGAAGAGCGAAGTTCCCCAAGCCAGCCGTCTCCTGCAGATGCCCGACGATCCGGCCTTCAGAAAGCGAGCGAATGATGGACCCGTAAACCTTGAGATCTCCGTTTCTGACACCCGCCACCAGGTGCTCGGGTATCTGCCGGAGCAGTACATCGGACATGATGGAGCTCAGCATGACCTCTTCGCCCTCTCGGCCGTCTTGGCCAGAACGTCTCGAAGTTGCTCCAGCACTGCCGGGTGCTTTTCAGTACCGCGCAGCAAGATGCTGACGACGTGCTCACGGATCTTCTTCCTGAGCCGCGCCTCGGTCTTGTCCCAGAGCTTTCCCGCATTCAGAAGGCCCGTCGCAATGCCAATTCCAGCGATCGCGCCCCCGCCCACAACGACGGGCCAGCTTATGGCTGTGGTAGTCACGAGGCCAAAGACTGCGGTCGATGTGGTGACCGCCATTGCGGGCAGGGCCGCAGCGACGGCGACACCGCCAGCAAGCGGACCTGCAGCTACAGCAACATCCTGCCACCCGTCGTTAGCGTGCTGGTCTTGTCCCCCGCTCTGGGGCTCATACTGCCAAGTTGTCTGGTGTTCGACGATTTCGAGCAGAGCACCGTTGGCGCGTTTCAGGAAAGCTTCGATCACCGGTCTCGCCACGGCATTTACCGTCGGCGTCACCCGCTCCGCAATGAAGCCACCCGGCCTCAGAAGCCCGTCTTTCCAGCTAGCTTCTTTCAGATCCTCCTCGAAGCTCTCGAGAAGGTCACCAGCCACCCGGTTAAGAGTGGCCGCCGCGACGAGAGTGTACTCGTCACGCCACGCGTCGATCTCGTGATTACCGAACAGCTTCAGTAGACTGAACATTACGCCACCCCCACTGCTCAAGTGGCCCATGCCGGACCGACCCCGCAAGCAGAAATGGTGCTGGACTGGGGCTCAGGAACTGACAAGCCGCTTTGACGAGATCGAATTCTCTCCTGCTGCGCGCTCGGCCGGACGCCGCTGGAGCGGGCGGAGTCTCTGCTGTGCGCGAGGTCGAATGGTCGATAAGCCTTCTGTTGCAGGTCTGGGAGCCGTCCTAGAGCAACTTTTGCAGACGCCGCAGACCACAACTCATGCAATCCCTCGAGGACCAGGCTTTTACGCATGGTGGTGCCAAAAACAGCACCTTGAGGACACCAGTGTTCCGCTGCCCTACGAGCAGCGGCCGCCGACACCTGCTGAATGGTCGCTGCTATATGTTGGCATCTCTCCCAGCGGGCCTGCGAGCACTCTAGACGTTTCCTCCCGGGTAGCGCGCAATCACGTGGGAGGTAACATCGGGAGCTCGACGTTTCGGCAAACGCTCGCAGTACTTCTGGTGGCGAAGCTTCGCTTACAGCCACGCACCGGAAGCGATCGTGCTCGGCTTACAGATGAGAAGCCTCCTTCGGATTGGCTCAAGCAGTCATGTGGCTTGACTTACGCCCTTGTCGCCGATCCGTGGCTCTTGGAACCTGCAGTGATTTCCGAGCTAGCTCCGCCTCTCAACATCTCGCATGGTTGCCATCCATATGCACAGGTCGCGAAGCGGACCCGGATGGAGCTACGCCGAGCCTGCGGGCTTTAGATTTCTCTAGCGGCCCTAGAATGGACACTAGTCGAAAACATGTTGAGCATCAGGCATGTGCATAGATCGCCCAAGAAGCTCAAGCAGCTGCGCTGCATTTAAAGATATCCACTTTCGTCTCAAGGCACCGCCTAAGGCTCAGGTCTGAAGTTCCTAACTCAAACCAACTTCCTGGCCGCTGATAGAAGTCTAGGCCTCGACCGATCTTTATCGTCCACCCATTATCGAGCCTAATTTCGCGGTCATGCAGATTCTGATTGATACTCACATCAAGCTCGACGTCAGCCTCGATGAGGCTCTGCTTCAGGTCCTCCAGCTTATTTCCAGCCTCGACGGCCTGTGCTTGATCTTCGAATGATGTGACCAGCTGTATCTTCTTGACCGTGCCGGCTTTCACAGCGGCTTCGCAGAAGCGAACAAAATTCTGGATCTGGTGCTGCAGCCGTATGTAGGGGTCCTCAATCACGATCTCTTTGGCACCGCGCAAATAGGGGCCCATTAGAGACTCATAACTGTATCCCGTATCGCCATACAGGATCGTGAAATGCTGTTCGCTGAGCTCGGCGCGTGTCGCCTCCAAGCCGACCACCGAAGCTGCAGGGCTCTCGGAGACCTGGTGAGTTTGTTCGCTTGCTGCTCTGGGCTGATCGATGACTTTTAGGGATCGCCGGGCTGGCTCTTGTGTTGCCGCCGCATGCTTCGACTCTGGACAAAAAACGACAATCTCGTCGCCATTCGCGTTGCGATAGGAAAGATGGATGGCGGCGAATTCGTCATCAGGTTTCCGTTTGTTCATTTGCTCTTTGACCCGCCGCCGGCACTCGACGGCATAAGCTACGTAGGTCTCGAACTCGGCGTCGGTGGGGGGGCCATCTGGATGGAGGATCTTCAGGAAAGCTGAGACGGTCTTCTTGATGCCCTTCTCGTCACGGCCCTCAACCGCTTTGCCTAATTTGATGCGGCGGCTGACCTCCTCGTAGCGATTGGTGTGCTTGAACTGAAAGTGGAAAGCCTCAGCAAGATAGTCTGTGATGAAGCCATAGCGGCTCGTCAGAAACTCACTGCTGTTCTTAGGCATCTCCCAGCCAGGAATATAAGCCGCGAACCGGTCCATAACAGCAAGGTCCAGCTCCGGCGGCAGCGGTTGGAAGAGGTCATACTCGGTTGAGTTCACAACCTGCTCAACCGACATATCGATGTTGCCTACGAAACTCAGACTGGCGTCTGCAATCACCTCGGCACCCCGAGAGAAACGACCATTCGCCATAAAGTCCTTCATGATCTGAATGGTGTCGGGATCACGGACCTTGATGCCACCGACCTCGTCGAAGGCGACAGTGTCCCAGTAGCCAACAAGCCCCACTTTCCGCCGAGCGTTATTGTAGAACAGGGTAGCCTTGGTCGCCTGACCGCCCGATATCAGCGTCGCGTAGGGCGAGAACTCACTGAAAAAGTAGGACTTTCCGGTCCCTCGCGGTCCCAGCTCAATATAATTGTAGTTGGGCTCTACGAGAGGCGCCAAGCGGGCCACATAGTGGAGCTTGACGCGCGAAGAGAGCTTGGAGGGCTCGAGACCGACTGAGCGCATGAGAACGTCGAGCCACTGATCACGGCTGAAGTTACGCCTCGTATCCGAGTAATGCTGGAAATCGAACCGGGAGAGCTGAATTGGCCGGAGATCCTCGATGTAGAATGCATAGTCGTCTTCATCGATGGCATTGTGCGCTAATGACACTTCCGCCCAGATACCGCCTTCTAAAAGCCGATCATTGTCGCGGTAAAACTTCTCTCCGACCGCGATGCGCTGAGAGTTGAAGTTCTCCAGAGACGCCCAGTGTCTCTTCTCCTTCTCGACAAAGCGAACGTGAACCTTGTCGATGAAGCGGTGCTTACCCTTGGTAGCCACCTTTGACTGAGCTGCATTGGCCTCATCCGGCCGAACGTAGTTGTCCTGCAGGGTGGCGAGAACGGCTTCCATTCCCGCGTCGATCTCCGCTTGGTCGTCGCTCGCGCAAAAGCGAGCGAGGAGAAACTCAAGAACGAAGGTGGGCACATTCGTGCCCTTTTTGATGCGGTGAAGGAGGTCTTTGCGGACGACCTTGCCATCGAACGCGGCAGTCAGTTGCCGATCCAGATCGTCCATTTCATTCATACTGTGTAATCCGTCTCAAGCTGCAGGACGCTGTAGCTCGCAAGCGTTGTCGGGTTCAGCGCTTTGACCGTGAACTTTCCTTCGAAGTCCGGGTCCATTCTCAAGCCGATTTGCTTACGCTCACCCGGCATTAGTGTGAGAGTTCGGGTGGCTGGATTCACGTCCCCGCCAGGGCGGGGCTCTCCGACCACGTCCCCCTTCGAGTTCTGGGCTTCAATCAGCACCTCGATGCTCTGGTCACGGGAGAACATGTCCTCCGCTTGCGCAGCGATCTCGATCACGGGGACTCTCGTGGTGATGCGCTTGGCACCACTCTTATAAGTTAGTTCAACCGTCAGCTTACCGACACTCAGCTGCTCTTCCGCGTCAAGCCGCGCAATCAGCACGGGGACAACTGCTTCGGCCAGTGACGCGCCCCCATGGAAGTAGAGATGGCCCGCACGATAGGGCGCCATGGTGCGAGGGAGCGCAACTTGAGGAAATTCCCCAGATATGCCGAGCCTCTCCGCATCCATAACGATGTTATGGCTATCGGACGTGCCGGCTCCCAGCATCATGCGATCATGTGCATTTACCGACCAGTTCCCCTGAGGTTTTGCACAAACGTCACCAGCCTCGGCCTGTGCATTCAGGAAGAAACCGTGATCGGTCACGATAACTGCGTCCTTGAACCCCAGGCCACGGAGTTTGTGGAGCGCAACACGAATGAGATTCAGTGTTCCCGGGATCAGGCTGAGAGTAGTCTCGGGATTGTTCTCGAGCTGACTGTCTATTTCAGTTGAGCGAAGGACGAGAAGGTCAACCGTATCTGAGAGCTTGGGCTTGCCGCGAACGAAATCATTAAGCGTCATTTCGTGAAAACGGTCCCCAAGCCGCTTTCTCAGAACATCCATGCGCTGGCTTACATTGCCAACCCGCCCTCCTGACAAAGACGGCGCGAGTGCCTCAGAGCTCAAGCCAAGCGACAGTTCCGCGCGAGCGCCTGGAAGTAGGCTCGCCATGCCCACGAGGGTGATGGTAGGAAGCTGAGCATAAGCAGCGTGCAGTTCGACGGGACCATCTTCGGAGAGCATCTTCTCCAGGGCAACGCCTAGCTCGTAGCGAAGCGCATCCACCATGAGATACGCCACGCGTCGGCCGCTCTCCTTGAGGCGAACTGAGATATGGCGATCGAAGACATCAGCATTCGCTAGACGTCCTTGAGGCGGCCAGCCGGCAGTTTCGAGGTGCTTCACGAAAGCTACTTGCACCTTCTCGGCCAGCTGTCGGTAGCGAGCTCGAGCCTGGGTGAGCACCTCTTGCATGACGCCATGCGGGTCTAAGAAATCTCCGGCAGCTTGCTCAAACTCGCGCTGAAGACGATCAGCCTCCCGGAGGCTTCCAATGTAGAAATCCAGGAGGTCGGCTTGGGCCCGGGCGTTCTCCGAGAGCTGCCGCTCAAAATCCTGGCAAGCCTCGATCAGGCTGAGACCTGATCGAACCAACGCCCACTGAGCCTGGCTTTCTCCCTTACCGAGCCAGACGGAGTTCTGATGTCGCACCAGCACCCGACGAGTGGCATCGGTATCCCCGGAGGTGATCCCCTTGATTGCAACCTTGAGGAAAGTTCGCTCCTCAAACGGGAAAGTATCCCGTTCCCCTAAATCGTCGATTGCTCCGCATTGCTGAGGAAGATCCAGCTCAGCTTCAATTGTCTCCGCTCGCTCGATGTATGTGTCGCGGGTTCTTGGATTGGTTCGAAGGCGATCGCAAACGTCTTCAACGATTGGTTTCGCCTCGAGCGGCGCCTGTGGCACTCCCTTCAAACTTTGGGGCAACTCCACGGGTAGGTCGAACACGAACTCGCTGAAAAGCACGAACCTCCAAAGCTCATCTGCCAACGCATTCCAGCTCTTACCACGCGTTTTGACGCTCATGCCGAGCGTCGCTTGCAGAAATTCCCGCGACTCTTCAGGCCAGCCGTCGTGAGAACGAAGCGCGTCTGATTGCGAACTCGTCGGTGCGAGAAGCGCTGCTAAAATTTCTCGGCCCGACTCTACCCTCATAGCCGATCTGAGCTGGGGCCACTTGGCTCCACCACCGATTGCATCAATCACCGAGAACGCTGGTGCACTCTTCGAACTGGCGAACACTCGCCGAATCTCGGTCGCGTGATCAGGCTTCGAGCGCAGACAAAGGCTCAGATAGTCGTCGCCGTCGCCGTCAGGAAAGACGGCCCCTGCATCAGCATAGAGGGAAAACGGGTCAACTTGCTTGCCCTCATCCGTCTCAGCGCGCTGCGCGGGCACGTAGATGAGCAGCCCCTCCAAACCGCCGTTGGGCCGCCCAACCTCACCCAGCGCCATCATGGCTGCACGCCGGCTCTCGATGCTGCTGACGGAACTATCTATCACCCGGATCTCTTCGTCCGCAACTGCAGCACAGATGTCTTGATAGCGGCGATCAGGGTCATAAACGACCATGCAGCCGCTCTCGCGTAAGCGAGGGCGAATGACACAATCGCGGATGAAGGCAGCGATGCTCATTCGGCCTCATCCTTCTTGCGAGCGCCTGCCTTCGCGCGCTCAGGCTCGGGCTCGACATACAAATGCTCCAAGCCATGTGCGATGGCGAGCGACTTGTCTGTCTTGCACTTCTCTCGCACTCGGTCGGGCCAATACGACATCGCGAGACGCGCCCAGTCATATTCGCCTCTTTCCAGCTTAGACCAAGTATCCTTCAGCACCTTCTGCCATGGCTTGTGGCGGAAGAATTGCCACAGCGGAGCGGCAGTGATCTGCACGCCGTCATCATGGTTTGGACGATAGGTCGGGGCGATCTGAAGCAATTTATCACGCAGATCGGTGAGCTCCGCCTCATGCACTCTGAGCAACTCGAACTCCTTATCGTCTACGCGCGTCCGTTCAGATCCCTTTTCGCGAAGCGCTGCCACCTCGCGATTTACGTGGCTCAATCTGGGTTCCACGAAGTCGTTTACAGCAGTGTAAAGAGTTTGCGTTGTGAGAGATGGATAATAGAGCCAAAGTGAATAGCTGCCGGAAGGCGTGGATAGTGGCCAGTAAATCGGCGCTCTCCGACGGCTCCTGCTGTATTTCTTCAGATGTACGGGGAAGAAGTCACGCTGCAGCCATCGGCGCACATCAAATGGCACTTCGAGATCAGCGCTCTGCAAAATCTCCTCAGCAAGATGGGCGAGATCAAATGGGTGCCCTTTAGAGTCGCACAGTATGCCCGCATTCAGTCGGAACGGCTCCGCGCCTTCCAGCAGCATTCCAGGGCTCCGGAGCGACAAGGAGTCAAACGGATCAGGTTCCGAAATGGCGGTACGTTGGCCAGTCGCAAGACGGTGATCAAATCGCCCGAAAGCGACTCCAACAGCCCATGACAAGCACTCAGCAAGAAGGTCATCTTGCGACTGGTTGGCTCTGAGAAGAGAGAATTGATCCACGAGATCGGCGCGATCCTCCGCGGAGATGTCTCTTTCACAAATGCCGACTATGCGATGACAAACCTCGTCCAAAGATCGGTAAAGATCGACCGCTTCGTCACGCAAAGAGCGCCGACCTAAAGAACCAACGCGGGACGTAGCGATCAGCTCTGGTAGAAGGAAGCAAGGTGAGGTTTCTTCGAATGAAGATAGCCGGCGAGAGATCGATATGCCCCTCTTTGCAGCGTCCGCCAGTTCCGCCTGATGAGCCGCAAGCCTTCTGAAGGAAATGGGAATTGCAGAGACAGCTCTGTTCTCGATCTTACGAAACCTACCGAAGACGTACACTAGCTCCTGCGCGACAGTAGATGCCAGAAAGGCAAGCAGCGCAAGATACCTTGAACGAGTCTCCTCTTCGTTGATATCACTATCCACCAAGAAGATTGAAATCGACTCAGAGGAGAAAATAGTGTTCTTTGGCAGAACGCGAGGTGAAAAACCCACGCTACTTACGTGATTGAAACAAATCCCCTTTCGCCCCCAATATCTGCTGCTTTGCATGACCTGGGCGTCACTTCCATATGCCTCCGAATTCAAGGCCCTTAATTGAGCGCCTGAATCACTCCACCTGAGAAAGATCTCAGATGGACTGAAGAAAGGTTGGTATTCGCCACCCTTCTCGTACTGCTCCCAATCAGTCACTGAGGAAGTGACCTCTGGGTAAATGCGAAGAAACCGCTCATCGTCGAAAGTATGATTTCCTGTCACAACCTTCGCTGTGTTAGGATCCAGCGATCTATCAAGCCGCCATTGTTTCAGGACATTTGGGGATGCATGAAGACAAAGCGGCCGACCTGGAACAGCCGCTATGTCCTTCAAGAGAAGGTAGTCTAGGCAGTTCTTCTCGATTCGACTTCGAAGCTCGACTTCCTTGTTTTCGATCTCAAAGAGGTCGGCATAGGCCATTTTTGAATCAGCCCTGGCACCACCGAGCACCGTAAGAGCAGTTTGCACTGCCGCATCGTCGAGAACATCGCTTCCGAGATCAATAATTGAGCGGGGAAGCTCGTTTAATATCATTCGCTCGCGTAGTCCTTTCATCTGTCGAGTATGAAAAAACTGCGACGAAGTGATCGCACCAATAAGCCCCGACGACCTCGTCAAGTCTATAGATCGCTCAAAGAAACCGGCGTATATGTCTTTCCACCCGTCGCTTCCGCTAAGCTTCATGAACTCTCTCGCGGACTCAGTTGGCTGCCCAAAAGGGGGATTCATTACAAGAACGTCGTAGGAATGCTTACACTGTTCTAGGATTCGTAGCCCTTGCAGTGCATCCTCTGCGAAAAGCCTGCCTTGATAGGAAGATTGAGCTGCGCGGGCGTAATCACCAAGGGCAACACGTAGTCGCTCCTCTGCCTTCCGCCACTGTTCCAAGTCGTCAGCCCGGAACAGCTCTCCCCGTTCGCCAAAGATATCCTTAATCAGCCTCGGCAGCTCCTTCTCGACCGGCAGAAGCAGCCCTAGGTCAGAAACCCCCTTCAGCATCAAGAGCGTCTTCTCGAACAGTTGCGCATCGAGAGGATCGAGTTCCTCCATGAACCGCTTACGCAGGTCCACTTCGGCTGGGGGCGCCACTGCCGCTACAACATGACCTCGTCCTACCTCCGGTCGGTCCTTGGCCTTTACTCCCGCCTCATGCCAAGCGCGCTGCGCACGCAGCCACAGCGCCAGCGACGCGATCTGCGCTGCGCGCGGATCAATATCGACACCGTAGATGTTCCGCTCGATGATTAGGCGCGGGACGTCGCTCCAGAATTGCCTTTGGTCGGCATAGGTCTGGCAGAGTGGTCTTAGGTCGGAGCCGCCCCCGGTCTCTCTGTCGAGCGATCTTGGACCATGGGCCTGTTCATACTCCCAAGCCTCTTTGTAGATTTCCAGAAAAAGGTCGAACGCGTAAAGTCCGAAGTGCATTGAGCCACACGCGGGATCGAGCAGCTTGATCGTGCGAGGGTCGCGAAGGTGCTCTGCAGGTTCAGCTCGCTCATCCCGCTTTACCAACAGATACTCGCATCGTTCCCCCAACACCGTTCGCCCGCCGGTCCAATCGAACCAGAGCCGTCCCAGCGTGTTGTCGACCAAGAACTCCACCACGTATCTTGGGGTGAAAAACTGATTGCGCACTGCTAGTTCACGGCTGTCGCGCGGAGCCTGCGAAGCATCCCGCATCGCCTTCCGCTCTTCCCTTGAATTGAAGTACTGGTAGATCCAACCTATGGTCTCATCCTCGCCCCAAAGCGGTTCGATCTCGCCGTGATTGAGCAGCTCGAGAACGCGAAGAAGAGCCGCCTCGCGAGGGAACAGACGGCCTTGCGCCGAGTAGCGATTGAAAAGAAATGGCAGATCCTGCGAAAGTTCGTCGAAGACGCTAAGTAAGTAAGCCTGGTACGCGGCGCCGGTTTCGCCGAGACTGCCTCCGGCAAGGCGGAGATAGAGCTGGAACCCTCTCGCCTGATAACCATTCCCCACGGACTCGATGAGGAGCCCGCGCGCTTCTGCCATGCGGAGAGCAGCCAGGCGGTTGAGAACAGTGAACGCCTGCTCCCGGACGATGCGATCGAGTCCCGCCCTCTCGTCTATCCCGGGAGCGGCGCAGTAGTGGGCCAGCGTTTCACGCAGGATCCGAGCTGTCTCGCGCTGCTGTTCGGTGATGTGCCTGAGACCATCGAGCGGCGAGACCATCCCGGAAGTAGGATCCATCCCGTAGTCAGTTCGGAGCTGACGTGTGAATTCCTCCTCGAGAATGCGCCGAACGTCAGTTACAAAACGTTGAAGGCGGGCGCGAGTCGCTTGATCGAACGCCATCGTCACTCGTCTCCATCAAGGACCAGAGAGACTTCGACTTCTTCAAAAAGAGCGATCTGCCCCTTCAGCTCGCTAAGCTTCGCGATGAGTGCATCAAGTTGGCCAATGGATGCGATTGTCGATGGCACGGAAATCGAGCGAGAGAGCTTTCCGCCGCCGGAGCTTTTCGATTTCGCAGTCTCCTCTTCTAACTCTTGACGGCGTCGTTCTTGCTGTTGCCGTGCAATGGAGCGCCTAAGCTCCTCGATCGTGTTGCTAATGTCGTAGTCCTGCGCCAGCAAATCCTTGAGGCCGGAGAGGTCTTCCGACGCGGTCCGCGCGAGCCCTTCTAATTGAGCTACCGCATTGCCACGCTCTTCCTGCGTGAGTCTGGCCCATTCTGGAAGGCGCTGCAAATCCTCGAAACCATCTTTCAGGCGGGCTCGTTGCTGTTCCGCAAGAGAATGCACGGTATGTCGCACACAGGCTTTGATCCGAGTGAGCAGCGAATTCAGATCGGCGGAGTGTTTGAAGAAGTCCTCTTTCCCCAAACGCCCAGATAAGCTCTCGAGATCTTCCGCTAGCTCCTTCTTGAGCTCCCCGGGCGCGCCAGAGCTGGGCAAGCTTTCAATTTCGCGACGGTGATCCTGGAGCTCACGGACAGTGGCATCGAGGCCGCTATCCAGTGCCCGCCTCAGTTCTGAGGCCAGCCTCAGGTTAGCGTAGATTGCGGAGTCTTCGGCTCCAAGTCGTTGCGGTGCGTCGGAGGCGTCCGTGAAGAGAACATCAGCGAGGTCCTGATTGAGAGTAGCGACCCTCTCGCTCCCCCCTAGCCCTAACCCGCTCAGCCTTTCGGACAAAGTCCCATAATCCAATTGAAAGCCTGGGAAATGCTGGGCCGCCGCCTTACTGATTTCCTGCTCAAGGGGGATCACTGTTTCTCCAATGAGTTCCGACAGTCGTTCGGCTGCGCGGCCTAGGGTCTCGTTAGACGGCCGTTCGTCACGAACTGCTACGCCAACACTTTTGAACGAGTTATTGGTTTTGAGCGCATCGATGGCCTGTTGACCCGCGGCGGTGACTTCTCGGCCGGAGACCTTGAGCTTAATCTCACCAGCCATCAGCATTGCAGCGAGAATGTAACGCGTCGTGTCAGGTGACCAGCCGAAGGGATCGTTGCTAAAGTCGTCGAGCAGCCTCTTCCCATCAACGGTGCCCCGCTTGTCGATGTAGTCGCGGATGCTGATCATGGCCTTATGGTCGGTGCGGAAGGTCACCCGGCCTGCTACGGCTTGTACTAAGCCAAGTGGATCCAAGCTGGTGCTAATTGCAGCAGGATTAGCAACCTTGAGGAACTTCTCAGCGACGTCGGTCCCTACCCGAACCGGCGCCTCTATATAGCGGTCGAACACCTGACCGCTGACGTCGGTTAGGAGCTTCTTTGCCGCTTCGAGAAGATCAGCGTCGAGAGCGGCTACGGCGGTGGCATGGCCCCGAAAAACAAACGAGCCTCCCTGCAGTGTCTGCCTGATTTTCGATTTGAGCTGCTGCGCGAACGTTGCAGCGCGGTCTACTTGACTGGCGCAGTAATCCTTAACCTCTTGGTCGGGCTCATTACGATGGAGCTCTACGATGCGCTGGCTGCGATAAATCTCGCTCGCGAGATCCTCCAGCTCAGGGTTCGCCCGAGACACAAGGCCAATGACATTGCGTCCGGTACGACCGCGCGAGTCGTCCAGCATCCGATTGCGAGCTGTCTCATAGTCGGCAGCGGGCACCAGCTCTACGACAGTCTGAATGACGTTCTGCTCACCGGCTAAGCTGGTCACCGTAGATCCAGCTTGCACCTTGAGACCTGTAGCGACTGCCAGGCTTCCATGAAGATTCACGCGTGGCAATGGCTCAAATGCACCGCGCAAAGCATCGTTGAAGGCGCGACGCACATCGACCGACCGCAAAGCCAATGCGCCACGCTCTTGCTCGATATCCCGGAGCTTCTCGCTCAGAAACATGAGGCTGCCGTTCTTCTCACCAAGCGGCACATGCACGTCTTGCAGCATCTCCTCGACGGCCTTCTGCACCTCCTCCACTCGTGATTCCGCTGTGACGGATGCGTGCATCAGGCTGGCGACGTTCTGCACTGTGACGGGCAAATTGCCGAGGATCTGCAACACGGCGACGGTTTTCGCGACGGCCTGGTGAAGCGATTTGTCGGAAAATCGAATGGTACAGACCTTGTCGACCGCTTGATGGATCGAAGGGAAAGCCCGGCGAACATCCTTTTCGAGTTCGTCGTAGAGTGTCACCGTCGTAGCCAGCCAGCCGACCGGCTGATCGGCCATAGCTGTCGCACCACCCTCGCCTTTGAGCACGTCCTGGACGACTTTGATCGCGGACCGTAGGCCGATACCTCCAGTCGACTTCGCCAATGCACCCAGGAGGTGCAAGAGAATGTCGAAATGCGCCGGAAGAAACGGGTAGAGATTTACGAATGTTTCTCGACTGAAGTCAGCGTCATAGTATTTCGCGTCTTGCAGCTTCGTATTGTGCCGCAGTGCTTGGCCATGAGCGTCAAAAAGGCTTCCAAGATGCTCTTCACCCACAGGAGATTTGCCAAGCAATCGCCGATAGCAGATCTCTTTGATGTCACTCGACTCAAGGTCAATCTGGATCGGAAAGCGATCGTTCAACTTAAACAGCTTGTCTGAGTTTAGAGCAGCGCGTGGATCGTCTTCGGTGAGCGTCTGCTGCGCCGTTGAGATGATCCAGACCTTGCCGTCGCCAATCCGCTTCAGATTTTTTGCCAACCCGTCGAGGTTCAGGATGAGGTTATCTCTGGCCGCAACGTACTGACCGACTTCGTCAATGATGAAGATGATGTTCTCTTTGCCGCTCTTCTCGCGGATGATATCGATCATCTCCTCAACGCGCTTGTCCTCGAACTGTATAAATCCTTCAGTACTCGAGGAGAAAGACGTCGTTGTAGGGAACAAGCCCGGATACATCTCGTGAGCAATCTTTGGTATCAAACCGTCGATCGCCAGCGGATTGTTTTGAACCCGATCCCACGTCGCCCCTGGCAGCGCGTCCACGACGCGCTCATGCAGCTCAGATGTGCGGCCATCCTTTTCGATCATTCGCTCGAACGCCGCCACCTTGAGATTTCGAGAATAGCCGGCCCACTGGAGGACTTTGAAATAGAGAACGGTCGAAACCTCCTCCATCGTTGCTCCGGCAAGCATCTCACTCGCTAGGTCGAGTAGAACGACTGCAGCGGGATAGCGTTGGACGACTGTGTTCAGCAGTGCCTTAGTTTGCGGACTCTGGAGGCGGTCCTGAAGGTGCTTGATGAACGGTGTGCCATCAATGGTTCGCTGATTATCAAACGCGAGGCCGAGGTACTTGGTAAATGAACTCTTTCCGGATCCGTAGAAACCTGACACCCAGACACCGATCTCGTGTCCGCCCCCTGTGTCCATCGCAAGCTGCATGCGATCCAGAAGCTTGCGGAACTGCTCCTCGATGTTGTCTGTGACCACATATTCGGAAATCTCGGCTTTCAGGCGTTCTTCCTGAGCGGCCCCATAGGTGATTACCTTCTCGATCGTCCTGTCGATGTTCTTAGACGCATCGAATAGTTCTCGGATCTTCACAACGACGCTCCCCGCTTTTACTCTTAACCACCCACATGCACGGAGCGGTAATTTCCATCCTCGGGATAGAAACCCAAAAACTTCAACCGAGTATTCCCTGTCCGTACACCCGGATAGAGGAACACAGTCGGCACATGAAACTGCCCCTGGAGCTGACTTTCGATCGCTCCAATCCTGAGAAAAGGATGAAGTGCTTCCAGATCCGTCACCAGAAGAAGCGCACTCGGCTTTCCCTCTAAGGTCCTAAGAGCATCCTCTAGCTTACGAAGTAGACCTTCGCTTGATGTCACAATGTCAGCCAGCGCCTTGTTGGTGCGCTTCCAATCAAGCGGGGCAGCTTTGTCCTGCGAGAGGCACAGACCCCAGAATGGGTCGTTCTCAAGGACAGCCCAGAGGCTCTCTGCGATGGAGAAAGTCCGGACGTCCCATCCCTCCTGGCGCAGCTTCGCGTGCCAGGCAGGAGTGTGTCGCTTTACCTCTAGAATCTGTTCCGGCGGGAAAATCATGTAATAAATCGGTTCGAAGCTGGCATGGCCTAGCTCACGTCCCCGCCGGATTCGCTCACATAACTCTTCGAAGTTAGCCTTCAGCGAGGACATCGCAAAGCGCCTCCATGCTCTTGTGTTTCCAGCTGATGCGGATGACGTCCCCTGCCGCTTGGATGAGTAAGAACCCTCTCAGCGCAAGCCCCTTCAGCTCCTCGAGCACGTCTTCCCTGGCGAGGCCGAAGATATGCCATTCAGGGTGAGCCGTGATCGCGTTATCACCCAAACCACCGAAATGAAGGTCGTGGGCGAGATAGGCTGATGTGAGGAGGGAAATGCGAGGTGGTGATATCGTTCGTAGTGAACGTGAGCCAGATTCAAGCAGACCGTAATCCGCGCAACATCCGGTCAGGTAGGCGGAGACGCGTTGAATGGTTGACTCCGACCAGCGCTTCGCAGTCTTGCCATCATCTATAGCTCGTTCGACGAATGCGCGCGCATCTTCACTGCCTACCTGACTGTAGCCGCCAGCGTAGCGAGGCCAGTAAACGTCTTTGATAAAGTCGCTCAGGATTGGGTTCGCTCGACTTGTAAAAACCAGCATCAACTGGACAAGATCAGACCGAGGCGCTGTGAGCGACAGCTGTTTAAGGTGCCGGGCCGGAGCGCCCTCTGAAACTAGATACCGAGGTGCAAAACACTCTGCGACGACGTTACGAAGCCGTCTAGCGGTGATCGTCGGGAAACGCCCTGAGGCCAGTGCAACTTGGTAGAGCTTGGCAGACGACATTCCGGTCTCCCAAAGCTCGAGCAATGTTTTCGTCTCGTCGACTAAGCCCAAACCGGCCTGCAGCTGGGTCGTGTAAAAGGCTCGATCATTCATGGGAGAAGGTATGGGAATGCTCGCTCGTTGTTGAGAAACGACGAACGATAGACTGCTGCAATGCCTTGCAGAGTCGCTCTGCTGTATATTTCGCTCACACTCCCGACCGATGCCGGCCCGAGCGCCTCGACAGTGGCGCTGCCGGAAACATCCTGAAGGGCTCCGAGAGCAGAATCTTCATTATCGGGGGAGTAGATCGAAGATCCGCGATCAAGCGACTGCATCGCCGTATGGAGGTCCTGCTCCATCTCCTCGGGTAATCGAAACAGATGAAAGGCCCCTGCGCTCAAGTGCTCATCGTGGAACCGCCGAGCTGCTTCCACTACCCCGTGGTACTGAGCAGTCCGGAGAGTTCTTGGAAAAGCCGGTTCTAAGAACAATCGACTGGATTGGTCGAAGAATGAGCTTGGCCACCAGGCGAACTGCGCCTTCTCGCCAAGGTAGCCGATCAACAATCTGAGCTGAAGGATTGATTGCAAGGCTGAAGACGGCTTGTCAGCCACCGGCGAATACCCCGCGATCGAAGTGGCCAAAACCGTAATCAACACTCATATCAGCCCCCCTAATTACTCGACCGGAGATCCAGCAGTCGATGGCCGCCGGAGGCGAGCTCACCAGAAGAGCGACAGCTCAGCCGGCCAGTCGTTTGCTCGAGGCGCTTGCCCCCCCCCCCGACTGATCACTGGATGGTATCTCCGATACCATCCAGCTCACGAGGAAACGTCCTAGCTGCTAGCAGGGAGCAGCGGCAACCGCTTTCAAAGACCAGAGCTACTGGCCGCGCTCATGCGGCGCGCCAACAACGATTGCGAAGAGCTCACGAAATGCGCGACTTACGAAACGCCTGCCATTCATCATAGATGACCTGCTGCCCGTCATCACAGAGCAGCTCCTCAGCGTAGCCGCGAAAACCGGTACCATCCAGGCGGCGGGCTCCGACAAGGAGGTGAAGGTGGATCGGGTTATCCGATCCGACCTCGCCAGGCCGATGCTGGATGAGGCAGACCGGCAACTTCCGCTTGCGGGCGAAAGCTTCGAGGCTGAAGGCGCGAGCCTCCTCCCAGGAGTGATGCGCCCGAGTTGCCTCGGGAAACGAGAGCGTCACGTAGATCAGCAACGATGCTTCGTGATCGCAGGCGAATGCGTCGATGGCGCGAAGCAACACCTCAGGCTCGTCGAAGGCGTCGGGGGCGTCTGTAGGCAGGACTGTTCCTGTCCGGTAGGCTGTGATCACGTCCGGGTCGGGAGCACCGTCCTTCGTCACTCCCAAAATGGGGCGGAGCTTCCGCCCGCCGAACTCAACCGCGCTGTTTGGATGGCCCTGGTAGCTCTTCTTGAGGACAGCGAATACGAATCCCGGCATGGCGCCGAGCGGATTATCGAAGACCCAGTCCATGGGGTTCTCGGACCGCGTCAGCTTGGACTGCGAGGTCACTGAATTCTTGAGCGTGGCCTTGCTCTGAGCCTTGGTCTTGTCCCCAGCACCCTTGCGCTTTGCGGCGGGCATCTCAGCGATCCCCCTGCAAGTTCCAAGGGTGAGCAGGCTGACGAGTTCCAATCATCTTCTATGTTCCTTCCGCAGTCAGCTCGGCCTTTGGACTGCGGTAAGTTTCCTTATTCCGGCGGAGCCAACCTCTCCTCCCTCCTTCGACCGGCGTCTTCGCCGGCGTCTCTCCAGTGCCTTCTTCGAGCTACTCGGTAGAAGCAACTACGCGAGACTATTCGTTCTGGAGCCCCCCTTTCGGAACTGATCCATGGCTTGCAGTCGAAGGAAGTCCTCGTCGATATCGGGTGGACCTAGAGGCGGCACGGCGGCGGCACCGAGTGAAGGATCCGCAGCAGAACTCAAATGGTTGGCGAGATCCGGACGGAGTTCGACTTCCCGCTCGGCTGAAGCCTCGTGAGGAGCTTCGTTGACGGATTTTGCCGATCCGTCTGCTTCGCAATGCTCTGTAGCTTTGCTCGGAGCGACGGGTGAGGCCTGTTCGGCCTTCAAACGCACATTGCGGTACTTGGATGACATGTTGCGGAGCAGTTCGGCGGCCTTCGTGTCGCCTGAGGCTGCCTTCGACTCCAGCCACTCTGACCAGACCGGTTTTCTTGCGTTTCGCAAGCCTCGCAGCTCTCCAGCTTGCTTGTCGCTGAGGGCAGACCTGCGGGGCTCAGCCTGCATGCGATTGAACATTTCGCGCGCAGCAGGGTGAAGGGCCAGGGGCGTTCCCTTCAGCACTTCCAGCCGTTCCGATGAAAGCTTCTGGGTTAGCTCGCTCCGCTCCCCCTTGTGCCGCGCTAACATCTTCTCGCGTTGACGGTTCACCTTGCCCCTCTCGCGGCGCCACGTCTTCAACTCTTTCTCGAACTCCAAATGGTAAAGTGAATGCACGTCGAATGGGCGCGCCAAACTCGCGCGCTCACTGGCCTGCCCCACATCCTCGTTGCCGAGCACTTTAGAAAGCTCGGGAGAACCGGGCGCGCGGCTCCGCTCGAGCGCCTCGTAACTGAACTCCCGACCGAAAGCCGAAGCTTTCACGAAGTTGTGGCTGTTTGCTGCGTCCACGATGCGAATGCCGGCGATTGCGTTGCCGTCCTCTTGCGAAACACCCCGCGGAAACGTCGGCGCGATCTTCAAACCCAGCTCAGCAAGCGAGGTCAGTCGGGAGGACCAGTCTGGCTTGCTGAGCGCATTGCGAATCTTCTCAGCCCTAACTGCGACCGGAACGATGCCGTCCTGCTGCTCGCGCTTGATCATCCAGTTTGGAATGCGCCCCCCCGCATCGACCTTCGTAGGATCAGCTACCCGAGTGAGCCCGTGACGCTCCGCGAAGATGTCTGCTACTTTCCAAGCGCGGTGGGATGCAGCCGTGTCCCAGGATGAGCGCCCCTCCCTGCCCTTCGCGGGAAGTGCAAATGTGAACGGATGAACCTTATTGTAGGCACTATGGCGGTGAGGTCCGTTGGTCTGCTTGTCCGGGTGAGGATGCTCCACCTCCAGCTTCTGGTGCTCACCTAGGCTGAACTCCGCCTCGAATGCGCTAGTCAGCTCACTCCATAGAGCGGGGCACATCTTTGCCCAGTCGCTCGGTGAGGCCGCAAAGATGACATGCAGCGCGGGAACTTTGACATCGGGCCGCTCCGCGGCGACGAGATTCATCTCCTCCGCAGCAGCTTCGGGGCTCGAGACTCCGCGATGACCGATGATCTCGTGCTCGCGCTTGTGTGTCAGGTAGTGCTCAAGACCGCTGAAGTCCTGCCCTTGGATCAGCTTGATGATCATGGCCCTACTTCAATTTGCTGAGAGCAATCTCGATCTCCCGCATAGTCGCACGGAGATCATCAGCGACAGCACGATCCAGCGTTTCTACCATTTGAGCGAGCCCGTTCAGGGCAATACGGATCTGCAGGAGCTCTCGGCTGAGCTCTTTGGTTCGCGGGAGCTTCGCGTCGGCTCGGTTCACCAACCAGCGCAGCATAGCGCCAATCGACTTCCCATTGGCATCGGCCAGATCCAGCAGCCGATCGTAATGCGTTTCGTCCCAGCGGGAAGAGACGGTGCGCGTAAGGCGACGCTGATTTGATCCGGATCGTTTAGTCACGCTTGGCTCCTAACGTCATCGTTCGGAGATGGAGGTCATTCGTTGCCCGGTCGGTACGGAAACCAGCACACCCAGCCGTGGCTGGACGATTGAACAAGCACCATGCCGGGGTAGCGACAGGCTTTCAGATCACGTAGCTCGCTGCGGGCACTCTTGCCCTTGTCTGCGGCGGCGACCGCCGCCTGAGCCTCAAGCAGCTTCTCGTCCGTATCGATTGCGTCGATGGCCCAACTGACCGCTGCACGGTGGCCTGAGCTGTCGATCTTGGCTCCCAGCTGCCACTGCTGGCTCTGCTCGTCTGTCAGTGCAGGATGAGGAATGACCCCTAGCTTCTGCGCGCCGATGACGGTGAGCGCAGCCAACACAAAGATCAGCAGCCCACCGATTCCCAGCTCCCAATAGGCGCGACGGCGCGCCTCGACATGCACTGGCATTGTCTTAATCGTCTCCTTGATGAGAGAGTTGACGATCTTAAGATGCTCTTGGCCGGCCCAAACTGCGGCAGCATCCCCGATGCGAACCACGACGTCAGTGGCTTTGCTTTCTACCTGAGCGATGGCAGCGTCGAACTGTCGCTGGAGGCGCTCCTCGCCAGCGACACGAATAGCAGCATCGAGCTGCACGGAGACGCTACGGCGAAGATCTTCCGGCAGATCGTGCAGGTCCTGGAGCAGCCGGGCAGCAGGATCACGATGCGTGTTCCTGAGCCTGCGCTCGAGCAGCTCGAGTGTGGTGACGCTGGTCATAATCAAAGACCAAGCTGCTCGAGGATGGGCTCAAATGCAGCCTCAGTCGACGCGAGCCACAGCTGCAGATCGATCTGCTCGCTGAGTGTCAAAGGCAGCTTGGCAGCATGGGAGAAGGAGCACCGTGCAGAGCTGATGCGGCCGCGGAGGCTGGGAGCCATCGCCGGAAGGAGGATCTCGCAGTCCTTTTCCTCGGCAGGCTGCGCATTGTGCAGCTCCTTCTGGATGTTCGAGCCCTGCCAGGTCTGAAAATCCTCGTCATTGCCGTAGAGCCCGTTCTTGACCACGAAGGTGCGCTCGAGCGGGAAGACGTTTTTGGAAGCTGAGAGCTGGGCAACTGAGTCGTACTCGCTGCCCATGACCCACATACGATGCACCGAACGGCGCTTTCGCTCACATGCCATCAGCAGCCTCGGCGCCTCCTTCGCCAGGATTTCTCCCATGTTGGCGGGGAGGTCGATCACCACGTCGGTGTACTCGTCGAGTTTTCCGAGCACGTCGATCAACCCGTCCCAGCCCTTGCGGTCACGCAGGTAAATGCGGTTCACCGTTATGGTCTCACCATAGAACCGGGCGAGGTGCGAATTTCGAGTGTCGGCGTCGAAGCCCACCAATTCGAGCCCCCGGGCGAGCATCGTATGGGTAAGAGCGCGCTTGGCGAACGACTTTCCAACGCCGCCTTTCTCGCCATCGCTGAGGATAAGTTTCGGGTAGCGCGGCAAGCCAAATCCGCGGGGCCAGTCCTTGATCTTCATGGTGTTTTCCTCAGAGCAGGCTAGCGGGCACATCGATGACGAAGTTTTCGTCGTCGGGCTGGATGGCAGCTACCGCCACCAACGACTGGTTCAGCTCAGTTGCGGGCGCATCCGACTGTGCGCCATCTTTGTCAGCGGCGTTCTTAGTTTTGTTGCGCTTGTAACGGCGCTTCGGCAGAACGATGGTCTCTTCCCTCTCCTCAGCTTCCCGCCACTTTCTGTTAGCGATCGCTGCGGCAGGCCTCAGCTTCTCGATGTCGATCTGTTCGGCCAGCATGTACTCTGCGACGTATGAAGAGGCCTGCAGAAGAGCCACGGTGACCCGCACCCCGTGCGGTTTCATCACCGCAATGATGCCGACAATCACGTCCGAGAGCTTATCTTCGTCCTTCGGCTTAGCAGCCATTTCGGCGAGCATCTTCTCACCGATCCCCAAGCCGATCTTGAGGTATTCGTTCTTTTCCATGAGGAATCTCGCAAGTTCGTGTTGCAAGGGCAGGACGCGAAGAAACGCGCCGAGAGGTTTGGCCGAGCGCTAGTCCATCTGCGCCTTCGAGCTGCGGTAGCTCGGAAGCGAGCGCAGGTAGCGGCGAAGGTCCTCAGTCAGGATCAAAGTCCGACGACCGAGCTTCTTTCCCTCAAGACCCCCTTCGAGGCCCCGGCCAAGAACGTTGTACAACTCACTGCGAGAGGTATTCGCTGCCCGCGCGGCCTGCTCGACAGTCATTGCCAAAGGATCGAGGCGATCCTCAACGACAGGATTCTCAAACTTCTTCTTCATGACTTCCTCCGCGACTTTCTGCTGTAAGCATTAAGCCACTAAATTCCGAAGTAATGAAGACATGCGGCCATGATTCTTGAGAGTCTTATCTACGACCTTTTGGTAAACGGCCGTTAATATATGCAGGCGGCTTAAAGTTAGCCGGATCTCACGCCGATGGTGTGAGCCGCTTCCGCACCTCCGCGCGGAGTTGATCCAGCGTCTTGCTCGGCGCACTGAAAAGAGACGATGATTTATGTCCCCTGTCGCTCAGATAGGCGGCCTTGAGACTGTTACGATTGGTCGGCTTTGCAGTGAAGCATCCAAATACCGCCAAAGCAAAGGTTAGGAACGCTGGCGTTAAGCTCACTTGGCCGTCTTTAGAGATGCTGAAGCTCGGATCGTACCAAAACTTTTTGTAGCACTCTGCCAGGCGTCCCCGAAGGAACCGTTGATGATCCTTCCGGCCAGTTAGGTTTTCTTGTTGTCTTGCCTGAACTCTGGCGGCGCGTCTTAAACGAACCAAGAGATCCGAGATCCAGCGGAGATAGCCGGGGGACGATAGCTCTTGGTTCGGATACGACGATAGGCTGCCATCGACACCAAGGAGGCTCAAACGCTCATCGTATTTGTGGTAAGTCTTTTCAGGATCGTAGCCCAGAGCTTCCAAGATACCTTTGGCGCTCTGCCACGCCGTGCCTGACCATTCCTCAATGGCATCATGCGTCAGTTCGATATTGGCCGGCCTAGAGTTCGGGTCGAGTCTTGCTTCGAGCTCGCTTAGCCATTCCAGATGCCGATCGAACTTTGCGACCGCTTCGCACGGATCTGGGATATTGCGGACCATCCCAAGACTGTGCAGTCTCACAATCGACTGATCTACCGCCTCGTCTTCGTGGAAGCCCAGAGACTCCAGAAGGGTCTCGCAGCTCTCTCGAGCATCATGAAGACGGTTCTCAAACCTTTTCTCTTTCACTTCATGGGTGATCTTCGCGGCTTGGTAGAGACGGAAGATACCCCAAAGCTCATCGAGTAGAGCGTGGGTTTTCTCATCGCTCGTCCGAAGCGGTGCGAGACCCTCTGCAAGCTCGTGCTCGCTGACCGCAATGCCTGACCCAAGCTGCGAATGGACTGCTCTCTCAAGCTCCCGCACCCATGTAAGCGTTGGTCCGACTGCATCGGGAGCTATTTCAGTCAAAGGGGGTCCAATCAACGATTCTTAGTTGAAGCGTGGCGCCATGCGTCTCTTCACGCTAGCTGGAAGCGATCACCCCAAGGCCACTAATTGCCTTACGCACCGTCTCCGAAACATGGGACGGTACGAGGTGAGCATAATGTTTGCGTGTGATCCGTTCATCCTTGTGCCCCAGAGCCTCAGCGATGATCCCAAGGGGTACTCCTTGCCGTGCCAGGCGTGCTCCGTAACTGCGACGTAGGTCATGATAAGTAAGCTTTTGAAGCTTCGCAGCCTTGTATGCTCGAGCCACAAACCGGCCCTGTTGGGAAGGCATCCATTGACCTCCGTCCGGACGCTGAAAGATGAGATCGTCGAAATCCTTTCCGGCGATCATCTCCTCGAGCAGCGCTACACCTTCCGCGTCCAAATAAGCCGCGCGGGGGTTCGCGGCATCCTTTGTCTCAGCCAACCATAAAGTCGCGGACTCCCGGTCATAGTCTCGAACTTTCGTGTGCCGCAGTTCGCTATACCGACCGCCAGTAAGCAGAGACGCCGCAACCATGGGACGGAACTCCTCGTCCGTCGCGGTAACGATGCGGGTGAACTCCTCTCCGGACAGAAAGCGTCGGCGCGCTACATCGACACTCGGGAAAGGCTTTACATTCCCCCACACGTCTCGGCGCATCCACTCGTTATCGTCAGCGGCTCGGTTGAGCGCTGCTTTGAGTACAGTCAGGTCTCGGTTCGCCGTCGAGCGCCGCTTCCGTATCGCCTCGGCATCGTTCGCCGGTCTCGTGTTTGCTTGCTTTGCATTCTTCCCCGTGCGGAGTTTGGCAGGCGTCCTGGCACGAGCTTCGTGCCAGTCACGGATCAACTTTGTTGTAAGATCTCGAACGTCGAGCTCACCGAAGTGAGGGCGAATGATCGCCTCTACCCGCGACCGAGTGTCGACAATGCCCTTTCCAGTGAATCCCTTCAGGTAATCATCGAGAATCTGCCCGACGGTAAGCGGCCCAGCCTTAGCCTCATCGGTATCTTGGTAAGCGAGCCATTCGCGAGCTGCCTCCTGTGCTTGAGCAAAGGAGAGGATAGTGGACCCGTTCGCGTCCGAAATGTCGTCCGCTTCGCCGAGAGTGGATTTGACATAGGAGCCGCTCGATCCTGGAGCGCGATAGCGGCATACCCACTTACCCAGACGCTTTCCCTTGAAGTAGCCGATGTGAAAGCCTTCGCTGATGAGGCGCCAGTGAGGCTCGTTACGTGACGGCAGCTTCAGTCGAGCGCTGCGGCTCTCGAGCCGGTGATCGCGGACGGCACGCCCCATACCTCAAAGCTCCAAACTTCGGTAATACTTCGGTTATATCTGTTACTGAGATTAGCAGCCGGCATCGGCATGAGTCCATAAGTTTTTCCCGGTTTTTCGGTAATCCATACGCGTCCGCCCTTGTCCATAGACGTCTGGGATTTCGCCCTCTCACGGCGAAAACACGGGTTCGAGTCCCGTAGGGGTCACCATCAATTCGTCTGCGTGGTTGCCGACGAGCTTCTCAGGTCCGCGCTAACGAGGCGATCTCGTCACCGCGCCGGATGGCCAGCAAAAATATGCCTTCGTGGAGCGCTGACGGACGCTGGGGCCCCGGCCTGCCGGACGGGAAGAAAGGTCAGCCTTGCGACTGCTCTTGCCAGGAACCGCGCGATCCCTGCCGTTGTGACTGTCGCCGGCGCGCCGCATTGGTGACGCGGACCTCGACCGTCATCTGCTCCTCGCCGCCGCCGCGCCGAGCGCCGACGATCGGAGACACATCGGTGAAGTCGAGTCCGGAAGCGACCCGCACATAAGCGTCGTCGGCGCAAATGCCGTTAGTCGGGTCGAAGGCGACCCAGCCCAGGTCATCGACCCAGGCTTCGGTCCAGGCGTGGCTGGCCGGCTGATCCCCCGCTCCGTCGCGCCGATACAGATGGCCCGACACGTAACGGGCGGGGATGTTGCCCTCGCGCGCAGCGGCGATGAAGATGTGAGCATAATCCTGGCACACCCCGCGCCCGGCCTCGAACGCGTCCGCGGCGGTGGTCGAGACGATCGAGGTGTCGATTTCGAATTGCATCCGCTCGGACAGGCTGGCGCTGAGCGTATGGAGGCGAGCAAGCGGATTGGGCACTCTGGCCGCGATCTCCGCCGCGAAATCGCGCAGCGCTTCGTCGGGGGTGGTCAGCGCTGTCGGACGAAGGAACACCCCCGGCGGCAAGTCGCTCGGAAGCCCCGACACCACGCCCGCGCGATCATCGGTGACGACCTCGCCATTGGCGGTGATCGTCAGGCTGGTGACGGGATCGTCGACGTACAGGGCGGTGACGCAATTTCCGTAGCCGTCGCGGGATTCGCGCAGGCGGGCGTCGCAATCGACGTCGATGCGCCAGTCGAGGACGGTCTGATTGAGGCAGCTGAGGGGGGTCAGGCGCAATATCTGCACCGCATTGGTCAGCGGCCGGGAGAAGCGATAGCGCGTGCGATGGTTGATCGTCAGGCGCATCAGGGGAAGCGGAACTGATGCGAGATGGCGGTGTCGATCTGCGCATTCTCAGCAATGCTATCCTTGAGGAATTCGTGCAGGCCGCTGCGGAACACCTCGTCGATGTTGGTTTCGGCAAGGCGCGAATGGCGCAGGCGCGCAAGCCGGTCGGCTTCTCCCTGCCGTCCGGTGCGCCCGCCGATCTCGGCCAGCAGGTCGACCACCTCGGCCGAGGAACCGACGATCGAGCGCGGCAATTCGCTGCGGAACAGCAGCAGGTCGGCGACCAGCCACGGCTTGGGGGTGTCGTGATAGAAGAGCCGGTAAGCGTTGCGGGCCGACACCGTCTGCAGGATCGCGGTCCACTGGTCGTGGTCGAGCACGCCGCCGACCTTCTGGCCTTTGGGCAGCAGGAGGTAATATTTGACGTCGAGCAGGCGTGCGCTGTTGTCCCCGCGCTCGACCGCCGAGCCGAGGCGCATGAACCAGAAGCCCTCGTGGCGCAGCATGCGTGCAAGCGCGCCTTCGAACCCGCGGCTGTTCGCCTTGAGCGTATCGACCAAGGCAAGCGTGTTCTGGATACCGCCGGGACTGGTGCGGTCCCCGACATCGAGCCAGGCGCGGTTGATCGCCTGCCACACTTCCGATGACAGCGCATTGCGGGCCGAGCGCGCATTATCGCGGGCGCGGGACAGGCAGGCGCGGATCGAATTGGGATTGTCGAGGTCGAGGGCAAGCGTCCGGCAGACATTGAACGTCGTCGCGCCCGGCGACGCGGTTTCGCCGGGCGCGGGCCCGCGTCCGACCACCGCAAGGGCGCTTTCCCACGTCGCGCTGGCGGCATCGGCGCCATAGGACAGCGACGACAGGCGCAAGGTCGCCTCGATCAGCCGGGTCGTGAACTCGGCGCGCTCCATGTAGCGCCCGATCCAATAAAGGTTAGCGGCTGTACGGGAGAGCATGCTGCTCCTCCTTGTCCGCTTTGTCGGGTGCGGCGATGATCAGGCTGTCCTTGGTGCCGCCGCCCTGGCTCGAGTTGACCACCAGCGAGCCCTTTTCCAACGCGACGCGGGTCAGGCCACCGGGCACGATGGTGACCCGCTCGGCGCCGCTCAGGATGAACGGGCGGAAATCGACGTGGCGCGGGGCGACCCCGGCATCGGTCAGAGTCGGGACGGTCGACAGCGCTAGGGTCGGCTGGGCGATGTAGCGCTGCGGCTCGGCGATCAGCGCGGCCCGGAAGTCGGCGATCTCCTGCTTGGACGCGGTCGGGCCGACCAGCATCCCGTAGCCGCCCGAGCCGTCGACCAGCTTCACTACCAGTTGCTCGAGATGATCGAGCGTGTAGCGTAGCGCCTCGGGATCGCGGCAGCGGAACGTCTCGACATTGGGCAGCCGTGCCTCCTCGCCCATGTAGTAACGGACTATCTCGGGCATGAAGCTGTAGACCGCCTTGTCGTCGGCGATCCCGGTGCCGGGCGCGTTGACGATGGTCACATTGCCCGCGCGATAGGCGGCCATCAGTCCGGGCACGCCAAGCCCACTGTTCGGATTGAACACCAACGGATCGAGGAAGGCGTCGTCGATCCGGCGGTAGATGACGTCGACCCGCACCGGCCCTTCGATGGTGCGCATGTAGACCATGTCGTCCGCAACCTCGAGGTCGCGGCCCTCGACCAGCTCGATCCCCATGCTGTCGGCAAGGAAGCTGTGTTCGTAAAAGGCGCTGTTGTAGTGGCCCGGCGTCAGCAGCACGCAGACCGGCTCCTGCGACCCGCGCGGAGCGACCGAATAGAGCATGTCGCGCAACAGGTCGGGATAGGTGTCGATCGGCTTCACAGCGAGCTGAGCGAACAGCTCGGGGCAGAGCCGCAGCATCGCTTCGCGGTTTTCGAGCATGTAGGACACGCCCGACGGCGTCCGCGCATTGTCCTCCAGGACGAAGAAGTCGTCGGCACCGGTGCGGACGATGTCGATCCCGCAGATATGGGTGTAGATCCCGTGCGGGGGCACGGCGCCGTTGGCGGGGATGCAGAATTGCGGGTTGCCGAGGATGACATCCTCGGGAACGACTTTGTCCTTGAGGATGTGGCGCGGGCCGTAGACATCGGCGACGAACGCGTTGAGCGCGCGGACGCGTTGTTCGAGCCCGAGCGACAATTTGTCCCATTCGGCGGCGGTGAACAACCGCGGGATGATGTCGAACGGGATGATCCGCTCGCCCGCCTGTTCGTCGCCATAGACGCTGAACGTGATGCCAAGGCTTCGGAACGCGGCTTCGGCCGTAGCCTGCCGCCGCGCCAGTTCGGCGACGGGGGTGTTCTGAAGCCAGTCGCCCAGTTGCTCGAAGCCCGGGCGAGCGGTCTCGCCGGAGCCCTGCCCCCACAGTTCGTCAAAGGCCTTGCGCGCGGCCATGGTCAGGCCAGGCACCGCGCGCGCAGCAGCGCGGCTTCATCGGGCTCACGTCCGCGGAAGGCGGTGAATGACTGCATCGGGTCGCGCGCATCGCCCTGCGCCAAGACCTCGCGCCGAAGGCGGTCGGCAAGCTCGCGGTCGAACAGGTTGCCCGTCGCGGTGAACGCCTCGAACACGTCGGCGTCGAGCACTTCGGCCCACAGGTAGCTGTAATAAGCGCTGGCATAGCCGCCGTCGAAGACATGGGTGAAATAGGCCAGCCGGTGGCGCATCCCGATCGCCTCGGGGATGGCGAGCGCGGCCAGCGTGTCGCGCTCGAACGCCGCGATGTCGGTCGGCGGCGGCTGGGCGACGTGGAGCTTCAGGTCCACGATCGCCGAAGCGAGGAATTCAACCGTTGCGAACCCCTGTCCAAAGGTTTCGGCGCGGGCGACGGCATCGGCGAGATCGGCGGGGATGCCGAAACCGCGCAACGCCTCGGGCGAGGCCACCCAATGCTCCATCAGCTTGCTCGGAAACTCGACGAAGTCACGCGCGACCGCCGTCCCGGCAAGGCTCGGATAGGTGACGTCCGACAGCAGGGCGTGCAGCGCGTGGCCGAATTCGTGGAACAGGGTGCGCGCCTCGTCGAGCGACAGCAGCGCATCGTCTTCCCGCTCGGCGCGGGTGAAGTTGGCGACCGTGTAGACGATCGGGCGGACCGGCGCGTCGATCTTTTCCTGCACCCGCAAGCTGCCCATCCACGCCCCGCCATGCTTTTCAGGACGCGCGAGATAATCGGTGAAGAGCAGGCCCAGCGGCGTGCCGTCGTCATTGTCGACCGACCAGGCACAGACGTCGGGATGATAGACGGGCACGTCGGGCCGGCGGGTGAAATGCAGCCCGTAGAGGCGTCCGGCAGCGGCAAAGGCTGCCGCGCGGACCTTGCCCAGCGACAGATGCGAGCGGATGGCGCCCGCATCGTATGCATAACGTTCGCGCCGTACCCGGTCGGAGAAATAGCGCCAGTCCCATGCCGCGAGGGTGAAGCCGCCGCCGTCGCGATCGATGATCTGCTGAAGCGCCGCTGCTTCCTTTTCGGCTTGAAGGAGCCCGGGCCGCCAGACCCGGTCCATCAGTCCTTCCGCGGCCGCAGGCGTCTTCGCCATCGCGTCCTCCAGCGCGAAGTCGGCATAGGTCGCATAGCCGAGCAGCCGCGCCTTTTCGTCGCGAAGCGCGACGATCTCGGCGATGATCGGATAATTGTCGTGGGGCTCCGACTGGCAGCGCCCGGTGAAGGCGCGCCACACCCGCTCGCGAACCGATCGCGCATCGGCGAAGGTCAGCAGCCCTTCGTAAGTGCCACGGTCGAGCCCGAACAGGAGCTGGCCCTTGAGGCCCTTCTTCGCTGCAGCCGCGAGAGCACCGGCGCGCAGGTCGTCCGGAATCCCTCCGGCATCGGCCTCGTCGACGATGATCTCGGTGGCATTGGTCGCGGCAAGGACATTCTGGCCGAACGTCACTCCGAGCGCGCCGAGCCGCTCGCTGATCTCGGCCAGCCGGCGCTTGGCCGCGGGGTCGAGCGCCGCACCGCCGGCGAGGAAGCCCTTGTAGCTGTTGTCGACCAGGCGCGCCTGTTCGGCGGGCAGGTTGCCGCGGATCTGCCACACCGCGGCGACCCGGGCGAACAGGGCGGCGTTCTGGCTGACCTCGGTTCCCCATACCGTCAACCGCGCCGACACCTCGGCCTCGATCGCGTGAATGCCCTCGTCCGCCTGGGCCGAGGCGAGCATCCAGAACACCCGGCGGACCCGTGCCAATACCGCGCCCGACCGCTCCAGCGCGGCGACGGTGTTGTCGAAATCGGGGACGGCGGCATTGTCGGTGATCGCGGCGATCTCAGCGCGGCTCAGCCCAATGCCCGTCTCGATCGCAGGGAGGAAATGCTCGGCACGAAAGGCCGCGAAGTCGGGCGACCCCGCCGGCCCGGCCCATTGCTCGAGCAGGGGATTAGTCAATGCTGTCGACCAGGTCGGTGTGGACGTCGAACCCGGTCAGGATCGCCGAGCCGAAGGCGGTGGTCAGCGCGCAATCGGTGGCGTCGCGTCCGCGTGCCATCAGGATTCGGCCGATCCGCGGGAAGTTGTGACGGGCATCGACCGTGTGCCATTCGCCGCCCAGATAGGCTTCGAACCAGGCCGAGAAATCCATCGGCGCGTCGGCCTTGGGTACGCCGATCTCGCCCAGGAAGCCGGTGCAATAGCGCGCCGGGATGTTCATGCAGCGGCACAGCGCGATCGCGAGATGGGCATAGTCGCGGCACACGCCCCGCCGTTCCTGGTGCGCGTCCCAGGCGGTCTTGGTCGAACGCGCATGCTGGTAGCCGAACTCGATCTGGCGATGCGTGAAGTCGAGGATCGCCTGCAGCCGGGTCCAGCCCGGCTCGACATGGCCGAACAGCCCCCAGGCGGTGTCCGACAGGCGATCGGTCTCGCAATATCGGCTGCCCAGCAGGTAGACGAGGACGTCGTCGGGCAGCTCCTCGACCGGATGCTGGATGGCGCCGGGCGAAACGCGATCCGGCTCGCCGCTGTCCTCGATGACGAAGGTATTGGACAGCAGGGTTTCGCCCTCGGGAAGGACGAAGCGGGTCGCGACGTTGCCGAACCCGTCCCTGTAGTCGTGCATCGGGATCGCCGGGTCGCTTGCCAGCCTTGGCTTGGTGCGCAGGTCCTGGTGCCGCGATTCATGGACCCCGAGCAGGGCCATCATCGGCGTCGGCTGGCGGCAGGTGAAACGGATATCGTAGCCGGCGCGAATCAACATTCAGATTTACTTTCTCAGGGCAGCGGCGCGGATCGCCGGGGTGATGGGCTGGACGAGTTCATCAAGGGTGACGTCAACGGTGACTTCCATTCCAAGGTCGCTGGCGGGAAACCCGCTCCACGTGCCGGAGATGGGAATCGCCTGGGCCGGATCTCGGGCAACCGCGACGCGGATCAATCCCGCGTTCCCGACGATGCCGTTGGTCGGATCGAATTCGACCCAGCCCGAACCTGGCAGGAAGATCCGGACCCACGCATGTGTATTGCCACCCCCGATACGCCCCGAACTTCCTTTGGGATTATAGAGATAGCCGGAGACAAAGCGGGCGGCGAGTCCCAGCGCGCGGCAGGCCTCGATCATCAGCACCGCAAAGTCACGGCAGGTCCCCTGCCCCTTCTGGAGGGTTTCGATCGGGGTCTGGGTCCCCTTCTCGGCGCGCGGCAGATAGGTGAAATCGCGGCGGATCGCCCTGGTCATGGCAGTCAGCATGGCCAGGGTGTCGGTTTCGGTGCTCTTCTTGACGAAATTGCGGGCCCAGTGATCGAGGATGCGCTCGGGATCGTGATGCTGGCGCTCCATTGAGCGCAGCAGGTCGGGCAGGTCGTCGGGCGCATAGCCGAAGGGATACCGCCTGGCATAAGGCTCGATCTCGACCTCCTCGGTCAGCAGCGGATCGTGCTTCATGCGGATCCAGCTATCGATCCGAAGCTCCTTGGCCCGGCGATTGAAGGTGGCAAGGGCGAGCGAATTGCCGAACACGTCCTGCGTCCAGCGCAGCTCGGCGGGCTCGGGCGTGATGTCCAGCCGCGCCTCGAGGAGATGCTGGTCATAGCTTTCGCGGGGACGCACAAATATACGATGCTCCCCGAACGACACGGGCTGCCGGTAGGTGTAGCGCGTCACATGAGAGATAGTCAGGATCGTCATGCAAAATCGGCCCACCGTGGCAACGTCACCCGACTCTCCTATCTTGGCTGCCGATGAGCCGCCACCCGTCAATGTGCTGAACCCCGCGGCCCCCTCGCCGTTCCTGCTGCTTGGCGATCATGCCGGTAATCTCATTCCCCGCGGCATGGCCGATCTTGGCCTGGACGAGGGAGAGCGCACCCGCCACATCGCCTGGGACATCGGGATTGCCGCCCTCGGCACCGCGCTTTCCGAGCGGCTCGACGCCACCTTCATCCACCAGACTTATTCGCGGCTGGTGATCGACTGCAACCGGCGCCCCGGCGCCCCCGATTCGATCCCGCCGGTCAGCGACGGCACCGCGATCGCCCTCAACGCCGCTTTGGACGGGGCCGGGGCAGCGGCGCGGGCAGAAGCCATTCACGCACCATATCAGGCAGCGATCGCCGACGATATCGAGCGGCGGCTGGCGGCGGGGCAGGAAACCTTCCTCATCGCGCTGCACAGCTTTACCCCGTCGATGCGCGGGATCGACCGGCCGTGGAAGGTCGGGATCCTCCACGATGCCGGCGACAGCCGCTTCGCGCGCGCCATGCTCGCCTTCTTCGCCCAGGACCCGGACCTGATGGCGGGCGACAACGAGCCCTATTCGATGGACATCATCGACTACACCATTCCCACCCACGCCTATGAGCGGCGGCTGCCCTACGCCGAGATCGAGATCCGCCAGGACTTGCTGGCCGACGACGCCGGGATTGCCGCCTGGTGCGACCGGGTCGAGCAGGCCCTCGCTTATGCCCGCAGGGAATATGCCAGCCTGTAACGACGGCATGGCAACCTGCAGGGGGTCAAACGGTCCAGAGGCCTGAAACCTGCCCCCAGCCGACGATCGATTGCCCAGCCGAAGCGATCCGAACTGCACCTGGCCCGCATTACGGGTTGCGGAACTCGGCTCGGCATGGAAACGCCGTGCCCGTCAGTTACCGGGAAGATGTCACGACCCATGAGCAAGAATGAAAAGGCTGCCTCCGTCGCGAGGTCGAACATCGGCACGCTGATCGGCGTGATTACGGCGCTTGCCTTCTTTCTCATCACCGGGACGGTGACCTATCTCAATATCCAGTCGGTGCGGGCCGAAACCGAGCGGGTCACCGGAACGCACGAGATCATCACCGGCCTCGGTGACCTGCTGTCGGCGATGCAGGACGCGGAAACCGGACAACGCGGGTTCCTGCTGACTGGCGAACCATCCTACCTGCAGCCTTATCGCGATGCCGAGGCCCGCAGTGCCGCCATCCTCCAGAACCTCGATCGCCTGACCCGCGACGATCCCGCCCAGCAGGCCAATCTGCGCTCGCTCCGCCCGCAGGTCGCAACCAAGTTCGCGGGCCTTGCCAGCTCCATCGCCCTTCGGCAGCGCGAAGACCTTGCGACCACCCTGGCAGCCATCGATCCTGATCGCGAGAAAGCCGAGATGGACGCGGTCCGGTCCAAGATCGGCCAGCTTCGCGCGGAAGAAAGGCAGACCCGCGTGACGGTGCTGGCGCGGCGTGACGCGGCCTTCCGGACGGCGACGTTCAGCGCGATCCTCGCGACCCTGCTGGGGATCGGCCTGACCCTTGCGATCGGCGCCCTCACCCACCGCACCATGCTTGCCCGCCGCCGCCAGGCCTGGCTACAGTCGGGTGTCGTGGGGCTGAGCAAGGTCATGCTCGGCGACAAGACGGTGCGGGAATTGAGCGGCGACATCGTCGACTTCCTGACGGCCTATACCGGCGCCCAGGCGTGCGTCCTGTTCAAGGGCGAGCATGGCGTGTTCGAACGGATGGCGATGCTCGGCGTGCCGTCGGAAGCCAAGGTCACCGAGCGCTTCGCCTTGCGCGAGGGCCTGCTTGGCCGGGTCGCGGCGGAGGATTCGCCGATGGTCATCGACGACATCCCCGAAGGCTATCTCGCGATCGGCTCCGCACTTGGCCGCGATATGCCGCGGCACTTGGTGATCACTCCGCTTCGGGCCGACGGAATCGTTAATGCCGTGGTCGAATTCGGCTTTCTCAAGGAAGTCGACGCGCCGGTGCTCGACCTCCTGTCTCAGGTCGCCCAGCCGGCCGGGACGGCGCTTCGATCGGCCAAATATCGCACCGAGCTCCAGACCCTGCTGGAGGAAAGCCAGCGCCAGTCGGAGGAATTGCAGGTCCAGAGCGAGGAGCTCAAGGTCTCCAACGAGGAGCTCGAGGAACAGGGCCGGGCACTGAAAGAATCGGCGGTTCGCCTCGAACAGCAGCAGGTCGAGCTGGAGCAGACCAACAGCCAGCTGGAAGAGCAGGCGCAATTGCTCGAAGCACAGCGCGACGACATCGCCCGCTCGAGCGCCGCGGTCGAGCTCAAGGCCCGCGAGCTCGAGCAGGCCAGCCAGTACAAGTCCGACTTCCTCGCCAACATGAGCCACGAGCTGCGCACGCCGCTCAACTCGCTGCTCATCCTGTCCAAGCTTCTGGGCGACAATCCCAATGGCAACCTGACCGACGAGCAGGCGCAATATGCCCGCACGATCCAGGCGTCGGGCAACGACCTCCTCAACCTCATCAACGACATTCTCGACCTGTCGAAGATCGAGGCTGGCCATGTCGAGATCCGTCCCGAGGACGTCGCCGTTTCCCGCCTGGTCAAGGACCTGCAGCGGACGTTTGACCCGATCGCGTCCGAGCGCGACCTGTCGTTCGACATCGAGATCGCCGACGAAGCGCCAGCAAGCATCGTGTCTGATCGCCAGCGGCTGGAACAGATCCTCAAGAACCTTCTCGCCAATGCCTTCAAGTTTACCGAACAGGGCAAGGTTACGCTGGCCATCGCCAAAGCGGGCGGCGACCGCGTCGCGCTGACCGTGACCGACACCGGCATCGGCATCGCGCCCGAGCAGCAGCAGGCGATCTTCGAAGCGTTCCGCCAGGCCGACGGCGCGATCAACCGCAAGTTCGGCGGAACTGGCCTCGGCCTTTCGATCTCGCGCGAACTGGCCCGGCTGCTGGGCGGGACGATTGCCCTCAAGAGCGAGCCCGGCACCGGCAGCAGCTTCACCGTCACCATTCCGGCGGAGTATGACCCATCGCTGGTCGCCGACCGGCCGCAGCCCGCGCCCGTCGCAAAGCCCAGCGAAGCGCCGCTTGCCGCGCCGAAGCCGGCGACCCCGCGGCGCAAGGCGGTCCGCGCGGCACCGCTCGACGACGACCGCGATCACCTCGGCAGCGGAAGCGGCAACCGCGTCCTGCTGATCGTGGAGGACGACCGCACCTTTGCCGGCATCGTCCGCGACATCGCACGCGAAGCGTCGTTCCAGACGCTGGTCGCCGGAACCGCCGAGGAAGCGCTCGAACTGGCGCGCGAGCACAAGCCCAGCGGGATCGTCCTCGACCTCGGCCTGCCCGATCAGTCAGGGCTCGCGGTGCTCGACCGCCTGAAACGCGAAGACGCGACCCGGCACATCCCGATCCACGTCATCTCGGCCAGCGACCAGACCCAGACCGCTTTCTCGCTCGGAGCGATGGGGTATCTGGTAAAGCCCGTGAAGCGCGAGGAGCTGGCCCACGCGCTGGAAACGCTCGAGGCGCAGCTGACCCGGTCCGTGCGGCGCGTCCTGATCGTGGAAGACGACGACCTCCAGCGCGAGGCCGTCGGCAAGCTCCTGGCCGGACCGGAGATCGAAACGGTCGGGGTCGGTACCGCTGCCGAATGCCTCAAGCTGCTCAGCGAACAGACCTTTGACTGCATGGTCCTCGACCTGTCGCTCCCCGATGCATCGGGCTATTCGCTGCTCGAAACGCTCAGTAAGGACGGCGAGCACAGCTTCCCGCCGGTGATCGTCTACACCGGCCGCGACCTCAGCCAGGAGGACGAGCAGAAGCTGCGCCGTTACTCGAGCTCGATCATCATCAAGGGCGCCAAGTCGCCCGAGCGCCTGCTCGACGAGGTTACCCTGTTCCTCCACCAGGTCGTGTCGGAGCTTCCGCCTGAACAGCAGAAGATGATCCGGCAGGCCCGCCACCGCGACGCACTGCTGGAGGGCAAGACCATCCTGGTGGTCGAGGACGACGTCCGCAACGTCTACTCCCTGACCAACATCCTCGAGCCGCGCGGCGCCAAGGTGGCGATCGCGCGTAACGGGCAGGAAGCGCTCGACGCCCTCGCCAAAGCCGGCCCGGATTCGGACGGCATCGACCTGGTGCTGATGGACGTGATGATGCCGGTGATGGACGGGCTCGAGGCCACCCAGAAGATCCGCGCCGATCATCGCTGGGGCAAGCTGCCGATCATCATGCTGACCGCCAAGGCGATGCCCGACGACCAGGAGAAGTGCCTGGCGGCCGGGGCGAGCGATTACATGGCCAAACCGCTCGACGTCGACAAATTGCTGTCCCTCGTCCGGGTGTGGATGCCGCGGTGAACGAGGCACCCGCCGAACCGGTCGAGGACATCGAGATCCAGCTCCTGCTGGAAGCGCTCTACCAGCGTTATCATTTCGACTTCCGCCACTATGCCAAATCGTCGATCAAGCGCCGCCTGCGGCAGGCCCGCGAACAACTTGGCTTCGCGACCTTCTCGGCAATGCAGGAAAAGGTGCTTCACAGCGAGGCGATGGTCGGGCCGCTGCTCGATTACCTGACCGTGCAGGTCAGCGAGATGTTTCGCGATCCCGGCTACTTCAAGGCGATGCGCGAACGGGTCGTTCCCCATCTTCGCACCTACCCCTCGCTCAAGATCTGGATCGCGGGCTGCAGCCATGGGGAGGAAGTTTACTCCTTTGCCATCATGCTGCTCGAGGAAGGCCTCCTCGACCGCACCATGATCTATGCCACCGACATCAATCCGGGCGCGCTCGAAGTGGCGCGGAGCGGGGTGTATCCGCTGGACCGGATCGCCGCGTTCACCCGCAACCACCAGCAGGCCGGCGGCAAGACCTCGCTCGCCGATTATTACACCACCGCCTACGGCCGGGCGGTGTTCGACAAGAAGCTGCGCGCGCAGGTGGTCTTCTCCGACCATAGCCTCGTCACCGACGAAGTTTTCACCGAGTGCCAGCTGGTGTCGTGCCGCAACGTCATGATCTATTTCGACCGCACCCTTCAGGACCGCGCGGTTGGGCTGTTCCGGGATTCGCTGACGCGCCGCGGATTCCTCGGGCTCGGTTCCAAGGAAACGCTGCGCTTCTCCGAGCATGCAGCTGCCTTCACCGACTTCGTGCGCGAGGAGAAGATCTACCAGCGGGGCGAGGCATGAGCGCCGAGCCGGTCGCGGCAGTGGTCATCGGTGCATCCGCCGGCGCGGTGCAGGCCCTGTCGGAAATCCTGCCGCGACTGCCGGCCGATTACCCGCTTCCCGTTCTGGTCGTGGTGCACGTGCCGTCCGCGCCGTCGGGCCTGACGACATTGTTCTCGACCAAGTGCGCGATGGCGGTGGTCGAACCCGACGACAAGGAGATGCTTGCCCCCGGCACCATCTACTTTGCGCCGCCCGGTTATCACCTGCTGGTGGAGCCGGGCGGAAGCGTCGCGCTGTCGGCGGACGAGCCGGTGCTCTATTCCCGCCCGTCGATCGACGTGCTGTTCGAAAGCGCGGCAGACAGCTTCGGCCCTGCCCTGCTCGGCATCGTCCTGACCGGCGCCAACGAGGACGGAGCGCGCGGCGCTGCACAGATTGTGGCGCAGGGGGGAAGCGTGCTGGTCGAGGACCCCGCGACCGCCTATGCGGCGACCATGCCGGCAGCCGCCCTCGCCCATTGTCCCGCCGCGAGGGCCCTGTCGCTTGACGCCATTTGCGAAGCGTTAATCAGCGTGGCCGCCCAATGACCGGTCCCGTTGCGCCCGTCCCACTCCTGATCGTCGACGACCTCGAAGAGAATCTGCTGTCGCTGGCGGCGCTGCTCAAGTCCGATGACCTCACCCTGCTGCACGCGCGGTCGGGCGAGGAAGCGCTCGAACTCCTCCTCAAGCACGACGTCGCGCTGGCGCTGCTCGACGTCCAGATGCCGGGGATGGACGGGTTCGAACTCGCCGAGTTCATGCGCGGCAGCGAACGCTCACGCCGGGTGCCGATCATCTTCGTCACTGCCGGCAGCGGCGACACCCAGCGCCGCTTTCGTGGCTATGAAGCGGGCGCGGTCGACTTCATCCAGAAGCCGATCGAAGCCGACATCCTGCGCAGCAAGGTTGGCGTGTTCGTCGATCTGCACAAGCAGCGGATCGCCCTTTCCCAGTCCGCCGACCAGCTCGAAGGGCAGGTCCGCGAGCGTACCGCCGAACTGCACCGGGCCTTGCAACGTCTGCAGGAGGAAGTGGCCGAACGCGAACGGGCCGAGGCGTCGCTGCGCCAAAGCCAGAAGATGGAAGCGATCGGCCAGCTGACGGGCGGCATCGCGCACGACTTCAACAACATGCTGACCGGGATCATCGGCTCGCTCGACATGATGCGCCGCCGGATCGCCGACAATCGCTTCGACGGTCTCGAACGTTACCTCGAGACGGCCCTGGGATCGGCGGAGCGCGCTGCCGCCCTCACCCACCGGTTGCTCGCCTTTGCCCGCCGGCAACCGCTTGAACCGCGTGCGCTCGACGTCGCCGCCGTGATCCAGTCGGTGGCGCAGCTGGTCACCCATGCCTTGCCGGAAAGCGTGACGCTGCGGCTCGCCATCGCCGACGATCTTCCCCACGCGCTGGCCGATTCCAACCAGCTTGAGAACGCCGTTCTCAACCTCGCGGTCAATGCCCGCGATGCGATGCCCGATGGCGGCGAGCTGGTGATCTCGGCCAGCCTCGCCGATCCGGCCAGGGTCGCAGCCATCGACGGTGCGGGCGAATATCTGCTCATTTCGGTTGCTGACACCGGCGGTGGAATGCCGCCCGAGATTGTCGAGCGGGTGTTCGAGCCCTTCTTCACGACCAAGCCATTGGGACAGGGAACCGGGCTGGGCCTGTCGATGGTCTATGGTTTCGCGCAGCAGAGCGGCGGCACCGTCCGGATCGACAGCCGCCCGGGAAGCGGGACCGCCATTGATCTCTACCTCCCGACGACGCGGACCGCGCCGGTCGCCGACGACCAAGTGTCGGCCCCGGCGCACAAGGGCGCGGGCCAGCGCGTGCTGCTGGTCGAGGACGAGGATGCGGTGCGCATGCTGGTCCGCGAGGTTCTCGAAGAACTTGGCTACGAGGCGATCGAGATCGCCGATCCGGCCGAAGCGCTCCCGGTGCTGGCCTCTGGACAGCCGATCGACCTGATGATCTCCGACGTCGGCATGCCCGGCATCAACGGGCGCGAGCTGGCCGACACCGCGCGGCGGCATCGCCCGGACCTGCCGATCCTGTTCATCACCGGCTACGACCGGGACGCTGCAACGCAGACCGATTTCCTCGCGCCGGGCATGTCGCTGATCACCAAGCCGTTCTCACTCGACGGGCTGGCCGCAAGCATTGGCGAACTGATCGGCGCGAACAGGCCCTAGGCAAGTCGCCTGCAGTTGTTCGGGCGGCTTCCTGCCGCCTGCTCAGCGCACCGAGATCATGCACTTTCCGCCGCGCCGGCTGGCGAGTTCGTCCCTCGCCACAGTCTGAAGCGCGACGGCCTGGCGGTCGCTCAGGCCGAGTTCGTCGGCGGCGCGCTCGTCCTTGCCCAAGGTCACGGGATCGACGCCGGTGATCGCCCCGAACACGACCAGCGCTTCGAGATAATAGCCCGCCACGCTGCCGTGATAATGGTCGTAGGCCCATAGCCCGAGTGTGCCGAAGGCGATCCCGTCATAAGGATTGGGGTCCGCGACCCCGCTTGTGAAAGCGCGGTTCCAGGCGGTGCCGACGGGCAGGACCTGCCGGACGGCCGGGACCTGCCGGCACACTTCTTCGCTTGCCGCCAGGAGGTCGTTGCCCATCTTGGCGATGTCCGTGCCCGACCATCGCGACTTTTGCCGATAGGTGAGGTCGGCCCGGCTCCACGTTGCCATGAGGTCGATCTGCACCTTGGGATTGCGGCGCTGCAGCAGGCTGGCGAGTCGCCTTGTATCGGTGACGGTGGCCGATGGATCACCCGGCCGTTCCCGGTTCAGAGTGCTGAATTCCTGCAGCACGACCACGTCCCAGGGCTTGTCGAACAGGCCGCGGCGCTCGTCATAGTGGAAGCCGAGCGACTTGCCGCCCTGGGTCTCGAGGCTCACCGTATAGTTGAGCCCGACCTGCTCGGTGAACGCCTTGAACAGCGCCGGGACGCCGCCATAGCCGGCACGGTTCAGATCGGTGACGGTCGACGATCGCCAGTTGCGGACCGCCGAATGGGCACCCTGTGTGAAGCTGTTGCCGATGAACAGGATGGTGCGCGATGGCGCCGCTCCTGCTGTTTGCGCCGCGGCTGCGACTGGAGCGGCAATCAATAGCATCGCCAGGGCGGCAGCCGCGACCTTCATCTTCAGAACTCCGTCGTGAGCGAGGTGTAGAGGTAGCGCCCATAGGGAACGTAAAGCGACCCCAGATAGCCTTCGGACGTCAGCGGCGGCTTCTCGTCGGTGATATTGCGCGCGCCGATCCGCCACCGGACATCGGCCCCTTCCTTGCGCAGGAGCAGGCGGGTTTCGACGTACAGGTTAGCGGTCAGCTGCGACTTCACGCGATACGGATTGCCGTTGGCATCGACAAAGCCGGTTTCATCGACGGCGCCGGTGTAGCGAAGGAAGGAGCCGATCCGGAACCGCCCCATCGTCCATGTCAGCGAACCGGTCGCGCGCCACTTGGGACGGCCGTTGGCCTCGATCAGATCCTCGGTTTCGGGCAGCGGCGTGGCAGCATTGATCAGGCCCTGCTGGCGGGCCGCGACGAGGGCATCGACCGCCTCGCCCGGGGGCCGCGAGAATTCGATCAGCCGGGTGGCGTTCAGCGACAGGTCGAACCGGCCGTAGCTGGTGCGCGGCGAGGTCCAGTAGGCGCCGAAATCGAGGCCGCGAACGGTCTGCGGAAGAAGATTGATGAACTGATCCCTGACCGCCGTGATCTGGCCCACCGGCGTGATCCCGGTGCCGGCGAAGGCAGCGATGTCGTCGGCATTGGCTGCGGCGCGAACGACGTTGGGATTGGACGATCCCTGCAGCCGAAGGAGATAGTCGAGGGCGATGGCGGTGTCGTTGCCGAGGATCCCGACGATGCCCTTCTGCTTGATCGACCAATAGTCGGCGGTGAAGGTCACCTTGCCCAATTCGCGCGGCAGGAACTTGGGCTCCAGCACGGTGCCGAGGTTGAAGTTGGTGCTCTTTTCGGGCTGGAGATCGGGATTGCCCGACACCCGGCGCGAGTAGCCGACATTGTTGCCGCAGCCACCGAAGCTGGTGATCCGCCCGGCGCGAAGATCGGCTTCGCAGCGGATGAAATCCTGGGTGGTCGACAGGCGCGCATATTCGACCGCGTTGACTTGCTCGAGATTGGGCGCCCGGAAGCCCTTGGAGAAGGAGCCGCGCAGGCGCACGCCGTCGACCAGGTCCCACGCCGCTGCGACCTTGGGACGGGCGACGCTGCCGAAGTCGCTGTAATGTTCGAACCGTCCGGCAAGCTGGAGGTCGAGGCGGCGGACGAGGGGAATGCCCATGCCTTCCGCGACCAGCGGCACGGCAAGCTCGGCATAGCCCGCCGCGACGCTCCGCTTGCCATAGGTGTCGGGATTATCGCTGACCGCCGCCGCATCGCTGATCGTGATTTCGCCGGTCACGAGGTCGACGAAGGGCGACGATCCGTCGACTGCCGAATCGCGATCGTCGCGCTGGGTTTCGCGGCGAAACTCAAGCCCTAGCGCAAGTCCGACGTCGCCGCCCGGAAGCGTGAACAGGCGCGAGCGAGAGGCGCGGAAATCGCCCATCGCGAGCGTGGTCTTGGAGCGCCGGACGAGCTGGAAACCGATCGCATCGATCGCCGCCTGGCTGCTCGGCGTGCAGTCGCCGAAGCTGGGCGTATCGCTGCAGCCGCCGTTGAACGGATTGTAGGCGTCGGGCGTGCTGAGCGCGAGGCTGCGCTGAAGCGCCGAACTGCGCACCGCGAAGGAGGAGTCGGTCGCCTTGGCGTCCGAATAGACCAGCGCGCTGTCCCACTTGAAGCCAAGAGCTTCGCCCTTGAGGCCGATCAGCGCGCGGCGCTGCTCACCGGTGACCTCGACACGCTGGGGGCCGGTGTCGACGAAGCGGTAGTTGGTGAGCGTCACCGGGAGGCCCTCGGCGGGGACGCCGGTCAGGCCGGGAATGCGGTTCGGGTTGGGCTGGCCGTTGATCGTCGTCGGGCCGAACGGGTTGTAGTAATTGCTCGCCGGGATGGTGATCCGGTTGAGGTTGATCACCGGCGGTTGGATGCGGTCGGTGTCCGAATGATAATAGCCAAGCTCGCTGAACAGGGTGAGCCCGTCGGTCAGGTCATAGTGACCGGCGGCGAAGGCGTTGATCCGCTTCACCGCCGGGTAGACCGTGGTCCCGACCGCCGTGTCGTAGCGGATGTCGCGGAAGGCGCCGCCGGTCGCGAGCGCGGTGTTGACGAGGCAGAGGTCGGTGGTCAGCGCGTAGGTGCAGCCTCCGAAACGGACCGGACGCACCGTGAAGGATCCCGCGGCCGAGGTAAGGTTGGTGCTGCCGCGGCGCGGACGGCCTTGCGTGACGGGAACCTGCAGGGCCGGATAGGCGCCGCGGGTCGCGCGGGTGTCGGGACCGGTCAGGCCGCCGAAGTCGGGATCGTTGGCGAATAGAGGGCGAAGGTCGGCCGAGGCGGTGAATTCCTGGTCGGACGCGCGCAGCGCCTCGCGCTCGGTATATTCGATCGACGCGGTGATGTTGCCCCGCGCGAAGTTGCGGCCGAACACGCCACCGACCTGTAGCTCGCGCAGGTGCGTACCTTCCGCGCCGCCATATTGGGCTTCGAGGCGAAGGCCGTCGTAATTGGTCTTGAGCACGGTATTGACGACGCCCGCGACGGCGTCCGACCCGTACAGCGCCGCGGCGCCGTCCAGCAGAACCTCGAGGCGGCTCAGCCCAAGCGTCGGGATGGCGTTGCTGTTGTAGCTCAGCACCGGCACCGTACCGGTGTCGGACAGGCCCTGGCTCGCCGGGTGGGTCACCACCCTTCGCCCGTTGAGCAGGACCAGGGTGTTGCCGACCCCGAGCGAGCGCAGGTTGACCGAGCCGACGTCGCCGCGGGCCGCGTTGCTGGTCTGCGCATTGTTGCCGGGATTGAAGGTGACGTCGCCCATCTGCGGGATGGAGCGGATCAGTTCGTCGCCGCTGACCGCACCGATCGCGTCGAGCTTGTCCTCGCTGACCACGATCACCGGCAGCGCCTCGGTGACCCGCGCCCCGACGATCCGGCTGCCGACGACCACGATGTCGTTGGCCGGTGCTTCGCCTTCGGCGGGCGGAGCGGTTTCGTCGACCTGGCCCGTGGGGCTGACCGCCGAAGGCTCGGCCTCGCCCGGTGCGGGTACGGGCTGCGGAGCCGGAGCGACCGGCGCGGCGGCCGGGGCGGTCTGTGCCGCCAGAGGGCTGGTCGCCGCCCCGAAGACGGTAGCCAGCAGCAAGGTTTTGTAGGACATGGGTTCTCCTCCCCGTTCAGTCTTGCGGCGCCGCACCAAGTGCCTGGAGCTCGCCTTCGATTTCCTGTTGCGCTTCGGACTTGCCGGCCGGCGGGCGGGTGCCCTTCCCCGCCAGCGCCGCCTGCAGCTGCTCGCGGTCGAGCGCTCCGTCCCACTTGGCGACGACGATGGTGGCGACGGCATTGCCGATAAAATTGGTCAGGCTCCGGCACTCGCTCATGAAGCGGTCGATGCCGAGGATCAGCGCCATTCCGGCGACTGGCACCGACGGCACGATCGACAGGGTCGCGGCAAGCGTGATGAAGCCCGCGCCGGTGACCCCCGCCGCGCCCTTGGAGCTGATCATGGCGACCAGCAGCAGCGCGATCTGGTCGCCCAGCGACAGGTCGACGTTGGTCGCCTGCGCGATGAACAGCGCCGCCAGCGTCATGTAGATGTTGGTCCCGTCGAGGTTGAACGAATAGCCGGTGGGCACGACAAGACCGACAACGCTGCGCGAACAGCCGGCGCGTTCCATCTTGTCGATCAGCGCGGGAAGCGCGGCTTCCGAAGAGCTGGTGCCCAGCACAAGCAGCAGTTCGGCCTTGAGATAGCGCAGCAGCGCGAACAGCGAGAAGCCGGTGAAGCGCGCGACCAGCCCAAGCACGACGGCAACGAACAGGAAGGAGGTCAGGTAGAAGGTCGCGAGCAGCATGCCGAGGTTGGCGAGGGTCTGGATGCCGTAGGCGCCGATGGTGAACGCGATCGCTCCGAACGCACCGATCGGCGCGGCGCGCATCAGGATGCCGACCAGGCGGAACACGACCAGGCTCAGCCGCTCGAGCATGTCGTGGACCGGACGAGCCGGCTCGCCGACCAGCGCCAGAGCGATCCCGAACAGGATCGCGACAAACAGCGTCTGCAGGATCGACCCTTCGGTCAGGGCCGAGACCATGGTGGTCGGGATGATTTCCAGCAGGAAGGCGGTGATGCTGCTTTCCTGCGCTTTCTCGGTGTAGGTGGCGATGGCGCCCTGATCGAGGCTGGCCGGATGGATGTTCATCCCCGCGCCCGGCTGCACGACATTGGCGACGATCAATCCGATGATCAGGGCAAGGGTCGAGAAGAACAGGAAATAGGCGAAGGCCTTGCCTGCGACCCGGCCGACCGCTGCCATCTCCTTCATGCCGGCGATGCCGGTCACGAGGGTGAAGAAGATCACCGGCGCGATGATCATCTTCACCAGCTTGATGAAGCCGTCACCGAGCGGCTTGAGCGACTGTCCGGCGTCCGGCCAGAAGTGACCCACGACAACGCCAAGCGCGATCGCGACCAGGACCTGGACGTAAAGGTGCCGATAGAATGGCCGGTGTTCCGGCACGGCCGGCGACGGCTCCGCGATGGTGACGATGACAGGTCTCCTCCGGGCAGGCGCTGAAAAACTTGTCAGCGACCGCCGCCCGTGCATCCTAGCCGCCAGCGACAGCGGCACCATCTGAGCAGGAAGAATGCGCTAAGTGTTTGTTTTTGTTATATGTTATGATTTTGGCCCGCTGTCGCAGTCTGGGAATTTGTGCGGCTTTCCGCGCAAAGCCGACGCCCGTTGTGCGGAAATCCGCACATCATGCTGAAACGCTCGCGGCGAGTCGTGGTGGTGCTTGCGGCGACGCTCGCCCTGGTGCTCGCCCTGGCCCTCGTCGCGGCGGACCGGTGGAGCCGGATCACCGCCCGCGCGAACGCCGCGATCGCGGCCCAGAGCGCCGCCCGGGCAAACCAGGGCCTTCTCGTCAGCGAGCTCCAGAAGTTTCGACTCCTGCCCCTCGTGCTGGCCGAATTCCCCGACGTCGCCGCCGTGCTGGAAGCGACGACGCCGCAGGCCGCCGCCCGTCTCAACGAGCAGCTCGAACTGCTGGCCGGGCGGACCGATGCCGCGGTGATCTATCTGATCGGCCGCGATGGGGTGACCCGTTCGGCAAGCAACTGGCGGCTCCCGACCAGTTTTGTCGGGCAGAATTACGGCTTCCGCCCCTATTTCCGAGGGGCGATGCGCGATGGCGCCTCCGAACTGTTTGCGCTGGGCACGGTCAGCGGCCGCCCGGGCCTGTATCTCGCCCGGCGGGTCGACCGGGCGGGAACGCCGCTCGGCACCATCGTCGTCAAGGTCGAATTCGACCGGTTGGAGAAGACCTGGGGCGCCAACGGCGGCATCGGGCTGGTGACCGATCCGCACGGCGTCATCCTCGTCACCAGCCGGCCCGAGTGGCGGTTCCAGACCACCGCGCCACTGTCCCGCCAGGCGCTCGCGGATGCCGTTCGCACCCTGCAGTTCGGGCCTTCCCCTCCCGTCGAGGCGCCGCTGAGCCTGGCCGGAGCCGAGGCCAGTGTCGGCAATGGCCGGCAACGCGAACCCTATTACGCGGCCACCCTGCCCGCCCCCATCGATGGCGGGCGGTTGACGGCGATGGTGGCCTTGCAGCCCTTCCTCGAGGAGTCGCGCCGGGTCGCGCTGCTGTGGGTGCTCGCCCTCCTGCTGGTGGCAGGCGCCATCTGCGCCATCCTGCTCCGGCAATGGGACCGCCAGCGCCTGCTGCTGCAGTCGCGGGCCGCGCTGTCCCAGGAGGTCGAGCGGCAGACCGCGGAATTGCGCGACACCAATGCCCGCCTGCGGGTCGAATCGCAGGAGCGGGAAGAGGCGACCAACAAATATGTCGCGGCGCGGGAGGATCTGGCGCGCGCCAATCGTCTCGGCACGCTGGGGCAGATCACCGCCGGCGTCGCCCACGAGATCAACCAGCCGGTCGCCGCCATCAGGACCTTTGCCGAAAATTCCACCAAGTTCATCACGCGCGGACGGCCGGAGGATGCCCAGGTCAATCTCGGGCGGATCATCGACCTGACCGATCGGATTGCCTCGATCACGTCCGAACTGCGCAGTTTTACCCGGCGCAAGACGCCGGTACCGGTCCAGGCCACGCTTGGCTCGATCGTCGACGGCGCGCTGCTCCTGCTCGGGGCGAAGGCGTCGTCGCAGATCGAGATCGCGGTTGGCGAGGACGATCGCCGGCGTGTCCTGGTCGGCGACCGCGTGCGCCTCGAACAGGTGCTCATCAATCTGCTGCGCAATGCGCTCGATGCCGTGCTCAAGCGCTCGGGCGCCATCCGGTTGAGCGCACGCACCGAAGGAGACCGGATGCTGATCAGCATTGCCGACCGTGGCCCGGGCATCGACCCCGCCATTCGCGAACGCCTGTTCACGCCCTTTGAGTCCGCCAAGAGCGGTGGCCTTGGCCTCGGGCTTGCCATCGCGCGCGACATCGCGCGGGAGTTCGACGGCGACCTCTGGCTCGAGGCCGGTGACGGGCCGGGCGCCACGTTCGTCGTCGCATTGAGGATCGCCCGATGACGTCGCCGCCATCCGTGCTGTTCGCCGAGGACGACGATGCGCTGCGCCTCGCCACGACCCAGGCGCTCGAACTCGCCGGATTTACCGTCCAATCGTTCGAGCGCGCCCAGAGCCTGCTCGCCAGCATCACCGGTGCCTTCGATGGCGTGGTCGTCTCCGACATCCGGATGCCGGGCATGGACGGCATGGAATTGCTCGCCGCCGTGCACAGCATCGACCGTGGCATTCCGCTGATCCTGGTCACCGGCCACGGCGACGTTCCGCTTGCGGTGAAGGCGCTCAAGGAAGGTGCCTTCGACTTCCTGAGCAAGCCGTTCGCGATCGATCACCTGACCGCGGCCGTTGCGCGGGCGCTCGATCATCGACGGCTCCAGATCGAGAACCGCCGGCTGCGCGCCGCCGCCGACATCAACGAAGCGACCGATCCGCTGACCGGCCGGAGCATCGCCATGGCCAGGCTCCGCGCCTCGATCAGGCAGCTTGCGGCCGCCGACGTCGACGTCCTGATCGAAGGGGAAACGGGCGTCGGCAAGGAAGTGGTTGCGGCCCAGATCCACCGCTTCAGCAAGCGCGCCGGGCGCCCCCTGATCGCCGTCAATTGCGCCGCCTGGGTCGACAGCAGCTTCGAGGCCGAACTGTTCGGCCATGCCAGCGACTCGCTCGCGCACCACCGCTCGGCCCGGCGCGGCATGATCGCGGCGTCGAGCGGCGGAACGCTCCTCCTCGACGAGATCGACAGCCTGCCCGTCGCCATGCAGGCCCGGCTTCTCCGCGTGCTCGAGGAACGCGAAGTGCAGCCGCTCGGTGCCGATCGGCCGGAAGCGGTCAATCTCCGCGTCATCGCCACCAGCAAGACCGACCTGCAGCAGGCGGCGCAGGCGGGCACGTTCCGCACCGATCTCTACCACCGGCTCGCCGCCACCCGCCTCCGCGTGCCTCCGCTGCGCGAGCGCGACGAGGATGTTCGCCTGCTGCTCGATGTGTTCGTTGAGGAGGCCAAGGAGCTGTTCGGCAAGCCGGAATTCGTCCTTCCCGTCGACGAGGCGGCCGCGATGGCGTTGCATGACTGGCCGGGCAATATCCGCGAGCTGCGCAACCGCGCCTTTGCGCTGGTGCTCCAGACCGGCGGCGAGGCGGGCGAGCAGCAGGCGGCGCCGGACAATCTCAAGCTTCGCGTGGCCCTCTACGAGGCCGCGCTGATCAAGGAGGCCCTGCAGCAGAGCGGAGGGCGCGTCGGCGATGCGATCAAGCGGCTCGGCCTCCCGCGCAAGACGTTTTACGACAAGGCGACCAGGCTGGGCATCGATATCGATGGCTTCCGCCGACCGAACTAGACCGTCCGGCGCGTGAGGGGGCAACGTCCATCAAGCTGGTCGACAACGAGAAAATTGGAACGCCTCGGGCTGCGACATGTTCGAGCCGCATGAACTTTACATTGCCCAGGGAAGTCCTCGTCGTCGAAGACGAACCGTTCGTCCGGATGGTCGCCGCCGACGCGCTCACCGATCGCGGGATCATGGCGTGGGAGGCCGGTGACGCCGGCGAGGCGCTCAGCGTTCTCGACGAACATCCCAACATCGGGCTGGTCTTCACCGACGTGAACATGCCGGGCGATATGGACGGCCTTGGCCTGGCGCACGAGGTCAGCCGCAGACGCCCCGACGTGACCCTGATCGTGACCTCGGGCGCGGTGACGGTGGACGAGAAGACCCTCCCCGACCACGGCACTTTCCTGGCCAAACCCTACCCGACCGACAAATTGGTGAAGATCGTCGAGGAACAGCTCGACGGCCCCGCGGCGGAGGACGGCGCCTAGGTCCAGCGCGCCGGAGCTACCAGCGCTCGCCCTGGCTCTGCAGCTTGGCACCGATGCTTTCGTCGAAGTGCGCTGCCATCTGACGCTGCGATTCCTCCGCGTCACCGGCCGCGATCGCCGCTGCCAGTCGGCGATGGGTCGCAAGCACATCGGCCCGCTCCTCGGCCGTGCGGCGGGTCCGCCACGCCTTCGGCACCGCGACCCGCATCAGGGGCACGAACGACACCACGATCTGGCTGAACAGCGCGTTTCCGCTGGCCTCGGCGATGGCGAGGTGAAAGGCGATATCGGTCCGGGTCGTCGCTTCCCCCGTTTCGTCCACCTCGCCCATCTTCTCGGCCAGGTCGACGATCGCCCGGGCCTGGTCGGGCCGGGCGTTGATGGCCGCCAGCGCAGCCGTCCTGAGCTCGATGGTGCGGCGCACGTCCCAGACATCGCCGACACGGATCTGCGCGGTCGAAATGGCATGATCGAGCGAGGTCGCGATCACCGACCCGTCAAGCGCGCCGACGCGCGGCTTGCGGCCGTTGCCGACGTCCAACAGGCGAAGTGCGGCCAGCGCGCCATAAGCCTCGCGCATCACTGCCCGGCTGACCCCCAGCCGCTCGGCGAAAAAGGCTTCGCCCGGCAAGGTGTCGCCGACCCTTAGGCCCTCATCGCGGATGTGCTGGTTCACCGCGTCGATCGCGACGCGGACCAGCGTCCGGCTGCCCTCGCGCTCCGCAACTTGGTTCACGCGGCAATCCCCATGGTGCGGAAGGTGGACGGGCTGAGTCCGAATCGCCGCCCGAAGGCGCGGGTGAAGGCGGCATTGTTCTGATAGCCGTTGCGATAGCCGATTAGCGCGATCGGCAGGTCGGTCGCGATCAGCTGCCGCTGTGCTTCGGCCAGGCGGCGCTCGACCAGCGCCTCGCTGACCGTGCAGCCGTACAGCTCACGGAACCCGCGAGCGAGCTTCCCGCGATTGATCCCGCAGGTGCGCGCGATCTGCTCGAGGGTCAGCTTCTCGCTCCACAGGCGGTCGATCAGCTGGCGCGCTGCGGCGATCCGGCCGCGGTCGGCGCTCGAAAGACCGGCTGGGGGCAGCCCCTCGTCGAGCTCGCCGCAGCGATGCGCCTCGAGAAGCTCGCACAGAAATTCGATGTTCTTGGCAAGCCGGTAGGGCAAGGCCGCGGCCGCCGGCAAACGGCAGTCACGAACCGCCACTGCAATGCCCTGCAAGGCGACGGGCAGGTAACGGACGCTGCCTTCTTCCCAATCGAGCGGCTGGCCGAGGAGTCGCTCGCACGCATCACGGGCGACGATCTGGATCAGCCGCAGGTCGCCGTCTTCACTCTCGCCAAGGGTAGCGGCCGGATGCCGGTGGAAACGAAGCCGCGCGGGCGTGCGATGATTGCCGAAGTCGATCTCGAACGCGACCGGATCGGCGGGCCAGGCATGGCATCCGATGTCGCCGGTCCCGACCAGCGCCAGCATCTCCGCCGACACCGGGACTGCCTCCATGCTCTTCGACAGCGCTTGCCCCATGACCTCTCTCCTCGGCCAAAAGGCATAAACCTATCTGACAGGTCAGTCCAGACCTATCCGTTAGGCTCGGGCGCCCTCTTCATCGCCAGCCAGAAACCGGCCACCGAAAAGAGGCTGACCGCAACCCCGACCAGCCCCTGCGCCAGGCCCAGTGCGGCCTCGCCGCCAAGCGGTTTGCTGACTACGGCAACCATCGGCGGGGCAAGGCCGAACCCGATCAGTCCCGCGACGGAAATGAAGGCGCCGATGCTGAGTCCGCGAAGCTCGTTGGGGAGCATCACCGTCAGCGCCACCGACGTTACCAGCCCGGTCACCGTTCCGGCCAGGATTAGCACGCCCAGCACCAGCATGTTGCCGGTCGCGGTCGGCATCAGCGGAAACAGCGCGGCCGGAACCCCGATTGCGGCGGCGATGATCGCGCCGAGCAGGAGACCACCACGCCGGCCGCTCTTGCTGCCCCAGTCTGCGGCAAGACCGCCGAGCAGGCCGCCGGCCAGCCCCGAAATCAGGATGACCGTCCCGAGCAGGCCAGCGAAATCGGCCGGCTGCAGTCCATATTGCCGCTCGATGATCGGGGCCGCCCAGATGCCGGCCGCGGCGTCGGCCATCACGACCGCCGCCTGCCCGACGAACAGCGGAAGAAGGAACGCGCGGCGGCTCCACAATTCGCTGATCAGCGCGCGGATCGGCACCCTGGTCCCCTGGTGGACCTCCTGCCGCGCCGGTTCGCGCAGGAAGAAAAGCGGCAAGATCAGCAGCGCACTTCCGATCCCCAGCGCCAACTGGCTGCTGCGCCAGGGCGTGAGGTCGCCGATCAGCGATGCGGCGCCCGCCGCGGCGAAATGGCCGATCAGCCAGCCCGACACGGCAAAGGCCGCGGCCTGGCCAAGGCTCTTGCCCAGGGTGACGATGAGCAGTCCCTTGCCCCGCTCAGTCGGCAGGCAGAGGTCGGCGACCAGCGACAGGCAGGCGGTCAGCGCGCCGGTCGCACCGATTCCGGTCAGCATGCGGCCCGCAAACAGGCTCCAGCTTTCGGGGGCAAAGGCGGTCAGGAAAGTGCCGAGCGTCCAGGCGACGCTGCACAGGATCAGCAGCCGCACCCGGTTGGCCCGGTCCACCAGGATACCGATCGGGATCGACAGCAGGACCAGCGGGACCGCGGCGCTGACGCCCTGGATCGCGCCCAGCGCCTCGTCCGACAGCCCCAGCTCGGCCTTGGCGCTCTGTGCCATGATCCCGAAGCTGACCATGGTGGTGAAGCCGGCGCAGATCGACACCGCGAGGATCAGCGCCGCGGGCAGCGATTGGCGCAGAGTGGGTGCCGGGTCCGCGTGGATCGCCGGCAGTGAGGCCATCTGGTTCAAAATGCGAACACCTTACCCGGGTTGAGGATGTTGGCGGGATCCAGCGCCCGCTTGATCGATCGCATCAGCCCGACCGCGTCGCCAAGCTCCTCGACCAGCCAGTCCTGCTTGCCGAGGCCAATGCCATGTTCGCCGGTGCAGGTGCCGTCCATCGCCAGGGCGCGGCGGACCATTCGGGCGTTGATGTCCTTGACCTCCGCAAGCTCGGCCGGATTGTCCGGGTCGATCGAGAAGACGACATGAAAGTTGCCATCGCCGACGTGGCCGAGGATGGTGGCGGGAATGGTGCTGGCGGCAAGGTCCCGCTTGGTCTCGCCAATGCATTCGGCAAGCCGGCTGATGGGCACGCAGACGTCGGTTGCCCAGCCGATCGCGCCCGGCCGCAAATTGACCGCCGCATAATAGGCTTCGTGGCGCGCCTTCCACAGGGCGTTGCGCTCCTCGGTGCGGGACGCCCATCGAAACTCGCCGCCGCCATTTTCCGCGGCCAGTGCCGACACGGTTTCTATCTGCTCGGCGACGTAGCGCTCCGATCCGTGAAATTCGAAGAACAGGGTGGTCAGCTCGGGAAGATCGAGTTTCGACCACCGGTTCACGGCGCGGATCTGCATGTCATCGAGGATCTCGACCCGGGCCAGCGGAATGCCAAGCTGGATCGACTGCACCACTGTGTCGACCGCTCCGCCGATGGTCTCGAAGCTGCAGGTCGCCGCCTGGATCGATTCGGGGATGGCGTGAAGGCGGACGGTGACTTCCGTGATGATGCCGAGCGTGCCCTCCGATCCCACGAACAGCCGGGTCAGGTCGTAACCGGCCGAGCTTTTGCGGGCGCGGCGGCTGGTGCGGATCACCTTTCCATCGGCGGTGACCACGGTCAGGCTCAGTACCGCTTCGCGCATGGTCCCGTAGCGGACCGCATTGGTGCCGGATGCCCGGGTCGAAGCCATGCCGCCGATGGTCGCATTGGCGCCGGGGTCGATCGGGAAGAACAGGCCTTGGTCGCGCAGATGCTCGTTCAGTTCCTCGCGCCGGACACCGGCTTCGACCGTGCAGTCGAAGTCCTCGGTATTGACCGCAACGATGCGCGTCATCCGCGACAGGTCGAGCGATACGCCGCCGTGCACCGCCAGCGTATTGCCCTCGACCGACGAGCCCGCCCCGAAGGGGATGACCGGCACCCGGTACTCCGCGCACAGCCGGACCACGGCTGCGACTTCTTCGGTGGTTTCGGCAAACACCACTGCATCGGGCAGCATCGGCGCGAAATGCGTTTCGCTTCGCCCATGCTCCAGTCGCATCGCTTCGCCGACGTGAAGGCGGTCGCCGACCAGGCGGCCGAGCGCGTCGACCACGTCTTGCGAAAACTCCCGGCAGGTCGTCTGCGCCGCTTCCATCGGATTAGAACCGGAAGCGGGTGCGGACGCCGTAGCGGCGGCGGTCGCCGATGATGCCGAGATCGCTGGCCGGCAGGAAGGGCACCGCCAGTTCCAGCGTCCGTCGCTCGATGTAGCTGTCGAAGTAACTTTCGTTGAACAGGTTGTTGGCGAATGCAGCGATCTCAAAACTGCCGATACGGTAGGTGATCGATCCATTGATCAATACATAGCTGTCGAGCACCGGGGCACGGGTCGGGCTGATCGACGCCGCGATCCGCTCGCCCTTGCCGATTGCGCCGACATTCAAGGTGATGTCGCCTGTTCCGACCGGAAGCACATAATCGCTGTTGAGCGAGAAGTTGTAATCCGGCTGGAACGGCAAGCGGTCGCTCGGCAGGGTGCTGTTGGTGACGCGGGTAAAGGCCGAGCTGTCGGTGATTCGTGCCCGCTGGACCGACACGCCGCCGCTCAGCGTCCAGGCCGGAACCGGGCGGAAGGTGCCTTCCAGTTCGACGCCGTAGGTCCTGACGTCGCCGCTGTTGAGGTCGATCGTCGCAAAGCCCCCGCCGGGCAGGCCGACGATGGTGTTGAGGCCGATCAGGTCCTTGTAGTCATTGTAGAAGGCGGCTGCTGCAAGCGTCAGGCGGCGGTCCGCCGTGGCGAACTTGTGCCCGACCTCATAGGTCCACACCTTGTCGCCCTCGTAAGAGCGGAACGGCGCGCGCGGATTGATGTTGAAGCCGCCGCCGCGGAAACCCCGCGCGACCGACGCATAGGTGATCGAGCGGCCGTCCCAGTTGCGGGTGACGGTGACGCGCGGCGACCATTCATCGTGGCCCCCGCTGATTCCCGGCACGGCGGCCAGCAGTCCACCGACCACGCCGGTCGAGCCGGCAAGGCTGCGCCGCTCACGATCGTAACGCAGGCCGGCCGACACTTCCCAGGCTTCGGAAGGACGCCAGAACAGGGTGCCGAAGACGGCATGGTTGCGCGACTTCTTGGCCGAAATGTCGTGCAACCGCGCATTCAGCGCCGGGATCGAGGTGATCCCTTCGGCCGACGAGGTTTCCTTGCTGGTGAACAGCCCGACCAGCGCGGTCAGGGTGCTCGACAGTTCGGTGTCGAAGCGCAGCTCGCCGGTATAGGTATCGAGCTCGTTCTTGCCACTGGTGCGGGCGAAATCGACCGGGTTAAACTCGCCATCATTGTCGGGGGCCCGCCCGTCGCGCCCGTCATAGGCGCCGATCAGGGTGACGTCGGTGTTGAGCGCGGCGAGTGGGAACTCGAGCCGGGCGTTCACGCCCTTATATTTGAAGAACTGGCGATTGAGCGCGTTGAAGTTGACCTGGCGGACATAGTCGGTCGGGCCGGCGACCCGGGCGTAGGGCGTGCCGGCACCCTTCACATTGTCGTAATAGCCGTTGATCGTCAGCACGACGTCGTGGACCGGCTCGGCCCGGATCGTGCCGTTTACCGTGTCGGTGTTGAGCGGATTGGCGTCGGCCTTGAGGATCGGGTTGTAGAGGAACCCGTCCTGCTGGCGATGCGAGTAAGCGATGCGCGCCTGCAGCCGGTCGCGCACGATCGGGCCGCTCAGCGAGGCAAAGGTGCTCCACGCATTGTCAGGTCCGGCGTAGCTGCCGCCGCCGCGAACCTCGAAGTCGTTGCCGGGTTGGCGGGTGATGACGCTGATCGCGCCGCCCAGCGTGTTCTTGCCGTACAGGGTGCCCTGCGGTCCGCGCAGGACCTCGACGCGCTGCACGTCGACCAGCGGGTTGTTCAGGTAGGCCGTGTTCGGTTGGTAGATGCCGTCCAGGAAAATGCCGACGCCCGGCTGCACCGATTCGACCAGGGTGATGCCGACGCCGCGGATCGACACAAAGGCGCGACCCGCCGCATCACCGTTGATGTTGAGACCCGGGGTCAGGGTCGCGACGTCGCGCAGCGAGGCCAGGCCGCGGCGCTCGATCAACTCACCGCTGACCGCCGTCGCCGCCACCGGGATCTCGAGCAAGGTCTCCTCGCGCTTGCGGGCGGTGACGACAATGTCCTGCTCCTGCGCGCTGACCGGCGCGGCGCCGACGGGCGGAGCCTCGGTCTGCTCCTTCTCGGCCGGCGTCACATCACCGGTCGATTGCGCCATCGCCGGTGCGCCGGTCGCCAGCATGGTGGTGGCCAGAAGAACAATGCTCGTCGTCCGCATAACCGTCTCCAAAGAGCCCGGCGCCTCCCCCGAGCAATCTGATAGGTCTACGTGACTTGCGACCTATCTGAAAGGTATGACGGCTTTGCCGAAAGCATTTTCCGCTTTGCCGCGCGTGCTCAGGCGCGGAGTGCGCCGAGGCCGAGCGCCAAGGCGCCGAGCGGTCCAGCGCGGGGGCCGAGGGCGGGCGGCAGAAGGATGTCATCGCCAAAGTCTGCAGCGGTGTAATAGCCGGCGAGGCTGGCTTGCATCCGCTCCCTGATCGCCCCCAACAATGCCGGCCGGGCCTCCATGACGCCGCCACCGATCAGCACCCGCCGCGTCTGCAGCCCGAGCAGCAGATTGTGCAGCAGCATGGCGAGCGTATGCTCGACGCTCGTCCACCCGTCCCATCCCGCGTCCGGGCGCGCCGTTCCCGCACGGGCGGCGATCGCGGCGCCTGAGGCGAGGCCCTCGACACAATCGCCGTGGAACGGGCAGGCGCCGGGCCACGTATCGCCGGGCAAGCGCGGCACGCGGGCATGGCCAAGCTCGCAGTGACCGCGGGCCGAAACCGGGCTGCCGGCGATGATCGGTCCAACGCCGATTCCGGTGCCGACCGTGATGTAGGTGAAGTCCTGGAGGCCCTCCGCTGCGCCCCAGCGCTGCTCGGCCAGCGCTGCCCCGATGACGTCGACCTGCAGCGCCACCGGCACCCCGAACCGCTCCCAGCGGCGCAGCACATCGACACCGGACCAGCCGGGCTTGGGTGTGGAAACGATCGTGCCGTAATCCGCGGCCCCCGGATCGAGCCGCAAGGGTCCGAAGCTGGCAACGCCGACGGCGGCGAAGCCCGCCTCCGCCTGCCACCGCTCCAGCACCGCTTCCAGCGCTGCCAGCGTGGCGCCGGGTGCGCCGGTGTCGATGCGCACTTCCTCGACCATGTCGCTGGGCGAGCGGCCGAGGATCGCGATGCACTTGGTGCCGCCGATCTCGATCCCGGCGACCAGCGTGGCCGTGCTCACCAGCAGCTGTATCCGCCGTCGGCCAGCACGATGCTGCCGGTCATCAGACTTGCCGCATCCGAGGCCAGGAACAGGATCACCGAAGCGACCTCCTCACGCGTTCCGAGGCGCCCCATCGGCGTTCCGTCGATCCACCGCCGGTACATCTCGCTCTCCTTGTCCGCGAAATCGTTCAAGGGCGTCGCAATATAGGTCGGCGCAACCGCGTTGACGCGAACTCCGCGCGGCGCCCACTCGGCCGCCAGGCTGCGGGTCAGCTGGTGCACCGCGGCCTTGGATGCGTTGTAATAGCTTTGCGGCTGCGGGCGGTTGACGATGAATCCGCTCATCGACCCGACATTCACGATCGCCCCCCGCCCTGCCGCCAGCATGTGACGGCCAAAGGCCCGCGTGCACCAGAAGGTGCCGTTCAGATTGACGTCGAGGACATTGCGCCAATGCTCGTCGGCGACTTCCTCCGCCGGCGTGTCGCTGCGCGCGATGCCGGCATTGTTGACCAGGATGTCGATCTGCCCGTGCTGGGCGACCACCGCCTCGGCGACATCGGAAACCTTCGCGGGGTCGGTGACGTCGAGCAGGTGGCCGCTCGCGTCGATCCCGGCGTCGCGCAGTTCGGCACAGGCGCTGTCGATCGCCCGCTGCTTCAGGTCGCCGATGACCACGGTGGCCCCCGCCTCCCCCAGTGCCCGTGCGCTGGCAAGGCCGATGCCCTGCGCCCCGCCGGTGACGAAGGCGACCCGGCCTTCGACCCGGAACCGATCGATCGCATTCACGGCAGGAAACGCGCCGCCGGCATCGGAACCTCCTTGATCGTGACGTCCTCGCTCAGCCGATGGACCGCGCGTCCGTCGCGCTCGAACTCCGGCCACGGCAGGCTCCCGTCGGTGGCGAACTGCACCCAGGTCGCGTGCACGCGCTCGGCAAGCTCCTGCGGTGGCTGCTGCCCGGCTAGCCCCTTGTCGCCCGACGCCGTGTCGAGCGTCTTGAATACGAACGGAAGCTCGATCCCGTGGCACGCCCCAAGCTCCCCGCCGCACGCGGGCGAGCCCCAGTCGAACTCGTACAAGTGGGTGCGTCCCTGATGCTCTTCGGCGAAGCGGCGGGCGGGCCAGCGGAACACCAGGTCGGTCAGCGCCTCGGTGAACACCTGGCCGGGCTTGCGCCCTGCGCCGCCATAGGCCTTGAGCACGGCGGCGGGCCGCGGATGCGACTTGCCCAGCATCAGCCAAGCCATCCAGCCCGGCAGCTTCCTTTTCACGCCGGTCGGCACGAAATAGAGGTTCATCTCGTCGGCGTTGGCGCCGATCAACAGGTCGATATCCTTGCCGGCACCCTGCTTGAGAAGTTCGATAGGCTTCTCCGGCAACACGTCGTCGCCCCACACCGGAATGAAGCGGCTGATCCCGAACACCGGCTCGTGCCCCGACGCATCGCGCAGGTCGATGCGGGCGAACGGCTTTGCCAGCTTCTCCATCGCCTTCCACGCCGCGTCGAACGGAACCGAGGCGAAGCCCTCGCGGGTCGCCGCAATCCCCAGCATCCGCGCCAGTTTGGCGGTCAGGCGACGGGCCACCGGCAGGTCGCGGACCATCGCACCGTGGCCGCTCTGGACGATGGCGCGGCGGAACAGCCCGCGCGCCAGGGGTGAGGCGACGAGATTGGAAACCGCCATCGCCCCCGCGGACTCGCCGAAGATGGTGACATTGGCAGGGTCGCCGCCGAACGCCGCGATGTTGCGCTGCACCCACTGCATGGCGAAGATCATGTCGCGCAGACCGAGGTTGGTCGGTACCCCCTCGATCGGCAGGAAGCCGTCGATGCCGAGGCGATAGTTGATCGCGACGCACACCACGCCCGACCGGGCGAAGGCGCTGCCGTTGCTGACCGGGGCATCCTTGCTTCCGATGACGAAGCCGCCGCCGTGGATGAACAGCATCACCGGGCGCTTCTCGCCGCCTTCGGGCGCCCAGATATTGAGGCGCAGATAGTCGCCGCCCTCTTCCCCACCGCGGCCGACCAGGGGCACCACGTCGATCGCGGGAAAGTCACGGATCCGGTGCGGTGCGGGCGGTCCCGGATCGGTGGCGTCGCGCTCGCCCTGCCACGGCTCGACCGGCTGCGGCGCGGCAAAGCGGCGGTCGCCCGTCGGCGGGGCGGCGTAGGGAATGCCAAGGAAGCAGCAGATGCCCTCGCTGCAGGCACCGCGGACCAGGCCCGCTTCGGTTTGGCGAACGACCGGGTCCACGTCCTAACGCCCTCGCAGCTTTGGAATCGTCATCCTTCTGCGCTTAGCCCGGCGTGGCGTGGCCGTCTCCGTGTACGGCTGTGCCCGGCGTATGAACTTGTGTGCCGATGGGGCGCCGGCGGCCGCTACAGCGCGGAGGCGATGGCCTTCTTGACCTCGGTCTCGTCCGGCAGGCTGGCGGCGCCATTGCCTGCCGCCTTGTAATTGAGGAGGTCGGCATTGCCCGGATCCTCCAGGGCCTCGACCCCCTTCACCTTGCCGGTGAGCGCCGGATTTTCGAGGCTCTGCGCGATCTCGATGGGCGTCGGCTCCTCGCCGGTGACGGGCGCGATCACCCGCTCCTTGATCGCTTCAAGCCCGCTATACGCCTGCCCAAAGGCGGCGGCGCTGCCGGTCGTCCCCTTCCAGCTGTAGAAGATGTGGGTACCGACCTGACCGACCATCGCCACGCTCGAGGCCCAGTAGGGCAGCACATAATTGGCATGGTAATGGGTCGCATGACCGACCGGCGCATACACCTCGCCGGCCAGCGCGCGGCGGGCAATGCCCATCGCCCGCTCCCAGCCGAAGCGCGACGGTACCCGCGCCAGCGACCCGTCGCAGGTGAAAGTGAACTGGCAACCGGTGGTCCGCTCTGACCCCTGGTAGACGACGCCGCACACCGAATTGGGGAAGGCGGCATGGCGAACGCGGTTCAGGACCACCTGCGCCACTGCACGCTGCCCCTCCTCGCTTTCGGAGCCGGCTTCGTAATAAACCGCCTGGGCGAGGCATTTCTCGGCCATCTCGCGGGCGCCGGTGCCGATCGGGGCAAATTCGAACGGCCGGGCAGCGCCAAGCGCGCTTGGCTGCACGCCGCGCTCCAGGGCCTGGACCGGCGTGATCTGCAGCAAGGCCGGCTGCTTCACCGCCGCCGGACGCGGCAGCGAGGCCCACGCCCGGTCCTTGGCGCCGGGGTCGACCAGCAGGAAGCCGCCGACAGCCACCGCGACAAGCGCAACCAGCGCGCCATTGTGCGTCCGGCGAGGCAGCGCCTCACCGGTGACCGCAGGCCCACCCGCACTTGGTGACAGTCCCAGCTTGCCCAACAACAACCGCTTCATCCTCCCCACCCGGTCGGTGCCCGCAGGCTTGACCAGCTTGCCGGCGTTCGGCCAAGGCATCTGCCGATACGCCCCATCGAATGCTAACCGGCTGTACCGGCTCGGCAATCGATGACTACCCAGGCGCAGGCTTATACCGAAGGATATCGCAATGAGCGACACCAGCATCACCCTTGAGACGATTTCGGAAGTTCGCCCCGGCGCCGACGCCCATATTCGCGCCAATCGGCTGCCGGTAATGACGGGAAGCGATGAAGCTGACCTGAATTGCGGCGGCTGCGGACAGGCCATCGCCACCGGTACCTCCCCCGCGGCCTTTCACCAGAAGATCCAGACCGATCAGCGGCTTGTGGTCGAGTGCACCTGCGGCGCGCTGAACGTCGTCCCGACCGCCTGACCGTCCCCTAGTCGGTGATGCCAAGCCTGCGCCACGCGGGCAGCGTCCTTGATGTGAAGGTGGCCGCCTGCTGCTCGACCTGCGCGGCTTCCGCGTCACCGGTCAGCGGCTGGCCGTCCTTGGCAAGCCTGCGGCCGAGCCGGGCGAGACGCTCCGACAGCATGGCGCCGGCTTCCTGCTCGAACCGCCGCGGGTTCTGGCAATAAGCGTCGAACAGCAGTATCTCGCTGTCGACGACCGCAATCGCCGAACCGAGGTTGGCGGCGGCAAGATTGCGATAGGGCGCGCCCACTGCCGCAAGGCTGGCGACCCTGGCGTTGACCGCGCCCATGCCGGCGCCGCCCGGTTCGCCCCGCGAGCAGCCGAGCCATCCGCCATGCACCAGCAGCACCAGCTTCTGTGTCAACAGATGCCGGTCGGCCCCGACCCCCGGCAACGCCGCCAGCTCGGCAAGCGAACAGCTCCCCTCGCCGATCGCGTCGAATATGGCGGCGATCTCGGTTGCTTTCAGGCTGGCCGAGCCGAACGCCGTCGTCACCCCGATCGTTTCCGGAAGATCGGACCACTTGATCCGCCACAATCGGAATTCCTCCTGCCACGCGCTTTCGCCCGGGTGACGGCGGCGCGGACCGCGCACGTACAGGTCGCGCCGGAAGGTCTGGTTGATGAGGCAGTCGGTGAGGTCTTCGCGCAAGGTCGGCCGGTCGTGCCCGGCCAGCACGCCCTGCATGTTCGCCGGGAGCAGTTGGGGAAGGAAGTTCTCGGCCAGCGTGGCGCTGCCTGAGAGGCTGAGCTTGGCGCCGCCCAGCTCACCCATCACCTGCGAGCACCACAAGGGGTGCCAGTTTTCGTGCAGATACTCCTGGACCAGATAGGCTTCGGGCTGATTGCGGGTGTTCTCGATTCGGGTCCGAAGCTCGGGGAGCGCCTTGGTCACTCCGCTTTCGACAGCGCTCAACTGGTCGAACAGCGCGCGCCCGGTTTCGACCGCGCCGATGCCCCTCGCCACGCCTTCGCGCTCGATCAGCCGCAGCATGTGCTGGAACGGCAGGGACGAGGCCCATCCCGGCATGGCGTTGAACGACACGTAGACCGCCGCGCCCGGTGCGCCCGCCGCGGCGAGGATGGCGATCAGGCTGCGGCGGATGGCCTCCGGCACCCACGAATAGATGCCGTGCAGCGCAATATAATCGAAAGCGCCATGCTCGACCGGCCAGTGCGCCCCGAGTGCGGCGAAGTCGCCCTCGACGAAGCGGATGTTGGTGAGCCCAAGCTCGTCCGCGAGGGAGGCTCCGTGGGCGACATGCTCCGGGCTGAAATCGATGCCGAGGAAGTCGCCATCAGGATTGGCAGCGGCGAGCAGGCACAGGCCGAACCCCTGCCCCGAGCCCAATTCAAGATAGCGGAAGGGAGCGCCCGCCGATCGGCGCGGCGCGACCAGTCCGCGCAGGGCCAGTGCGAAGTCGATCCAGTCGGGCGCCATCTCCCGGTAGAAGCCGTAGGTGTAGCCCGCGGACACATTGTAGCCGTGCGACCAGCTCGACATTTTCTCACTCCCCCCACCCAAGAAAAAGGGGCCCCCCGCTAATGCGAGGGACCCCCAATTCCTGAGCCTTGGCTCGGTCTTGTTACGCGATGTGCATCGACTGGAACATGTCGGCGTAGCGAACCGCGCCGAAGTGATCCTCGAGTGCAAGACCGAACTGGCCGGCGCCCGCGAAGGAACCATCGGCCATTTCAGGACCGGTGACCAGGTGCGGGTTGTTGACGTCCGGCGCCGTCAGGGTGCCGGTGACGTTGGTCATGATGATCTGCAGGTCGTTGCCGTCCAGCTGACCGTTGTTGTCGACATCGACGAACAGGACCGACTGACCGCCAAGGTTGCGGACGAAGGCCACGTCGAGGAAGCCGTCGCCAGCAGTCGAACCGACCGCAGCCTGCGCTTCGGCATAGGTGCCGAAGTCACCGTTGAAGCGGATCGTCTGGCCAGCCGCCGCGGCGAGCTGGGTCAGGTCGATCTTGTCCACGCCGGCCACGAAGTCGGTGATGACGTCGCGGGCATCAACCGGAGCGCCAGCGCTCTGGATGAAGCGGCTGTCTTCGACGGAGAAGTAACGGAAGACGTCCGCGCCGGCGCCGCCGGTGAGGGTGTCCTTGCCGAGACCGCCGACGATCAGATCGTCACCGATGCCGCCGTTGATGGTGTCAGCACCGCCACCGGCCGCATTGTAGGCAGCGAGGTTGCCCACGTCGGCGAAGATGATGTCGCCGTACAGGCTGTCGTTGCCGTCATCACCGTTGATGATGTCGTCGCCTCCCTGGCCGCGAACGACGTCGTCACCGGCGCCGCCGTTGACGGTGTCGTTGCCGAGGCCGACCACGATCACGTCAGCACCACCGTTGCCGTTGACGATGTCAGCACCGCTGCCGGTGGTGACGATGTCGACGCCCGCACCACCGTTGTAGGTGATGTTCTCGGTGACGGTGCCGCCGTTGAGGGTGACCGAGTCGCCCGCTTCCGAACCGTTGACGTTCACGGTCAGCACGGAGCCGTCCACTTCCGCCGCGGTCTGATCGAGGTTGACGACGGTGTTTTCGGCACCGGCGGTGATCACGTTGTTGATGTTGATCGTCTCGACCTTGGTCACCGTGGTCAGGTCGGCAGTGCCGCCCGCGGTGATGGCCGCAACGTCGCCCGTACCGGTACCACCGATCAGGACGTCAGCGTTGGTGAAGTCGGCCGCATTGGCAGCGAACGTCAGAGCCGCCGGCGAGGCCAGAGCGCTGATGTTGTCGTTGCCGCCGCCCAGGTTGACCAGCAGCGCAGTCGTGAAGCCTGCACCGACGGTGACCACATCATTACCGGCAGTGCCGTTGATCCGGACGATACCCGCCGCCGAAGCGCGCGAACCGAGGACCGCGTTGATCGTCGTCGCCGAACCGAGGATCTCGACCGAGCTCAGGCCGATGAAGCCGTCGTCGGTGAGGGCGCTCGCGCCGGTCTGGATGATCTGGTCGTTGCCTGCACCACCGTTGAAGATGACCGTCGAACCAGCGTCCGAACCGGCAATCCGCAGGATGTCGACACCGGTACCACCAGTGAAGTTGATGTTGTTGTTGATACCCACGTTCTGCTTGTCGACCGTGGTGGTGGTCGCCGAGCCGGTGATGTTGAACGAGAAGTCGCTGTCGGTGACGGTGGAGGCGATCACGACGGTGAGCGAGTCGTCGCCGTCCGTGAGAGCCGAGGCGTCGATGTTGACCGGCGTGACGCTGGTGACGACATCGCCGACCGACGAGGAGAAGGTCAGGACGTTGTTGTCGGTGTCCACACCCGCCGTACGGTTACCGCTGGCGAGGATGCGGAAGCTGTCGATGCCCGTGACGTTGGCGAGGTCGACCGTGCCGACGACGGCGCCGGTGGTGTTGTCGAGCTCGATCACGTCGGTGCCGAGGCCACCGGCGATCTTGTCGGTGGCGTCCAGGCTCGTGGTGCCCGAGACGCGGATGCGGTCATTGCCCGCACCGGTGTCGACGGTAACCGAACCAGCACCGGCCAGGTTGATGATGTCATCGCCCGAACCCGTGGTGATGACATCGTTGCCACCAGCCGAGTTGACCGTGAGGCCGAAGGTGTAGGCCGAGGCATTGAGCGTATCAGCGCCACCATCCTGCAGGATGACGGTACGGATGCCGTTGCCGCCATCCTGGGCTTCGAGGCCGAGGGTGACGTTCACCGGGCCGTTGAAGCCGCGCAGCGTCTCCACACCCGTCACGTTGGTGAACTGCACGTCGGTGTAGGTGCCCGTGGAAACGTCGATCTGATCGTTGCCAGCACCACCCGAGATGGTGTCGCCCGAGGTCAGGTTCGCCGGGTTGTAGATGGCGAACACGTCGTCGCCAGCTTCACCGTTCAGCGTGCTGTTGCCGGTGCCGGCCAGACCGATGAAGTCGTTGCCGTCGCCAGCGTTCACGGTGTTGTTGCCGTTGAACACGAAGACGTTGTCGATGTCAGCGCCGGTGTTGGCAGTGTCGCCACCCGCGATCTGCAGGTAGTCCTGGCCCGCGCCGGTCGAGATCACGTCGGCCACACCATTGTCGGTGTAGACCTGATCGTTGCCCGCGCCGGTGGTGACGTTGACCGAGTAAGCGGCCACGCCCTGCGAGAGGAAGGTGAAGTCTTCGGTGGCGGCGAGGCTGCCAGCGTTGACCGTCAGAACGTTACCCGCCGACGGAGCGTTGGCGTCGGTGACCAGGAGGACCTGATCTTCGCCGTCGCCGTCGCTGGCGTAGTTGATCGTCTCGATGCCGCCGAACTGGCCGCCCACCACGAAGGTGGAGCCATCGGTGACATTGATGGTGTCGAGGCCCAGGTTGCCCTGGAGGTTGTCGCTGCCATCGAACGACGAGGTGTTGATGACGTCGGCGCCCGAGCCGAGCAGGACGGTGTCGGAACCGACCGCGCCGCCCAGGTTGACCGTCAGGCCGACGGTGTAGTCGGTCGCGGTGAGCGTGTCGCTTCCGCCGCCGACGCCGTTGACGTTCAGGTTGACCGTCGAGATGCCGGCTGCCTGAGCCAGGCTGCCAAGACCGTTGCTGCCGAGATTGGTGTTGGCATTGAGCGCAACAGTCAGCGTCTCGGCGCTCGACACGTTGGTGTAGTCGGCTTCAACGGTGCTCTGCGAGACGACCAGCGTGTCGCTGCCGTCGCCCAGGGCGACCTTGTCGGTGCCGTTGAAGGTGCCGGCGGCGAAGTTCACCGTGTCGGCTTCCGAACCCGCGTTGATGGTGACGTCGCCGGCACCGAGCAGGTTGATGGTGTCGCTTCCGCCACCGGTGTTGATGACGTCGTTGCCGCCTTCGTCGGTGACGGTGTCGTCGCCGAGGCCGGTGCTGACGGTGTCGGCAGCCAGACCCGAACGCACGATGTCGCCACCGTTCGAGCCGGTGAAGGTCACGCCGGTGCCGGCGGCATCGTTGTTGGTGAAGTCAACGGTGACACGACCAGCGGTCGAGGCGTCGACGACACGGACCGAGTTCACCAGCGGCTCAGCCAGGGTGACGTCGCCGCCGCCCGAGATGTTCAGCGTGGTGAGCTGGGTGGCCAGACGGTTGATCGTCGAGGTGCCGGTAACCTGCAGGTTGACGGTCTCGATGCCGGTGTTGCCGGCGCCGACGGTGCCGAGGATCACGCGGTTGGCGGTGGTGTCGTTGATGACGACGTTGACGGCCGTGTTGGCACCAGCGGTGACGGCGGCCTGGTAGATCGCCTCAACGTTGGCGTTGGCGCCGGTGACATTGTCGACGATCACGGTGGCGTTGCTGGTCAGCTGGTCGAACACAACGGTGTCCGAGCTGTTGACCGAGGCAACCGACTTGATGCCGGTCGAGCTCGACAGGTCGAGGGTGACCGGAGCGCCGGAGTCGTTGGTGACTTCGACGTTCTCGATGTTGGTCAGCGCGAAACCGCCGAAGTTGCGGTTGGCCGTGGTGGCATCGACCGCAAGCGAGAAGGTGTCGTTGTCGGTGGTGCTGCCGTCGCTGATCTTGTCACCCGCACCGAGACCGGTGTTGGCAGCGAAGAAGCTGTCCGAGTTGACCGAACCGGTGAAGTTGTCGGCGGAGCCGGTCAGCGACACGGCGACGTCGTCGTTGGTGATGGTGCCGACCAGCGTTTCCGGGCCGTTGCGCAGCTTGGCGCCGGTGAGAAGCAGGTTCAGCGTCTCGTTGGCTTCCGGAGTGGTGTCGCTGTTGACGACCACGGTCACGGTGGCGACCTGCTGGCCGACCGCGAAGGTGACGGTGCCGGCGGCGGCGACATAGTCGGTGGCCGAGTCAGCAGTGCCGTTCTGGGTCTGGTAGTTCAGGGTCACCGGACCATCGGCGGCCGTGACGGCGCGGTCGAGGGTGATGGTGAACACCAGCTGGCGGGTGCCGGTGTCGCCTTCGGCGACGCTGGCGGCCGAACCGGTCACGTCATAGTTGACGAGCGGTGCGGGACCCGACGGGGTCAGCGGCGTCGGCGAGGTGGAGCTGGTGCCCAGCGCCTGGCCTTCGAGGGTCGCCTGACCGGTGGTCGAGTTGAACACGAGGGTGCGCGAGTCACCGCCGTCGAACTGGATTTCGGTGCCGTTGCCGCCAACCGGAATACGCAGCGTGACGGTGCCGTCGAGGCTGGTGAAGATCACTTCACCGCCAGCGCGGTAGGCGGTGTAATCCGACGCATCGCCCGGAAGGACGATGGTGTCGCCACCCTGGTTGAAAGACGGGTCAAGGCGGATGTTGCCGCTGACCACAGTGATGACCTCGCCCCCGGCGGAGGTACCAATTACCTGTACGTCAGCGCCGCCGACGATAACGTCTTCGCCCGCCTGACTAAGTGTTACCCGTGCCATTAGAAAAAACTCCTGCCCCTGGATTTGAACACTGAAATCCGCACGCCTAAAACTTGGCGATCAGATTGTTACGTACCGAAATTTAATTTTCACGCAAACTGGAAATAATCGATCCCACCCAGCGCGGCCTCTGCCTGTGCCTCGTTGGACACAAAAGCGTTCGGATCGACTGCATCCTTGATGGTGATCTCCGACACGACGCCGCCCTTGTTGAGGGTGACGATCAGGTCGTTCGCAAGGCCGTCGGCGTCGAGCGCGCTGTTGGTGAACGAATAGAGATTGCCCGTCTCGAGGATGATACGGTCGTTGGTGCCGAGGTTGAGGATCACCACCGTGTTGGCGACGTCGGCATCGTCGGTGAAGCGGAACCCGTCGGTCGACGCGTCGAAAACGCGCGCCGAGAGCAGATTACCGTCATTGTCGATGTCGAGGTTCGCCGTGGTGTTGCCGACCGGCTGGGTCGGCGGCGTGACAACCGTTCCGTTGAACAGGAAGTTGTCGGCGCCGTTGCCCACCGCTGCCTCGGCAGTGGCTTCATTGAAGACCACCGTGTCCGGCGCGACCGCGTTAGCGAGGATGATGTCGCTGACAACACCGCCGTTGTTGGTGGCGATGCGCAGGTCGTCGGCGACGCCGTCGCCGTCGAAATCGCCGCTGCCGAACGAGACATTGCCGATCGACGTGTTGAAGGTCAGCGTATCGTCCGCACCGAAGTCGCGCACCAGCACCGTGTTGGCGATGGCGAAGTCGTCCGTGTAGGCGAAGCTGCCCGTGTTGGCGGCCACCGGCAGCGTGTAGATGCTGGTGACATTGTTGTCGTTGTCGACATCCAGCGAAGCAGCGGTCGGAACGACGCTCTGCGTGGTCGTGCGGAAGTTGTCGAACCCGGCACCGATCGCGGCTTCGGCACCAGCCTCGTCCGAGATCACGCCGCCCGCAGCCGCATCGGAGATCGCGTTGCGCAGGATGATGTCGCTGACGACGCCGCCCTTGTTGGTGGTGATCGCAATGTCGTTGGCAATGCCGTCACCGTCGAAGTCGATGTTGGCGAATGCAACTCGGCCAGCGCCGTTAAACGGAGCGTCGAAGGTGATGTAGTCGTCGGCACCGAAGTTGTTGATGACAACCGTGTTGGCAACATCGTCGTCGTCGGTGAAGTTGTAGTCGGTCGCGCCGCCATCGAACACCTGGCGGGTGTTGAGGTTGTTGTCGCCATCGACGTCGAGGTTCGCCGTCTCGACCACGCCGGTCACCGTAATGGTGAGGGTCGAAGTGGCTGTGCCGCCGAGGCCGTCCGAGACCTGATAGTTGACGACGACGTTCTGGACCTGACCAGCAGTCAGGTTCTGATAGGCCGCGTTAGTGGTGTCGAGCGTGTAGGTCCCGTTTGCATTCAGGACGAAGCCAGCCGGCGGAGTGCCGACCACGCTGTAGGTCAGCGTCGCGCCCTGGTCGGGATCGCTGTCGTTGGTGCCGACATTGCCCGAGATGGTGGTGTCCTCGAGGCCGGCATTGACGTCGGCCACGGCAACCGGCGCATCGTTGGTGCCAGCGACGGTGATCGTCAGGGTCGAAGTCGAGGTCGCCCCCGAAGCGTCGGTCACGGTGAAGTTGGCAACCACAGCTTGGGTCTGGCCCTGGGCCAGGCTGTTATAGGCCGGGTTGGTCGGATCGAAGCTGTAGGTGCCATCGGCGTTCAGCGTCAGGCCGGCGACCGGCGCGTTCAGCGTGAACGTCGGCGCAGCGACGCCCGAGTCCGGATCGGTGGCCGTCAGCGTGCCGGTGATCGGCGGCGTCTGGCCTTCGGTTGCGGCTGCGGTCGCGGCAACCGCCACCGGAGCGTCGTTGGTGCCGGTCACGGTGATGGTCAGCGTCGAGGAAGCCGTGCCGCCCTTGCCATCCGAAACGCTATAAGGAATGGCCAACACCTGCGTCGCGCCGGCAGCGAGGCCGTTATAGGCCGCATTGTTGGCGTCGAAGGTGTAAGTGCCGTTGGCGTTCAGCACAAAGCCTGCGGGCGCAGTACCGGTCAGCGCGAAGGTCAGCGAATCGCCATCAGGATCGCTATCGTTGCTCGCCACCGAACCGTTGAGCACCGCACCTTCGTTGACCGCCGCCGTGTCCGCAACCGCCACCGGCGCGCCGTTGGCGCCGGTCACGGTAATTGTCAGCGTGGACGTCGAGGTCGCGCCCTTGTCGTCGGTCACCGTATAGGTCGCGACAACCGCGCGGGTCTGACCCGCGGCGAGATCGCTGTATGCGGCGTTGTTGAGATCAAAGGTGTAGGTGCCGTTCGCGTTCAGCGCGAGGCCGGCGACCGGGGCGTTGAGCGTGTAGGTCAGCGTCGCGCCCTGGTCGGGATCGCTGTCGTTGGTTGCGACCGAACCGGTCAGGTTGCCAGCGCCCTCGACGCCGGCATTGACGTCGGCAACCGCAACGGGCGCATCGTTGGTGCCAGTGACGGTGATCGCGAGAGTGGAGGTGGTGGTGCCGCCCGCGCCGTCCGAGATGTTGACGTTGGCGGTGACGACCTGCGTCTGGCCCTGCGCCAAGCTGTTATAGGCCGCGTTGGTCGGGTCGAAGCTGAAGGTGCCGTTGGCGTTCAGCGTCAGGCCGGCGACCGGAGCCGCAAGCGTGTAGGTGCGGGTCGCGCCGGTGTCGGGATCGCTGTCGTTGGTCGACAGGTTGCCGGTCACTACCGCGCCGCCTTCGGTGGCCGCTGCGGTGTCGTTGGTCGCAACCGGCGCATCGTTGGTGCCGGTGACGGTGATCGTCAGGGTCGAGGTGGCGGTGCCGCCACGGCCGTCCGACACGCTGTAGTTGGCAGTCACGACCTGGGTCGCGCCGGCCGCCAGCGCGTTGTAGGCGGCGTTGTTGGCGTCAAAGGTGTAGCTGCCGTTGCTGTTCAGCGTCAGGCCGGCCGGCGCGGTGCCGGTCAGCGTGTAGGTCAGCGGATCGCCGTTGGGATCGCTGTCGTTGGTCGCAACCGAACCGCTCAGCGTCGCACCCTCGTTCACCGCGCCGGTGTCTGCAACGGCAACCGGCGGCGCGTTCTTGTCTTCATCGTCGCCCTTGGCGAGCGCGAGAACGCCGACGCCGACAGCGGCGAGGACGCCGGCACCGATCAGCAGGCCGCTCGAGATGCCGCCGCCGGACTCTTCGTACGCCGGAGCAGCAGCCGGGGCCGCTTCAGCCGGAGCCGCCTGGGCGCCGGTCTGCGGAAGGACGCAGCCGTCGGCCGGCTGGCTGAGGTTCTGATCTTCGTCGCTGGTGCTGGCGCGGGCGTGATCCTCGTCAGCGTCCTTCTGGTCGTGATGGTGCGCCTTCTTCTTCACCGGCTTGCAATCGGCCTCGGGAGCCGGCTGCTGCGCGGCGGCGACCGCCGCAGGAACCGCGGCTGCGGCAGAAACGGCACCGGCCGCGACGGCCGGGACCGCAGCGGCCGGAGCAGGAACGCCCGGAACTGCTTGTGCTGCTACGGGAGCAGCCGCCGCTGTCGCGGCTACTGCTGCACCGGCTGCCGCAGCAGCCTCACCCGTTGTTGCAGCCTGGGTTCCACCGTTCTGCGCCGCGCCATCACTCATGTTAGGTCCTTCCCCTATTGGTCCACCGCCCGAAAACGCCGGGCTAATGTAGAGCAACCACATAAAGCAGTCGCCCTTGTCTAGTCTCGGCTCATCTTAAATGGGCCAAACCAAAGCGCAAGGCCCAACTCTCACCGAAAATCAGGTGATAACCCCTGTCGTTCATGGTGTTAAGTAATGGTAAACAGGTCACTGCTTGAACACTTTAGCCCTCGCGTCCGGGAAACTCCGGTGGTAGTGGCCGCGCGATAAGGTTCCAGGGTGGCTCGGGGGGCGCGTCATTTTGGGTGAGCGGTGCAGCGCAAGCTGCCTTCGCTTGGGCCGGGGAGACCCCCGGCCTCAAGGGTCGAACAGCACTGAGAGAACAGGGCTAGGGCGGGTCGTTTCTGTATATGTCTCAACAAAATAGCTTGCGGTTGCCGGCGTCCGTCCGGTGGGGTGCGATCACTTTGGTGGCGGTCGGGCTGGGCAACTTCTCGGCGGCCTCCAGCGTGTTCGGTCAGCCACAGTCCCAGCAAGAAAGCGCCCCATCGGCGGCCGACGCGGCTGCCGCGCCCACGCCACCGCCCGCCCCGGCCGCAACCTACGGCCCTCCGGCACCGGTCACTGCCGCCGCCATTGTCCCCCCGGGCATCGATCCGCAGCTCGCCCGCGCCGGCGAGCTGGCGATCGAGCGCTATCCCTCGATGAAGGCGGCCGGCGCCCTGGTCCGCGCGACCGAGCAGGACGTTCGCGCCGCCAAATGGCTTCGCGCGCCAAGCGCCAGCGTCTCGGCCGCGACCCGTGGTACGACCCTCAACCCGCAACTGCAGGTGTTCCAGCCTTTGTGGGCGGGAGGCCGGATCGGCGCCTCAATCGAACGCGCGGAAGCCGTACGCTCGGCAAGCCTCGCCGAAGTCGGTGTCACCGCCTTCGACATCCTCAGCCGGGTGTCGAGCGCTTATTATGGCGTGGTCCGCGGCGTGCGCGTCGCGTCCATTCTGGATCAAAGTCTTGCGGAGCATCAACGCCTGGTGGAATCGATGGAGCGCCGGGTGACCCAGGAAGTCAGCCCGCGCTCCGACCTCGACCTCGCCCGGTCGCGCGCCGCGCAGGTCCGCCAGGAACTCAGCCTCGTCACCGCCCAGCGCTATGCCGCCCTGCAGCAGCTCCGCGAGCTGGTCGGCGACCCCGATTTCGAGGTCGACCCGCTCCCCGTCTACGACAAGGTTCGCCACCACCCCTCGTCGGCGTCGCTGGTCCAGTCGGCGCTGACCTGCGACCCGTCGATCCGCCGCCTCCAGGCCGAGACCGAGGTCGCCGAGGCCGACCGCAAGCTCGCCAAGGCCGCCCTCTTCCCGCAGGTCGGGGTGCAATATACCCACGATCGCTTCCAGGGCAGCGGGCTCGGCGTCGCGGTGCAGGCCAACACCAATGGCGGCCTGTCGCCGGTCGCCGCCGCCAATGCCGCCGCCGCGCGCACCAGCGCCGCCCGCTTCCGGGTCACGGTGGCGGAACGCGAAACCCGCGAAAAGACCATCCTCGACATCGTCGAGAACACCGCCGCCGCCGCCCAGGTCGAAGCCAGCCGCGACGCGGCAAGCTCCTCGTCCAACGTCACCGACAGCTTCATGCGCCAGTTCATCACTGGGCGCCGGACCTGGCTCGACGTGATGAACGCGGTGCGCGAATCCAACTCCGCGCGAATTGCGCTGGCGAATGCCGAAATCTCTGCAATGTCGAGCTCTGCCCGATTGCTGATCCGCAGCTGTCAGTGGCAGGCCAATGAACTCAGGGCGGGCTCCGCACGATGAACTCCTTTCTCGATCTGATCGACCGCTTCGCCTCGCGCCAGTCGTCCGAACTGGCGCCCGACTGGCGGTCGCGCGCGGGTGATCCCGACAGCTTTCCGCTGTACGACGAGGACACGCTCAAGCGGCTCTCGGCCCGGCTCGGCTGGCGCAAGCCGACCGACGTCGGCCATCGCCCGCGGGCCCACCAGTTCCCCTTGTTCATGTATGACGAGGCGGAAGGCTGGGCGATCGCCGAGCAGTTCGAGACGGTCGACGCGGTGCGGGTCGTCTCCCCATCCTTCAACGGCCTGCGCGAGATCGGCCCGGGCACTCGCTTCTTCCTGCCCCAGATGCCGCGTCTCAGCGATCGCGGCCAAGGCGAGCGCGCAATCAATGTGTTCGGCCGCTCGCTGCTGCTGCGCAAGAAGGTGCTGTTCTCGGCCGTCATCGCGACGGTGGTGGTCAACCTCATCGCGCTGGCGACCTCGCTCTTCTCGATGCAGGTCTATGACCGGGTCATCCCCCGCAGCGGTTACGCGACCCTGTGGGTGCTGACCGTTGGCGTGTGCATCGCGCTGCTCCTCGACTTCATCCTCCGAACCACCCGCGCGCTGATGATCGAGCGCGAGGCGGCCAAGGTCGACACCGAGGTGTCCGAGGTTTTCTTCGCCCGCTCCCAGGCAGTCCGGCTCGATGCCCGTCCGCCGTCGATCGGCACCATGGCCGCGCAGATTCGCGGCTGGGAACAGATCCGCGGCCTGCTCTCCTCGGCCTCGCTGTTCCTGCTCGCCGACCTTCCGTTCGCGATCTTCTTCATCGTGGTCATCTCGTGGATCGGCGGACCGCTGGCGCTGATCCCGATCATCTCCTTCCCGCTGGCGCTGGTCCTGTCGTGGATCTTCGCCCGCATGATCAAGGACGACACCGCCAAGGCGCAGGCCAACGGCAACCGCAAGAACGGCCTGCTGGTCGAGGCGCTCGATGCGGCCGAGACGATCAAGGCCAATCGCGGCTCGTGGCACATGCTGGCGCGCTGGAACCAGCTGATGGAGGAAGTTCAGCTCCACGAGGACAGCGTCAAGCGCTGGTCGTCGATCGCCAACGCGTTGTTCAGCGGGCTGCAGCAGTTCGCCTACGTCATGATCATCGCGTTCGGCGCGGTGCTGGTGTCGCAGGGCGACATGACGCCGGGCGCGCTGATCGCCTGTTCGATCATCGCCGGGCGCGTCAACGGCCCGCTCCTCGCCCAGCTGCCTGGCCTGCTGGTGCAATGGGGCTATGCCCGCTCCTCGCTCGCCGGTCTCGACGCCCTGATGCGGCTGCCGCTGGACCAGGCGCCCGACACCGAAGCGCTTCGTCCCGCCCAGCTCGTCCCCTCGCTCCAGGTCAACGACGTCCGCTTCGGCTACACGCCCGAGCGTCCCAGCGTCGAGATCCCCCGGCTCGAGATCCGCGCAGGCGAGAAGGTCGGCATCATCGGCGGCATCGGCTCGGGCAAGTCGACGCTGCTGCGGCTGCTGGCCGGCCTCTACGCGCCGGCCGAAGGGCAGATCCGGATCGGCGGGCTCGAGATGCGCCAGCTTGCGACGGACGTGCTCCGCCGCAACGTCGGCTACCTGCCGCAGGACACCCGCCTGCTGAACGGCACCATGCGCGAGAATTTGCTGCTCGGCCTCAGCGACCCCGGCGACGACACGCTGATGCGGGTGATCACCGAAATCGGGCTTGGCCAGATGGTTTCCTCGCACCCGATGGGCATCGACCTGCCGATCGCCGAGGGCGGCCGCGGCCTGTCGGGCGGCCAGCGCACGCTGACCATCCTCACCCGCCTGTTCCTCGCCGAGCCGCAGATGTGGCTGCTCGACGAGCCCACCTCCAACCTCGACCAGGCGACCGAGGCCCGGCTGATCCAGTCGATCAAGGCCCGCATGACCCCGGACCGCACCCTGGTCCTCGTCACCCACCGGATGCAGCTGCTCAGCCTGACCGACCGGTTGCTGGTGATGGGCAACGGCAAGATCGTGATGGACGGCCCGACCGGCCAGGTGCTGGCCAAGCTTCGCGGCGACAGCCAGGGCACTCCGCCCTCTCCGCCCGCACCGCCTGCCCCAGTGAAGCTCGCTCAGGGCGCCTAAGGATTCCCCCATGAATTTCCGTCTTCGTCAGTCGACCCAGATCATCCTGCTCTCAGCCTTCGCGGTTGCTGCCTTCGTGGCGTGGTCGCTGTGGGCCGAGATCGATCAGGTCAGCCGCGCCCGCGGCGCGGTCATTCCGAGCGGCCGGACCCAAGTGGTGCAGAGCGAGGACGGCGGTACCATCGCCGAAATCCTCGTGTCCGAAGGCGACCGTGTGAACCGCGGCGATCTTCTGGTCCGCCTCGACGAAACCCGTCCCCGCGCCGCGGTGGAGGAAAGCCAGGCCCAGGTCGCGGCGCTCAAGGCGCGGATGGCCCGCATCCAGGCGGAGCTTTTCAACCGCCCGCTGGTGTTCCCGGCGGAAACCAGCAGCCACCCCGAGTTCGTCAGCAGCCAGCGCGAGCTCTACGCCCGCCGCCGCCAGGCCCTGTCGAGCCAGATCAACAGCTTGCAGTCGATGCTGAGCCTGACCCGGCAGGAGCTCGACATGAACACCCCGCTGGTCGCAAGCGGCGACGTCAGCCGCTCCGAGGTCCTGCGCATGCAGCGCCAGACCTCCGACCTCCAAGGCCAGATCAACACCCGCCGGAGCGAATATCTGGCCGAACTCCAGACCGAATATGCCAAGACCGAGGAAGAACTCGCCAGCGCGACCGAGCAGCTGACCCAGCGCTCGGCCATCCTGCGCGGGTCGGAGCTCCGCTCGCCCACCGACGGCGTAATCGTGGCGATCAAGTACAACACCGTCGGCGGCGTTCTGCGCGCCGGCGACGAGGTGCTTCAGTTGGTCCCGACCGGCGACAAGCTGGTGGTCGAGGCGCGCGTCTCGCCAACCGACATCGCCTTCATCCGCCAGGGCCAGACCGCCAACGTCAAGTTCGACGCCTACGACAGCAGCATCTACGGCTCGGCCGACGGGACCGTGACGCACATCAGCGCCGACACCCTGTCGGAAGAAACCAAGGAAGGCGTGCAGACCTACTACCGGGTCCTGCTCAGCGCCGACCCGGCCAAGCTGCGCCCGCGCCACGAAGGCGAGAAGATCGTCCTCCAGCCCGGCATGACCTCGACCGCCGAGATCATCACCGGCCAGACGACCGTCTTCAAGTATCTGACCAAGCCGATCCTGAAGACCACCGGGGACTCGCTGGGCGAGCGCTGACCGGCGCATGAAAAAGCCGTCACTCCGGATCGGCTCCGGGGCGACGGCTGACCGTGAGCTTCGCCTCGCCGCCTACAGCACGTAGCGGATTCGGACCTGCTGGACGCTTGGCGTCTGCGGGACGGTGAAGCGGATTTCCTCCCACTTGGGGGCCCGCGGCTTCATCGCCGGATTGTTGGAGAAGCCGAAGCCCTCGCGCGGAATGCCCATCATCATGTCGAGCTTTCCGTTGCGGTTCTCGTCATGCACCACCAGCAGCGCGTAGGTTCCTGCCTTGACCGCGCCGAGGTCGAGCCTGCCGGCGGCCGACGCCGGGACCGACCGCGCCACCGCCGACGGATCGTCCTTGCAATGGAGAAAGCGCGACACGCTCGACGAAAGGCACAGGTGAACCACGCCCTTGGCCGATCGCAGGCCGGACAACTGCACCTGCAGATCCGCGCCTGGCTTCGGCACGCTTGGCGATGCCGCACCCATGGTTGCTCCCGCCGTCAGCAGCGCCGCCGCCAACATCCCGATCCGCTTCATGTCCATGACCGCCCCTTGGCACCCTTCCCCTTGTGGTATGATTAACGGACCTTGGCCGGGGTCGCCAGCGTCGGCACGACACGCTAGACGCTAAACTTCATGCGAGCTGTAGACCTGGTGATCGTTGGTGGCGGGCTCGCTGGGGGATTGTGCGCCCTGGCCCTGCGCCGTCGCCGTCCCGACCTCAGGATATTGCTGGTGGAGCCGGACGCGACGATCGGCGGCAATCACCTCTGGTCCTTTTTCGAAAGCGACGTCGACCGCAGGCACCGCTGGTTGACCGATCCGCTGATCCGTCACCGCTGGCCGGGCTACGAAGTCCGCTTCCCGGCTCACCGCCGACACCTCGACCAGACCTACCAGACCATCGAAAGCGAAGCGCTCGACGCCGCCGTCCGCACGGCACTCGACCCGGACGAAATCCTGCAGTCGATCGTCTCCGATCTCGGCCCGACCCATGTCATACTCGACGGCGGGAGGCGGATCGACGCCGCCGCCGTGCTCGATGCGCGCGGCGGCAAGGCCAAGGGGCTCGAGCTCGGCTGGCAGAAGTTCGTCGGCCAGCTGCTCACCATCCCCCAGGGCCACGGCCTCGCCGACCCGATCGTGATGGACGCCACCGTCGAACAACACGACGGCTATCGCTTCGTCTACTGCCTCCCCTTCTCGCCCACCCAGCTGTTCGTCGAGGACACCTATTATTCCGACGGGCCCGAGATCGATCACGATCAGCTGCGCGACCGCATCGGCGACTATGCCGCCGCGCAAGGCTGGCAGGTCGCAGAGCGCACCCGCGAGGAACAGGGCGCGCTTCCGGTCGTGACCGGCGGCGACTTCGACAAGCTCTGGCCCAGGCACGACCCGGTCGCCCGCGCCGGCGCCCGCGGCGGCTTCTTCCACCCGCTGACCAGCTACTCGCTGCCCGATGCGGTCCGGTTCGCGGTCTGGCTGGCCGAGAAGGCACCGCTCGACGCCACGCTCGGCGCCGCGACCCGCAAGCGCGCGGCCAGGCATTGGAAGAGAGGCGCTTTCTACCGCCTGCTGACCGCCTTGCTGTTCCATGCTGCCGCCCCACATGACCGCTACCGGGTGCTGGAGCGTTTCTACCGCCTTTCCGGCCCCTTGATCGCGCGCTTCTATGCGGGGACCAGCACGGGGCTGGACAAGGCGCGCGTCCTGTCCGGCAAGCCTCCCGTGCCCTTCTTCCGGGCGCTTCGCGTGTTGAAGGACAGTCTGTGATCACTTCCCCCTACAAGACCGCGATCGTCATCGGCGCCGGCTTCGGCGGCCTCGCGCTCGCCATCCGGCTCCAGTCGGCGGGCGTGCAGACGACGGTGATCGAAGCCCGCGACCGTCCCGGCGGCCGTGCCTACGTCTGGGAAAGGGACGGCCACGTGTTCGACGCGGGGCCCACCGTCATCACCGATCCCGACTGCCTCCAGCGCCTGTGGAAGCTTAGCGGTCGCGACATGGCCGAGGACGTCGACCTCGTGCCCGTCAAACCCTTTTACCGCCTGTCGTGGCCCGACGGCACGGTATTCGATTACACCAACGACGATGCCGAGTTGAAGGCGTCGATGGACGCGCTCAACCCCGACGACTGGGCCGGCTACCAGCGCTTCCTCGCCTACAGCGCCGGCGTCTTTAACGAAGGCTATGTGAAGCTCGGGACCAAGGCGTTCGAAAGCATCGGCGACATGCTCAAGGCCGCTCCGGCGCTCGCCAAATATCAGGCCTGGCGCTCGGTCTATTCGATGGTGTCGAGCTTCGTCGAGGACGAGCACCTCCGCCAGGCATTGAGCTTCCATACCCTGCTGGTCGGCGGGAATCCGATGACCTGTTCGTCGATCTACGCCCTCATTCACAAGCTGGAGCGTGACGGCGGCGTGTGGTTCGCCAAGGGCGGCACGAACCAGCTCATTGCCGGCATGGTCCGCCATTTCGAGCGGATCGGCGGCACCATCCGCCTCGGTGACCCGGTCACGTCCATCACCGCGCAGAACGACCGCGTCACCGGCGTCCGCACGGCATCAGGCTGGAGCGCCACCGCCGATGCGGTCGCCTCCAACGGCGATGTTGTGCACAGCTATGGCCTGATCGAGGGCTCCAGCCGCGGCCCGCAACAGGTCCGCGCCCTCAAGCGCAAGCGCTTCTCGCCCGGCCTGTTCGTGCTCCACTTCGGGCTGGAGGGCACCTGCGACATCGCCCACCACACCATCCTGTTTGGGCCGCGCTACGGCGGGCTGGTCAACGACATCTACAAGACCGGCAAGCTCGCGACCGATCCGGCGCTCTACCTCCACCACCCGACCATCACCGACCCGTCGATGGCGCCGCCGGGCTGCTCGACCTTTTACGCGCTGGCGCCCGTTCCCAACGCCGCCCGCGCCGACGTCGATTGGGCGGTGGAGGGGCCAAAATATCAGGAGGTCGTGCTCGACACGCTGGAGGAGCGGCTGATCCCCGACATCCGCAGCCGCATTCGTACCATCTTCCACTACACCCCGGCCGACTTCTCGACCGACCTCGCCGCGCATCTGGGCTCCGCCTTCAGCCTCGAGCCGGTGCTGTGGCAGTCGGCCTGGTTCCGCACCCACAACCGCGACGACAAGCTGCACAACCTGTATTTCGTCGGCGCCGGCACCCACCCGGGCGCGGGCATTCCCGGCGTGGTCGGAAGCGCGGAGGCAACCGCGGGACTGATGCTGGCGTGATTGCGGGCGAGGAACGGGCGCGGCTGGTCCAGGGCGCGCTGGAAAGCATCTCGGCGGGCTCCAAAAGCTTCCGCTTTGCCAGCCAGCTGTTCGACCTGCCCACGCGGGAACGCAGCTGGCTGCTCTACAGCTGGTGCCGCGCCTGCGACGACATCACCGACGGCCAGACCCTCGGCCACGATGCCGGGCGCGTCGCCGACCCCGCCGCGCGCATCGCTTTCCTCAAGGAAAAGACCGCTGCCGCCTTTGCCGGCGAGGAAACCGGGCTGGTCCCTTTCGACGCCCTCCGCGTCGTCGCCGCCGACTGCGCCATTCCCCAGGCCATCGCCGCCGATCACCTTGCCGGGTTCGAGCGCGACGCGGCCGGCTGGCGCCCCACCACCACCGATGACCTGCTGTCCTATTGCTACCAGGTCGCCGGCGCGGTTGGCGTCATGATGGCACATGTCATGGGCGTCGATCCGGCGGACGAGGACACCCTCCACCGCGCCGCCGATCTCGGCATCGCCTTCCAGCTCGCCAACATCGCTCGCGACATCGTCGAGGACGCCCGCGTCGGCCGCGTCTACCTGCCGACCGACTGGCTGGAAGCGGAAGGACTGGCCGGCGCCGACCTCGCGGATCCCAGGCACCGCCCTGCCCTCGCCCGCCTTGCCCACCGCCTCAGCACCATGGCCGACGAGTATCGCCGCTCGGCGCGCATCGGCGCCGCCCGCCTCCCCTTCCGCAGCCGCTGGGCCGTCCTCTCGGCCAGCGGCATCTACGGCGAGATCGCGACCCGCGCCGCGGCGTTCGGCCCCCGGGCGTGGGACGAGCGGATCAGCACCTCCAAGGCAGAGAAGGCCGCGCTGGTGATGGATGCCTTCTGGGAAGCCCTGTGGCCGGTCAGACCCTCGTCTCGGACCGGTCTGTGGACGCGCCCTTCGCGGCCCTGACGCGTGCCTCCGCGCTGCGCTTCAGCGCCTGCTTCAGCGCATCCACCGGGGGCGCGTAGAGGAAGCCATAGCTGACTGCTCCATCGCGGCTTTCTACCGCGTGATGCAGCTTGTGGGCCTGCACGATCCGCTTGAAATAGGTCGAGCGCGGCACGATCCGGTGCGGCAGCCGGCCATGCACGATGACGTCGTGGAAGCCGAAATAGATCACGCCGTAAAAGGCCACGCCGGCGCCGGTCCAGGTCGCCCAGTCGCCCCACCCGCCGTTCAGCCCGCCCCAGATCAGCAGGATCGAGGGCAAGGCGAAGACCACGGCGTAGAGGTCGTTGCGCTCGAACCAGCCTTCGCGCTCGCGGTGATGGCTTTCGTGCCACGCCCAGCCCAGCCGCGAATGCATCACCCAGCGATGCAGCACGTAGGCGAAGCCTTCCATCACGAGGACGGTGGCGGTGAACAGCATCATTCCGGCAAGCCAGGACATGGACGCGATATAGGTGTGAGTGCGGCCCCCGTCACCCGGACCAATTGCCCTAGCCGCGTTCGGCGATGAACCGCATCAGCTCGGCCAGCGTGCTCTCCATCTGGTCCTGCATCTGGCTGACCAGCTCGTTCTCGCGCATGCCTTCATGGTCGAGCGGCTTGGAATAGCTGTCGCTGAAGGCCTTGAGGTCGCTTTCGTCGAACACCCCGCGGGCGACCAGCTTGGCCAGGATCACCAGCAGGCCGTTGGTGTTGGCGATGGTCCCGGCGACCAGCGCCTCGTCCACCATCGACAACTCGCCGCGCTCCTCTTCCGGCGGGATCTCTACTTCTTCTGCCATGGTCCGCTTAGAGGAAAGTGGCGCCGCAAGGTCAATCGAGAAAGCCGCCGAGCGCGGTCCAGCGCCTCGCCTTCTCGGCGAACGGCAGGGTGTAGGCTGGGCTGGACGACGGCAGGTCGACCAGCGCAAGCGTGGTTCCGGCCAGTGCCCTGCGTCCAAGCCGCGCCGCGGTCCCGCCGTTGAACGCCACCGCCCTAAGCTCGGGCAGGCCGGCGACGAAGCCCGCCAGGTCGCGCGCCTCGATCTCCCGCATCGCCCCGTCGAGGCTGCCGCTCCGCCGCGCGGTATGGACCACGTCCCACAGGGCGATCCGCCGCGTGCCCAGCTCTTCCAACCGCTCATGATAATCAAGCGCGTCGAGCGGAGCCCCCACCACGCCTTGCATCAGGTGCCAGAATTGGTTGCGGGGATGGGCATAATAACGCGCCGCCCGCAGCGACGCCTCTCCCGGCAGGCTGCCCAGTATCAGCAGCCGGGCGTCCGGCCGAACTACCGGAGGCAGGCCGTGCTTCAGCGCTCCGATCATGTTAGCAGCGCCCTCATGCCACGGCCCTTCCACCTCGCCATCCTCGGCCTGCTCGCGATTCTGCTGACCCGCAGCAGCCGCGATTGGACGAAACCGCCCGGCCGCCGCTAAGGGCTGCTGCATGGCTCCCGAGGACCTCCGCATCGCCCTTGTCTCGGGCAACTACAACTACGTTCGCGACGGCGCCAACCAGGCGCTGAACCGCCTCGTCGGCTATCTGCTGCGCCAAGGCTGCAAGGTCCGCACCTATTCGCCGACGGTGGCCGAACCCGCCTTTCCGCCGACCGGCGACCTCGTCTCGCTGCCCTCGATCGCGGCGCCGGGGCGGCCCGAATATCGCATTCCGCTCGGCCTCACCCGCGCGGTGCGCAAGGACCTCGAGGCGTTCGCGCCCAATATCGTCCACATCGCCAGCCCGGATATCAGCTCGCACCGCGCAGTCAGCTGGGCCCGCGCCCGCAAGATCCCGGCGGTCGCCTCGGTCCACACCCGGTTCGAAACCTATCTCGCTTATTATCATCTCGAACTGCTCGAACCGACCGTCCGCGCCGCGCTGCGCCGGCTGTACCTGCGCTGCGACGCGCTGCTGGTGCCGGCCGAATCCACCGCCGCCGTGCTCCGCGCGCAGCGGATGAACCGCAACATCTCGATCTGGTCGCGCGGCGTCGATCGCGCCCAGTTCAACCCCGAGCGGCGCAGCCTTGAATGGCGTCGCAGCCTCGGCATCGGCGATGACGAGCTGGTGGTCGGCTTCCTCGGCCGGATCGTGATGGAAAAAGGCCTCGACGTGTTCGCCGCCGTCCATGACGAGCTCACCGCGAACAACGTCCCCCACCGCGTGCTGGTGATCGGCGAAGGCCCCGCCCGCCCGTGGTTCGAGAAGGCGCTTCCGAACGGCGTCTTCGTCGGCCACCAGGAAAAGGACGACCTCGCCCGCGCGCTCGCCAGCTGCGACCTGTTCCTCAATCCCTCGATCACCGAGACGTTCGGCAATGTTACGCTGGAAGCCATGGCCTGCGCGCTGCCGGTCGTCGCCGCCGCCGCCACCGGTGCGACGAACCTGGTGCGCGACGGAGAAACCGGCACCCTGGCCGAGCCCGGCGACATTCCCGCGCTGGCCGCCGCGGTCGCTGCCTACGCCGCCGACCCGGCCCTTCGCGCACGCCACGGCGCCGCCGGCCTCGCCTTTGCCAAGACGCAGGATTGGGACGTGATCAACGCAGCAGTGCTCAAGACCTACGCCCGGGCGATCGAACGCCGCGACCGGCTCAGCCGGATGCAGGGTTAAGGGAGCGCCTCAGCCTTCCAGCTGGCGGGTCAGCAGGCGGATCGCCGCATCGATATCGGGATCGGACGCGCGCAGCTTCTCGATCTGCTTCACGGCATGGATCACCGTCGTATGGTCGCGCCCACCGAAGCGGCGGCCGATGTCGGGAAGCGACTTGGGCGTCAGCTGCTTCGACAGGTACATCGCCACCTGCCGCGGACGGGCGACTTCCCGGGCGCGCCGGGCCGACACCATCTCCGCCTTGCGGATGCAATAATGGTCGGCAACGCGGGTCTGGATCTCGTCGATGCTGATCCGGCGCTGGTTGGCGCGAAGCACGTTCGCCAGCACTTCCTCGACGAACGCCAGGTCGATCGCGCGCCCGGTCATCAGCGCATAGGCGCCGATCCGATTGAGCGCGCCTTCCAGCTCGCGGATCGAGTTGGTCAGCCGGCGGGCGAGGAAATCGACCACATTGTCGGCCATGCTGATGCCGGGCAGCAGCGCTAGCTTCGCCAGCAGGATGTTGTAGCGCAGCTCGAGGTCGGCGGCATTGATGTCCGCGACCAGGCCCCAGCTCAGGCGCGACAGGATGCGCGGCGCGATCCCGTCCAGGTCCTGCGGCGCCCGGTCCGACGTGATCACCAACCGCTTACCGGCGTTGATGATCTCGTTCATCGTGTGGAAGAATTCTTCCTGCGTCGATTCCTTGCCGGCGATGAACTGGACGTCGTCGATCAGCAGCAGGTCGGCGCTGCGCAGCCGCTGCTTGAAACCGATGGTGTCATTCTCGCGAATCGCACGGACGAATTCGACCATGAACTTCTCGGCGCTCATCATCACCACCTGCGCGGAGGGATTGAGCTCGAGGAAGCGCTGGCCCAGCGCATGCAGCAGGTGGGTCTTGCCCCGCCCGGTGCCGCCATGGAGGAACAGCGGATTGAAAGTGACCGTCGGTGCTTCGGCCAGGGTCTTGGCGGCGGTTGCGGCGACTTCATTGGCCTTGCCGACGATGAAGCTGCCGAAGCTGTAGCGCGGATCGAATGCCGGGCGCGGATGCGGCGCAGCGGCGGCCTTGCGCTCGGCCGGAAGCGGCTCCTCGTCGAGGATCAGCAGAGGCGCAGGACGAGGACCGCCCTCGCAGGCGACCACCCGCACGTCGCGCACCACCGGAAGCGTCGTCCGCCAGGCAAGCTGGAGTCGCTCACCGAAGTGGCTGCGTACCCAGTCGGCCATGAACTGGCTCGGCATGATCAGCTCGAGGCTGCCCGATTCGGGATCGAACTCGCCCAGCTCGGCAGGCTTCAGCCAGCCGTCGAAAGTCCGCGCGCCGCAATCGCGACGCAGACCGGTCCGGATCGCGGCCCAGGCGGCGCTGAGCGGCGAGCTGTCGCTGGCACCCGCCAGCTCCGCATTGCCACCCCGTCCCTGTGCCATATCTCCGAAACCGCTCACTCGACCCTGCCTCCCAATCATCCGCGCCAACAGTGTCGCGCCACAGGCAAGAGGGATTGATCACGCCGACCGCAGTCGACGCGCCTGTCCTTTGCCTCGCGTGGATCCCCCCAGTGGAATCACTGCCGGAGGAGTTTTCTGGAGCATTGGGAGGGCGTCTGACAACGGCAATTTTTCATCGAAGTGAAATAAAGCCGCTTGACAGGCCTTTGTGAGGGGAGCGCCAATTAACGTTGGTTTTCAGCCATTTCTCGACCACCTGTTAACTGGCCTCTCATGCGAATCGCAGTAACGAAACAGTTTTTTAGCCGTAACGAAAAAGGCCGCCGGATTTGCATCCGACGGCCTTCCCGTTTTGGATCAGGCTGAAGCGTTTCAGCCCAGCGACGAAACCCGCTTCGTCAGGCGCGAGAACTTGCGCGAGGCGGTGTTCTTGTGAAGCACGCCGCGCGCGACTCCGCGAGCCAGCTCCGGCTGGGCCTGCTTGAGCGCTTCCGAAGCCGCACCCTTGTCGCCCGCCAGCAGCGCCGACTCGACGGCCTTGATGAAGGTCCGGATGCGGCTGACGCGCGCGCCGTTGATTTCGGCGCGGCGGGTGTTGCGGCGGATGCGCTTCTTGGCTTGCGGCGTGTTCGCCATGGCTGGCTCGGTTCCCTAGTGATGCTGACAAAAAGAAAAGCGGCGCGGCCTCAGGCGGCACGCACCGATTGGGCGCTCCACTAACCGAAGCGCCCTGCACGGTCAACTCACTAGCGCTGGCAGGCCGGACAATACCAGGTCGATCGCCCGCCCTGCGCGAACCGCTTCACCGTTCCGCCGCATGGGCAGGGCTCCCCTTCCCGGTCGTAAACCGAGAAGCTCTTGCTGAAATAGCCCAGCTCGCCGTCGGGACGGGCATAATCGCGCAGGCTCGACCCGCCCGCCAGAATCGCTTCGTCCAGCACCGCGTGGATCGCCGGCACCAGCCGCTTCAAGCGCTCGAGGCTGACCTTGCCCGCCGCCCGCCTGGGATTGATCCCGGCCCGGAACAGCGCCTCGCAGACATAGATGTTACCCAGTCCCGCGACGATGTTCTGGTCGAGCAGCATCAGCTTGATCGCCGCGCTCCGCCTGGCCAGCCGCCGCTTCAGTTCCTCTGCGGAAAGGTCGAACGGCTCGGGCCCGAGCGCCTTGAACGGCCCCCACCCTTCCAGCTCCGCGGTCGGCACCAGGTCGACGCTGCCGAACCGGCGCGGGTCGTTCAGGACCAGCCGGTGCCCGTCGTCGGTTTCCATCGCCAGATGATCGTGCGGCTCGTCCGCTGCCGGATCGATCCGCCACCGTCCGCTCATGCCGAGGTGGAACACCATGGTGTCCCCGCGGTCGGTGTGGATCAGCCCGTATTTGGCGCGCCGGCCGAGGCCCGTCACCCGCGCGCCCGTCAACCGCTGGCCAAGGTCTTGTGGAAACGCGCGGCGCAAATCGGCACGCCGGGCCTCGACCCTGGTCAGCCGGCGGCCCTCCAGCACCTTCGCCAGGCCGCGCACGGTGGTTTCGACTTCGGGAAGCTCGGGCATTTAGATTAGGTGGACATCGAGGCCAGCGGCCTCAAGACGGCCAAGTATCTTCCTCATCTTTGCAATCTCAGTTCCCCATGAGCTGGCCAAACCAAGTTCGTCGCAAATCTCTCTGTTCGAAAGCCCTTCGAATTCATGAGCATGCTTGAGGCACTGCAAATGAAGCTCAGCCACGTAACCATTTCGTGGAGCTCGATCGACTGCTCTCTTGATGCGCTCGAATATCTCTTTCTTCATCTTCGCTCTCCTAGCATTTTTTGAGTATTTTATATTTTTGCAAATTGCAATATTATTTGGGATGGGAATGGCGTGATGAAGCCGCTAGAGCGCCAACCATGCCCGATACCGTGAACTTCGGCGACCAGCTCGTCAGCCCCGAGGAAAAGACCCGCAAGGTCGGCGAGGTTTTCTCGTCGGTCGCCCGCCGCTACGACGTGATGAACGACCTGATGAGCGGCGGCATGCACCGCTTGTGGAAGGACCGCTTCGTCAGCCGGGTGAAGCCGCAACCGCACGAGCACATCCTCGACATGGCGGGCGGCACCGGCGACATCGCCTTCCGCATGGCCAGGCGCGGCGCGGCGGTGACAGTCAGCGACATCAACGCCGACATGCTCGGTGTCGGTGAGGAGCGCGCCGCCAAGAAGGGCATCGAGGGTCTCAACTGGTCGGTCCAGAACGCCGAGGAGCTGAGCTTCGCCGACCGCAGCTTCGATGCCTACACCATCGCCTTCGGCATCCGGAACGTCACCGACATCCCCAAGGCCCTGCGCGATGCGCACCGCGTGCTGAAGTTCGGCGGCCGCCTGTTCGTGCTCGAATTCTCGACCAGCGACTGGCCCGGCTTTGGCGAGCTCTACGAACAATGGGCCGACAAGGCGATCCCGCGCATCGGGAAGGCGGTTGCCAGCGACGAGGCGAGCTATCGCTATCTCGTCGAAAGCATCCGGCGCTTTCCCAAGCCTTACGACTTCGAGCGGATGATCGGCGAGGCCGGCTTCACCCGCACCCGCACCGAGACCCTGATGGGCGGCCTGGTCTGCATCTGGTCGGGGTGGAAGGCTTGAGTTCTTCGCTTACCCACCTGCTGCGCATCCTGCGCTGGGGCCGCACGCTCGCCCGCTACGGCGCGCTGCAGGGGGTGGAGCGTGATCCCCTTACCCCGCCGTTCGCGCGCCGCATCGTCCGCCTCGCCCGCTTCGGCCTCCGCCAGCCCGCCGCGCCCGACTATGCCGCCGCGCTCCAGCAGCTCGGGCCCGCCGCGATCAAGTTCGGCCAGGCGCTGGCGACCCGCCCCGACCTTGTCGGCGAGGAGGCCGCGCACAACCTCTTCGCGCTGCAGGACTCGCTCCCGCCAGCTCCCTTCCCCCTGATTCGCAAGGCGGTCGAACAAGCGCTCGAAGCGCCGCTCGAAAGCCTGTTCAGAGAGTTCGACGAAACCCCGGTCGGCGCCGCCTCGATCGCGCAGGTCCACCGCGCAGTGACGACCGAAGGCCGCGTGGTCGCGGTCAAGGTTCTTCGCCCCGGGATCGAGGAGACCTTCGCCGAAGCGCTCGAGACCTACGAATGGGCCGCCGCCCACCTCGAGGCGCACGCCGGCGACGAAATCCGCCGCCTCCGCCCGAAGACCGTCATCGCCCACTTCCGCCAGTGGACCCGGCGCGAGCTCGACCTGCAGCGCGAGGCCGCCTCAGCGTCCGAGCTGAAGGAAAACATGGTCGCCGAAAGCGGCTTCTACGTCCCCGAGATCGACTGGCGCCGCACCGCCCGCCGGGTGCTGACGCTGGAATGGCTCGATGGGATCAAGCTCTCCAAGCGCGACCAATTGCTCGACGCCGGTCACGACCCCCGCGCGCTCGCCAACATCCTGGTCAAAGCCTTCCTGCGCCAGGCGGTGATCGACGGCTTCTTCCATGCCGATCTTCACCAGGGCAATCTGTTCGCCCTACCCGATGGCCGCCTTGCCGCAATCGACTTCGGGATCATGGGCCGGATCGACCGCCGCGCCCGCCGCTGGCTGGCCGAGATCCTCTACGGCCTGATCACCGGCGACTATGGCCGCGTCGCCGACATCCATTTCGAGGCGCAATACGTGCCTCCGCACCACAATGCCGAGGAGTTTGCGACCGCGCTCCGGGCGGTGGGCGAGCCGATCCGCGGCCTGCCGGTCAAGGACATCAGCGTCGGGCGGATGCTCGAAGGCCTGTTCTCGATCACCCGCGACTTCGACATGCCGACCCAGCCGCACCTGCTGCTGCTGCAGAAGACCATGGTGATGGAAGAAGGCGTCGCCACCTTCCTCGATCCCGACATCAACATGTGGGAATCGGCCGAGCCCTTCCTGCGCGAATGGATCCGCTCGGAGCTCGGCCCGGAAGCCGCGCTCGCCGACCGCCTGATCAAGTGGAAGCGGACGCTCGAAAAGCTCCCCGACCTGATCGACCGCGTCGACCATTTCTTCCCTGCCCCCGGCGGCGCCCCGCCCGAGCTTCCGGAAGTGAATGTCGACGTGAAGCAGTTTCCGCGACCGGCTTGGCGCGACCTGCTGGTTGCGCTGCTCGGCGCCGGTGCGGGCGCCGCGGCGCTCTACTTGCTCATCTAGGGCCAGGGTTAGGCTCTAGCGCGGACCTGTACTGTCAGGCGGCGGATTCATCTGCTCGTCGGGCAACCAGCGAAGCTTGCCCTCGCTGTTGACGGCAAAGCTCTTCACCTCGAGCCTAAACTCGCCGGCAACGTAGATGCTGTAGCTGCGACCCCGCCGGAGCGGCTTTGCCGGCACCTCGACGTCCAACCGGCCAAGCTTCTCACCATAGGCGAAGGGCGTCGGCATGCAGCCGGGCCCGGGCGCGATCTCCTTCACCTTCCAGAGCCAGCCCTCTGAGTCCCACACCTCGATCCCGCATACTGAGAGCGACGGACGATGTGGGATGAGGAACCAGCGCCACTCGCGCTCTGTGGTGATCATGAGGCGCCCGTCCTGGAAAACCAGGTCGAGCGGGAACCTGAGCGTGCAGCTGCCGAGCAGGAGAAGGAGCGTTACCCCCGCTCCTGCCCGACTTAATCCTTGCACAACCCTATCGAGCCGCCACCCGCGACCCGCTGCCCATCCGCCCGAGCACGTCCCTCAGCGCCGCCACACGCTTGGCCGCGATTGGGTCGGCCGGGGCCCTGAGGCCGTTCGCCAGCCCGCGCAGCTGTCCCGCATTTGGCCGCGCCAGCGCCGCGCGAAGCTGCGCGATCTGCGCCGGGGCGATGCTGCCCGACCGCTCAAGCTGGTCGACATAGGCAAGCGCCACCACCGGCACCGCCGGCCAGCTTACCGGCACCTGCTGCTGCGGGTTGAAGCGATTGTCGGGATAGACCGCAAGCGCTGCCGCGGCGATCTCGTTGGGGCTCAGTTGTGGCGACGGCTGCAGCGCCAGCACGTCCAGCCCGCGCGCGATCTCGGTCCCGTAGATCCGGCCCTTGTAGTAATAAGCCGACCAGAAGCCGCCCATCACCAGCTCGTCCTTGTAGACCGGCCCGCGGTCGAAATAGCCGATCTCGCTCGGCCGGCTCGAGTCCGTGAAATCGCTGATCGAGATACCGCCCTGGTACCAGGCCTGGACGAACAGGTCGCGGCCCGGGACCGGGATGATCGACCCATTGTGCGCGACGCAATTCTCCTGGGCGGTCTGCGCGGCCGGCAGCTTGTAGTGATTGCGGAACCGCAGGCGCCCGCCCTCGATGTCGTAGATGGCGTTGGCGCCCCAGTTGGTCGGGTCGCTGACCAGGCAGCGCGGCCGTCCGCCGCCGCCCCATTCATCGGTGAACAGCACCTTGGTGCCGTCGTTGTTGAAGGTCGCGCTGTGCCAGTAGGCGAAGGTCGGGTCGATCACCTGGTCGATCCGCTTGGGCTTGGCGGGATTGCTGATGTCGAGCAGCAGGCCGTTGCCCGAGCAGGCTCCGGCGGCGATCTTGGCGCTCGGGAAGACGGTGATGTCGTGGCACTGGTCGGTCTGCGCGGTGTCCTGCGTCCCGTCGCCATGGTCGCCGCCCGCCCACAGGCCCGAGATGCTTCCGGTGGCGGGATCGCCGAACACCCGCGGCCGGTCGACGATCCGAGACGCCGCGGGATTGGCGACCGGGATCTCGATCACGTCGATCGAGAACAGCGCCGACTTCATCGAGCCCGGATCGGCGACGCAGCTGGCGTCCTCCTTGTCCGACCGGACATTGGCCGTCCCGGACACGTAGACGATGATCTTGCCGTCGCGACCCGGTCCCGACACCACGCTGTGGGTGTGGCTTCCACGGCAGGTCTGGACCGCGCCCACCTGGCGCGGCGCGGCGAGGTTGGAGATGTCGAAGATGCGGATTCCGCGGAAGCGTTCGGCGCTGACATATTCCTGGTTGCCCTGCCGCCCGCAGTCGAGCCGCCCGCGGTTCTGCTCGACCGACATGATCAACAGGTTGCCGACGATCGAAAGGTCGCCCTGCCCGCCCGGGCAGATCACCGAGCTTACCAGGCTCGGCGCGCCGCCGGTTGGGCTTACGCGGTACAGGTTGAACCCATGGTAGTTGCCGGTCGCCAGAATGTCGCCCTGGAACGCCATGTCCGTCTGGGCGAAGCTGAGCAGCGGTGAGCGGCCGGCCCCCTCGGGCACCTTCTCGCCCTTCTTGACCAGTGCTTCGGCCGGCAGGTCGTACGGATTGCGGGGATCGAAGAAACCGGTCGGCTTGGGCAGGCTCGCGACCAGCGCCATGCCCCGGATCGCCTGCCCGGCCTTGGCGGTCCCGGCGCCCAGCGCGGTGCGCGGATCCTCCGCCACCGTGCCGAGCAGGGCGGTCATCCGCTTGATCTCTTCCTGCTGCTCCTTGACCAGATCGACCACGAAGGCGTTCAGCCCCGGATCGGCCGCCGTGCCGCCGCGCCCGGTCAGCTCCTGCGTCATCCGCACCGCGCCGGCGTGGTGGCTGATCATGCGGGTCAGGAACAACCGCTCGAACGCGATGCCCTTGGCCGCTCGCATCTCCGCCAGCTGCGCCGGGGTCGCCATGCCCATGTGGGTCATGTGAGCGGCGTCCATCATCATGTGCGCGGCGTGCGGGCTCGCACTCGCCTGCCCGCGATCGGACAGCCACTTCTTCATCCACGCCATCTCATCGGCCTGGGTGGCGTCGATCCGCTTGGCCATCTGCAGAATCTCGGGCCGGTTGGTCCGCCCCGCGACCAGGGCGGTCATCACGGTCGCCTGCTGGTGGTGCGGGATCATGTCCTGCAGGTAGCGCACATCGAAGGCGGAAAAGCTGGTGTCGGCGATCCGGCTGGCGGTGGTCGCGTCGATCACTCGGCTGGCCTGCCCCGGGGCTCCCGGCTGCACGATCGGCGCGCCCTGCGCAAAGGCGGTAGACGACAGCAAAGCGGCAAGGGCGAAGATGGAAGACTTCATGGGACGGGGCTCTCCTCGGAACGTGGAGAGGAGCCTAGCGTCCCTTTCGCCCTTGCCAAGCGATCGTTTTCAGAGCCCCAGCGCGTCCAGATCGGCAGCCGAGTGGCGCTCGGCCAGCTGCTCGTTCTCCGGCCCGTAGGTGCGGTTGACGCTCCACCCGCGCCTGACCGCCCGGCGCTCCCAGATCTGTTCGGCCCAGCGCCTCACGTGGTTATATTCCCCGGCCCCCACGAATACGTCCGCACCCTCGTAGATGCGTCCGCGCACGACCGATCCATACCATGGCCAGATGGCGATGTCGGCGATGCTGTACTCGCCGCCGGCCACATATTCGCTTTGCGCCAGCCGCTGGTCGAGCACCGACAGCTGCCGCTTCACCTCCATCGTGTAGCGGTCGATCGCATATTCGATCTTCACCGGCGCATAAGCAAAGAAATGGCCGAACCCGCCGCCCAGCAGCGGTGCCGATCCCATCTGCCAGAACAGCCAGCTCAGCGTCTCCGCCCGGCTGGTCCCGAGCAGCGCGCCGAACTTTTCGGCCAGGTAGAGCATGATCGCGCCGCTCTCGAACACCCGCACCGGCTCGGGCCCGCTGCGGTCGACCAGCGCCGGGATCTTGCTGTTGGGATTGATGTCGACGAACCCGCTGGAGAACTGGTTGCCCTCCATGATGTCGATCCGCCACGCATCATACTCCGCGCCGCTGTGACCCGCCGCAAGCAGTTCCTCGAGCAGGATGGTCACCTTCTGCCCGTTGGGGGTGCCGAGGCTGTAGAGCTGCAAGGGATGCTCGCCGACCGGCAGCTCCTTGTCGTGGGTCGCGCCGGCCACGGGCCGGTTGATCGCCGCGAAACGCCCCTCCGCGGGCTTGGGGGTCCACACCTTGGGCGGCACATAGTCGGTCATCGCGGGCAAGCTCCTGTCGGTTCGGCGGGTATCTGGGTGCGGCGGGCGGCATTCCAAGAGGGCACCTCCTTGTGCCCGCGCCTGCCCAGCGGCTAAGCAGCCTCGTCCATGCGCATCCTCCTCATCGTCGGCGGCGGCATCGCCGCGTTCAAGGCCGCGGAGCTGATCCGCCTCGCCCGTCGCCACGGCCACGAGGTGACCCCGGTCCTGACCGGCGGCGGCGCGCATTTCGTCACGCCCATGACCCTTGCCGCCTTGGCCGAAAGCCCGGTCTACACCTCGTTGTGGGACCTCAAGGACGAGGCGGAGATGGGCCACATCCAATTGAGCCGCGCCGCCGACCTCGTGCTGGTCTGCCCGGCTACCGCCGACCTCCTCGCCAAGATGGCGGCCGGCATCGCCGACGACCTTGCGACCACCCTCCTGCTCGCCACCGACAAGCCGGTCTTTGCCGCCCCCGCGATGAATGTTCGGATGTGGCTGCACGAGGCGACGCAGGCCAATGTCGCCACCCTTCGTTCGCGCGGCGTCACGGTGATCGACCCTACCGAAGGCGCCATGGCCTGCGGCGAGTACGGCCCCGGCCGCCTGCCCGAGCCGCCTCAGATCCTCGCGGCGCTCAGCCTCCTCACAGATGCACCAGCTCAGCCGGTGCAGGCAGAAATCGCAGCGGTCGACGTCGCCGCCCCGGCTGCAAGCCTCACCGGCAAGCACATCCTCGTCACCGCCGGCCCCACCCACGAACCAATCGACCCCGTCCGCGTGATCGCCAATCGCTCCTCGGGCAAACAGGGCTTTGCCATTGCCGCCGCCGCCGCCGCGCTGGGTGCCCGGGTAACCCTCGTTGCCGGCCCGGTTGCGCTCGCCACCCCGCCCGGGGTCGCCCGCATCGACGTCGAGACCGCCGACCAGATGCTCGCCGCCGTGACAGGCGCGCTGCCCGCCGACGCCGCGATCCTGGTCGCCGCCGTCGCCGACTGGAAGGTCGAGGCCAGCCCGACCAAGCTCAAGAAATCCGCCGGTCCACCCGACCTGCGGTTCGCCCCCAACCCGGACATCCTCGCGACCCTCGGGCACCATCCCGACCGACCGCGCCTGCTGGTCGGCTTCGCGGCCGAGACCGACGACCTCCTCGCCAACGCCGCCGCCAAGCGCACCGCAAAGAACGCCGACTGGATCGTCGCCAACGACGTGTCCGGCGACGTCATGGGCGGCGCGTCGAACCACCTCCATCTCCTCACCGCCGACGGCACCGAGGATCTGGGCGCCGGCTCCAAGGAAGCCCTCGCCCGTACACTCCTCGCCCGCATCGCCCAGGACCTCTCATGATCCGTATTCAGATTACCCGCCTCCCCCACGGGGAAGGGCTGCCCCTGCCCGCCTACGCCACCGCCCACGCCGCCGGCATGGACGTGGTGTCGGCGGAAGACTTCGACCTCCAGCCGGGCCAGCGCCACGCGGTCGCCACCGGCCTGCGCATCGCGATTCCCGAAGGCTATGAGGTGCAGGTCCGCCCCCGCTCGGGCCTCGCGCTCAAGCACGGCATCACCGTCCCCAACACACCCGGCACCATCGACGCCGATTATCGCGGCGAATTGAAGGTCATCATGATCAACCACGGGACCGAGCCCTTCCCGGTCCGCCGCGGCGAGCGCATCGCTCAGCTCGTCCCCGCAGCAGTCACGCAAGCCGAATGGGAGGAGGTCGACGAACTCGACGAAACCGTTCGCGGCGACGGCGGGTTCGGTAGCACCGGACGTTGATGCTCTCCGACGAAGAACTCACCCGCTACGCCCGCCAGATCGTGCTCCCCCACCTCGGGGGCCCGGGCCAGCAGCGCTTGAAAACCGCGAAAGTCGCGGTGGTTGGTGCCGGTGGCATCGGCGCGGCGGTCATTCCGGCGCTCGCCGGGGCAGGCGTCGGCCGCCTCAACATCATCGACCCCGATACGGCGGACCTCTCCAACCTCCACCGCCAGCCGATCTACCGCTCACGCGACGCGGGCGAGCCCAAGGCCGCACTCGCCGCCCAGTTCGTCCGCCGCCTCAATCCCTTCGTGGAAGTCGCCGGGGTCGAGCAGGCGATCACCGGCGACAATGCCGCCGCCATCCTTTCCGGCCACGACCTCGTCATCGATGGCACCGACAATTTTGCGACCCGGCTGACGGTGAGCGACGCTTGCGTGGCATCCGGCCTCCCCCTTCTCAGCGCCGCCGCCGCGCAGTGGCAGGGACAGGTCGGCCTGTTCACCGGCCGCCCCTGCTACCGCTGCTTCGTCGGCGATGCCTTCGACGCCGACGATTGCGACAATTGCGCCGAGCTTGGCGTCACCGGCGCGCTGACCGGTCTTGCCGGCAATCTCGCCACCCTCCTCGCCCTCCGCTTCCTCGCGCAAGCAGGCGACGTGAAGACCGGCACGGTGCACCTGATCGACGGACTTGGCCTCACCCAGCGCCCGATCCGCATCGTCGCGGACCCGGGCTGCCGGGCGTGCGGGGCTACTTCTTCGCCGCCGCCTTCTTAGGCGCTGCCTTCTTCTTGGCCGGGGCCTTTTTCTTGCCCTTGGCCGGACCCTTGGCCGCCTTGGCATCGATCAGGGCCACCGCCTCGTCCAGCGTTACCGCCTTGGGATCGGCCGACTTGGGCAACGTCGCATGGGTCGTCCCGTCGGTGACGTAGGGCCCGAACCGCCCTTCCATCACCTTCAGTTCCTTGGCGCTCTCGGGATGGGCGCCAAGCACCGCAAGCGGCTCCCGCGCCGCACCGCGGCCACGCCCCGCCCCGCTCGCCGCATCCGCAAGCTTCGATACCGCCGCGTTCATGCCCGTCTCGAACACCTCGGCGGTGCTGGTCAGGCGGGCATATTTCCCCTGGTGCTGCAGGTAAGGCCCGTAGCGCCCGATCGACGCGGTGATCGTCTCGCCCGTCTCGGGGTGCGCCCCGATCTCGCGCGGCAGGCTCAGCAGCTGCTTCGCCCAGTCGAGGTCGATCGTCACGTCCTTCGGGATCGACGCCCGCTTCTCGCCCTGCTCGACATAGGGCCCGAAGCGACCGGTCTTGAGCATGATGCCCTCGCCAAGGTCCGCCGGCTCGCTGCTCGCGGTCGCGGCGTCGCCGCCCTGCCCGAACTTCCGCGTGAACTTGCACTCGGGATAATTGGAGCAGGCGACGAACGCGCCGAACTTGCCGCCGCGAAGCGCCAGCCGCCCGGTGCCGCACGCCGGGCACAGCCGCGGGTCGGTTCCGTCGCCCTTGTCGGGGAACAGCCACGGCGACAGGAACTCGTCGAGCGCCGCCGTTACTTCCGACGGCTTCTGCTCCATGACTTCGCCAGCCTTGGGCTTGAAGTCCCGCCAGAACTCCTCGAGCAGCTTGATCCACCCCATCCGCCCGCCGGACACGTCGTCCAGCTCTTCCTCGAGCTCGGCGGTGTAATCGTAGCTGACATATTTCTCGAAGAAGCGCTCAAGGAACGCCGTCACCAGCCGGCCGCTCTCCTCGGGGATGAAGCGGTTCTTCTCCAGCCGGACATATTCGCGGTCCTTCAGCGTCTGAAGCGTCGCGGCATAGGTCGAGGGCCGGCCGATGCCGAGCTCCTCCAACCGCTTGACTAGGCTCGCTTCCGAAAAGCGCGGCGGCGGCTGGGTGAAGCTCTGCACCGCGTCGACGCCCAGCTTGTCGGGACGATCGCCCTTGGCGAGGTGCGGCATCTTGGCGGCGTCCTCGTCTTCGGCCTTTTCGTCACGGCCTTCCTCGTACAGGGCGAGGAAGCCCGGGAAGAGCGTCACCTGCCCGGTCGCACGCAGCCGGGCCCGGTCGCTCGCCAGCTCGACGACCGTCCGTTCCAGCCGCGCCGCAGCCATCTGGCTCGCCAGCGCGCGGTTGAGCACCAGCTCGTACAGGCGGCCATGGTCGCCGCTCGCCGCCTTCTCACGGCTGAAATCGGTCGGCCGGATCGCTTCGTGCGCTTCCTGCGCATTCTTGGCCTTGCTGCTGTACTGCCGCGGTTTGTCCGGCAGATGCTGCGAGCCGAAGCGGTCGGAAACGGCCTTGCGCGCGGCACTGATCGCCTCGCCCGCCATCTGCACGCCGTCGGTCCGCATGTAGGTGATCAGCCCGTCCTCATACAGCTGCTGCGCCACCCGCATCGTGTGGCTGGCCGAAAAGCCGAGCTTGCGCGCCGCTTCCTGCTGCAGGGTCGAAGTAGTGAAAGGCGGCGGCGGGTTGCGGGTGAAAGGCTTGGTTTCGACGCTGGCGACCGCGAAATGCCCGGCCTCGACCGCCTTTTTGGCGTCGGTCGCCGAGCCCTTGTCGCCCAGCGTCAGCTTGTCGATCTTCTTGCCGTCGAGATCGACCAGGCGGGCCGTGAACTCCTGCCCGGTCGCCGCGAAACGCGCCGACACGGTCCAATATTCCTGCGCCCGGAAGCGTTCGATTTCCGCCTCGCGGTCGACGATCAGGCGCAGCGCGACCGACTGCACGCGGCCCGCGCTCTTGGCGCCGGGAAGCTTGCGCCACAGGATCGGAGAGAGGGTGAAGCCGACCAGATAATCCAGCGCCCGCCGCGCCCGGTAGGCGTCGATCAGGTCGTTATCGAGCTCGCGCGGGGCGGCCATCGCCTCCAGCACCGCCGACTTGGTGATCGCGTTGAAGGTCACCCGCCGAACGTCCTTGGGCAACGCCTTCTTCTTCGCCAGCAGCTCGCGGACGTGCCAGCTGATCGCCTCGCCCTCGCGGTCGGGGTCGGTCGCCAGGATCAGCGTGTCGGACGCCTTGGCGGCATCGGCGATCGCCTTCACCTGCTTGGCCTTGTCGCCATAGACCTCCCAGTCCATCGCGAAGTCCTCGTCCGGATTCACCGAACCGTCCTTGGGCGGCAGGTCGCGGACGTGACCATAGCTCGCCAGGACCTTGTGGCCCGGCCCGAGATACTTTTCGATGGTCTTGGCCTTGGCCGGCGATTCTACAACGACGAGCTTCACTGAACCCAAACTCCCTCACGTATACGCACGAGGGTGGAGAGCCTGATGGCAGCCCGTCAAGCAGTCAGTCGTAGCTGCATGTCCAATCACGCCGACCGATCCGCCTGCAGCCCTGGATGCGCTCGCCGGTCAGCCGCAGATGCTCGGCCTGGCTCAAGTCCGCCGGATCGCCGCCCGCATGGCGGATGATCCTGATCCCGCCGTCGGGAACGCCTTGCAGATAGGGGATGGAGGCGGCTAGGCCCGGACCGGCGTCGCGCTGGGCAGCGATCATCGCGTCCTGGTTCGCCAGGAGATAGCCAAGCGCGCTCGCACGGCTGGTCAGCCCCGTCAGCGCATCCAGCGTCCAGAAGCCGCCGACCATCAGCGGGACCGCCACCGCCTTTCGCCAGCGAAGGCGGGCCGGAAGCTCGCGCTCCTTGATCGCGTCGATCGACTTGCCGATCGCGAACCCGATGACGACGATGATCAACAGCAGGACCGGAACAAAGGAGAGCACCCAGAAACGCTGGTAGAGATAGGCTCCGCCCAGCCCCAACGCGACCGCGACCAGGGTCAGGCCGATGCCGATCCTCTCTTCGGGGATCAACGCTTCAACACCGCACGCTCACCTTTCCGCCCGCGTGCCGGTCGAGCCTTCCGGCGAGGTCGAGCTCAAGCAGCACAAGCTGGACGGCGCCGGGCTCCAGTCCCGACAAACGCACGATCTCGTCCACCGGCGCCGGCGACGGGCCGAGCAGTTCCTCCACCCGCGCCCTGTCCGCGCTGTCCGGCTCGACACTGTCCGGCGCCGCGGACGCATGGGAGAACAGGTCACGGCCGGAGCGCACCCCGCCCAGCCCCGGCCTCAGCGCTTCAATCACTTCGGCGGCATTCTGCACCAAGGTCGCGCCGTCGCGGATCAGTCCGTTGCATCCCTGCGCCCGGGGATCGAGCGGGCTCCCCGGTACCGCCAGCACCTCGCGGCCCATCTCCGCCGCCAGCCGCGCGGTGATCAGCGAACCCGACCGCGGCGCCGCTTCCACCACTAGGGTCGCGGGACACAGGCCGGCGATGATCCGGTTGCGGTAGGGGAAGTGCCGCGCCCGGGGCTCGGTGCCCGGTGGCATCTCGGCCAGCACCAGCCCCTTGTCCGCCATCTCGCGCTGGAGCCGCTCGTTCTCGGGCGGATAGAAGATGTCGAGCCCGCCGGCGATGACCCCGATCGTGCCCGTCGCAAGTCCGCCTTCATGCGCCGCGGAATCGATCCCGCGCGCCAGCCCGGACACCACGACGACCCCTTCGCGGCCGAGATCGTGCGCAAGCCCGCGCGCGAAGCGGCAGGCGGCGGCGCTGGCATTGCGGGCACCGACCATCGCAACGCTGGGTCGCTCCAGCAGCGACAGGTCGCCGATCGCGGTCAGCAACGGCGGCGCATTGTCGCTTTCGGCCAGCAGCGCGGGATACAGCCCTTGCCCTAGGCTGAGGTAGCGCCCGCCGAGCGCCTCTACACGCGCCCGCTCGCGCTCTGCCTGCTCCGGCGTACACAGCGCCGGAATTCGGCCGCCGCCGCGCCGCGCCAGGTCGGGCACCGCGGTCAACGCCGCCTCCGCGCTGCCGAAGCGGGCAAGCAACTGGCGAAAGGTGACCGGACCGATGCTCTGGCTGCGGATCAGCCGGATCCGGGCGAGAAGGTCCGCCTCGCTCAAGCCTTTCGCCGTCCGACCCTCGGCTCGGTCCCGGCACGCAGGCGGGCAAGGTTGGCGCGGTGCTGCCACACCACCAGCAGCGCGAACGCCGCCAGCATGGTCACCAGTTCGCCGCGCCCCAGCAGCGCCGCCGCAACCGGCGCGCTCACCGCCGCCGCCATTCCCGCGACCGAGCTGATCCGAAGCACCAGCAGCAGGCCGATCCAAACCGCGGCGTAGATGGCGGCGATCGGCCAGGCGAGGCCGATCAGGATGCCAAGCAGGGTGGCGACCCCCTTGCCGCCCTTGAACCGCAGCCACACCGGATAGAGATGGCCGACCAGCGCCGCGCCGGCGGCGATCCGCCCGGCGCCCGGCCACAAATGCTCGGCGATCAGCACCGCTGCCGTGCCCTTCAGCGCATCCAGGATCAGCGTCGCCGCGGCCAGCCCCTTGGACCCGGTGCGAAGCACGTTGGTCGCGCCGATGTTGCCCGACCCGATGTCGCGGATATCGCCCTTCCCAAACAGGCGGGTGAGGATCAGCCCGAACGGGATCGACCCCAGCAGATAGCCGAGCGCGAGGGCGAGAAGCAGTCCGGAAGACATTGCGGCAAAGCCTAGCAGCCCGCCCGCCCAGCGCAACCGCAAGGCGAAAGTACCAGCCGACCGCAGTTTGTCGCCCGTCTTTGCCCGGCTAGGGTGCGGGGCATGATGCTCCAGCGGACCACCCCTTCCGACAGCCTCGACGCCGCGGTCGGGCGGCTGACGCCCAAGGAACGCGAATGCCTCGACCGCTGGCTTGGCCATGCCACCGCCAAGGAAATCGCGCTCGACCTCGGCATCACTCACCATGCGGTGGAGAAGCGCCTCAAGTCGGCCCGGGCCAAGCTCGGGGTCACGACCTCGCTCGAAGCCGCACGGCTCCTCGCCTCGGCCGGAGGCTACGGCCCGACCGTATCCCAGCCGCCGGAGGTAGGCGCGCCCCGGGAGCAAAGCGATGACGAGGCAGGCTCGACGCCGCTTCCATGGTGGCAGCGGCGGACGAGCCGGATCCTTACCGGAGCAAGCATCATGAGCCTTTTCGTTTTCGCCGCCCTCGCCCTCGGCACCCAGTCCGCCCCCCAGCCCGCCGCCGCCAACCAGAAGGTGGTCGTGGTGAACCGCAAGGACGGCACCTCCACCGACCTCGCGACCGCGCTAGGCGGGGTGTTCGGCAAGCTCGACAAGAATGCCGACGGCTTCATCGCCGGCGAGGAACTGGCCGCGGGTCGGTTCCAGGTCTCCCGCACGATGATCGCCAAGGGGGAAAGCGCGCCCACGCCGACGGCGACCGCCACCCGCCTCGCCGACTTCGACGCCAACGGCGATGGCCGCGTGTCGGAAACCGAATTCCGCGACGGCATGGCGAAGCTGACCCGCCCGCGGGCCTGACCCCAGCCGCGACGGCGACGTGGCCTCCCGGCTTGCCTCGCCGTCGCCCTGCCCGCAAAGGCAAACGGTGGATGCCGCCGCCCCCCTGCTGTTCTTCGATTCCGGCGTCGGAGGCCTCAGCGTCCTCGGACCGACCAAGGCGCTGCTGCCCAACGCCCCGATCGTCTACGTCGCCGACAGCGCTGCCTTTCCCTACGGCACCCGTTCCGAGGCGGAGATCGCCGCCCGGGTTCCCGCCCTGCTCGGTCGCCTGACCGAGCGGTTCCGTCCCCGGCTCGCGGTGATCGCCTGCAACACCGCCTCGACCATCGCGCTTCCCTTTGTCCGCGCCGCGCTCGACATCCCGGTGGTCGGCACCGTCCCCGCGATCAAGCCTGCCGCCGAGCGGAGCCGGACCCGGGTCATCGGCGTGCTCGGGACCGAAGCCACCGTGCGCCAGCCCTATGTCGACGACCTCGCCGCCCGCTTCGCCGCCGACTGCACGGTTCTCCGCCACGGCTCGGCCGAACTGGTCGCGCTTGCCGAGGCCAAGCTCGCGGGCGAGCCGATCGACCCGGCCGCCGTTACCGCAGCCGTCTCCCCGTTGACCGGCCACGGCATGGATGTGGTGGTGCTCGCCTGCACCCACTTCCCGCTGCTTGCCGAGGAACTGGCCGTGGCCTTTCCCGGGGTCGCGCAAGTCGACGGCGGCCCCGGAATCGCGCGGCGCATCGCCCACCTCACCGCCGGTCAGCAATGGCCGGTTCAGCCCTCGCCCGGCACCGCGGTGTTTACGGGGGGTGGACCGAATGCCCAATTGGCGCGGGCCCTCCAACGGTACAATCTGGACGATATTCGGCACGTCTGATTTGCGAGTCGTTCGCATTGGCCTTGTGCCCAAAGACTTTGTATTGGCTCGCGCGAGCACGAGGGACATCTTGGATTACCAATCCATCTTTCAGGCCGCGATCGACCGGCTGCATGACGAAGGGCGCTACCGCGTCTTCATCGACATCCTGCGTAACAAGGGGTCGTACCCCAATGCGCGCTGCTTTGCGGGCCACAACGGTCCCAAGCCGATCACCGTATGGTGCTCGAACGACTATCTCGGCATGGGCCAGCACCCGGCCGTGGTCGAAGCGATGGAACGCGCGCTGCATGACGTCGGCGCAGGTTCGGGCGGTACCCGCAACATCGGCGGCAACACGCACTACCATGTCGACCTCGAGGCCGAACTCGCCGATCTCCACGGCAAGGAAGCAGCACTGCTGTTCACCAGCGGCTACGTCTCGAACGAGGCCGCGCTGTCGACTCTCGGCAAGTTGCTGCCCGGCTGCGTCATCTTCTCTGACGAACTCAACCACGCGTCGATGATCGCCGGGATCAAGAGCTCGGGCTGCGAGAAGAAAATCTTCCGCCACAACGACCTCGCCCACCTCGAGGAATTGCTCGAGGCCGAGGATCCTGCCACGCCCAAGCTGATCGCGTTCGAAAGCGTTTATTCGATGGACGGCGACATCGCGCCGATCGCGGCCATCTGCGATCTCGCCGATCGCTACGGCGCGCTGACCTATCTCGACGAAGTACACGCCGTCGGCATGTATGGCGCACGCGGCGGCGGCATCTCGGAGCGCGATGAGGTCGCCGACCGGGTCACCATCATCGAAGGCACGCTGGGCAAGGCGTTCGGCGTGATGGGCGGCTACATCGCGGCCGACAAGAATATCGTCGACTGCATCCGCAGCTATGCTCCCGGCTTCATCTTCACCACCAGCCTGTCGCCCGTCCTGGTCGCCGGTGCTCTGGCGAGCGTGCGGCACCTCAAGGCCTCGGCCGAAGAGCGCGAGGGCCAGCAGGCCTCCGCCGCCCTGCTCAAGCGCAAGTTCGCCGATGCTGGCCTGCCGGTGATGGAAAGCACGACCCACATCGTGCCGCTTGCAGTCGGCTGCCCGGTCAAGGCCAAGCGGATCAGCGACATCCTGCTCGCCGAATACGGTTTCTACGTCCAGCCGATCAACTATCCCACCGTTCCGCGCGGGACCGAGCGGCTGCGCTTCACCCCCGGCCCAACCCACACCGCCGACATGCAGGATGAACTGACCGGCGCTCTGGTCGAGATCTGGGACCGGCTGGAGATGCGCCAGGCGGCCTGACGCCTAGCGTACGAGTACCCATCCGCTCAACGCGCAGCACAGCGCCAGCAGCAGGCTCAGCGGCACCCTGAGCTTCATCCACCACCCCGGCGCCAACCTCCGCCGCACCAGCAGCGCATCGACCGCCAATGTCGCCACCAGCGCGGCCGCCAGGGCGAACAGGGCTGCGGGCGGCTGGAACGAGAAGATCGCCGCCCATCCCGCCAGTGCAGGCAGGACCGCAATCCCCAGCAGGACCCAGCCCGGCTGCTCCTGCCGGCTGACGAAGCCCCACCAGCTGCCCCCGAGGAAGCTCAGGATCACCGCCGCGTAGGTCAGCACGAACCCGGGCGTCGACGGCGCGAACAGGCCGAGGTCGAGCAGCGCGACCGCGGTCAGGCCCACGGGTGGGATCAGCCCGGCGAAACCGAGCAGCAGGGCGGGAAGCGGAACCTTGGTCGTCATGGCGACGCACGGTGGCATTTCGCGAGACGCTCCGCTAGATGGCCTCATGATCATCGCGCTCGCCGCCGACCATGCCGGATTCGCCCTCAAGGATCAGCTCCGCGACTGGCTGGGCGAGGTCGGGCATGAGGTGCTCGACCTCGGCACCAACGGTCCCGACAGCGTCGACTATCCTCGCTTCGGCAAGCTGCTGGCCGACACGATCGCCGCCGGAAAGGCGACCCGCGGCATCGCGGTCTGCGGCTCGGGCATCGGCATCTCCATCGCGGTCAACCGCAACCCGGCCTGCCGCTGCGCGCTGGTCAACGAACCGCTGTCGGCGGCTCTCGCCCGCGAACATAACGACGCCAACGTCCTTGCGCTCGGTGCTCGGCTGACTGGCATCGACCTCGCCAAGGCCTGCGTCACCGCCTTCCTCGACACATCTTTTGCCGGCGGGCGCCACCAGGCCCGCGTCGACCTCCTATCCGCGACCACCGGAGACTAGATCATGGCCACCGCAGCCAATTTGAACGACGTCCAGCCGCAGGGCTTCTTCACCCGCCACCTCGCCGACGCCGATCCCGCGGTCGCCGCCGCGGTGGGCGACGAACTGACCCGCGAGCAGACCCAGATCGAGCTGATCGCGTCGGAGAACATCGTCAGCCGCGCGGTCCTCGAGGCGCAGGGCTCGGTGTTCACCAACAAATATGCCGAAGGCTATCCCGGCCGCCGCTATTACCAGGGTTGTCACCCCTCCGACGCGGTCGAGCAACTCGCCATCGACCGCGCCAAGCAGCTGTTCGGTTGCGGCTTCACCAACGTCCAGCCGCATTCCGGCGCGCAGGCCAATGGCGCGGTGTTCCTCGCCCTGCTCCAGCCCGGCGACACCATCCTCGGCATGAGCCTTGCGGCCGGCGGGCACCTCACCCACGGCGCTCCGCCGGCGCAGTCGGGCAAGTGGTTCAATGCCATCCAATATGGCGTCCGCGAGGACGACCATCTGGTCGACTTCGACGAGGTCGAGCGCCTTGCCCTCGAGCATAAGCCGAAGCTCATCATCGCCGGCGGCTCGGCCTACCCGCGAATCCTCGACTTCGCCCGCTTCCGCGCGATCGCCGACAAGGTCGGGGCCTATCTGATGGTCGACATGGCCCACTTCGCCGGACTGGTCGCCGCGGGCGAGCATCCCTCGCCCTTCGGCCACGCCCATGTCGTCACCACCACCACCCACAAGACCCTGCGGGGCCCGCGCGGCGGGATGGTGATGACCGACGACGAGGCGATTGCGAAGAAGATCAACTCGGCGGTCTTCCCCGGCCTCCAGGGCGGCCCGCTGATGCACGTCATCGCCGCCAAGGCGGTGGCCTTCGGCGAAGCGCTCCAGCCCGACTTCAAGACCTACGCCAAGGCGGTGGTCGCCAACGCCCGCGCGCTCGCCGGCCGCCTCAAGGAACGCGGCGCCGACCTCGTCGCTGGCGGCACCGACACCCACCTCGCGCTGGTCGACCTCCGCCCGCTCGGGATCACCGGCAAGGACGCCGACGAAGCGCTGGAGCGTGCCGGGATCACCTGCAACAAGAACGGCATCCCCTTCGATCCGCTGCCCCCGATGAAGACCAGCGGCATCCGCGTCGGCTCGCCCGCCGGCACCACCCGCGGCTTTGGCGAGGCCGAGTTCCGCGAAGTCGCCGACATGGTCGCCGATGTGCTCGACGGTCTCAAGGCCAATGGCGCGGAGGGCAATGGCGCGGTCGAGCGTGAAGTGAACGGCCGAGTCCGCGCCCTGTGCGCGCGTTTCCCGATCTACCAGGGCTGAGATGCGCTGCCCCTTTTGCGGTGATCAGGACAGCCAGGTAAAGGACAGCCGTTCCTCCGAAGACGGAGCGGCCATCCGCCGCCGTCGCCAGTGCGAGGGCTGCGGCGCCCGCTTCACCACCTTTGAACGGATCCAGCTGCGTGATCTCGTGGTGATCAAGAAGGACGGCAGCCGCGAAGCGTTTGAGCGCGCCAAGCTTGCGCGGGCCATCGGCCACGCCAGCGCCAAGCGCGACATCAGCCCCGAGAAGATCGAGCGGCTGGTTTCCTCGGTCCAGCGCCAGCTCGAAACCCGCGGCGACGAAGTGCGCGCCGAGGAGATTGGCGAAAAGGTGATGGCCGGGCTGAAGACCCTCGACCATGTCGCCTACATCCGGTTCGCCTCCATCTACCGCGACTTCTCCGAAGCCAGCGACTTCGCCGAAATTGCGGAGGAAGTGGGCGAGCCGACCGAAGAAACCGCCGCGCCGCCGGGCAAGTTGCTGTGAGCAGCGCCGCCCCGCCGCCGGTCATCATCCTCGTCCGCCCCCAACTCGGCCAGAACATCGGTAAGGCGGCCCGGGCCATGCTCAACTTCGGCCTGACCGAGATGCGCCTCGTCGCGCCGCGCGACGGCTGGCCCAACCCCGACGCCGGCCCGGCCGCGAGCGGCGCCGACATCGTGCTGGAGCAGGCGAAGGTTTTCGACACCGTCGCCGAGGCGATCGCCGATTGCAGCCAGGTGTTCGCCTCCACCGTCCGCAAGCGCGACATCGTCACCCCGGTGGTCGGCCCCGAACAGATGGCCTCCGCCATCCACTCCACCGCCGGCCGCTCCGCCATCCTGTTCGGCCCCGAACGCTCCGGCCTCGCGACCGAGGATGCGGTCCTCGCAAGCCACATCGTGACCGTGCCGATCAATCCCGAGTTCGGCAGCCTCAACCTCGCCCAGGCGGTGATCCTGCTCGCCTACGAATGGTCCCGTTCTGCTCCTTTGGTGCAGCCGACCGCGTTCGAGGTGGAGCCTCGCGCCCCCCAGGCCGAGCTCGACGGCCTGATCGAGCATCTCGACGGCTACCTGTCCCAGGTGAATTACTTCAACCCGCCCGAGCGGATGCAGGCCACCCGCAACACCATCCGCACCATCTTCACCAAGGCTGGCTGGTCGAGCCGCGAGGTCAAGGCGGTGCGCGGGATGATCCGGGCGATCGCCCAGCCCCGCCTGCGGGGCACACCGCAACCTTGACCTCCGGCGCCTCCCCGTCTAGGGGCGCGCCTTCGCAATTGGCTCCGCACTCCGGTGAAGCGGTGGCCCTGCCCTGACCTGTCAGCAAGCAGCGCGGTTCCGGAACACGAACGAAACGCAATTGAAGGAAAGACAATGTCGAAGCGCTCCAGCGCCAAGTATAAGCTCGACCGCCGCATGGGCGAGAACGTCTTCGGACGTCCCAAGAGCCCGGTCAACAAGCGTGAATATGGTCCCGGCCAGCACGGCCAGCGCCGCAAGGGCAAGATGTCGGACTTCGGCATACAGCTGCGCGCCAAGCAGAAGCTCAAGGGCTATTACGGCGACGTCACCGAGAAGCAGTTCAAGCGGACCTTCTTCGAAGCCAGCAAGATGAAGGGCGACGCGTCGCAGAACCTCATCGGCCTGCTTGAGCGCCGCCTCGACATGATCGTCTATCGCGCCAAGTTCGCGCCGACCATCTGGGCTGCCCGCCAGCTCGTCAGCCACAACCACATCCGCGTCAACGGCGTGAAGTGCAACGTCGCCAGCCGTCGCGTCAACGTCGGCGACGTGATCGAGCTCGGCCCCAAGGCGCAGGAAATGGCGCTGGTCATGGAAGCGCAGAGCCTGGCCGAGCGCGACATCCCGGAATACGTCACGCCGGACGGCACCAGCAAGGTGACCTACACCCGCGTGCCGACCCTCGACGAGGTGCCTTACCCGGTCCGCATGGAACCGAACCTCGTGATCGAATTCTACTCGCGCTAAGTCTCACCGGCTTTTCGCGACACGAGAGGGCGGTCCCGCGGGGCCGCCCTTTTGCGTTTACCCCCTCTTTGCTAGGCGCGGCCCCATGTCATCCCCCCTCCTTCCGCTTCCCGAATGGGCTCCCCACGCCGCCATGTGGATCGGCTTTCCAAGCGACCCGGAACTGTGGGTCGAGGACCTCGCTCCAGCGCAGGAGGAAGTCGCCGCGCTGGCCCGCGCGCTGCACGCCGACGGCAAGGGCGAGGAGATCATCCTCGTCGCCGCCGACCCCGAGGCAGCCGCCGAAGCACGCCGCCTCGCGCCGTTCGCAACCGTGATCGAGCAGGCCTTTGGCGATATCTGGCTGCGCGACACCGGCCCGATCGTGCTCGGCTCTGGCGCTGGGCGCCGTGCGCAGGGGTTCGGCTTCAACGGCTGGGGCGGCAAGTACGACCTCGAAGGCGACGACAGCATCGGCGAGCGGCTCGCCGGCGCGGCCCGCTTGCCTTACGCCAAGGCCGACTGGATCCTCGAAGGCGGGGCGGTCGATGGCGACGGCTCGGGCCTGTTCGTCACGACCGAACAATGCCTCCTCAACCCCAACCGCAACCCCGGTCTCGGCCGCGAGGAGGTCGAACAGCGCCTCGCCCGCGATCTGGGCGCGACCCGGGTCCTGTGGCTCGGCGAGGGGCTGGCGAATGACCATACCGACGGCCACGTCGACAACCTCGCCCGCTTCGTCGGCACCGGCCGCGTCGCCTTGCCGGAGCCTGCGGCGGACGATCCCAATGCCGCGGTCTATGCCGATGCGGCGGCGCGGATCGAGGCGGCCGGGCTCGACCTCGTGCGCCTGCCCTCACCCGGACGGATCGAGGCCGACGGCGACATCATCCCCGCCTCCTACATGAACTTCCTGATCGGCAACGCCGCCGTCGTGGTGCCGCTGTACGGCAGCGCCAACGACGAAGCCGCCGTGGCCGCAGTGCAGGCGCTGTTCCCCGGGCGCCTTGCAGTAGGCCTGCGCGCCGACCACATCCTGACCGGCGGTGGAAGCTTCCACTGCATCTCCCAGCAAATCCCCGCCTGAGGCGCAGCCCATGTCCACGATCAAAGTCGCCGCCCTCCAGCTCGAGCTTGGGGGAGACACCTCCACCAATATCGCCGCCGTCACCGAGCTGGTGCGCGAAGCTGCCGGCAAGGGTGCCCAGGTCGTGCTTCCGCCCGAACTGTTCGAAGGCCCCTACTTCTGCCGGACCGAGGACGAGGGCCTGTTCGCCACCGCGCTTCCGACCGACAAGCATCCGAGCGTGCAGGCGATGCAGAAGCTCGCCCAGGAGCTTGGCATCTGGATCCCGACCAGCTTCTTCGAGCGAGACGGGCAGCATCATTACAACAGCCTGGCGATGGTGAACCCGGACGGCGCGGTCGCCGGCCTCTATCGCAAGAGCCACATTCCCGATGGCCCGGGCTACGAGGAGAAGTTCTACTTCCGTCCCGGCAACACCGGCTTCAAGGTGTGGGACGGCCCGGATGCGGAGAAGCTCGGTGTCGGCATCTGCTGGGACCAATGGTATCCCGAGACGGCCCGGGCGATGATGCTGATGGGCGCCGAAATCCTGTTCTACCCGACCGCGATCGGGACCGAGCCGCACGACCCCGACCTCGACACCTCGCGGCTGTGGCGGCGAGCGATGATCGGGCATGCGGTGTCCAACGTCGTGCCGGTGGTCGCTGCCAACCGCATCGGCACCGAGGGCGGGCAGCGCTTCTACGGCCACAGCTTCATCTGCGACGAGCGCGGCGACCTGCTGGCCGAATTCGGCGCGACCGAGACGGGCGTGCTGGTCGCTGAACTCGATCTTGCCCAGGCCCGCCGACACCGCGCCGCCTTCGGCTTCTTCCGCGATCGCCGGCCCGAACTGTACGGGCGGCTGGTTCAGGACATCTAGGCGCGGCGGCTTACCGCCCGACGGCGGCCATCGAGGCGGCCGGATAACGCGTGCCCTGGGCCGCGCCGGGGGGCAAGGCGGCGCTGATCCGCGCCAGGTCGCTGTCGCTCAGTTCGACCTCCAATGCACCGAGATTGTCGTCGAGATACCTGCGGCGCTTGGTGCCCGGGATCGGCACGATGTCGTCGCCCTGCGCGAGCACCCAGGCGAGCGCCAGTTGCGCCGGCGTGCAGCCCTTTTCAGCGGCAAGCGCCGCGACGGAGGCCGCGAGGTCGAGGTTGGCCTGGAACGCGTCGCCCTGAAAGCGCGGGTGGTTGCGCCGGCTGTCCCCTTCGACCAGGTCGTCGGGCGACTTGATCTGGCCGGTCAGGAAGCCCCGGCCGAGCGGGCTATAGGGCACGAACCCGATGCCAAGTTCCCGGCAGGTGGGAAGGATGTCGGCCTCCACGTCGCGGGTCCACAGCGAATATTCGGTCTGCAATGCAGTGATCGGATGCACCGCATGGGCCCGCCGGATCGTCTCAGGAGCCGCCTCCGACAGTCCGAGATAGCGGACCTTTCCGGCCGTCACGAGCTCGGCCATCGCCCCCACCGTCTCCTCGATCGGGACGTCGGGATCGACCCGGTGCTGATAGTAGAGATCGAACAGGTCGAGCCCTGATCGACGCAGGCTCGCGTCGCAGGCGGAGCGGACATAGTCCGGCCGGCCGTTGACGCCGAGGAAGGTGCCATCCGCCGCGCGCATGTTGCCGAACTTGGTCGCGATCACCACCCATTCCCGCCGCTCCCGCACGACGCGCCCGACCAGCTCCTCGTTGGCGCCAGAGCCGTACATGTCGGCGGTGTCGAGGAAGGTGACACCGCGATCGAGCGCATGGTTGATGGTGGCGATCGACTCCGCCTCGTCGCGGGTGCCGTAGAAGTCGGACATACCCATGCAGCCAAGTCCAAGTGCGGAAACCTCGAGACCTTGCCGGCCGAGCTTGCGAGTTTGCATGAGGTCAGTCCTTGTCGACCGGCGCGGCGGCGCGGCAGTGGAAGATGAGCATAGAACCCGGACGCGCCGTCATGTTTCCTTCGGTATCTGCTTCAAAGCTCGGATTTCGGTTCGGCGATTTGTCGTCTACCCATTGCTCATGAAAGCGCCGTGCAAGCGATCCGTCAGGCAACCGGCAGTGAGGAGGGCGACGCTCTCATGATCGCCCCTGTCGAATCGCTCAGCGAGAAAGAAAAGGAGGTCCTCCGGCTTCTTCTTCAGGGGCATGACGCGAAGTCGACCGCCCGCGATCTCGGGGCTTCCGTCCATTCGGTGAATGAGCGCCTGCGGTCTGCACGCCGGAAACTGGGCCTGTCCAGCAGCCGCGAGGCAGCGCGCCTCCTGGGCGAAGCGGAACAGGACACCCACAAATTTCTTGGGGACAAGCCTTTTGGACTATCCGCCGCTGCCTTGGCCCCGGACAAGCAAGCCGGTCGCGGCGGATCGTTCACTTCGCAGCGGCCGCTCGTACTGGTGTTCGGAGGAGTATTGCTGATGTCGCTGATCATCGCGGCCGTGGCCTTGACCTGGGCCGTTTCGCAAAACAGCAGCGCGGAAGGGCCTCCGCGCTGGGGCCAGGTCCGGGCGGCATCCGAACTACGCTCGGAGGTTCGCAACGCCGTCCGCCTCGACGGGACCAGCCTGACCTGGAACGGCGCACCGATCACCGAGGACCAGCTCAGGCAGTACCTCGACATCACTACGCAGATGAGCCCCCAGCCGGTGCTCGTTTTCAGCTACAGCCCAGAAACCAAGTCGGCCCGGGTCGAGACTGTCCGGTCGGTGATCGAAGGCGTGCTGCAATGCACGCCAAGGAATTGCCGGGAGGTCGTGCCGGCCCCTGCGCGCTGATCCTCGGTTACGCCGGGGTCACCTCGTCGTGGGCGGCGGCGGGGTCGAGGAGGCGCTGCTCCTCGCGGTAGATGGACCAGCCGGCCAGGAACAGGCCGCCCACGACCGGGCCAACGACGACCCCGCTGAGGCCGAAGGCCGCAATGCCGCCAAGCGTCGTCACCAGCACCAGCCAGTCAGGGATTCCGGTATCGCGCCCGACCAGCTGAGGCCGCAGCAGATTATCGGCCATGCCAATGATCAGCGCGCCGGAGACGATCACCACGATCCCCTGCCAGATGCTGCCCGTCAGCAGCAGATAGCCCGCGATCGGTATCCACACGAGCGCCGGCCCGAGCGCTGGCAGCAGCGACACGATCGCCATCAGGACGCCAAGCAGGACCGCCGAGGGGAAGCCGACGATCCAGAAGGTGATAGTCCCGAGCAAGCCCTGGACCAGCCCGACCACCACCGATCCCTTGATGGTGGCACGGATGGTGGCGACGAAACTGCTGGCGAGGTGATCCGCCGACCGCGGATTGAGCGGCAAGGTATCCTTGACCAGCGCCCCGATCCGGGTCCCGTCGCGCAGCAGGAAGTAGGTGACGTAAAGGCCGACCGCGAACACCAGCAGTGAGGTGAAAGCGTTGCCGCCGATCTGCAGGGCGTGCTGCGCGATCACCGTCAGGCTGTCGCGCAGGATCGCGGTAACGCGCTCCTGGATCACTGCGAAATCGCCGTAGCCGGAGCCCTCGATGATCTGCTGTAGGCGGGTCGGCAGCCTGCCCTGAATCTGCTCGAAATAGCCCGCGGCGTCGAACTGGCCGGCCTTCACGACCTCGTAGATCTGCAGGGCCTGGCCAAGGATGACGTTGCCGATCGCGATTGCCGGGACGATCACCGCAACGAAGATGACGAGCAGGGTCGCGATGGCGGCGCGGTTGCTCCCGCCGTTCATTCTGACCAGCATCCACTGGTAAAGCGGCTGGAACATGATCGCGGCGAGCACCGCCCACAGCAGGGCCGAGGCGAACGGCCAGGCGACATAGCCGAGCGCCAGCGTGATCAGCACCAGGAAGAACGTGAAGGCGCTGCGCTCGCCAGCCTTGGCCGTTCCGGATTGCTGCATCGACGACCAACTCCCCAAACCTGCCCCGACTCATAGAGCAAACGCCCCCAAACGAAAGGCGAGCGCGATGGCGCCCCTACAGGTCCTTGCGCCAGTAGATGCTGTCGAACCATTCACCGCCGATCAGCCAGGTCTTTTCGGCCCGACCGGTCTCGTGAAAGCCATGTCGCTGCAGGAGGCGGATGCTGGCGGCGTTGCGGGGATCGGTGTCGGCGGTGAGGAACGCGCTGCCCGCGCGGCGGCGATGCGCGAGGAAGGCGGCGAGCGCTTCGCTGGCATAGCCCCTCCCCCACTGCGCCGGATCGAGCAGGTAGCCGAAATCAGGCAATTGCCACGCGCCCATCTTGCCGATGCAGGCGCCGTCCAGGGTCACGATGAAATCGTCGTTGCCAGGCGGAGGGTTGAGCATGCTGCGGACCCAGTCGGCAGTGATCTTCATGCTCTCGTGCGGAAGGGTCGACCAGTAACGCATGGCGCCGGGATCGCTCATGATGCGATGCATCGGACCGACATCCTCGATCCGCGCCCGGCGCAGCACCAGCCGCTCGGTGGTCAGCGCTTCAACCATCGCGGAGCGCCACCGCTCGGGCGAACACGGCTTCGAACATCGGCGGCGTCAGGCGCCGGGTGTTCTGGTTGTAGCGGCTGGAATGATAGGTACCGAGCAGGATGCGGCCGTCCGGCGCCACGACTTCGCTGCCATGCCCGAACCTGGCCTGCGAAGGCCGCAGCCCCAGCGCCCGGGCGGCCGCGGCATGGGCGATGGCGCCGAGCGCGACCAGCACGCGCACCGTGGGAAGGCTTGCCATCGCCGCTTCGAAATAAGGCCGGCAGGTGGCGATCTCGGCCGGCTCGGGCTTGTTCTGGGGCGGCAGGCACTTCACCGCATTCAGGATCAGCGCACCCTGCAATGTGAGGTCGTCGGACGGGTCGGCGCGATACGTCCCGGTGGCGAGGCCGAACTTCAGCAGCGTGGCGTAAAGGAGGTCACCAGCGAAATCCCCCGTGAACGGTCGGCCGGTGCGGTTGGCGCCCTGCTTGCCCGGCGCCATGCCGACCACCGCCAGCCACGCCCCCGGATCGCCCCACGCCGGAACCGGCGCGTTCCACCAGTCGGGATGCTCCGCCCGGCACGCCTCGCGCAGGGCGACCAGGCGCGGGCACAGGGGGCAGTCGCGCGGCGCTTCGGCCTGGGGAACGGGAGACGGGACAGGGGCGGATGCGGGGAACAGCATGGCCTCTCCATATCGCCCCTGCCGGACAAGTCGAAGCGGGGAGGTGAGCGGACTTGCCAGCGTGCGCCGGTTCCGCTCAGGACGGGCGATCATGGAACAGCCAGTCCATCTCTACGCCATTGCGATCGGATCGAACCGTCCGCACGGCCGCTTCGGGCGCCCGGCGCACGTGGTGCAGGCCGCCATCGCAGAACTCGACCGGGCTTTCACCCTGTTCGATGCCTCGCCGCTCCTGCTCAACCCGGCAAGTGGCGGCGCCGGGCGGGAATTCGCCAATGCCGTCGCGATCGCTGAAAGTCCGCTCTCCCCGCCGGCGATGCTGGAAGCGCTGAAGACGATGGAGCGCGCGTTCGGGCGGCGCCCCGGCAAGCGCTGGGGAAGCCGGGTGCTCGATCTCGACATCCTCGCCTGGGACGGCGGGCGCTGGTCGGACCGCCGGCTCACCATCCCCCACCAGGCGCTCGAGCAGCGCGAATTCATGCTCCTGCCGCTTGCCGCGATCGCCCCGCGGTGGCGGCTACGCGGCGGCCTCACCACGCGCCACCTCGCGGCCCGGCTTGGCAAGCGACGTCCGAAGCCCTAGGTGCGCCCTCGCGTGGGCCGTTAGCTCAGTCGGTAGAGCAGCTGACTTTTAATCAGCGGGTCGCTGGTTCGAACCCAGCACGGCTCACGCCATGTTCTCGAAACAGCCCAGACCTTTCCGTCGTCAGCCGACCGCGGCGCCGAACAGCCTGCCGATACCGAAGGTGACGGCCATCGCGGCCACGCCCCAGAAGGTCACCCGCACCACGGAACGGCCGATCGCCGCGCCGCCCGCGGTGGCGCCGAGCGCGCCGAGGATGGCGAGACACAGCAGCGAGGTCACCACCACCGCCGGGATCAGGGCCGACAGCGGCGCCAGCCAGGCGACCAGCAGCGGCGCAGCGCTGCCAGCCACGAAGGTCGCAGCAGAGGCGGCCGCGGCCTGCAGCGGCCTCGCCGTCGAGACGTGCGACAGTCCCAGTTCGTCGCGGGCGTGCGTCGCCAGCGCGTCCCTTGCCATCATCTGGTCGGCCACTGCTTCGGCCGTCGCGCGCTCGACCCCGCGGCCCTCGTAGATACGGATCAATTCCTCGCGTTCGGACTCGGGTTGTTCGGTCAGTTCGATGCGCTCGCGGGCAAGGTCGGCGCGCTCGGTGTCCGACTGCGAGCTGACCGAGACATATTCCCCCGCCGCCATCGACATCGCCCCGGCGAACAGCGACGCCACCCCCGCGACCAGGATGGCGGCCTGGCCCGGCTGGGACGCGGCGACCCCCACGATCAGGCTTCCGGTCGAGACGATCCCGTCATTGGCGCCGAGCACCGCCGCGCGCAGCCAGCCGATGCGATCGGTCGCGTGCCGTTCCCGGTGATCGTGCAATCGCGACATCAGCAGACCTTCTGGCAGGGGCGCCGGTGGGCGCGGAACCGACTAGCCGCCGTTTGCGCGTCGCTCATTCTCGGCAAAGCGGCCGGCACGACCGCCGTTGGCGGGCATGACGAAGCGCAGCTTGCGGGCCTGCATGTCGATGGTCAGGCTGTCGAAAGCCTGCAGCGCGTTCATGCCGAGCAGCAGAGCCGGGCGATCGCTGATCCCCATCGCCTTGAAGGTATGCGCTTCGGCGAATGCGATCCCGAGCCCTTCAAGCATCACGCCGCCGACGTCCAGCCGCTGCACCATGATGTAGCTCGCTGGCAGTGTCGAGCCAGTGACCGATCCGAGGATCATCGGCTTTTCGCCAGTCAGCCGCCCCTTGCGTTCAAGCGCCCTGCGCAGCGCCAGATTGCCGACCGACACTTCGCTTCCGGTATCCAGCACCACCGTCAGCCGCTGCCCGTCGAGCTCGGCCTCGGTGACGATCAGGCGGCCAGATCGCCGGCGCGCCTCGACCACGATGGTGTTGGGTTCGCTGCCGGCGGACTTGGCGCGGCTCGACGGACTGATCGACAGCTGGCGCTGGCGAAAGTCGAAGCGCACCATGGCCGAGCGCAGCACGTCGGTGCCGAGGATGCCGTCGGCGCCGAAGTGGTCGGCGTCGAGCAGCGGGGCGGTAACGTCCGGCAAGGTGCGCGTGGCGACCTGCATGCCGCGCAGCGAGGCGGTGTTGACCCGGCTTGCTCCGCTGACGCTGTGCAGCACCGCGTCACGCCCGGCCGGAAGGTTCAGCTTGGTCGCCAGCTGGCGCGACACCGCGCTGCGATCCGCGGCGGTGTCGACCAGGAAGCGGAACGGCCCTTTCGCTCCGACCGCGATGTCGATCGTCAGCCGAAGATCGGGCAGGCGCTCAAGCTGCAGCACCTCCTCCCCGTGCGGTTGCGGTTCGGACGGGGCGTTGGTCGCCTCCAGCCGGGTGACCGCGGGCCCGAAGGTGGACGGCTGCGCCGGAACGGGAACAGCGGCAAGGGCGGCGGCGGTGAGAGCCAGTAGCATCTGCATAAACTCCAATCGGCTGCGCATGGCGAAGCTATACCTGTCGAGGCCTTCGGCCAAGCGCCTCTGCTGCCCTCAATTTTTCCCGCCGCGGCAGCCCGCATTCAACTCCTTGGTAACTTCCGGGGGCTAGAGAAAAGTCGTGGGGAATAAGGGCGGCGGTTCGGCGAACGGCGTCCGGGAGCTATAATGTGGATGAGATGCCCATTGAGACGACCCTGTACTCCCTCAGCGAACGGGCGCCTGCGCCCGACGATCGCCGCGAGGGCGAGCGCCACCTGACGCTGTTCCGGGTCGGCACCATGGTTGTCGACGGCCGGCGCGAACTGTGCCTGATCAAGAACTTGTCCGCGGGCGGAGCGATGCTTCGCCTGTACAGCGAGAACATCAAGCTGGGTCAGAAGCTGACCGTCGAACTCAAGTGCGGCCAGCCGCTCAGCGGCAAGGTCGCCTGGGTGCGTGTCCCTAATCTCGGCCTGCTGTTCGACAAGCCCGTCGACGTCGTCGCCATGCTCAGCCAGAGCGAAGACGGCCCGCGTCCGCGCATGCCTCGCATTGAGACGTCGTCCTTCTGCACCATTCGCGAAGGCGCCAGCGTCGTCCGTGCGCGGGCCTGCGACATCAGCCAGGGCGGGATCAAGGTCGAGACCGATTCCCCGTTTGGTCGCAATGCCGAAGTGGTGGTCAGCCTTCCGGGTTTGCCGCCGCAGCCGAGCGTGGTGCGCTGGACGTCCGATGGTTTCGCCGGGATCACCTTCAACCGGCTGTTGCCGCTGCCCCAGCTGATCGACTGGCTGAAAGCCCGCAGCGGATCGCGCAACGCGGCCTGAGGCCGTTGCCGCCGCCGGTGGACGGCGGCTTACGCTTTCGCGTCAGTCCAGCAACGGATCCCGGGCGCTCGGCACTCCCCACACCTGCTCCAGGCTGCGCTCGACCGAGGTCATCGGCCGTGCGGCGAGGCCCGGGCGGCGGAAGGAAGGGATGACCCGCGGGCGCGGGGTCGGCACGTGGCGCAGTAGCGCCTCGGGGGTAAGCGGCGCGTGGAAGTGGATCCCGGCGCGGTTCTGCGCCACCCACACCACCTTGCCGGGGACCTGCAGGTCGCCCTTGCGGAAGCGTATCTCGGTCCCCTCGATAGGCAGGTCCACCCCTTCGATCAGGGCGCCCTCCGCCGAAAGGTTACGCAATTTCACGTCCAGCGCCCGCCCCGTCATCTCGACCGTAGCCGTGAGGAGAACATTGGCACGGCGCTGACGCCGATTCTGTACCGGGCTGCTTTCGTCCATGTTTTCGGAACTAAGACATGGGAGTAAAAATTTGATTTAATGTGATCCCAAGAATTCGCATCCTTCCGGTCCTGCTGCTTGTCGCGGGAACTGCCCTGTTCCTGCTCCTCGAATGGATCGGCGGAGCCACCTACCCGCTCGACCTCGCCGCCATCCAGAGATCGGGGCCATGGCGGGCCGCGCATCCCGACGCTGCAGGCGCCCTCATCCTCTACACGCACCTGGGCAGCGCCTTCGCGCTGCTGCCGATGACAGCGGTCGGTGCGTCGTGGCTGTGGTGGCATGACCAACGCGCGCGGGCCGCCGCGCTCCTGATGGCGGTGCTGGGCACGCGGATCGCGGTCGAAATCATCAAGGCCGTGGTCGACCGGGCCCGGCCCAGCCTCGAGGCGCATCCGGTGGTAGTCCACTCGCAAAGCTTTCCTAGCGGCCACGCCGGCAACAGCATGGCGACCTTCCTTGCGCTTGCCCTGTTCGTGGCGCCCAAACGCTGGCGGCGGCCGGCGGTGGCGGCGGCGGTGACCGCATCGCTGATAATGGGCATTACCCGCCCCATCCTAGGCGTCCACTGGCCAAGCGATGTCCTTGCAGGCTGGATCCTCGGCGCGGCGGCGGCGCTGCTGGCGTGGTGGTGGCTCGGACTTAGAGGCGAACGAAGCGCAGCATGAGGTTGTTGGCCGGCATGTCCCGGCGCTCGGCAAGGTCGAAACCGGCGTCGCGGGCCTCCGCGGCGAAAGCGCCGAGGTCGCGCAGGCCGAAACGCGGGTCGCGCTCCTTCAATTTCGCGTCGAATGCCGCGTTGGAATAGACGAGCAATTGCCCCTGCACCCGCCACGGCCCGTAGAGGATCAATGGCGTTCTGGGAGACAGCAACCGCGCGGCGCCGGCCAGGAGCCCGGTGTTGGCCTCGGGCGGCGAGATGTGGACGAGATTGACCGCAAGGATAGCGTCGGCGTGGGCGACCGGCCACGTGGCGGCGGTGACGTCGAGGAGGAGGGCGGGCTTGAGGTTGGGCGTGCCTTCGTCCTCGCGATAGGCGTCGATCGAGGCGCGGGCTTCGGGGTCGGGATCGGTCGGTTGCCAGTCCAGATCCGGAAAAGCGGCGGCGAAGTGAAGCGCGTGCTCGCCAGTGCCGGCGGCAATTTCCAGCACGTGTCCCGACGGCGGCAGCCATTCCTTCAACACCGCAAGGATCGGCTCGCGGTTGCGGAGCGCGGCCGGACTGCTGTGCTTCATGGGCGAGCGGCAGCGCGGGCCCGGCGCTCGCGGATCGCAAGCCAGAGGAACAAGCCGAGCGGCCCGGCCAGATAGGTAAGGATCAGGATCGGTGCCTCCGCGAGGCGGGAGAAGCCCTTGTTGTCGGCGTCGCGGCTGATCCACAGGCCTACGAACAGGTCGAAGGCGAGATAATGGGTCCAGCCAACGACGATCCCGGCATCGGTCAGGAACAGCTTGCGCAGGCCGCCGATGCTGTAGTCCGAGACGTCGAACGGCGCCGCGCCCGGAAGCGCTCCCGGGTCGACGAGCTTGCCGACTAGGAGGACGAGCAACACCGCGTAGGTGAGGCACAGCAGGCCGACCCCGGCATAAAGGATCGCCGAATAGGTCAACGGCCGTCGCGGGGCGAACAGGAGCAAGGCCCAGCCCGCCAGGGCGACGAGGTTGGTGAAGCTGAAAAGGGTTTGCCAAAGCATCGCCCAGCCCTAGCGCCGCACGGCGTCCGCCAGCAAGGCGCGGGCACGCAGCGCGATCTCCAGCCTGGTGACGGCGATCAGCCCGAACACGGCGCCGAGCGCGAAATCCGTGACGGACAGGGCAGTGCTGCCTTGCGTGTCCGGACCGATCCACAGGTTGGCGATGAAGCGCAGCGCAACCAGCGACACCAGCATCGTCACCGCCCAGCGCGAACGGCGCAGCAGGACCAACCCGCTGGCCTCGTCCAGCCGAAGGACGAACAATCGCCCCCGCCACCAGCCCGCCGCCGCCCCGATCAGCAGCCCAGCGCCCAGCAGCGCCCAGCCCCTCAGTCCCGGCGGATGGCGCGACAGGGCAAAGGCGATCACCGCAAGATAAAGGACCGGCGCGAGCCACAGGAAGCGGCGCTGCAGCGGTCGTTCGGGGTGCTGTCGCCGCAAGCGCCAGCCGAGCACCAGCGCCAGGGTGAGAAGCGGCCCGGCGACGTTGGTCACCAGGCCATTTGGGTCCCAGGCGGGGCTCAGCGGTCGCCGACCTCACTAGGGGTCGGCGCCTCGGCCGCCGCTGGGACCGGCTCACGCCAGGCGACCACCGGCTTGCGTGCCGCCAGCGTTTCGTCGAGTCGGCGGCGCGGGGCGTGGTGGGGGGCGCTCTTGAGGCTTTCGTCCCCTGCCCGGCAGCGCTCCGCCACCGAGCGCAGGGCCATGATGAACTGGTCCAGCGCCGCCTTGCTCTCGGTTTCGGTCGGTTCGATCAGCATCGCGCCGTGGACGACCAGCGGGAAATACATGGTCATCGGGTGGAAGCCTTCGTCGATCAGCGCCTTGGCGAGATCGAGGGTCGAGACGCCCTCGGCAAAGCCCTTATCGCTGAACAAAGCCTCGTGCATGCACGGCCCCGATTGGGCGAACGGCGCGTCGAGCACGTCCTCGAGGCTGCGCAGGATGTAATTGGCGTTGAGCACCGCATCCTCCGACACCTGCTTCAGGCCGTCGGCGCCGTGGCTCAAGATGTAGGCAAGAGCGCGGGTGAACATGCCCATCTGGCCGTGGAAGGCGGTCATCCGCCCGAAGCTCTGCAGCTTGCCCCCGAAATGCTCGGCGGAGAAGGCTTCGGCCTGCTCCTCCTCGACCAGGTGCACGACGCCGTCGGTGGTCCTGGCGGTGTAGGGAAGCGGGCCGAACGGCGACAGCGCCTCCGACAGGACCACCGGGCCCGAGCCCGGGCCGCCGCCGCCGTGGGGCGTCGAGAAGGTCTTGTGGAGGTTGATGTGCATCGCGTCGACGCCGAGGTCGCCCGGACGTACCTTGCCCACGATGGCGTTGAAGTTGGCCCCGTCGCAATAGACAAAGGCGCCGGCGGCGTGGACCGCGTCGCTGATCGCCTTCATGTCGGGTTCGAACAGGCCGCAGGTGTTGGGATTAGTAATCATCACCGCTGCAACGTCCGGCCCGAGACGGGCCTTCAGCGCCTCGAGATCAACCCGGCCCGCGTCATTGGCGGGAATGTTCTCGACCCGGTAGCCGGCGAAGGCAGCGGTCGCGGGATTGGTGCCGTGGGCGCTTTCCGGGACCAGCACGACCGAGCGGGGATCGCCGCGCGCTTCGAGCGCGGCGCGGATGCAGAGGATGCCGCACAATTCGCCATGCGCGCCGGCCTTGGGGCTCATCGCCACGCCGTGCATGCCGGTGAGGTCGATCAGCCAGAAGGCGAGCGTGTTGATGAGTTCGAGCGCACCCTTCACCGTTTCGCGCGGGGCGAGCGGGTGGATGTCGGCGAAGCCGGGCAGCCGGGCGATCTTCTCGTTCAAGCGCGGATTGTGCTTCATGGTGCACGAGCCGAGCGGGAACAGGCCGAGGTCGATGGCATAGTTCTGGCGGCTGAGGCGGGTGTAATGGCGGACCGTTTCCGGCTCGGTGAGGCCGGGAAGGCCGATCGGCGCGGAGCGGAGCAGTGAGCCGAGGCCGGTGTCGCGCTGCTCGGGCCCGTCGATATCGACGCCGGTCGTCTCGCTGTCGCCGATCTCGAAGATCAGCGCTTCCTCCAGCATCAGCGCGCGATTGCCGGTCACTGTGCCGGTGTCGGTCGCGCCCTGAACCGGGGAGGATGGCTTCCAGCCGCTCTGGTTGATGGTCACTTGACTGCCTCCGTCAGCGCCTGGACCAGCGCATCGATATCCTCGTCGGTCGCGGTTTCGGTGACCGCCACCACCAGCCCGTTCGCAAGCTGCGATTCGTCCGGGTAGAGCCGACCGAGCGACACCCCGCCGAGCACGCCCTGCTCGACCATCCGGTGGACAGCGGGCCGGGCCTCGACCGGAAGTTCGAGGGTGAATTCGTTGAAGAACAGGTCGTTGACCAGCCGCACGCCGGGAATGGCGGCAAGCTTGTCGGCGGCGGCGCGAGCGCGCGCATGGTTGAGCTCGGCCAAGGCTCTCAGCCCCTTCTCGCCCAGCAACGTCATGTGGATCGAAAAGGCCAGCGCACACAGGCCGGAATTGGTGCAGATGTTGCTGGTCGCCTTTTCGCGGCGGATGTGCTGCTCACGGGTTGAGAGCGTCAGCACGAAGCCGCGCTTGCCGTCGGCGTCGATGGTCTCGCCCGCGATCCGGCCCGGCATCTGGCGGATATGTTTCTCGCGGCAGGCGAACAGCCCGACATAGGGGCCGCCGAAGTTGAGCCCGACGCCGATCGACTGGCCTTCGCCGACGACGATGTCGGCGCCCATCTCGCCCGGCGACTTGAGGAGGCCGAGCGCCACCGGCTCGGTCACCACCGCGATCAGCAGCGCGCCCTTGGCATGCGCGGCGTCGGCGATCGGCTGGAGGTCGGTGATCCGGCCGAGGATGTCGGGATATTGGACCACCACGCAGCTTGGCGAATTGGCCTCGATGTCGGCGAGCAGCGCGTCGACCTGCATGTCGGCGCTGAGCTGCGGAGCCCGGTCGGCAAGCGAGGTGCCGGTGAACTTGGCCATGGTCCGCGCGACCGACACGTAATGCGGGTGGACGCCTTCGTGGATGATCGCGAGGTTACGGCGGGTGATCCGCCCAGCCATGCCGATCGCTTCCCACATCGCGGTCGAGCCGTCGTACATCGAGGCGTTGGCGACCTCGCAGCCGTTGAGGCGCGCCACCTGGCTCTGGAATTCGAACAATACCTGCAGCGTGCCCTGCGCGATTTCGGGCTGATAGGGCGTGTAGGCGGTCAGGAACTCGCCACGCTGGATCAGGTGGTCGACGCTGGCCGGGATGTGATGCTTGTAAGCGCCGCAGCCGAGGAAGAAGGGCGCATCCGAGGCGGGCACGTTCTTGCGGGCGAGCGCGGTCAGCTGGCGCTCCACCGACAATTCGGAGGCATGCATCGGCAGGCCGCGGATCGGGCCGTCGAGCCGCGCTTCCTGGGGAACGTCGCGGAACAGCTCATCGACGCTGCCCGCGCCAATGGTGGCCAGCATCTCGGTTCGGTCGGTGTCGGAAAGGGGAAGATAGCGCATCAGGGCTTGTCCATGGTGAAGCGGAGGCGGATGTAGTCGGCGATAGGCGAGCCGTGGCGGCGGGCGACGGCAGCGGCGATGGAAGGGCGGTCGGCTTCGGGTACCCCGGCGCGGTCGAGCCAGCCCTTGCGGAAGGCGAGGACCCAGCCCTCGACGCCATGTTCGAGTGGGGTCGGGCGCTCGATCAGCTCGGCCTCGACGTTGCGGAAGCCGACGCCTTCGTAGAGCGCGGTGAATTCCTGCGGGGTCGGATACCAGTTGGCGGCATAGGTCGGCGGGCCGAAGCCGCGGGTCACCAGTTCGTCGTCGAGGTGGCGGCGCAGCGCGGCGAGATTGCCGTCCCCGCCCATCTCTCCGACGAACCGCCCGCCGGGCTTGAGTGCGAACCAGATGGCGCGGGCGGCGCGCTCCTTGGCCAGCACCCAGTGCAGGGTGGCGTTGGAGAAAGCGGCGTCGAAGGCTTCGGCGAACTTGAGGTCGGCGGCGTCCATCAGCCGGGCGTCGAGCCCCTTGGCCTTGGCGGCGCCGATCATCGACAGGCTGTTGTCGATTCCGACCACCTCGGCCCCCGCTTCCTTGATCCGCAAGGTCAAGGTGCCGTCACCACAGCCGACGTCGAGGATCGTCTCGCCTGGCTGGGGCGCCAGCAGGTCTAGCGCGGCGGCGCCCAGCGCAGGCACGAAGCCGCCGACGCGGGCATAGTCCGACGCATCCCAGCTGGACGTCGAGGCAGGAGCGTCGATCAGAGCGTTTCGACCCAGGCGCGATAGGCGGCCTCGTCCATCAGGCCGTCGAGCTCGGACGGGTCGGCCAGCCGCAGCTTGAAGAACCAGCCCTCACCTTCGGGGTCGGTGTTGATGACCGACGGATCGTCGGCGATCGCCGGATTGGCTTCGACCACCTCGCCGCTGGCGGGCGCATAGACGTCGCTTGCGGCCTTGACCGATTCGACCACCGCGGCCTCGCCGCCCTTGTCCAGCGTCTTGCCCGCTTCGGGCGCCTCGGCGAACACGATGTCGCCGAGCTGGCCCTGCGCGTGATCGGTGATCCCGACGGTAGCGGTGTCGCCCTCGACCCGGATCCATTCATGGTCCTTGGTGAAATACAGGCTCATTGGCTTTTCCCCTTGCGATGATAGCGATGCGGCACGAACGGCATGGCGGTGACGGCGGCGCGGAACAGCTTGCCCCGCTGCTCGAGGGTCAGCGCGCTGCCCGGCTCGGCCAGGCCGGTGGCGACATATCCCATGCCGATCGGCGCCTCGAGGCTCGGCGAGAACCCGCCGCTGGTGACCCGGCCGACCTCGTTGCCCTCCGAATCGAGGATGCGGGCACCTTCGCGGACCGGCTGGCGGCCCTCGACGGTGAAACCGATCCGCTTCTGGACCGCACCCTGGTCGATCTCGACCAGGATCCGCTCGGCACCGGCAAAGCCGCCGTCGGTCCGGCGACGCTTGTTCACCGCGAAGGACAGGTCGGCCATGACCGGCGTGGTCTGCTCGTCGAGGTCGTGGCCGTAGAGCGGCAGGCCCGCTTCGAGCCGAAGCGAATCACGCGCGCCGAGGCCGATCGGGAGGACCCGCTCGTCGGCGAGGAGAAGATCGGCGATGCGGTCGGCGGCGGACGCGGGAAGCGAGATTTCGACCCCGTCCTCGCCGGTGTAGCCCGAACGGCTGATCCACGCCTGCGTGCCCGCAAGGTCGAAGCTGCCCGCCTGCATGAACGACAGGTCGGCGACGCCCGGCGCATGGGCGGCGATGACATCGACCGCTTCCGGGCCCTGCAGCGCCAGCAGCGCCTGCTCCGCGAGATAGGCGAACGGCACGCCGGCGGCTTCCAGCACCGCCATGTCGCCAGTCTTGGTCGCGCCGTTGACGACGACGTAGAATCCGTCGGTGCGGCGGGTGATCATCAGGTCGTCGAGAATCCCACCGGCCTCGTTCAGCAGCAGGCTGTACTTGGGCCGGTCGTCCTTCATCGCGAGGAGGTCGCCCGGAAGCAGCTTTTCGAGCGCTTCGGCCTCATCAAGCGGGACCAGCAGCTGGCCCATGTGGCTGACGTCGAACAGCCCGGCATGGCTCCGGGTCCAGCGATGCTCGGCGATGATGCCTTCATACTGGACCGGCATGTGGTAACCCGCGAACGGCACCATCCGGCCGCCGCGGGTGCGATGCCAGGCGTCGAGCGGAAGCGTGTCGAGGTCGGTGTCGGGAACGTCGGCCAAGGAAACAAACTCCTGAAGGTTCGCGCCCCCTGGCCCACCGCTGCTGGTCGCCACGAAGCCCAAGCGAACCCCCGTCTGTCCCTTCGTGCCTGAGAGCTTTCCCACGCGAATGTCGCGCGGTTACCCCTTCGGCGGCCACGGCTTTTCAGCCATGACACTTTCCAGACAGCCTCGACCCATGCGCGGTCCTTTTGCCTGAGAGATTCCGGGGGCGGTTGCTCCTTCGGCGCCCTGGTCGAGCCAGGGCCTCTCCCGCGCGAGTCGCCCGGCGTTGCCGCCGGACTGGCTGCCCCCGGCTCTAGGGGGCGGAGCCCAACAGTCAACGCGGCTTTGGGCAGGGGGTGAAGATTCCACGTGGGGACGAGCCGCAACCGTGATAATCTGCGCTTCGCCATCCTCAGGGGGATTTGAACGATGCGCGCTGCCTCTCTTCTACTCGCCGCTGCGGCCGGGCTCGCCGCCGCGACTCCGGCGTCCGCCGACACCATCTGCGAATGGATGGACTTCGCCCAGAAACAGCTGCCGCAGGGACCGGCGCCGGCGATGGGGCTGACCCAGGCCCCGACCGGTGAGAACGACCATGTCCTGACCAAGGTCGCGCTGGCAATGTTCGAAGCGGTGAATGCGATCGACCACCGCTACCGCAGCTATGTCGGAATGACCCCGGGCGCAGTCAGCGCCAACCAGCAGGTGGCAGCGATGACCGCGGCGATCCAGGTGCTCAAGGCCCATCCGGCCGCTCGCAAGACCGATCTCGAGGAGAGTTACGAGCTGGCGCTGGCGGGGATGGCCGACGGGCAGGCCAAGCAGGCCGGAATCGCGCTTGGACAGGCCGCCGCGGCGGCTGTCCTGAAGCTGCCTGACATCGATTCCAGGATCACTCAAACGCCCTACCGGCCGCTGGTGACGCCGGGCCAGTGGGTGCCCACCGCCCTCCCCGCGACCGGCCCGTACAGCGTCGCCTACCGCCCCTGGGTGCTGAAGCGCGCGGACGAGGTTCGTCCGGCCCCGCCCCCGGCCCTGACCAGCGAACGCTACGCCCGCGACCTGGAGGAAGTGCGCCGGCTGGGTGCACGGTCCAGCACCGAGCGGACCAAGGTGCAGACGCTGATGGCGCGCTATCGCATCACCAGCAACGAGATGCCGGCGCTGCGAATGGTGGCGGACCAGGATGGGCGGCGGCTGGTCGACAATGCCCGGCTGTTCGCGCTGTACGGGATGCTGGTCGACGACTTGCAGATCGCCATGTCCGACGGCAAGCTGCATTACGGCTTCTGGCGGCCGATCACCGCCATCCGCAATGCCGACAAGGACGACAATCCCGCGACCCAGGCCGATCCCGCCTGGCTGCCGCTGATGAACACCCCCAACCACGCCGAATATCCCTGCGGCCACTGCCTTTATGCGGGCGGCATCGCCGAGATGATGACGATGGTCGGCGGCAAGGCGCCGGCCTGGGGGGTCCGGGTCGGTTCGATGTCCCTGCCCAATAGCGCGATCCAGGTGCTGCCCGACTGGAATGAATGGGCCAAGCAGGTCAGCTTCTCCCGAACGCTGGGCGGGGTACACTATCGCTTCAGCAACGAGGCCGGGGACGAGATGGGCCGCAAGCTTGCCCGGCTGACGCTCGACCGGGTCCTGCAGCCCTTGCCCGCAAACGAGGTGAGGCCGGCATCGTGAAGGGGTCGCGGATCATCGGAGCGTTGGCTGGCGCCGGCTTCTGCGTGGCCGTGATTGGCGCTGTGGAGAAGCTCGGCCACTTCGCCCTTGGCGCGCCCGCGACTCCGTTTGACGCCACCGCCGCGATGCATGCCGTCGTGCTCGCGGCGTGGGTGCTGGGGGTCGGTGTCGGCGGCTTCATCGGCACCGGCATTTCGAAATGGGCGGGCACCGCCTGGATCGTCGCCGCCCTGGTCGTGGCCGGGGTGATCGCCAACGCGATGAGCTTTCCGCATCCCGCATGGCTGGTCGCAGCCGGGATCCTGCTGCCGCTAGTGATCGCCTGGATGATCGCACGCGGCCACGCGGCCCGGCCATCGCGGCCGGAGCTGCCGTAGCCTAGCGATAGCTTCGAACGATCAGCGGGTCGCGTTGTAGCGCAACTGCTCCTGGCTGAGCTGGAAGCCGATCAATTGCTCAAAGGTCGCATTGGCGACGGCGGACCGGATCTTCGGATCGGACAGCGGATCGACCGCCGCGTCGGCATCCCCAGGCTTGCGCTCACGGGTCAGCTCGCGCTGCACGTCGGCCGGAAGCGCCACGGCGGAGCGGCTGACCCGCACCGTGGTCTGGCTGTTGGCCTGCGCCCGCAGCGAGCCCGCCGGGAAGTTCAGCGCAACGGCGCCGACCTTCTTGGCGACGATGTTGGTTCCGCCCTGCATCGCCACCGTGAAGTAGGGCAGCACGACCTGCCGCGCCTGGCCCGCGTCGCGGCGCGATGCCACCACGTCGAAGGTCGCGGTGCTGACGATGTTGGCCGCATCCTCGCTGCAGGTGGCGCGGATGTTGGTGATGGTCGCCACCACGTCGATCGCGCGGGCGTCGCGGCTGGTTGCCGGATCGAACAGGGTGATGTCCCCGGTCGCGGCGGGAATCGCCACCTGCGGGCAGCCCGTGCGGGTCACGTAGACGCCATTGGCGGCAAGCTGTCCGTCGCGGGCGCAACCGGCGACGATCAGGGCAAGCAGGGGCACGAGGGCGGCGCGGCGGGACATGGTCATGGGGTCAGGCTCATAGGAAGCCCCTTCTTTCCAGGCAAGCGATGGCTTACATGGCCGCCATGCAAGAAGGCGCCAGTCCCCTCCACCTCATCATCGCCGCCCCGCGCGGTTTCTGCGCCGGTGTCGAACGCGCCATCCGCATCGTCGAGCTCGCGCTCGAGCGCTATGGCGCGCCGGTCTATGTCCGGCACGAGATCGTCCATAACAAGTTCGTGGTCGACCGGTTGAAGGCGATGGGCGCCATCTTCGTCAAGGAAGTGTCGGAGGTGCCGGACGGCGTACCGGTCGTGTTTTCCGCCCACGGCGTCCCGAAGACCGTCCCGGCCGAAGCCCGCGACCGGGGGCTCGATTACCTCGACGCTACCTGCCCGCTGGTCAGCAAGGTCCACCGGCAGGCCCAGCGCCTGATCGAGGCCGGGCGCCACATCCTGTTCATCGGCCATGCCGGCCACCCCGAGGTGATCGGCACTTTCGGGCAGGTGCCGGCGGGTTCGATGACCCTAGTCGAAACCGAGGATGACGTGCCGCTGCTGCAGGTCGCGGATCCCGAGAATCTCGCGTTCCTGACGCAGACCACCCTGTCGGTCGACGACACCGCCGCGATTGTCGCCGCGCTGCACCGGCGCTTTCCCGCGATCAAGGCGCCGCGCGGCGAGGACATCTGCTACGCCACCTCCAATCGCCAGGCGGCGGTCAAGGCGATCGTGCCGAGGGTCGACAAGATGCTGGTGATCGGCGCCCCCAACAGCTCCAACTCGCTGCGCCTGGCCGAAGTCGCCGAGCGCGAAGGCGTTCCGGCGCGGCTGATCCAGCGAGCGGTGGAGATCGACTGGGAATGGCTGGGCAGCCCGAGCGCGGTCGGCCTCACCGCCGGCGCCTCGGCGCCGGAGGTGCTGGTCGAGGAAGTGATCGAGGCCCTGTCCGAACGCTTCCTGCTGACGATGGAAGAACTGAAGCACGTGCCCGAGGGCCTGACCTTCAAGCTTCCGCGCGAGCTGGTCGCCTAGGGGCTTGCCTTCGCCGGTCCGGCCCCGCATCGGCGCCGCATGACCGAGCTTCCCCATGTCGAGATGTTCACCGACGGCGCCTGCAAGGGCAATCCCGGCCCTGGCGGCTGGGGCGCATTGCTGCGCATGGGCAGCGTCGAGAAGGAATTGTCGGGCGCCGAGAACCCGACCACCAACAACCGCATGGAGCTGATGGCGGCCATCAAGGGACTGGAGGCGCTGACCCGCCCGTGCCGAGTGACGCTTTCGACCGACAGCATGTACGTCAAGGACGGCATCACCAAGTGGGTCCACAACTGGCGACTCAACGGCTGGCGCACCGCAGCCAAGAAACCGGTCAAGAATGCGGAGCTGTGGCAGGCGCTGTGCGCGGCGGTGGAGCCGCACCAGATCACCTGGAAATGGGTCAAGGGCCATGCCGGCCACGAGGAGAATGAGCGGGTCGACCAGCTCGCCTGCGCGGCGGCCGAGAGCGTCCGCGGCTAGGCCGCCCCGCTGAACCGGGCCGGATCGTAGAGCCCGGCTTCGACCCCAGCGGGCACTTCCCCTTCGCCGAGCAGCTGCGCTGCCCCCAGCCGTGCGGCGGCCGGGGCGGTCTGGATCCCGAACCCGCCCTGGCCGACGCACCAAAAGAAATCCGGACAGTCGGCGGCGAACCCGATCGCCGGCACCCGGTCGGGAGTAAAGGTGCGAAGCCCGGCCCAGCGCCGCTCGACCGCCTCGACCGGCCAGTCGACGACATGGCTGAAGCGATCGATCGCGGTGGCGACGTCGATTTCCTCGGGCGCGGCGTCGCACGGCAGGCAGTCGATCTCGTCATGCGGACTGAGCCACAGCGAACTGTCACCCTCGCCCTTGAAGTAGAAGCTGCCGTCGGCGGCGACCACCAGCGGCAAGCGCGCGAGACCCGTCCGCCCGATCCGCAGCTGCACCATCGTCCGGCGCTTGGGGACCAGGCCGAGCGGCGCGACCCCGAACGCCTGAGCGATGACGTCGCCCCACGCCCCTGCCGCATTCACCACCCGGTCGGCAAGGATGCTGCCGCCATCCTCGAGCCGCACCATCCATCCGCCGTCGGCCAGGCGATTCGCACCGGCCACCCGGGCATCGGTCCGGACCTCGCCCCCTGCCCGCCGCGCCGCGGCAAGGACATCGCCATGCAGCCTGGCGACGTCGATGTCGGCCAGCGACGGTTCGTCGGCGCCGTGTGTCCATTCGGGCGCGAGCCCGGGAAGGCGCTGCTCCAGCCCGGACCGGTCAAGCGGGCGGGCGGTTACGCCGTCGACGAGATCGATTTCCTCCCCTGCGCGCGCGAGATGGATCGCCCCGCGCGGTGAGAGGTAGCCGCCAGCCTCCAGCAAGGGCCGGCTGGCGCGGCTGAGCGGGGCGACCAGCGGCCCGCCATAGCCTTCATGCCAGAAAGCGGCGGACCGGCCGGTGCTGTGATAGCCCGGTTGCGCTTCGGCCTCGAGCAGCAGGGTGCGCCGCCGACCGGCGACTTCGGCCGCGAGGCTTGCGCCCGCAATTCCCGCCCCGACGATCAAGACTTCGACCCTGCTCATGCAGGAGGCCGATTACGGCCTGCCGGCGCCCCTCGTCCAGTGCCGGCGATCGACCCCGTTGCCCGAACCATATCTTAACCATTTTGGCCGATTTGTTCTGCATTCGAAGGGTTTCCTACGGGTTGTGAGGAAGGGGCGGGTGTCGCCATGGATGTGAAGAAGATTGCACTCCTGTTGGGGGCGTTGCTGGTTGCAGCGGTAACGGCCGTGATGGCCAAGAACATGTTTGCCGGTGCGTCCGCTCCGCAGGCCGAGGCCGCAGCGGTGCCGATGGGGCCCAAGGTCCTGGTGGCCCGCAAGCCGCTTCCGGTTGGCGCGATGGTCGATGCCGAAAGCTTCGCCTATCAGCCCTGGCCGGCCGAGCTGGTCCAGCAAGCCTATTACACCGAGGGTGGGCCCGACGCGGACGTTTCCAAGCTGCTCGGAACGGTTGTTCGCAATGCGATCACCGCCGGCCAACCGGTGACCCGCGGCTCGCTGGTCGGACCGCAGGATCGTGGCTTCCTTGCCGCGGCACTGACCCCCGGCATGCGCGCCATCACCGTCCCGGTGAACGACATCGCCGGCGTTGCGGGCTTCGTGTTCCCGGGTGACCGGGTCGACATGGTCCTGACCCAGACGGTCGCCGGCGGCGGCGACGGTCCGCCGCTCAAGGTGTCCGAGACGATCATCCGCAACCTGCGGGTGCTCGCCACCGGCCAGGCCACCAGCCGCCAGGGCGAGGACGGCAAGCCGATCGTCGCCAGCTTCGGCAACGTGACCTTCGAAGTCACTCCCAAGCTTGCGGAGAAGATCTCGGTCGCCCAGAGCCTCGGTCAGCTGAGCCTCACGCTGCGCAGCATCGCCGACAACCAGGCCGAACTCGAGCGCATGGTCTCGACCGGCCAGGTCAAGGTTCCGGCCGGCGCAAGCCCGGCGGAAGAGCGCCGCATCCTGATGGCGATGGCCAGCCAGCCGCTGGACAGCGCGCCGACCTTCGCCACCGGCGGTGACGTGTCGCGCTTCCAGCGCCGCTCGGTTCCGGCCCGCACCGCCAGCAACGGCGGTCCCAGCGCTCCGAGCGCAGCGGTGGCGCCCCAGGCTCCGGCACCGGCTCCGGGCGCTGCTCCGGCCGGCCCGATCGGACCGAGCGTCCGCATCGCCCGCGGCAACAATGTCAGCTTCGTTCCAGTGGGGGCTCGCTAAGATGAGCAAGGGTAACAAGTCCTTCGGGCGGATGGCTTCGGCCATCGCCGCCCTCGCCCTCGGCGCTTCGGCGCTGAGCCTGGTCGCCTCGCCGGCCGCCGCGCAGCCAATGGCCGCCCGTCCTTCGGAGACGCTCAACATCTCCGCCGGGACCGGCACGCTGGTTCGCCTGTCCTCGCCGATGAGCGACCTGTTCATCTCGAACGACTCGGTCGCCGACGTCCAGGTCCGCTCCTCCACCCAGCTATACGTGTTCGGCAAGGGCAAGGGCGAGACGACGCTGTATGCGACCGACAAGTCGGGCCGGGTAGTCTATGCCGCCAACGTCCGGGTCGGCACCAACATCAGCTCGGTCGACGAGATGCTGCGCGCGGCGATGCCCGAATCGCAGGTCCAGGCGACCCCGATGAACAATCTGGTGCTGCTGACTGGCACGGTCGCCAGCCCGGAAGACGCCGCCGAGGCGCAGCGGCTGGTCCAGGCCTATGTCGGTGACGGCACCCAGGTCGTGACCCGGCTGCGCACCGCGGTGCCGCTGCAGGTCAACCTCAAGGTCCGCATCGCCGAAGTGAACCGTTCGGCCCTGAAGTCGATCGGCATCAACCTCACCGGCATCGACTCCAAGCCCGGCGGCTTCCTGTTCGGCATCGGCCAGGGCAATCCCGGTGAACTGGGCGGCGGCGCGGCCGGCGGCGGACGTGAATTCAACGTCGCGCAGCTCGGCACCACGCTTGCGCTGGGCGGCAAGTTCCTCGGGCTCGACCTGCTTGGAACGCTCGACCTACTCGCCACCGACGGTCTGTCGACCACGCTGGCCGAGCCGAACCTGACTGCCCTGTCGGGCGAAACCGCCAGCTTCCTGGCCGGCGGCGAGTTCCCGATCCCGGTCAGCCAGGGTCTCGGCGGCGCGGTGTCCGTCGAATATAAGAGCTACGGCGTCGCCCTGGCCTTCTCGCCGACGGTGATGGGCGATGGCCGCATCTCGATGCGGGTCCGTCCGGAAGTCAGCGAACTCAGCTCCGAAGGCGCGCTGCGTCTGGGCGGGTTCGACATTCCGGCACTGACCACTCGCCGTGCCGAAACCACCGTCGAACTGGGCTCGGGCCAGAGCTTCATGCTCGCCGGTCTGCTCAAGGCGTCGAACAACAATGTGATCAGCCGCGCGCCCTTCCTCGGCGACCTGCCGATCCTGGGCACCCTGTTCCGCTCGCGCAACTATCGCCGCGCGGAAACCGAGCTGGTGATCATCGTCACGCCGTATCTGGTGCGACCGATCAACGGCAGGCTTGCGCTGCCGACCGACGGCTATCGTTCGCCGCACGAAGGCACCGGCATCCTCGAGGGCCAGGTCTTCAAGGGCGTCTCGGGCCCCCGCCCGGTTGCTGCCCGGCCCGGTCCCGGCCTGTCGGCCGCCACGGCCGGTGCACCGGCTGCCGCTGCCGCCGCTCCGGCCCCCGGTTTCAAGCTGTGAGCGCGTCAATGCACAAGGAAGTGACCATGACCAAGAAGCTTTCCTTCCTTCTCCTGTCCTGCGCCGCGCTTTCAGGCTGCGAGGTCCATCGCGGAGAGGATCGTCCGGGCCGCGGCCTGGCCGCTCTCAACGAGCCGGTGGTGTCGCGTGCCGACTATGTGTTCGACGCGGCGGCGCCTGGCGGCAGCCTTCCGGCCACCGAGGCAGCTCGCCTCGACGGCTGGTTCCGCGGGCTTGAGCTTGGCTACGGCGACGTCATCAGCGTCGACGGGGTCGATGCCCCCTCGGCGCGGGCCGATGTCGCCCGGGTAGCCGGCCGTTACGGCCTGCTGGTCGCCGACGGCGCTCCGGTCACGGGCGGGGCGATCGCGCCGGGCGCGGTTCGCGTGGTCGTCACGCGGACCCGGGCCAGCGTTCCCAACTGCCCCAACTGGTCGCGCGACAGCACGCCCAATTATTCCAATGAACTGATGAGCAATTTCGGGTGCGGCGTGAACACCAACCTGGCCGCGATGGTCGCCTATCCGGGCGATCTCATCAGCGGCCGGGAAGCGGCAACCAACGACGCCACCGTCAGCAACAAGGCCATCGAGATGTACCGCGCCCGCAAGCCGGCCGGCACCGACGGGCTTGAGAAGTCCGGGTCGAAGGGGAATTGATGATGAACGCGCCGTTCCAATCCCGCGCGGGTCTGCGTGATCCGTTCACCGCATTCGTGTGCGACGACGCCACCGCCGATGTCCTTCGGCCGGTCGCGGTCGAGCACGGCTGGAGCCCCGACAAGGTCAACAAGGGCGGGCTTCGCAACGCGGTCCAGTCGCTGTCGGTCTCGGCATCCCCGAACATCCTGTTCGTGGACCTGTCGGAATCGGCCGACCCGCTGAACGACATCAACGCGCTTGCCGAAGTGTGCGAGCCCGGCACGATCGTGATCGCGGCCGGCGGCGTCAACGACGTCCGCCTCTACCGCGACCTGCTCGCCAGCGGCATCCACGACTATCTGCTCAAGCCGTTCAGCGTCGACCAGCTGCGCGACACCTTCGCCAATGCCCAGATGATCATCTCGGGTCCGCGCGGCGAAGCGCAGACCGACAAGCCGCACATCATGTCGGCGGTGATCGGTGTGCGTGGCGGTGTCGGTGCCTCGACGCTCAGCACCAGCCTCGCCTGGCTGCTCGGCGAAAAGGCCCAGCGTTCGACTGCCCTGCTGGATCTCGACATCCACTTCGGCACCGGCGCGCTGGCGCTCGACCTTGAGCCGGGCCGCGGCCTGACCGACGCGATCGAGAATCCCAGCCGCATCGACGGCCTGTTCATCGAACGCGCCATGGTCCGCTGCAACGAGCGCCTGAGCGTGCTGTCGGCCGAAGCGCCGATCAACCAGCCGCTGATCACCGACGGAACCGCTTACTTCCAGCTCCAGGAGGAGATGAAGAACGCGTTCGAGGCGACCGTGCTCGACCTGCCGCGCAACATGCTGGTCCAGTATCCGCATATGGTCCACGATGCCCATGTCGCGGTGGTGGTCAGCAACCTGACGCTTGCCGCCACCCGCGACACCATCCGCGTGCTCGCCTGGCTCAAGAGCAATGCGCCGCAGACCAAGGTGATCATGGTCGCCAACCAGGTGCCCTCGGGCGGTGGTCTGGAAATCTCGCTCAAGGATTTCCAGGACTCGATCGAGCGCAAGGTCGACGTTCAGTTCAACCTGGACCAGAAGCTTGCGGCGCAGGCCGCCAAGCTTGGCAAGCCGATGGCCGAAGTCGCCAGCGGCAAGGCCGGCGCGCCCTTCTCCCAGCTATGCAACATGGTGCTGAGCCATGCCACGGAAGAAGGTGCCGGCGATGCCGCCAAGGCCGCTGCCTCCGCTTCGGCGGGCCAGTCCAAGTCGCTGATGGCCGGTCTCAAGGGCATGCTCGCCAAGCAGCCGGCCAAGGCCGCCGCCTGACCCCTGCTGGTTGCAGAGGCTGACAAGATGAGGATGCCGGGATGACCTTGACCCTAATGCTGCTTGGCCTTGGCGTGGTGGGCATGCTCGGCATGCTCTACATCGCCCTGTCCGGCCCGAGTTCGGGCAAGGCGCTGAAGCGGCGCATCGAAGCGGTCCGCGAACGGCATGGCGCGACCGGTGTCCCGGCCATCGCCAACGCGCAGATCCGCAAGCTGCTGTCGCGCAAGGACTCCAAGATGGAGTCCCTAGCGTCGAACCTGATCCCGCGGCCCGCGGTCATGCAGCTGCGGCTGGAAAAGACCGGCCGCAAGATCACGCTCGGCCGTTATGCCATGATCAACGCCGGCATCGTCGTGACGGTCGCCGGCCTGATGATGGCCCGCGGCGCTCCGGTCCTGCTGTCGCTGATGTTCGGCCTGTTCATCGGCATCGGCGTCCCGCACTTCGTGATCGGCAAGATGATCACCAAGCGGCTCAAGCTGTTCACCGCCAACTTCCCCGACGCGATCGAACTGATGGTCCGCGGCCTGCGCTCGGGCCTTCCGATCACCGAAACCCTGACCATCGTGTCGGGCGAGATCAGCGGCCCGGTGGGGATCGAATTCCGCGCCGTCAGCGACAAGATGAAGATCGGCCTGACCATGGACGCCGCGCTTCAGGAAACCGCCGATCGCCTGGGCACGCCCGAATTCCAGTTCTTCGTGATCACGCTGGCGATCCAGCGCGAGACCGGCGGCAACCTGGCCGAAACGCTTTCCAACCTTGCCGACGTGCTCCGCAAGCGCGCGCAGATGAAGCTCAAGATCAAGGCGATGAGCTCGGAAGCCAAGGCCTCGGCAATGATCGTCGGCGCCCTGCCCTTCATCGTGTTCACGATGGTCTACCTTCTGAACCCCAATTACATGGGCGGCTTCTTCACCGACGAGCGGCTGATCGTCGCCGGCCTGGGAGCCATGGTGTGGATGGGGATCGGCGTCGCGATCATGGCCAAGATGGTCAACTTCGAGATCTAGGGGCAACAAGCAGATGCAACCCGCAGCGGCCTCCGGGCCCACCCTCCTCGGCGTCGACGTCATCTGGGTCGCCACCCTCCTCACCGGGATCGCGACCCTGGCGGTGATCATCGCCATCTATGCCGCGACCACCGTGCGCGATCCGATGGCCCGCCGGGTCAAGGCGCTCAACGAACGGCGCGAGCAGCTCAAGGCGGGCATCGTCGCCTCGACCAACAAGCGCAAAAGCCTGATCAACAAGAACGAAGCGGCCGACAAGGTCCGCGGCATCCTGTCCACGTTCAAGATGATCCAGGGCAGCCAGATCCAGGACATCCAGGTCAAGCTGCTGCAGGCCGGCATCCGCACCAAGGACCTCGCCTTCTTCATCATCTTCGGCCGGCTGATCCTGCCGGTGGTGCTGGGCGGCCTCGCGATCCTTGCCGTCTACGTCTTCGACAGCTTCCCCGATTGGGGCGCGTTCAAGAAATATGCGCTGGTCGCCGGCACCCTGATCGGATCCTACAAGGCGCCCGACCTGTGGCTGAAGAACAAGATCAACAAGCGCAGCGTCGCGGTCCGCAAGGGTCTTCCCGACGCGCTCGACCTCCTGGTCATCTGCGCCGAGGCCGGTCTCACCGTCGACGCCGCGTTCAGCCGGGTCGCTCGCGAACTGGGCAAGGCCTATCCCGAACTCGGCGACGAATTCGGCCTGACCTCGATCGAACTGGGCTTCCTCAACGAGCGGCGCCAGGCGTTCGACAATCTCGCCAGCCGGGTCGACCTCGAAGCCGTGCGCGGCGTGGTCACCACCATGATTCAGACCGAGAAATACGGCACGCCGCTGGCGTCGGCACTGCGCGTCCTGTCGGCCGAATTCCGCAACGACCGCATGATGCGGGCAGAGGAAAAGGCCGCGCGCCTTCCCGCCATCATGACCGTGCCGCTGATCCTGTTCATTCTTCCGGTGCTGTTCGTGGTCATCCTTGGCCCGGCGGCCTGCTCGATCAGCGACAGCATGATCGGCGGCGGCTAAGCCTTCCCGTCCGGCGTGGGGCCCGGAGGGCGGTCGGTGGGGAACCATCGGCCGCCCTTCGTCGTAATGTCGTTACGCAACCGCACTCGCGACGACAGGGAATATCGGCATGACCAACTTCACCACCGACCAGTGGATCATCCTCGGACTGGTCTTCGTGCTTGGCTTCCTGGTCGGAGCCTGGATGACCAGCGGCGGCCGCAGCAAGTGGAAGAGCCGCTACAATGAGGAAGTGACGTCACGTAAGGCGCTGGAAGCCCGCGAAAAGGATCGCGACGCGACCTGGGCGACGCGCGAGAAGGAATTGCGGGACGAGGCGGACCGCCGCGAAGCCGCCGCCCGCGCCGCTGCGGTGGCGACCCCCGCCGGCCGCGCCGACCCGTATGTCGACGACCGCCTGCGCGACCGCCACCCCGACGACCTCAACGCGCCGCGCCGCGATCTCGACCGTGACGGCGTGCCGGACAATTACGACCGCCGCCCGCTCGACGGCGACCGCCGCTAAGTCGGACTAGCCTTCGATCCGCGAGAAATCCGCGACGCCGTGAACGGCGTTGCGGAAGCGGGCGAGGAGGTTGAGGCGACGCCGGCGCACATCCGTGTCGGCGTCGTTCACCGTCACCTGCTCGAAGAAGGCATCGATCGGTCCGCGCAGCGACGCCAGCGCCGCCATCGCGCCTCCGAAATCCTCCTCCTCGACGGCCTTGCGGGCGCGCGGCTCGGCCTCGTCGAGCACCATCACCAGCGCCCGCTCCGCCGCCGGCGCATCGGCCGGCAGGTCGGAGCCCAACGCTTGCCCCGCGACCGAGGCCGCGAGTGCGGGCGACTGGTCGATCCCGACCAGCGGGTCTTCCTCGCCGGTCTGCGGGATCGCCTGCTCTCCCGGCGACGCCATCACCCGCGGCAGGTCCCAATTCTCCTTCTTGAGGATATTGGCCGCCCGCTTGTAGCCGGCGAGCAGATTGGCTCCTTCGCCGCCTTCGACGAAGGCCTGAAGCGCCGACACGCGGGCGAGGACGCGGACAAGATCGTCCTCTCCGCCCAGCGCGAAGACCGCGTCGATCAGGTCATGGCGAACGCCCGCCTCGCGCTGCTGGACCTTCAGCCGATCCGCGAAGAAGTCGAGCAGGTCGCCCTCGGCAATCGGCAGTCGCAGCCCGTTCTCGGTGACGATCTGGATCACACCCAGCGCGGCACGGCGCAGCGCGAAGGGGTCCTTGCTGCCGGTCGGCGGCATGCCGGCACCGAAGAACTGGCGCAGCGTGTCCAGCTTGTCGGCCAACGCCACCGCCACTGTCACCGGCGCCGTCGGCACCTCGTCGCCCTGCCCGACCGGCTTGTAATGGTCGCGCACCGCCTGGGCGACGGCCTTGGGCTCGCCCTGCGCTTCGGCGAGGTAGCCGCCGATCAGGCCCTGCAATTCGGGAAATTCGCCGACCATGCCGGTGACGAGGTCGGCCTTGCTGAGCTCCGCCGCGCGGCGGGCGTGGTCGGGGTCGCAGCCGGGAACGATCGCCTCGATCGCCAGCCATTCCGCGAGGTCGGCGATGCGCCCAACGCGCTCGGCGACGGTGCCGAGTTTCTCGTGAAAGACGATGCCGGACAGCTTGGCCGCCTGCTCGTCGAGCGGGATCTTGAGGTCCTGCTCCCAGAAGAAGCGCGCGTCACTGAGCCGCGCTGCCAGCACCCGCTGGTTACCGGCGACGATCGCGGCGCCGCCGTCGCTCGCCTCGATATTGGCGGTGCAGATGAAGGCCGGGGCCAGCTCGCCGCTATCATCGCGCAGCACGAAATACTTCTGGTTGGTCCGCGCGGTCAGCTGGATGACCTCGGGCGGGACGTCGAGATAGTCGGCGTCGAACCGGCCGAGCAAAGGCACCGGCCATTCGGTCAGCCCGGCATTCTCCGCGACCAGCCCCTCGTCCTCGACCAGGGTTAGTCCGGTCTCGGCGGCCAGCCCGCGCGCGCGGTCGCGGATGATCGTCGCCCGCTCGTCGGCGTCGATGATCACGTGGCAGGCCCGCAGCTTCTCGGCATAGTCGCTCGCCCCGCCGAGCGTGATCGGGCCGGGATGGTGGAAGCGATGGCCGACCGTGGTCGCGCCGCTGGTGAGGCCCTCGACCTCGACCGGCACGATCGCGTCACCCAGCAGCGCGACGATGCCCTGCAACGGTCGCACCCAGCGCAAGGAGGCATTGCTCGCCGATGCCGCGCCCCAGCGCATCGACTTGGGCCACGGGAAATTGCGGATGATCCGCTCGATCGCCCCGCCCAGCACCGCAGCGCTCGGCTGGCCCGGCTTGTCGATCACCGCGAAATAGACGCCGTCGCGGTCGACGAGCTGATCCTGCGTCAGCCCGGTCTTGCGCAGGAAGCCTTCCAGCGCCTGCGGCGGCGCCGACGAACGCGGGCCCTTCAGCTCCTCGCTGACCGCCGCCGTCGCCAGCGGCAGCCCACGCGCGATCAGCCCCAGCCGCCGCGGGGTCGCGAAGGTCTCGATCTCCTCCGCCTCGAGCCCGGCCTTGGCCAGCTCCTCGGCGAACATCCGCGCCAGGTCGTTGCGCGCCCGCGCCTGCATCCGCGCCGGAATTTCTTCCGACAACAGTTCGAGCAGGAAGTCCGCGCGGCTCACTTGGCCGACTCCAGCCAGGCGCCGCACGCGGCCTTGGCCAGGTCGCGGACCCGGCCGATATAGGCCTGCCGCTCGGCGACTGAGATCACCCCGCGCGCCTGCAGCGTGTTGAAGATGTGGCTGGCCTTGATCGCCTGCTCATAGGCGGGGATCGCAAGCTTGCGCTCCAGGCAGTTCTGGCATTCCTCGGCTGCCTTGCGGAAGGCATCGAACAGCCGCTCGGTCCCGGCGACCTCGAAATTCCACTCGCTCATCTGCTTTTCGTTGGCGAGGAAGACGTCGCCATAGGTCGCCTGCCAGCCGCCCGGGCCGGGGCTGTTGAACTTGAGGTCGTAGACGTCGTCGACGCCCTGGATGTACATCGCCAGCCGTTCCAGCCCGTAGGTCAGTTCGCCCGCGACCGGCGAGCAGTCGAACCCGCCGACCTGCTGGAAATAGGTGAACTGGGTCACCTCCATCCCGTCGCACCAGACTTCCCAGCCAAGGCCCCAGGCGCCGAGCGTCGGGCTCTCCCAATCGTCCTCGACGAAGCGGATGTCGTGCGCCGTGACGTCGATCCCGATCGCGGTCAGGCTGTCGAGATACAGCTGCTGGAGGTTGGGCGGGCTCGGCTTCAGCATCACCTGATACTGGTAATAAGCGCCCAGCCGGTTGGGATTCTCGCCATAGCGGCCGTCGGTCGGGCGACGGCAGGGCTGGACGTAGGCGCAGTTCCACGGATCGGGGCCGAGCGCGCGCAACACGGTGGCCGGGTGGAAGGTGCCGGCGCCCATTTCCAGGTCATAGGGCTGAAGGATCAGGCAGCCCTTCTCCGACCAGTAGCGGTGAAGGGTCAGGATCAGGTCCTGGAAGCTGAGGGGCGCAGGCGCGGTCATGGGGCGGGGCCATAGGACGGAGCTTGGCAGCGGGGCAAGCGGCTCCCACATGAGGGGCCAAGCGGATAGGAGCGTGGGTTTGCAACTGAACTGGTTTCGCAAGGGCTTGGCTGCCCTCGGCCTTGCTGCGCTCGGGTCGGGGCCGGCTTCCGCCCAGGCCCTCGCCGAGCCCCGACCCGCGTTGTGGAAGGTCGCCGACCGCGACACCACCGTCTACCTGTTCGGCACCATTCACCTGCTTCCGCAGGGCGCGCGCTGGGTCAGCCCGGTGCTGGAGCGTGCCGCCGACGATTCGCAGGGCCTGGTGCTGGAGACGATCGTCGACACCGCCAATCCGGCCGCGTTCGCCGCGACCATGATGAAGCTTGCGACCTCGCCCGGCCTGCCGCCGGTGCTCGACCGGGTGCCACGGGACAAACGGGCCGCGCTCGCCACCGCCATCGCCAAGAGCCGGATGGCCCCCGCCTCGCTCGACCGGATGGAGACCTGGGCGGTCGCGCTGGCGCTGTTGGGCCCGCAGTTCGGGGCGATGGACCTCAAGCATGAGGAAGGCGTCGAGTCCAAGCTCAAGGCCCGCTTCGCCGCGGCCGGCAAGCCGATCGGCCAGCTCGAGACCAACGAGGAGCAGTTGCGCTTCTTCGACCTGCTGCCCGAAAGCGCCCAGCAATCGCTACTGCTCGGCACGCTCGAAAGTCCGGCCGCGGTCAGCAAGCAATTCGACGCCATGCTGAGCGCCTGGGCGCGCGGCGACGTCGCCGCCATCGGCCGCAGCTTCAATGCCGAGATGGACAGCAATCCGGCGCTTGCCGACCTGCTGCTGAAGCAGCGCAACGCCAACTGGACGCGGTGGATCGAAACCCGGATGGGCCAGCCCGGCACGGTGATGGTGGCGGTTGGCGCGGGCCATCTGGCGGGCGCGGACTCGGTCCAGGCGATGCTTGCCAAGCGTGGCCTGAAAGTCACTCGTATCCAGTGATTTCCTCACGCCTTCCAAGGCGTTGACAGGAGTCCGCAGGCTGGCGACACTCCCCCTCTACACTGAGGGCCGGGGGGTCGTCGATGGATCGGATGGGCTGGGCCCCGCGCGCCCGGCATGTGCTGCTGGCCCTGGCGGGGCTGACGCTGCTGACTGCAAGCCCTTCATCCGCTCGGCCCGAATATCCCACCACCCTTCCCCATGACGAGGCCAGCTGCGCCCGCCCCTCGCTATGGGTGGTCAGCGACGCCGACACCACCATCTACCTGTTCGGCACCATCCACACCCACGATGGCCGCACCCACTGGTTCGACCACGCCGTGCGCCTCGCCTTCGACGCCAGTTCGACGTTGGTGCTGGAAACCCTGATCCCGACCGAACCGCCCAGGCCCGTCGCCGCCCCGCAGGGGTCGGGCCTGTCGCTGGCCAAGGCGACCGTCCAGTCGGCCCGGCAAGCAGGCCTCAGCGTCCAGTTCGGCGCGGACATGGTGCTTGCCCGCGCCGCCGATGCCGACGGCAAGCCGATCATCGGCCTCGAAAGCTTCGACGAGCAGCTGCGCATGTACCAGTCGCTGCCCTCGCCGGCCCGGCCGGCCGCCGCCGCCGCTGCCGTGGCCCCGCCCCCGCATCCCGAACAGTCGCTCGCGCCTTACCTCAGGACCATGGTCGACGGCTGGAACCGCGGGGATTCGCGCCCGATCGAAGCCGTGGTCGGAGCGGTCCGGACCCAATCGCCGCAAGCCTATCGCCGCCTGTTCACCGATCGCAACACGGCCTGGGCGCAGTGGATCGCGCAGCGGCTGGAGCAACCGGGGACGGTGTTCGTGGCGGTCGGCACCGGCCATCTCGTCGGCAGCGATAGCGTGCAGGCAAAGCTCGCGGCGGCGGGCATTCGCAGCGGTCGCATCAACTAGCCGCGACAAGCACCACTGACTTTCTGTCAGGGTCGCTTGACACAGAAAGCGAATCGCCATAGTCAAGCAGACCTGACAACAAGTCAGCCTAACTTGACAGGCCATCCATGACGTACCGCACCCGCATCAGTCCCAGAGACACCACGCTCGACCTGTCGACGCCGACGCTGCGGATGCTGACCATTTTCGCGCTTGTCGCCTATCCCGTCGGCGCCATCCTGAAGCTGGCGCCTGGCCCGACCGGCGGCATCACCGATTTTGTCGGAGGCCTCCTGAGGGTCGCCGCGCTGGCCGCGATGATAACGGTGGCGAGCTCGACCCTGGCCAGGATCGTGGTCGGCGGAAGGCGTGAAAAGCTTGACGAATTCCAGGCCGGGCTGCGGCTGTCGGCCATGTCCAAGGCGTACACCGCCCTGTCTGCCTTGGTCTGCGCCGCGACGGTCTACGCTTATCTGGCGACCGATCTCAGGCTCCCGATGCCGGCCAGTGCCGAGGCCTGGCAGCAGCTCTGCATCGGGATCATGCTCGCGATCCTGATCCTCCCGGCCACCTTCCTGGTCTGGTCGCCTGCGATCGGCGTGGACGAACGGGACGAGGAGGAAGGATGAACAATCGCCTCCGTGTCCTGCGTGCCGAACGCGGCTGGAGCCAGGCCGAGCTCGCCTCGCATCTCGACGTCTCGCGCCAAGCGGTGAACGCGATCGAGACCGGCAAGTACGACCCCTCGCTTCCCCTCGCCTTCAAACTCGCGCGGCTGTTCGAGCAGCCGATCGAGCAGATCTTTTCCGATGAGGACCACCAATGACCGAGCTTGCCGCCGCCACCGTCACCGCCGACACGCCCTCGCGCCTGTCGCTGCCGGTCCGGCTCGTCCTGCTGGTGCTGGCGGCGATCGCGCTGGTGTTCAGCGTCGGCCTGATCGCCGGGATCGTGGTCGCCTCGTTCGAACAGAGTCTGCTCAAGCCGCGCGGCGCCGCCCTGCTGGCCGGCGCGGTGATCGCTGCCACCGCACTCGGCTGGTCCTGCTGGAAGCTAAGCGCGCATTGGCGGCGCTCCGGGCGAAGTGCCTATGAGAAGCGCTACAGCAAGATGATGTGGGTCCTGTTCGCGGCGGGAATGCCGATTGGCGTGCTGATCGGATTCGCTGGCGACGGGCAGCCGGGTACGTCGCTGTTCAGCAATGGCCCGCTCGATCCACGCCTCGCGGCCGTCGCGGCGGTGGGGCTGGTGGTGACGCTGGCCGGCACCCTAGTCCTCTATCATCGCTCGATCGACGACCACGAACAGCAGGCTTACCTGTGGGCCAACAGCCTCGCCTTCTACTTCCTGGCGCTCGCACTGCCCGCCGCCTGGCTACTCGCCCGCGGCGGCCTGATCGGTGCGATCGGGATCGGCAGCGTCATGCTGATCCTGCTTGCCGCCTTCTGCATCAACTTCGCGGTCTGGGCCTGGCTCAAATACCGCTGACTTTTTTCACGCCATCAATCAGTTCAAGGGAGAAACCACCATGTTGAAGCTGTTCCGTTCGATCCTTTTCGGCACCGCGCTCGGCCTTTCCGCGCCGTCGCTGGCCCAGACCGCCGCCGCCCCGGCCCCGGCCGCCACACTGCCCGATACCGATCCCGCCCTGTGGATGGTCAAGGACGCCGACACCACCGTCTACCTGTTCGGCACCTTCCACGCGCTCGACGGCAAGACCGACTGGTTCAACGACGAGGTCCGCTCGGCGTTCGACCGCTCGGGCAAGGTGTATCTGGAAATCATCCAGCCCGATCCCGCCGCGGTCGGGCCCCTGATGCAGAAGTATGCGATCGCCACCGACGGCAAGCCGCTGACCTCCAAGCTCAGCGACAAGGGCAAGAAGGACTTCGCCGCAGCGCTTGCCGAGCTCGGCGCGCCTCCCACCGCGTTCGACCAGTTCAAGCCCTTCTTCGCCTCAATGATGCTGTCGGTGCTGCAGGCGCAGAAGCTGGGCAAGACCGGTGAGCAGGGCGCCGAGGCGATCATCACCAAGGCCGCCAAGGCAGCGGGCAAGCCGGTCGACCAGCTCGAGACGCTCGAGTTCCAGATGAGCATGTTCGACAGCCTTCCCGAGGCCGACCAGATCAAGCTGCTGGAGCATGGCGCGGCGACGATGAAAGACACGCCGGCGCTGTTCGCCCGCATGACCAAGTTGTGGAACGACGGCGACGCCGAGGGCTTCGCCGCCCTCATCAATGAGATGCAGAGCCAGAGCCCGGCGCTACACGAGATGCTGCTCGCCCGCCGCAACGCGACCTGGGCCAAGTGGATCGAAAACCAGATGAAGACGCCCGGCACCGTGTTCGTCGCGGTCGGCGCGGGCCATCTGGCGGGCAAGGACAGCGTTCAGGACTATCTCGCCAAGACCGGCATCAAGACCGCGCGGGTCAAGTACTGAGCTGGACACGGGCCGGGGTGAGCAAGGCTCTGGTCTCGGGCGAAGTCGGGGCACGTTCTTCGACTTCGCCCGGGACGAACGGCCCTTCGCGCGCTAGGACCCGGCCATGAGGATCATCGCCGGCAAGTGGCGGAGCAGGGTCATCGCCGCTCCGCCGACGCCCTCCACCCGTCCCACCGCCGACCGGACCCGCGAGACTTTGTTCTCGATGCTGGCGAGCCGGATCGGCAGCCTCGAGGAACTGGCGGTCGCCGATCTGTTCGCCGGCAGCGGCGCACTGGCGTTCGAGGCCCTGTCACGCGGCGCTGGCGGGGCGACGTTGGTCGAAACCGATGCGGCGGCGCGCAAGACCATCCTTGCCAATGCCGCCGCGCTCGGGGTCGAGGTCAAGCTCCTCGCCGGCTCGGCACTCAGGCTGCCCCCGGTCACAACCCCCTTCGACCTCGTGTTTGCCGACCCGCCCTATGCGGCCGGTTCGGGCGATGCGGTGCGCGACGCGGTCGAGCAGGCCGGATGGCTGGCCCCGGGCGGCTGGCTGGCGATCGAAACCGCGAGGGGCGAAAAGGTCGCTCCCGGCAGGCTCCGCCTCGATGCCGAGCGCGACACCGGCCCAGCCCGGATCACCCTGTTGCAGGGCTGAGCCGGCCCAGCCTCACTTCTTGTCGGCAGCGCCCTCGACGGTCTTCTTGCCGGCGTTGAATTCCTTCAGCAGGCGCGCGCCGATCGCGGCGGCGGCAGCCTTGCCGGCCTTTTTCGCGCTGTCCGCCGACTTCACCGTCGCGGGATTGCGGGCACCCGCTTCCGCGATCGCTGCAACCGCGGCCAGCGCACCGGCCGCCAGCAGTTCCGACACCAAGGGGTGATCGGCCAGCTTCGACAGCGCTTCCAGCGGATGGGCGCGCGAGCCCTCGGCGCCATCGCCCTTCTTGCCCTTGCCGGGCTTCTTGATCTTTTCCGCCTTGGCCTTCTTCGGCTTGTTCGCCGCGGGCTCGTCGCCCTTGCGGACCTTGGTCGTCTTCTTGTCCTTGGCCATGGCTTGTCCCTGTTCCGTTACGGCAGACGTCGCATATCGGCATCCGTGTAGGGCACCGCAAGCGCGCAGGCGGTCGCCGCTTCCGAATCGAGCCAGGTCGGGACGTCGCTCGTGCGCAGCATCACCGGCATCGCCTTGGGGTGGACCGCCCCCACCACCGCATTGGGCTCGCAGGTCAGGAACGCCATGTAGGGCACTCCGCCCTCGCCCGGCCGCCACAGGCCGGCAAAGGCAAACAGCGGGTCATGCTCCTCGTGCAGCCCGAACCAGACCTTGCGCTTGGACCCCTTTTCCCCCTCCCATTCGCAGAAGCGGGTGACCGGCACCACGCAGCGCCGGTCGGGCCGGTTGAGCGCGCTGCGCCAGAACGGGCTGGCAAGGTTGCGGATGTTGGTCACCGGCCGCCCCCTGGCCGCTGCGGGCCCGGGAAAGCCCCATTCCATGATGTCGAGCTTGAGCGCCCCGCCCTCCGCCCGGCGAAGCACGGGCGCCGGCTTGCCCGGGTAGATCTCGCTGAACGGCGGAAGGTTGTCGCGCTCGCCCTCGAACGGCCCGAACAGCTTCTTCATCTCGTCGACGCTGGCGGTCATGGAATAAAGATTGCACATCGATAGCCTCGCCTCGTCGGACCCAAAAACTCGTTTCGCCGTTAACTGCTTATCTCTCGCTTAACCCGGTCGACCATTGCCGCCTCGTTCAGGTTGGATGGTCCAGAACAGTTCTAGCGAAACCGCAACGATAAACAGGAGAATGACGATGCGGAACATGATGATGGCGGTCGCTGCCGCAGGCCTGACCGTCCCCGCCGCGACGCTGACCGTCGCGGCCCCGGCCGAGGCCCAGCGCTATTACAACGGCAAGACCTGGTACGATGGCCAGGGCCGTGTCCGCTGCCGCCGCAACAACGGCACCACCGGCCTGCTGGTCGGCGCCGCCGGCGGCGCTTTGATCGGTCGTGCGATCGACACCCAGGGCAGCCGCGCAACCGGCACCATCATCGGTGCCGCCGCCGGTGCGCTGATCGGCCGCGAGGTCGAGCGCAGCCGCAAGCGCTACGTCTGCCGCTAAGCTCCGGTCGCCTGCCACGGCAGGCACAAGCTTAGTGTATTGACACAATAGGACACCTCCCTGTAGCCTTCTTGGCAACAGGGAGGTGTTTCTATGTATAGCCAGAATGATCTCGACGACGCGGTCGCGTCCGGCGCGATCACGCCCGAAGCGGCGACGTCGCTCCGTGCGTTCGTCGACCAGCAGCGCAAGTCGCCGGCCGTCGACGAGGAGCATTTCCGGCTGATCACCGGCTTCAACGACATCTTCGTCTCGATTGCGGCCGCCATCCTGCTATTCGCGGTGGGCTGGATCGGTCAGAGCATCGGCCAGAACCTCGGCCTGGTGATCGATGGCGAAGGCCCCTCGTTCCTCGCCCCCGCGCTGATCGCCAGCACGGCCTGGGGCCTTGCGCTGTTCTTCACCGCCCGCCGCCGCATGGCGCTGCCCTCGATCCTGCTGCTGCTGGCCTTTGTCGGCGGAACGGTGGCGAGCGTCGGCTTCCTGCTGATCATGCTGTTCGCCAACAACGACCTGGAAGCGACCCAGCAGACCTGGACCGCGGGCCTGATCGGGGCCGCCGCCGCCTCGACCGGTGCGCTTGCCGCCTTTGTCCACTGGAAGCGGTTCCGCGTTCCGATCACCGTCGCCGCCGGTGCCGCCTCGGTCGCAGGCATTGCCGTCGCCCTGATCGCCGCGTCGATCGGCGACACGCCGAGCACCCCCAACATCATCCTTGCCGTCGTGCTGGTGCTGGGCCTCTGCGTGTTCCTCTACGCGATGCGCTGGGACAGTTCGGACCCGTCGCGCATCACCCGCCGCTCGGACGTCGCCTTCTGGCTCCACCTGCTGGCCGCGCCGATGATCGTCCACCCGGTCTTCACCCTGCTCGGGCTCAACGACGGCGACGCGACGGTCGGCGAGGGCCTGGTCGTGATCGCCATCTATGTCGTGCTCGGCATCGCCGCGCTGGCGATCGACCGCCGCGCACTGCTCGTCTCGGCGCTGGCCTACGTGCTGTTCGCCTTGAACGAACTGTTCGAGCAGTTCGGCGCGGTCAGCCTCAACATCGCCCTGACGGCGCTGGTGATCGGCTCGGCCCTGCTGCTGCTGTCGGCCTTCTGGCACCAGGCCCGCGCCGCAGTGGTCAGCCGCCTGCCCGGCAGCCTTCGCGGCCACCTGCCGAGCCTCAGTCCTCAACCAGCCTGAGCAGTCGCCGCTCGAGCGGGGCGAGGATGCCTTGGAGCTCCCCGCCCCGCTTGAGCACGGCGCCATGTTCCCCGACCAATGCCCACGCCCCTTGCTTCAGCCGAAGCGAGGGGCGTTTCTCGATTCGGATCTCGGGCCGCTCGGCGGTCCGGCGAAAGGCGGCGAAGCTGGCGAGGTCGGGCGCGAACTGCATCGCATAGTCGCGCCAATGCCCGGCCGCGACCATCCGCCCATAGAGATCGAGGATGCGCAGCAATTCCTGGCGGTCGAAGGTGGCAACGGCTTTCCGGTCGGGACGCACCGGAAAGGGCGTAACGCTGCTCACGAAGCCTTGCTCTCCGGCAAGGCCTCACCCCGCGTCCGCAGCGATTTCAGCTCGGCCCGCAGTTCCGCCAGTTCCTCCTCCAGCGTGTTCAACCGGGCGCGCAGGGGATCGACGTCCTCGCCGCACGGCGTGCCGTAGGGGATGAAGCCGGGGCTGTAATGCACCAGGTCGACCGGCACCGGTCGCGCCGGGATGCCGACCACGGTGGTCCGCGGCAGCACGTCCTTGGTCACTACCGCATTGGCCCCGACCCGGCCGCCTTCGCCGACCACGATCGGGCCCAGCACCTGCGCGCCCGATCCGATCACCACCCCGTCCTCCAGGGTCGGATGGCGCTTGCCGCCGACCCCGGTCGACGGATTGGTCCCGCCCAGAGTGACGTTCTGGTAGATGGTGACATTGTCGCCGATCAGCGCGGTTTCGCCGATCACGGTGAAACCATGGTCGATGAAGAAGTTGCGGCCGATGGTCGCGCCGGGATGGATGTCGATCCCGGTCACCATCCGGCTCCAGTGATTGACCAGCCGCGCCAGCCAGAACAGCCGGCCGTCCCACAGCCAGTGCGCGACACGATGGTAAAGCAGCGCCCATGCGCCTGGGTAGAGGATCACGTCCCACCGGCTGCGTGCGGCGGGATCCCGCTCCTTCACGCTGTCGAGGTAATCAAGAAGGGCGAAACGCAAGCAGGGATCCCCGGGACGTGGCTGTTCGGCGTGAATGTATGTCCTCCCGGCCCGGTTGCAAAGGCAGGCGCGCTCCTGCCCTCTAGGCGCACCCGCCGCTCCCGTGCATGGGGATTCCGTCAACAGGGGAAAGGTCGACGCCGATTTTAGCCGAGCTTGCCGCCGATCCGTCGGTCCTCCTTCCCTTCATCCTGATCGGCTTTGCCGCGCAGCTGATCGATGGCGCGCTCGGCATGGCCTATGGCGTGATCAGTTCGACCCTACTGGTCGGGATGGGGGTTCCGCCCAAGATCGCCAGCGCCGGCGTCCACACCGCCGAAATCTTCACCACCGGGATCAGCGCGGCGAACCACATCGCCCATCGCAACGTCGACTGGCGCCTGTTCCTGCGGATCGTGATCCCCGGCGCCATCGGCGGCGCGCTTGGCGCCTACGTGCTCAGCAACATCCACGCCGATGTCGCCCGGCCGGTGGTCCTCGCCTATCTCGCCGCGCTCGGCCTGATCCTGCTGTGGCGGGGCTGGACTCACCGCCATGTGATCCGCCCCGCCCGCGTAGTGGAGCCGCTCGGCCTCGTCGGCGGTTTCCTTGATGCCGCTGGCGGCGGTGGCTGGGGTCCGGTGGTGACCTCCAACCTGATGGTCCAGGGGACCGAGCCGCGGTTCACCATCGGCACCGTCAACACCGCCGAATTCTTCGTCACGCTGACCATCTCGGCGACCTTCCTTTTTACCATCGGCTGGGAAGCCTTCAGCACCGCGATCATCGGCCTGCTGATCGGCGGAGTCCTCGCCGCGCCGCTGGGTGCGATCATCGCCAAGCGGGTCGAGGCGGACAAGCTGCTGGTGCTGGTCGGCGCCGTCCTGACCGCGACCAGCGCCTGGGGGCTTTGGCGGCTGCTCGCCTAACGAGACGGCTCCCTTGGCGGATCGGTGGCGTTTTGGGCGCTAAACGCCTAAGGGCTGGCCCATGCATTTCCTTGACCAGGCCAAGATCTTCGTCCGTTCGGGCGCGGGTGGCCCCGGCGCGGTTTCTTTCCGGCGCGAAAAATACATCGAATATGGCGGACCCGACGGCGGCAACGGCGGCAAGGGCGGCGACATCGTGTTCGAAGCGGTGCCCGGCCTCAACACGCTGATCGACTTTCGCTACACCCAGCACTTCCGGGCCCCGCGCGGCAAGGGCGGTTCGGGCTCCAACCGGTTCGGTGCCTATGGCGACGACCTCGTGATCAAGGTGCCCGTTGGAACCCAGATCCTAGCCGACGACGAGGAGCGAACCCTGCTTGCCGACCTCACCACCGAGGGCGAGCGGCTGGTGTTCCTGCGTGGCGGCGACGGCGGACGCGGTAATGCGACCTACAAGACCTCGACCAACCGCGCCCCGCGCCAGCACCAGAAGGGCTGGCCGGGCGAGGAGATGTTCGTCTGGCTGCGGCTGAAGCTGCTTGCCGACGTCGGCCTGGTCGGACTTCCCAACGCCGGAAAATCGACCTTCATCAATGCCGTCACCAACGCCGACGCCAAGGTTGGCGCCTACGCCTTCACCACCCTGCGCCCGCAGCTCGGCGTGGTGCGTCACCGCGACCGTGAGTTCGTGGTGGCCGACATCCCTGGCCTGATCGAGGGCGCGGCGGACGGCGCTGGGATCGGCGACCGCTTTCTTGGCCATATCGAGCGCACCCGCGTCCTGCTCCACCTGATCGATTGCCAGGACGCGGATGTCGCGACCAGCTACCGGATCGTCCGCGACGAGCTCGACAATTACGGTGCCGGGCTGGAGGACAAGGCGGTGGTGCTGGCCTTGAACAAGGTCGACACGATCGATGCCGAGCTGGTCGAGGCACTGACCGCCGAACTGACCGAGGCGAGCGGCCTGCCGGTGCTCGCGCTGTCGGCGGCCGGCGAGATCGGCCTCGAAGCGGTGCTGGATGCCCTTTCGGAGCATCTCGACCGCCGCGATGACGACGATGACGCGGAGGCCGACCTGAGCGGCGACGAGGAATCCGCCGCAAAGGCCTGGTCGCCGCTGTGAAACTCGCCATCACCGGCGGCACTGGTTTCGTCGGAGGTCGCCTGCTCGGGCTTGCGGTCGAGCAGGGGCATGAGGTGATGGCCCTCACCCGCCGCTCCCAGAACGAGCGGCGCGGGGTGACCTGGGTCCAGGGGGCGCTCGACAATCGCCTCGCGCTGCAGCGGCTGGTCGATCACGCCGATGCGGTGATCCACGTCGCAGGGGTGATCAGCGCCCCCGACGCCGCCGGATTTGAAAAAGGCAACGTCACCGGCACCCTCGGCCTGCTCGCCGCCGCGACCGCATCGGGGGTGCACCGCTTCGTCCATGTCTCCAGCCTCGCCGCGCGTGAGCCAAAGCTCTCGCTCTACGGCGCCTCCAAGGCCCGAAGCGAAGAACTGGTTCAGCGCAGCGGCCTCGACTGGGCGATCGTTCGCCCGCCCGCCGTCTACGGCCCCGGTGACCAGGAGACGCTCGACCTCTTCAAGGCTGCGCGGCTCGGGCTGGTCCCGCTTCCGCCCAAGGGCCGGATCAGCCTGATCCACGCGGACGACCTGTCGCGGCTGCTGCTGGCGCTTGCCGCCGACGATGCACCGGCCAAGCTGTTGGTCGAACCCGACGACGGCCGCGAAGGCGGCTGGACCCACCGCGAATTCGCCGAGGCGCTCGCCTCCGCCCAGGACCGCCGCGCCCTTTCGCTGTCGGTGCCGGCCAGCCTCGTACGCTTCGGTGCCAGGGTCGATGGCCTGCTGCGCCGGGGCAAGGCCAAGCTGACCCCCGACCGCGCCGCTTATTTCTGCCACCCCGACTGGACGGTCGACCCTGACAGGCGTCCGCCGGCGAGCCTGTGGCAGCCGCAGGTGCCGACCCCGGCCGGTTTGAGGCAGACGGCAGACTGGTACGAGCAGCAAGGCTGGCTGTAGTGCCCCGGTGGCGTCAGCCCTTGGCCTTGTACCCCGCGACGGCGCCCAGAAGGAACGTGGTGAGCAGGGCGAGGCTGACCTTTCCGCTGGGATCCTGCCATCCGAAATAGGTCGGTCCGACGAGGAACAGGCCAAGGAAGATGGCAGTCGCGAGATAGGACATGAACACGCTCCCGTTGCCGGCTGCCAGTGATGGCGGACCGCCGCACTCTCATCCCTAATGCTTGCTAGAGTCTTATCCCTTGTCCATAGGCCGCTTGTCAAAACGCCTTCGGGCAGGCGGGAGAAGACCATGAAGGCGCGGGTTCTGGTGACGTTGAAGCCTGGCGTGCTCGATCCGCAGGGCAAGGCGATCCACCATGCGCTGGAAGGCCTCGGCTTCGGCGGTGTCAACGACGTGCGCGCGGGCAAGCTGATCGAGCTGGACCTCGACGATGGCACCGACGATGCCGCGATCGAGGACATGTGCCGCAAGCTGCTCGCCAACACGGTGATCGAGAATTTCCGTATCGAGCGGCTCGGCTGATGCGGACCGCGGTTCTGGTCTTTCCCGGCTCCAATTGCGACCGCGACCTCGCCGTCGCTCTCGAGCGCGCGACCGGGCAGCGGCCCGAAATGGTCTGGCACCGCGAGACCGCCCTGCCTGCCGGACTCGACCTGATCGGCGTTCCCGGCGGATTTTCCTATGGGGACTATCTCCGCTCGGGCGCGATGGCGGCGCGGTCGCCGATCATGCAGGCCGTAATCGAGGAAGCCGGCAAGGGCCGCCCGGTGCTCGGCATCTGCAACGGCTTCCAGGTGCTGACCGAAGCGGGGCTGCTGCCCGGCGCGCTGATGCGCAACGCCAACCTGACCTTCGTCTGCCGCGACGCCGACCTGACCGTCGCCAACAACCGCACTCCGTTCACGGGCGCCTATGCCGAGGGCGAAGCGATCCGGATCCCGGTCGCGCATCATGACGGCAACTATCAGGCCGACGCCGAGACGCTTGCCCGGGTCGAGGGCAATGGCCAGGTCGTCTTTCGCTATTCCTGCACGGTGAATGGATCGGCCAACGAGATTGCCGGGATCGTCAACGAACGCGGCAACGTGCTCGGCATGATGCCCCACCCCGAGCGGGCGGCGGAACCGGCACATGGCAATGAGGACGGGCGGCGGCTGTTCGACAGCCTGATGGGCGCGCTGGCGACCGCTTAACGCGCCTTGGGCGTGACTTCCTTGCAGCCCGCCACGGCGGGCGGCATCGCGCACATGTAGATCCGGTCGGGCCCGGGCTCGTCGATCACCACCATCCGCCGCTCCAGCGTCATGGGATCGGTCAGGATCAGGATCTTCGCCGCCTGGGCAGGCGTTGCGGTTAATCCCAGGAAAGCGAGCGAAAAGCCGAGAAAAACGCGCATAAACACCCCTGTCTTGCTTGGGTAATACGCGCTCCTCGCAGTGAATGAAAGATGAATACTTGAGCCCGGTCGCTCCCGGCCCTAGCGACAGTTCAACGCGCCCGTAGCTCAGCTGGATAGAGCACGTGCCTTCTAAGCTCGTGGTCGCAGGTTCGAGTCCTGCCGGGCGCGCCATTTGCTTGTGAGGCTGCAGTATACTTGCGCCTCTGTTGCAAGCGCTTGCGCCTCTTTTAGCGGTGATCTCTGGTGGGAAACGGAACGGCAGGTCTTGGGTGAGGATTGCGGATAACGGACGTCCGTTAATGCGGGTCCAAGCGGCGGCTTCGCGCCCATGTGCGACGTAGCAGAGGCTCTCGAACGCTCCTTTAAGCCGACGCTACCGAGGCGCGGCTTGAGTAAGCCTGAAACCCGTAGCCACTCCAGCTTCGTTCGGGTGCTGGAGGATCTGACATGAACTTCGATCTCGTAATCATCGGCTCGGGGACCGCTGCCATGGTCGCCGCCTTTCGTGTCCGCGCTGCGGGGTGGAGCGTCGCGATCGTCGATGAGAAGCCATTCGGCGGTACCTGCGCCTTACGAGGCTGTGACCCGAAGAAGATGCTCGTTGCCGGTGTCGAGGTGGTCGACGCGCAGCGGCGGGTGCAGGGACACGGCGTCGCCGGGAAGATACACATTGATTGGGCGGAGCTGATCCGCTTCAAACGGACGTTCACCGACCCGATCCCGGAGAAGCATCAGCAGCGGTACGACGATAAGGGTATCGCCACCTTTCGTAGCCGCGCGCGGTTCGTCGGTCCTAACACCCTCGCGATCAACGACACAGAGGTTCAAGCTCGCCACGTCGTGATCGCCTCGGGTGCAAAGCCAATGCATCTCGGAATATCAGGCGAAGAACATCTCATCGACAACGAGGGCTTCCTCCAGCTGGAGCGGCTGCCGGACCGTATCGTCCTCGTGGGCGGCGGCTACATTGCTGCCGAATTCTCCCACATCGCTGCTCGAGCAGGCGCCGCCGTCACCATCCTGCAGCGCGGTCCGCGTCTCCTGCCACAGTTCGAGCCGGAACTCGTCGGCTGGCTGATGGAAGCGTTCGAAACCATCGGCGTGAATGTGCGCACCAACACCGAAGTCATAGCTATCGAGGAGAACGGAGGATCGTTCATCGTACACACCCGGGTCGGAGACGAGAGCGGCGCCGTGCACGCTGACCTGGTGGTGCACGCGGCCGGCCGCACGCCTGCTTTGGAGCAGTTGGACCTCCCGGCCGGTGGAGTGGCGGCAGAGAGCGGCCGTCTCCTTTTGAACGAGTATCTGCAGAGCGTCAGCAATCCATCGGTGTACGCCGCCGGCGACGCCGCTCAGTGGGGCCCGCCGCTAACCCCCGTCTCGAGTCACGATGCGAAGGTGGTCGCGGCGAACCTCCTGGACGGCAACCACAGCACGCCCAACTACGCTGGCGTTCCGAGCGTCGCATTCACCCTGCCGCCGATCGCCTCCGTCGGCGTCACCGAAGCGCAAGCGCGTGAGGCGGGCCTGCGCTTCCAGCTGAAGACAGAGAGGACTTCGGATTGGTACACCGCGAGGCGTGTTGCGGAGCAAGTCTATGGCTACAAGGCGCTTGTCGAGGAAGGAACGGGGCGGATCTTGGGTGCACATTTGGTGGGGCCCCATGCCGATGAGGTAATCAACCTGTTCGGCCTCGCTATCCGACATGGGCTTACTGCCGACGACCTGAAGTCGACGATGTTCGCCTACCCCACTGGGGCCTCAGACATCGGCTACATGCTCTGACGCCCCAAGGGGAATGGACGTGACCGCGTCGCGCTACGTCCTGTGGATCAACCCGCCGGCTCTTGCTCGATCATATCGATGACGGCGCAGTGGGGCACGTGATCGCCAGAGCAGCGGTTTATGGCCGAGGCGAGCAGCTCCTCCAAGCGCGCGAGATCCACCATTTTGCGGCGCACAATCGCAAGATGTTGCGAGGCGATCTCCCGCACCTCGTCGCAACATGCGTCAGTCGGGCCCCCAAGGGCGAGGATCCCGCGCACCTCGTCCGGAGTAAAACCAAGTTCGCGGGCTCGCCGGATGAACCCCAGCGCCCGCAGATGGTCGTCACCATAGATCCGGTGACCGCCCTCGGTGCGGGGCGGGGACGCCACCAGTCCCACCTTTTCGAAGTAGCGTATCGTCTCGATGTTCACGCCCGTCCTGCGGGAGAGCTGGCCGATCGTGAAACTCGCCATCAGATGTCGCTTGATCCTGTAGTGACTACAGGATGCATATAGCAGGGAATCGGCTTGGAGAAGAAACCTTGAGTACGGAACACACGATGCGCCCGGGGGTCGATGACGGCTCGGCCATTAGGACGAACGCGGATCGGGGCGTGGCAGCGCTGGGGACCATGGCGAGCCTTGCAGCCCTGTTCTCAGCGGCTGCCTGTTGCATCCTGCCGCTCGGGCTTGCGGCAATCGGCGTCGGTTCGGCCGGCCTTTCGTCCTTCGTGCCATTCCACTGGCCTCTGACGATCGCCGCGATTGTCGCGGTCGCCGCAGGATGGATCGTGCATCTCCGCAAGCGCCAAGCGTGCGCGCGGGATGCCACCTGCATGACACCGCCGCCGGCGAAGAGCACCTTCATTCTCCTCTCCGTGGCGACCGTTTTCGTGACGATCTCGGCGTGCTGGGGTTTCATAGAGGCGCCGCTCATGCGGATGCTCGGAGGCGCGTGATGCAGCTGAGCTCGACCCTCACCTGTCCGAAGTGCGGCGGAGTTTCCACGGAGACGATGCCCACAGACGCATGCCAATTTTTCTATGACTGCAAGCATTGTGGCGAGGTGCTCCGCCCGCTCAAAGGGGACTGTTGCGTCTTCTGTTCCTATGCAGACGTGCCTTGTCCCCCGATCCAGGAAGCTCGGGAGACGGGCGCCAGTTCTTCCTGCTGTTCAGGCTGAGCCTCGGCAGGCGATTCTGACCGTGCGTAGCGACCTGATCAGCTGCGGATGAACAGGTTCTTCAGCCAGAGCGGGCCGGCGCGGCCGGCGCGCCGATCGGCCTCCTCCTTGGCGGCCCTCCCGGTGTAGCCGCGAGGATCGAACAGCTTTATGCGCGCCTTCGCAGGCGTTCAGATCGCGGGGACGAGGGTCAGTCCTCACCTGAACAGGCTGTGCGCTGGGCGAAGGTGGTAGCGTATCTGAAAGGCGCGGAAGGCAAGGTCCGCTTTCGACTGCGCTCGCCAAGCGGAAGGACCGCTGACGGCCACAGACGGTCGTCAATGACGCGAGATGCCCTTCGCCGCTACATAGGAGCCATGTCTGGCCGTTCCTTCGATCCTAATAAGCGCATTCGCGATAAGCAGCTGGCCCGCGATCAGGATGAGCGTGACCTCGCAGAAGGCAAGGTAAGCGCCGCCGAACTGCAACGGCGGAATAGCCTTTTCAGCGGCTTCGATCTTAGCTTGGGTCGGTTCGAGATCCGCAATCACATGCGCTGAGCATGCTTGCGGCGTAGCAGAATCGCTCGCACCCCCCCCCCTTCCACTTTGCTTCTGTGTTGCCGTTGCTGACCAAATGCAGTTGCAAAAATGGCAGTTTTTTGCGGGGTTATCATGCAAATGGGCAAAAATGGCATTTTGCTGGATAACCGAGCGCAATGCAGCCTTCTTCCTGCGCGATTTCCGCTCTTCAACAGGATGCGTAGACGTTTCGATGCACCGAAACGGTGGGCTGGTGAACCAGCCCACCGTCCATCTCAGATCTCAGTTGCCTCAGAAAGCGCCAAAGCATCTTCGACTTCGACTCCAAGGTATCGGACAGTGGTTTCGATCTTGGTGTGCCCGAGTAGGATCTGCACGGCGCGCAGATTGCCTGTCTGCTTGTAGATGAGAGCTGCGTTTGTGCGGCGGAGCGAGTGGGTGCCGTAGTCTTCCCGGCGCAAACCTATGGCTGTCACCCATTCGTCAACCAGGCGAGCATACTGGCGGGTGCTCATATGCGCGAGCCGATCAACGCGGCTGGGAAAGACGTACTCCTCGAGCGAGCCACCACGTCGTTCAAGCCACTGGAGCAAGCTGGTCCGAGCAGGTTCCAAAAGCTCGAACTGCACTGGGCGACCAGTCTTCTGCTGGACAATGATTGCTCGCTGGCGAATGCGGGCTCCACTGACCAGCTCATCGATCTTGATCTTCACGAGGTCACAACCGCGAAGCTTGCTGTCGATCGCCAGGTCAAAGAGCGCGCGATCGCGTAGCCGGTGTTCCTGCTCAAGGAAGAAGCGCACTGCCCAGACCTGCTTGGGCAGGAGTGGGCGCTTTGCACCTAGCTTACGGCCAACATTCCACGCGGGGCGGTCTTCCTGACCGGGATCGTAGATTGCATGTCCCATGCTTCATCTCCTCTGGCCGACAATGGCCAAAGGGAAAACGAGCAAAGAGGCTGTGACTGGTGGAAAGCGGAACGTCTGTTTTCGGGCCGGGGATAGCGAATTGCAGACGCTCGTTCATGCAGGGCGCCGGGTCAGCTAAGCGCCCATCTCGGTCCTTCGAGCAAACAGCTGGCCGTGCCGCAAGCCGACATTGCGAGCCCACCAAGGCGCGTCGTTCGTTCCAGATAAACCACTCTTGACCCTAACATGATGTCAGGGTGCATCTGGAGTCGGCCATGCAAAAACATTCTCACGCAACCGGCTCTGCCTGCGGCCACAATCATGGGTCCAATGCCTCTCACGAGCATGCGCCAGCAGGAAAGTTCATTGATCCCGTTTGCGGCATGACGGTCGATCCGGCGACGACCCCGCATCATGCTGAGCACGGCGGACAGAAATATCATTTCTGCTCAGTAAAGTGCCGGGAGCGCTTCGAGCTCAGGCCGGAGCTTTATCTCGATCCGGCGCAAGCAACCCCGGACGCGGCTTTGGTCGACGTCGAGTACACCTGCCCGATGCACCCAGAAATCGTGCAGATCGGACCTGGCACCTGCCCAATCTGCGGCATGGCCCTGGAACCGAAGGCGTTCGATCCAAACAACGGGCCTTCGGAAGAGTATCTCGATATGCGCCGGCGCTTCGTCGTGTCGGCCGCCTTGTCCGCGCCATTGTTTGTCCTCGTCATGCTTCGGCACTTCTGGCCAACGACAATCGAGTTTATTGGCGGTCGCACGCTGGACTGGGTCGAACTCGTCATGGCGACCCCGGTCGTGCTGTGGGGTGGCTGGCCGTTCTTCGTACGCGGCTGGCAGAGCCTCAAGACCCTCCACCTCAATATGTTCACCCTGATCGCGATTGGGACCGGCATTGCCTGGGCTTACTCAATCGTGGGAGCCGTAGCCCCCCAACTCTTCCCACCTGCGTTCCGCACACACGATGGCGGCGTGGGCCTTTACTTTGAGGCGGCGGCAGTGATCGTGACCTTGGTGCTGCTCGGTCAGGTTCTGGAGCTGCGCGCCCGTGAACAGACCGGCTCAGCGATCCGAGCCTTGCTCGACCTTGCGCCTAAGACTGCGCACCTGATCCATGCTGGTAAGGAACGCGATGTTCCGCTCGATATGGTCAGGAGTGGCGACCAGCTCAGGGTCAAACCTGGCGAAGCAATCCCTGTCGACGGGGAAGTACTTGAAGGCGCGTCTTCTGTGGACGAGTCGATGTTGACCGGAGAGCCGCTTCCGATTGCCAAGGAGACCGGATCTGCGGTCACTGGCGGTTCAATCAACGGCGACGGCAGCTTCGTCATGCGCGCCGACCGGGTCGGATCAGAGACCATGCTCTCACGCATCGTGCAGATGGTTGCTGAGGCGCAGCGCAGCCAGGCGCCGATTCAGCGTAAGGTCGATCAAGTCTCAGCGTGGTTCGTACCAGCCGTGATTGCCGTTGCAGTGATTGCGTTCGCAATCTGGTCCTTCGCCGCGCCGGAGCCCCGTCTTGCCTTCGCGCTAGTTGCTGCGGTCAGCGTCCTCATCATTGCATGTCCATGCGCTCTGGGACTGGCCACGCCCATGTCGATCATGGTTGGCGTCGGGAAGGGCGCGCAATCAGGCGTGCTCATCAAGAATGCCGAAGCTCTGGAGCGTTTTGCCAGCGTTGATACCCTGGTCGTCGACAAGACCGGCACGCTTACCGAAGGTAAGCCAGCTCTGGTGGCAGTTGAGCCTTCCACGACCTTGTCCCCGGAGGAGCTGCTGCGAATTGCGGCTTCGTTAGAGGCTTCCAGTGCTCACCCGCTTGCTCACGCAATCGTCAGGGGCGCTGAGGAGCGTGCCTTGTTCCCATCGCCAGTGACCGACTTCCAGTCGATCAGCGGCAAGGGACTGGTCGGGAAGATCGAGAACCGCAGGACAGCAATCGGCAATGGCGCGCTGATGCTGGCGGAAGGCGCAAATGCCCAGGAGCTAGAGGCCTCTGCCGGCAAGCACCGGGATGAAGGCGCGACCGTGATGTTTGTCGCGGTAGATGGGCAAGCCGCAGGGCTCATCGCAGTCGCCGATCCGGTCAAGCAAACCACCGAGGCGGCCATCGCCGGTCTTCATAGAGAGGGCCTGCGCATCATCATGCTGACCGGCGACAATCGCCGTACGGCTGAAGCAGTCGCTCGGAGGCTCGGGATCGACGAGGTAGTCGCCGACGTGCTGCCTGCCGACAAAGATGCAGCGATCGAGCGACTGAAGGAGCAGGGCCGAGTGGTCGCCATGGCCGGAGACGGGGTCAACGATGCTCCTGCTCTTGCCCGAGCCGATATCGGAATCGCGATGGGAACGGGCGCAGACGTTGCGGTTGAGAGTGCGGGCGTAACTCTGGTGAGGGGTGATCTGACCGGCCTTGTGCGCGCGCGGCGGCTCAGCCGAGCGGTGACAGCCAACATTCGCCAGAACCTCATGTTTGCCTTCGGCTACAATGCGCTTGGGGTGCCCATCGCCGCCGGCGTGTTGTATCCCGTCTTCGGTATTCTACTCTCTCCTATGATCGCCGCCTTGGCCATGAGTCTCTCCTCCGTATCAGTGATCGGCAACGCCCTGCGGCTCCGGAGTTTGCAGCTGTGAGAAGACTTGAAAATGCGGGCTGTACGAGGAGTGGTGACGGGACTTCTCTCTCTGCCCGGTCCTTGTCTGCTGGCTCCTCGAAGAGCGTCGGAGCGAGTCCATTCGCATGAAGATCGGTCAGATTTCATCAGCTAGTGGCGTCAGTCAGCGGATGATCCGACACTACGAGAAGATCGGCTTGATACCGCAGGCAGTCAGGCGCGAGTCCGGCTATCGCGATTACGACGAGCGTGACCTTCACACTCTTCACTTCATCGGCCGCGCGAGAGACCTCGGTTTCCCCATAGAAGACATCCGCCAGCTTCTCCAGCTCTGGCACGACCGGTCCCGTTCTAGCGCTGATGTGAAGGCACTGGCTCTCACCAGGGCAGAAGAACTCGGCCGTAAGGCCCGCCAGTTGGAGCAGATGCGCGCCACTCTGCAGGGCCTTGCCGACGCTTGTAGCGGTGATGATCGGCCTGATTGCCCCATCTTGGCATGCCTTGAGTCTGAAGAGCGTACGCCAAAAGGAGCTTGACCCTGACACTGTGTCAAACCCTATATGGGCTGTTCAGGATGGCTTTTGGCCCGGCAGGGAACGGAAGCGCCTAGAACGGATTGGGCCTACTAGCCGATATTATGCACTTGGTACGTCACATCACGAGCCTTCGAGGGCTTCTGCAAGCGCTTCTGGCGCTGGCCGTGCTTGTGGCCCCGGTGGCGGCGAACGCAATGGAGCAGCAGTCAGCTCCCACATCTTCGCACTACCAGCAGACGAGTGCATCCGCGCATTGCGATGGGGCATCTGATGAGGGCTCCAAGCCCGAGAAGGTGCCCGGCAAGAACTGCTGTGCATCGATGTGCATGGGTATTGCAGTGACACCGACAGCTCCCGCTGCGGACCACATGGTTATCCATGCGGACGTCACATCGTCGCCATCAATCGTCCTGATTGGCTCACCGCGCGAGCTTGCTACACCTCCTCCACGATCTGCGTGAAATCGAACAAATCCTCGATTTCACGGAGTTTCACATGAACAAGATTCTGAGGGCGATCGCTCTGTCGATTGCTCTTCCGGCGGTTGCTCAGGCTCAGGTTGCTCCTGCGCCTGCTCCCAAGGCCACCTGCTGCGAGAAAATGGACAAGCCCTGCTGCAAGGACATGAAGTCCAACTGCTGCAAGGACATGGACCATTCCAAGATGGACCATTCCAAGATGGGCCATGACATGAAGGCTGGCACCGATCCGCACGCGGGCCACGACATGTCCAAGACTGCCGCACCTGGCGGTCACCAGCACTAAGCCGCTCTGAGGAAGCCGGCGGTGCGCCTTAGGGCCGCCGCCGGCACCCTTTCGCGCCATGACTCCGCAAGGATCCTACATGTTTGATAAGCTCGCTCTCGAGCGGCGCCAGTTTCTGCGCGCCGCCGCCCTTGGCGGTGCCGGCGTCGGCTTCGCTGCTGCTATGCCCGCCTGGGCACAGACCGTGTCTCGCGGGATCGCTCGGCCGCTACCTACCGTTAGCGGCTCTGATATCGCTCTGACGATCGGCCAAGTCGCCGTGAAGGTGGACGGCAAGCTTAGCCGCGCCATCGGAGTGAACGGCACCGTGCCAGCTCCGCTTGTCCGCCTCAAGGAGGGTGAGCGTGTACGCCTGCGGGTGCAGAACACGCTTGATGAAGAGAGCTCGATCCACTGGCACGGGCTGCTCGTGCCTTTCCAGATGGACGGGGTTCCAGGCGTCAGCTTTCCAGGCATCATGCCTCGCTCGACCTTCACCTACGAGTTCGCGGTCCCTCACTACGGGACGTACTGGTACCATTCGCATTCGGCCTACCAAGAGGAGGATGGCCTCTATGGCCCGATCGTGATCGATCCGGCTGGGCCTGATCCTGTCGCTTACGACCGCGAGCACGTGCTCGTCCTCTCCGATCACACGCCGCTGAGCGGCGCCACGGTCTACAAGAAGCTGAAGCAGATGGGCGGTGGCTACTTCAACCACCAGCGCCTGACCCTCTCGGGTGCGCTTGCCGGCCGCGACATGCCTGCCAAGGAGCGGCGTGAATGGGCCAAGATGCGGATGGACCCCGCCGACATCGCCGACGTCACTGGATCGACCTACAATTTTACGGTCAATGGCCACGGACCTTACGACAACTGGACGGGCTTGTTTCGTGCCGGCGAACGCGTGCGGCTTCGCATCATCAACGCGTCGGCCCAGACGAACTTCAATGTCCGCATCCCTGACCTGCCGATGACGGTCGTCCAAGCGGATGGTCAGAATGTCCGTCCCGTTACCGTTGATGAGTTCCAGATCGGCGTCGCTGAAACGTTTGATGTCGTCGTCACCCCCGGGGACCGCGCCTACAGCTTCGTCAGCGAGGCGATCGACCGGTCTGGAATGGGTCGAGCCACGCTTGCGCCGCGCGAAGGGATGTTCGCGCCCGTTCCACCACTCCGCCCGCGTCCCCTGCTCACCATGAAAGACATGGGCATGGATATGAGCGGCATGGCGGGGATGGATCATGGCGGGATGGCCATGGATGGACCGAACGTGCCGAACGTTGCCGTTCGGCGAGGTGTCGATCCCTCGGCTGAGCAGAACGCGTCCCGCAATCTGTGGAAGCTGACGGGCTGGAAGGAGCCCACCGAACACGGCACGATCAAGGCTGCCGCCGGAGCGGCCGTAGCAGCCACGATGAGCGGCATGGGGCAAGGCTCTATGGCCGGCATGGACCACGCAGCCATGGGTCATGGCGCGGCTGGACCCGCTGCGGCTGGCTCGATGGCAGGGATGGACCATTCGGCCATGGGACATGGCTCTCCGGCGCAGGGTGGCGCCATGCAGGGCATGGATCACGGATCCATGAGCATGCGTGATTTCAAGAACGCCCCTCAGGTCGACAAGAACCCTGGTGTCCAGTCGATCTCGCCGATGCCGATGGATCGAACTGGCGAGCCACCGCAGGGCCTTGAGGGCATGGATCACAGGGTGCTCACCTATCGTGATCTAGTGGCCCTTCAGCGCAATCCCGATGTCCGCGCACCGACCCGCCAGTTGGAGATCCACCTTACCGGAAACATGGAACGCTACATGTGGGGCTTTGATGGCAAGAAGCTCAGCGATCCCGCTGATCCCATTCCGTTCCGGCTTAACGAACGGGTGCGTGTCACATTGGTGAATGACACGATGATGCCCCACCCGATCCACTTGCATGGGCATTTCTTCGAACTGGTCACTGGCCATGGTGCTTACGCCCCTCGCAAGCACACCGTGAACGTGCCGCCAGGAGGCAAAATGACGTTCGACGTGACCGCCGATGCGGCCGGCGACTGGGCGTTCCACTGCCACAACCTCTACCACATGACTGCCGGGATGATGCGGGTCGTGACCGTGCGCCCCTTGCAGGGAGACATGCAAAATGACCTCGCCTCTTAAGCTGGCTCTGCTTGGGGCCGCAGCGGCTGTCGTGCCGGCAGCACCTGCAGCAGCGCAACATGCAGGGCACAGCAATCAGCCTGCCGCAAGGACGTCAGCGCAGTCTGCTTGCCTTCCGGAGCATGCCGCCATGGGCCACTGCACGCCCGCGCCGGTTCGACCCGTGCAAAGACAGCAGCCCGGGGCAGGAACAAGGCCTGCGTCGACTTCAACCGCACAGTCTGCCTGTCCGCCCGAGCATGCAGCCATGGGCCATTGTACGCCGGCCCCCCAACCTCAGCCGACTCTGCCCCCGCAGCAACAGGCTTCGGGAGCTGCGCCGGCTCGATCGACGCCTCCGCAGGCGACCTGTGCGCCAGAACATGCCGCGATGGGACATTGCACACCCGCAGCTCCAACAACGGTGCAGGCAGCGCCTGCTCGAACGACCCCAGCTGCTCCTGCAGCTGCAACGGGTCAGACCGCTTGTCCGCCCGAGCATGCGGCGATGGGTCACTGCACACCATTGGCGTCCCAGGCTCAGTCAGTGTCCGCCCCCAAAGCCCAGTCTGCACCAGCTCAGACGGCCTGTCCGCCCGAGCATGCAGCGATGGGGCACTGCACGCCCTCGGCGCCACAGGCTCAGTCGGTGGCCAGCCCCAAGACCCAGTCTGCGCCAGCTCAGGCGGCCTGTCCGCCTGAGCATGCAGCCATGGGTCACTGCACGCCGAGTCCGGACCAAGGCTCGGGTCAATCCAGTGCTTCGCTCGAGGGCACCAACCTTCCGGCCGGAAACGCGCCACCGCCGCCTGTACCCACCGCCAATGCAGCGGACGCATTCTACGGCCGGGCGGCCATGGACATGGGCCGTCACCACCTCGAAGAGTTTCATGGCGACCAGAAGTTCTTCCAAGTCTTGAACAACATCGCTGAATATCGAGCTGGGAAGGGCGCTGATGGCTACGGCTGGGAAAGCGAAGCCTGGTACGGCGGCGACATAAACCGATTTTGGCTCAAGACCGAAGGTGAAGGCGTCTTCGGTGAGGGCATTGAGAGCGCCGAAGTCCAGGCCCTCTACAGTCACGCAATAGACCCATATTGGAATGTGCAAGGCGGGCTTCGCTATGACTTCAAGCCGAACCCATCGCGCGTGTACGCCACCGTGCAGTTGGAGGGACTTGCCCCCAGCTTCTTCGACGTTGAGGGCGCGCTCTTCCTGTCGAACAAGGGCGAGCTCTCCGCTCGCGTTGGTGGCTATTACGATCAGCGCATAACGCAGCGGCTCATCTTGCAGCCAAGGGTTGAGTTCGACTTTGCCGCTCAGAATAGCCGCGAGATCGGGGTTGGTGCTGGCCTGTCCAAGGCTGAGTTCGGTGCCCGCCTTCGATACGACATCAGGCGCGAGTTCGCTCCTTACATCGGTGTTCAGTACGAGCGCGCTTTCGGCAGAACCGCCAGTTACAGGCGAGCCGAGGGCGAGAAGGCGGGCGCTCTCCAGCTGCTCATCGGCGTACGAACCTGGTTCTGAGGAGAGGCTAGATGAAGCATGCATTTTTCCTCAGCGTCGCACTGCTCGTTGCATCCCCAGCGGTTGCTCAACCCAGTCAAGCGCTGCCGGCCGCAGCCCAGCGCGCTGAAATCGCGGCAATCAAGACCGTTCTTGCGCAGTACAAGGCTGCGATCGAGAAATTGGACGCGACAAACACCGAGCGCTTGTTCGCGAAGGACTCCACCATCTTCGAGACAGGTGGTGTGGAGGGTACATACGCCAACTACCTTGCGCATCACCTTGGTCCGGAGCTGCACGAGTTCAGGTTATTTCGTTTCTCAGACTACAAGGTCGACGTTCACCTGATTGGACCAGCGGCAGCCCACGCCATTGAGACATACAACTATCGCATCGAGACAAAGAGCGGTGAAATTGCCGAGCGACGCGGTGTAGCAACGAGCGTGCTGAAGAAGATCGGTGGGCAGTGGAAGATTGTCTCCATGCACAACTCCGCTCGCAAGCCGAGGGCATCATGAACAACAAGCAACTTAGGCGCCTTGGCGTCCTGCTGCGCAGTTGGGTGGCTGCTATTCTAGTCCTTGTTGCGTTCGCAGCGTCGCCGCCCGCCCTCGCGCATAAAGGCGAGAAGCATGGGAATGCGACGCAAGCGCAACAGATGCAACCTGGACACCCGGGCGTCTTGAGCGGCGCTGGCAGCGTTCCAAAAGGTGCCGCTCAAGAGCCTTCTCACGGGATGATGGAGGGCATGGATATGGAGACCGACCGCTCCAACATGCCCTTTTTCCAGCGTCTTTACGAATGGATGGGGCGCTTCCATCCGCTCGTCGTTCACTTTCCGATCGCTTTCTTTCCCGCCGCTTTGTTCACCGCAATTGTCGGCCGCCGCCGGCCCGCCTTCTCCGCGCCCGTGCAATTCTTGGTCATCGCGGGAGGCATCTTCGCTCCCATCGCTGCCGCCGCAGGTTGGCTGGCTGGCATGGGATCAGAACCGGACCCTATCCTAAGCTACCATCGTTGGCTCGGCGTTCTCGTTGGAGTTGGCGGCGCCGCTTTGGCCGTGTGGGCGTGGCGTCGTCCGTGGGAAGATCGGGGCGCTGGCATGATCCTGGCGCTCACCGTGATGACAATTGCAATCGCCGTTCAGGGCTTCCTGGGCGCGGGCATCACGCACGGCATCGAACACCTGATGTTCTGAGGAGAGAAGCATGCAACAGGGACATGAGCACCATCAGACCGCCGGCAACTCGATGGACGACGCGGCCATGATGCGAAGCCACTACAGAATGCTGGCGCTGAACCTGACGATCAGTCTGGCCATCATGTACTTCGTCATGTTCGCTATGATCAACTCGCTTGGCGAGTTCATTCAGAACGTGAATTTCTTCTACATGGCTCTCACGATGTGGGCGCCAATGGGCTCGCTGATGCTGCTGATGATGAGCGGCATGTATAAGAACAAGCGCCTGAACATGGCGCTGCACGCCCTCTTTGCCCTTGTCCTCGTCCTATCCTTCCTGGCGACACGTCAGCAATGGCTGGTTGGCGACAAGCAGTTCCTGCGCTCGATGATACCGCATCACTCTGGTGCGATCCTGATGTGCCGCGAGTCGAGCATCAGGGACGCCGAGATCAAGCGTTTGTGCGACGAGATCATTCCCGCTCAGCAGCGCGAGATCGACGAGATGAAGCAGATCATGGCGCGAATGTAAGTAGGCTGATGGAGGTTCGTCATGAAAGTTGAAGATGGAGCGCGGAGGCGCTGGAAGCTCCCCGCATCGTGCGCCCTGATGAGTGCCTTGCTTTCCAGTTGCGGCACTTCGGAGCCTGTCAACAACAAGGCGGCGACGGGTGAGCCGGCAGCTCCTCAAGTTCAAGCAGCTGCGCCGACGAAGGCTGAAGTCATCACCGTCTTCCGAGACCCGAACTGCGGCTGCTGTTCGCTCTGGGCCGAGCGAGCCCGCCAAGCCGGGTACGATGTGCGAGTGACGGATCGGCCAGACATGGCTTCGGTGAAGCAGCGCTATGGCGTGCCGACGGACCTAGCTTCCTGCCACACCAGCCTCGTTGGCGGCTACGTTATCGAAGGTCACGTTCCCGCTGAGGATGTCGACAGGCTGCTTCGCGAGCGTCCGAAGGACATCAAGGGGATTGCGGTAGCAGGAATGCCTTCTGGGTCACCTGGCATGGAAAGTCCGGATGGCGCGAAGGAACCATTCAACGTGGTTGCATTCGGTGCAGACGGTCGAACTAGCCTCTACCGATCAGTGAAGGGCTGATCGGCCGAGACATACAAGACTTGAGCGGGGCGGCTCTCAAGGAGAACGAACATGAACAAGGTAACGAAATTCACGGCTCTGCTGATGGCTACGGCCGGGTTGGCAGCGTGCGGATCGCAAGCCGATAACCAGGTTGCTGCGAACGAGCCAGCGATGGATGCCAATATGGCGGCAGGTAACTCCATGCAGATGAGCGGGCCATTTGCGGAGGCCGAGATGCGCATGGACGAGCAGATGATGGCTGCGGTTGGCAGCGACGTCGGCCAGAATTGGCTCAAGAAGATGATCGTGCACCATCAGGGGGCGATCGACATGTCCCGCATCGTTCTGGACCAGAACCCAACCGCCGATGTCGCAAAGATGGCGCGCGAGACGATCGCCAAGCAGGGTAAGGAGATCGAGGATCTCCAGAAACTGGTTCAGAAGGGTGCGCCCGACCAGCGCAGCGCTGAGCTGTACCGCCCGGCTATGATGGACATGCACCAGAAGATGATGGCGGCGTCGGGCTCGGACGTCTCGCAAACCTACATGCGCAAAATGCTGGAGCACCATAAGGGTGCTGTGGCGATGTCGGACGTGGCTCTTGCGAACGGAGTGACAGGCACGCTTCGCAGCCAGATCCAGAAGACTCGCGCGGATCAGCAGAAGGAAATCGCCATGGTTGAGGCCATGCTGCGGGGCGAACCGATGCAGAGCGCGATGCAGCAATCGGGAGCGAAGACCGCTGCGCAGGCCAAGGCAGAACCCGCACCGACAGATACGGCTAAGGCCGAACCGAAGGCTCAGCCGAAAGCCACATCAGCTGCCCGTCCGGCCGAGCCGAAGGCAAGCGCGGCGCCTCCCGCAAAGGCCGAACCTGCCCCTGCGGCATCGACTTGCGCTCCGGAGCATCGCGCAGCAGGGCACTGCTGATCGGATGAGGAGGTGATGGGGCTCGATTGGCGCGAGTTTATCCCTTCCGTCATCCTCAGAAGGAATGGGCTGGCAGTGACCTGCCGGCCCGCCACCAAACTCGCTGGGGGAGCGATCGTCAACTGATGCGTAGCCGTGTGATTGCCCGAAAAACTCACAAGTGGCTTGGCCTCTTCCTCGGCCTGCAAGTGGTCGTTTGGTCGCTCAGCGGCCTTTACATGACCTCGATCCACATCGACACGATCCATGGCGATCACTTCGTGCGCCATCAGCAGCCACCGGGCGTAGATGCGGCAACGCTGAGAGATCCGATCGCCCTTGCTTCGTCCTCCGGTGCCGAGAATGTCCGTTTGGCGTGGATTGATAGCCGACCGGTCTATGTCCTGACCGGTCAAGCTGGTGAGCAAGTTGTCGACGCTAGAAACGGGAAGGCTGTTGCCCGTCCAATGGAGCAGCAGGTCCGGGCGCTCGCCCGCTCATACTACACCGGCCCCGAGCCAATCTCGTCTGCGAGGCTGATCACCGACATTCCGGGCGAGATAAGGGGCCGGAAGCCGCCGCTCTGGCGCGTGGAGTTCGCGCACTGGAACAAGCCGACGCTCTACCTCTCGCCGACGACCGGCGAATTGATTTCACGTCGTCATGAGCTTTGGCGTATCTTCGACTTCGTCTGGATGCTGCACATCATGGACTATGATGAGCGCGAGAACGTCAACAACCTGGTGCTGCGTGTTTTCACCTGGGGCACCGTCCTGCTCGCCCTCTCAGGTGCCTGGCTTCTGCTCTATGCCTTCCCGAGAAAAAAGAAGAAGGGAGCGGCACGAGCATGACCATCAAGTCGATCTGGCTCCGTCGCATCCATAAGTGGGTTGGCCTGATCATCGGCGTTCAATTCCTGCTGTGGGCAATCAGTGGCACTGCCATGGCGTTGCTCAACATGGAGGAGGTCGCCGGGGGCAAGCGAGGCGGACAGAGCACGCCGGGGCTGCGAGCCACGCCAGTCGCGTGGCCACGGGTCCAGCAGGCGCTCGCTGGCCAGTCTGTAACCAAGGTGTCGCTCCAGCCGCTGCCTTGGGGCCAGCACCTACTGGTGACTTCCCCAAACGCGGGTGCCCGCCTGTTCAACGCTGCTACCGGCTTGCCAGTCCAGATAGGGGAGCGCGAGGCTCAGCTAATTGCTGCCGCTGCTCATCCGGATCGCGCAGTCGTTGCCCATGTGACGCCGCTCACCGAATTGACGCTGGCTGTTCGAGAACACCAATTACCGATTTGGCAGGTCGCATTCCGCGACGACCGACACAGCAGTTACTATGTGTCAGGCACTACCGGCGCGGTCCTGGAACGCAGGAATGACACTTGGCGCTGGTGGGACTTCTTCTGGATGCTCCACAACATGGACTATGCCAAGCGCACCAGCTTCAACCACCCGCTCATAGTGACCGTTGGCATAGCTATGGCATGGTTGGCGGTGACAGGCTTTTGGCTGCTGTTCCGTACGATGTGGCGGCACGATCTCACATGGCTGAAGTTTTCCAGGGGAACTCCTTCGGGCGCGGGCACTCGATAGTTTTGGTTTGGGCGGGCAGGTGATCCTTCGCCCAAGGTCCGTGATTGGCCAAGAACTGAAGGGAAGCAGACCGTCTGCGTTCGGCCACTTTCCGCCGCTAGGGTTAGGCCAGATCTCGCCGTCAACTGGTGGTGGTTAGCCGACCGGCTGCTTTCGGGTGAACTGAGGCGGATAGCGGACGCTCGTTCATGCGGAGCGTGACGACTCGCTTGCGCCCGTTCCTGGCATATAGGGATCCGACGCTTCACCCGGTAAGCGGCCGCTGGGTGAATCAGATCCTAAATCGATAGCCGATGGCTGGTTCGTTGATGATGAGCCTTGGAAAGGCGGCATTCGCCTCGAGCGTTAGTCGAAGTCCAGATATTGAGGTTAGCCTCGCTCCGAGGGGCTCGAACTCCGGACCTTCGGCTGTAAAGCCCGAGGGTCTATTTAATTGAGCGAGTAGTGGTCCGCTATTGCGGACGCATCGTTCTCACCCGCTCGCTCGTTATGTAACCGGCCGGGAGTTGGTCGTTTCTATCGAGGAGTCAAAGATGCCGAAACTTGCGCTGTACGTGCCGTTGAAGGCCAAACCCGGTAAGGAAAGCGATGTCGCCGCCTTTCTCACTTCCGCGCTACCCCTAGTTGAAGCCGAACCTGGGACCTTGACTTGGTATGCGATCCAAGAAGGCGATGGCGAATACGCGATCTTCGACACATTCGATACCGAGGGAGATCGGCAGACCCATCTGGATGGCAAGGTTGCTGCGGCGTTGATGGAGAAGGCGGAAGAACTCTTCGTCGAGCCCCCGCAGATCCATAGACTTACGCTCTTGGCAGCGAAGTAATGGCTGCTGAGCACCATCTCGATCAGCGCCGTGATGAATGGCAATTTTGAATCAAGAAAGCTGGTTCGCGACCACCGGTATCGGCGGCCGTAGCAGCCATCCGCCTGAGTGATGAGTGAGGAGCTGCTTTTGGAGAGCAGTTCCCCACAATCGCCTTGAACGTCTAGAAAACGAGAAACCTCGCAGAGACAAAGGTGTCAACGCAGCTGACTGTCCTTGCTGCCGCGTCGATTGAACGCTGACGCCAGTGGTCGATCGCGACCGTTCTGGCATGTCACGCAGGTGCGGACTCCCGGCATTGCTCGGCGGCGACCCATGGGGATGTCATCTCCGCACACAGTACAGAACGGCTCACTCTCGCCACTGGGCATGCTTGCCCGAGCGGCCAGCACCGCGTCCGCTACTGTATCATCAATCTGATCCTGAACCGCGCCATCGCGCGTCCAACCGCCGGCCATGCGCCTCTCCTTCCTCAAGCATATGGGAAGGCGAGTGCGCCATTGCCATCCTGAGAGATAAGGTGCCCACCTCGCCGGAGCCGTTCACCCCACGACGTCAACTGCTGATCTCAATCGATCGTAAGGAGAACAGCTGGGTTTTTGAATGTTCTGCCGAACGTCCGCAATTGGTGGTAAGCGGACGTCGCAGCAAGCCAGAGGGTGTCAATCGCGCTCGCTTCGCTTCTCATAGGCTTTGTGCAGAATGATGCCGAGGACGGGGCCAAAAACAAGTCCGAGACCTACGTTTGAGGTCACGAGACCGAAGAGTAGCCCAAGGGACATTCCTAAGGCCATGGCGGCTCCGAGGCCATCTTTACGGCCGTCGTCAGGCTTGTCGGTTTCAGGCACATGCCCCACAGAATAAATTTAAGCGCTATGGTGCTTCGATCCTATCAGGTGGAACGAACGTCCTCAATGGGTCGGTCTCAGACGTTCGGCAGGAACGTCGCATTTGGGTGGAAAGCGGACATCAGACCGCTATTATTCAGTCCTTCTGTAACACACCGGGGACGGGAGACCTGCCAGTGATGAACATGCGGCAAACTTGGGCTACTTTCGCGGGCCTCAGTGTGGGAGTGTTCGCGGTGCCAGCGGCAGCCGTACCGCCTCCGCCACCGGCGCAGGCCGGTTCCGAGGTCGGGACACACCAATGTGGTCGGCAGTCGCTGACCCTCGTTAAGAGTTGGGATTACAAGGTGGGGCGCAAGAAGGATTACGCCGTTCGCATCGGCGGCAAACCGCTCTCGCAAGCTGATGCCCAGCGGCTGAACAGTGAGATTGAACTGCGAGGACCGTTCCAAGCTGCATCGGTCTACTGCGTCGACGGCGTTCCCTACGAGTTGGCGCTGCATCGGTACTCGCCGACCAGTGACAGACTGGGCATCTATTTTCGCGGGCGAGCAATAAGCAGCATCCGCTAAACCGCTCCGACACCAATGTCCGCAATGGGTCGGCAGACGCCGGAAGCAGACATTCGCATTGTTTCTAGACGAAGTGCAGCACTCATGCGGGAAAGGAAGCACAGATGGCCGCAGAACAGCTGGACGAGCTGCTGAGCGAGTTGAGGCTTCGGCACCAGAGGAGCGTCGATCAGCTTACGAGCCTGTTCGCGAGTGCCGAAGGACCGAGTCTTCTTGAGCTTGCCGCGAAGGTCATTGGTCCTGGGATCGCCGCAGCAGACTGGCTGACGAGCAGCCAGATCGGCTTGAACGGTGACGTCCCTGCCGTCATCGCTATAGACCCAGAAGGTTGTGAGAAGGTGAGGACCTATCTCAACCAGATTGAGCACGGCGTGTACGTCTGAAGAATGGTTCTGCGCCTCCGTTCAGAGGGGACCGCCAAACCATCCGCCATCAACGCCGGTGCCCGAACGTGGACCTCGCCCAAGAAGGTCTTCGTCTATAAATGGTGGGAAGCGGAATGTCCGCTTCCGGGTGAGCACGGCTGATAGCCGACGTTCGTTCAGGCAGCGGAGGATGTCGGCTTAGCGCCCATTGCCGCCGGTCAGGACCGCCTAGCGCTGACCCGTGAGCGGACGTTCGTTCAGCCAAGCTGCGAATGTGTGCTTTCGACCCATTGCGGACATTCAGCTTTCAACGTCGAGTGGCTGCCTAGCGCCCATTGCTGCCATTCCAATCCGTCAGGGGCGTTCCGTCTGCGGCCATCTTTTCATGAAGCCTAAAGCGGCCATCATGCGACCCGTGTTGAGGTGGCACGTTCATCGCACCGCAGCCTCACCAAAACTCGGCTGCCTTCGAGGGAAAACGACATGAAATTTGCCATCCCGATCGTTCTTTTAGTCCTCACGGCTGCGGCGTCGCCGCCTGGAGACGCGTTCTCGGCGGACATGGCGACCGCTATGAAACGCATGCATCACGGCATGATGCGGCCTGCGAGCGGCGATCCGGACCGCGATTTCGCCGAAATGATGATTGTCCATCACGAGGGTGCGATCGATATGGCGAAAATCCAGCTCCAGTACGGCAAGAACGAGCAGCTTCGCCGCTTGGCGCAGGGGATCATCGTCGAGCAGCAGCAGGAAATCGCGACCATGCAGCGCATTCTGGATGAGCAGACAGGCCGTCATTGAACCTATCGCGGGAGGCGGCGTTAGGCTCGCAAGTTTCCGAGGAGATACGCCTGTGACCCACCGTTCAGTGGCCGCAATTGCGGCCGGCCTGCTGGCAATTGCGCCCGCCAAAGCGCAGCAGGTTCCGAACGGCAAAGCCGACGTACCGGTCAGCGCGCGTGATCGGTTCTACACGTCTGATCAATTCTCAAACACGGTTTCAGTCATCGACCCTTCGAGCAACCAATTGCTCGGGGTCATCAAGCTCGGCGATCAGACGCCAGGCAATCTCAGTCCGCTCTACAAGGGCCAGTTGCTGGTCCACGGCATGGGCTTCTCGCCTGACGGGAAGACGCTGGCGGTGGTATCGATCGGGTCGAACTCGGTCAGCTTCATCGACACCGAGACCAACAAGGTGAAGCACACCGCCTACGTCGGACGCTCTCCGCACGAGGCTTTCTTTCGCCCCGATGGCCGTGAAGTGTGGGTGAGCATCCGGGGCGAGAATTATGTCGCCGTGCTCGACGGCAAGACGTTCCACGAAACCGGGCGGATCACGGTCCCCAACGGACCAGGCATGACCATCTTCTCGCCGGACGGGCGCTACGGCTTCGTCTGCTCGAGCTTCTCGCCGGAAACCGTGGCGATCGACACACGGACGAAGAAGGTCGCCGGGCGGATCAAGCAGGCCAGCCCGTTCTGCCCCGACCTTGCCGCCACGCCTGACGGTAAGCAGGTGTGGCTGACCCTGAAGGACATCGGAAAGGTCATGGTGTTCGACGCTCGCCCGCCGTTCACCGTTCTCAAGACGATCGATACGGGCCCCATCACCAATCACGTCAACATCGCGCGCACCGCGAAAGGGCAGTTCGCCTATGTCACGGTCGGCACCGAAAATGTCGTAAAGGTTTTCCGGACCGGCGATTTCGCCCAGGTGGCCTCAGTCCCGGTCGGTGCGCTCCCCCATGGCCTTTGGCCGTCGGGCGACGGAAGCCGGATGTATGTCGGTCTGGAAAATGCCGACACGGTGGCGGTGATCGACACCGCCTCGAACAAGGTCATAGCCAACGTACCCATTGGCCAGGGCCCCCAAGGGGTCGCCTATGTGCCGCACGCGGTCAGCGCTGGTGACGGGCGGTCGAATCTGATGCCGCTGGCCAAGGCGCTGGCAAAGACCCAGCTCGAACTGTCCGGGACCGGGCGAAGCCAGGTCACGCTGTTCGACCAGGGCCAGGTGCAGATCCTGCAGGCGGCGGTCGCGGGCCTGCCGCCCAAGAACGACTTCATTCTTGCCCTTGCGGACCGGCCGGACGGAGGAGGCAAGCTGCAGCCGCTGGCCAAGTTCACGACGAACCCGGCGGGCAGCGCGATCGTCAACGCGGTTGGCCCGATCCGTCAGGTCGTGACCGCCGAGGCCAGTAACAATCGGCGTTACCTCGTCGTTGCTTCTGGGACGCCCGATGCACCGGGCGCTGCCGTGCAGGTGCAGCGCTAGGCGAAGCCGATCGCGACCAGCAACGCAAAGCTGATTGCGCCGAGCAGCACGAGCGACAGGACGACCGTCGCGGTCACGGGCCCGCCGGCTTTGGCGACGGTGCGGACATCGACACCCAACCCGAGCGCGGCCATCGAGACGATCGTAAGGAAGGTCGCCAGGGTGGCGAGCGGCGCGAGGAGGGCCTCGGGGATCAGCCCCAAGGAGCGGAGCGCAACCATCGCCAGGAAACCGAGGATGAACCACGGCACCAGCTTGCTCAGCGGTGGAATCTTTCCAGAGGGCGCCTCGCCGGCAATTACCGCGTCGGCCGGCTCGGACCGAGGCGCGAGGCGTGGCGCGAGGAGCGCCAAAGTTACGCACACCGGTCCCAGCATGAGCACCCGCACCAGCTTGACCAGCGTTCCCATTTGCACTGCAATTGCGCCCATTGGCGCGGCGGCGGCGATCACCTGCGGCACGGCATAGACGGTGAGACCGGCGAACGCGCCATAGCCATGCTCGTGCAGCCCGAGCGCCATGCCAATGAACGGCAGCGCCAACACCACGATGACCCCCAGCACTGCGGTAAAAGCGATCGACGCCGCGACGTCGTCCCCGTCAGCGCCGATCACGGGCGCGACCGCCGCGATGGCCGAGTTGCCGCAGATCGAATTGCCGCACGCCACCAGCAATGCCATCCGCGTCGGCAATCCCAGCATCCACCCGATGGCGAAGCTCGCGGCGATGGCAATCCCCACCACTATGACGATTCCAAGCAGAAGGGCCCAGCCGGCAGCCAGGATCGTCGCCGCGCTGACCGAAGCGCCGAGCAGCACAACCGCGATTTCCAGCAAGGTCTTGGCGCTGAACTGGATCCCTTGGTGCCACCGCTCGCCGGGTGTCCACAGCGAGCGAACCAGCGCCCCCGCCAGAATCGCCATCACCAACGCCTCGATCCACGCCTTGCCAAGCAGCGCGACTTCGCCGGCCTGGAGGGCGTAGGCCGCGCCGGTAACGGCAAGACATAGCAAGAGGCCGGGGGCGATCGATTTTGGACCGAATGGGAGGGCGAAGCGAGCGAACATGGGCGTTCTCTAGCTAATTAGCGGTTTTTGCGAAGCAAATTGTCAGACAATAAGTACAGCTTGCGACAGCTCAGAGGGAACATCGCTAATCGGGGCACAGCCAAGCCATAGCTTTGGGTCCGAAGCGGTCACGCGCCGCGAAAAAGAATGAATGTCTCGAATGCCGCCTTGGCGTCGAAAGGCGGTTGGTCTTCTTACGGCCAATGCCGGACGTCAGCCGCGCCTGAACGAACGTCCGCATTCGGGCGCAGCGATCCAGGCCTGAACGTCAGCAAGTGGGTCTTTGCGGCCGAAGCCGCCTCGATGAACGAACGTCCGCTCGCGGGCAGCGTCGATTAAGGCCTGAACGTCTGAAAGTGGGTCAACCCTGCCCTTTCGCCTTCAAGTCCACTCGGCGCCGTCTGGCACACGTCGCACGAACCTCCCAGTGTAGATAGACGCATCTTTGCACTCGGAATCCTACTGGGTCACAAGTCTTCCCAGATCCTCAATCTTTGTCTCAATCTCTGCGTCCGAGACATCCACCTGCAGCTTCTCCTGCACGAAGTGCAGTCTAGCCTCATTCTCGCGGACGATCTCTGCCCAGGTCTTGACCCAGAACTTGAAGTTATCGCCGTAGAGGAACAGCCCTGGGGGCGATCGGCTTGGTGAATCCTCCCAGCGACTTCTGGCTCGTACTCGCTGGCCACCAAGAAGAAGTTCCACGTGGTGTCAGTGTGGAGAAACTCGGGCTCCGACCTAATTGCGGTGACGTAATCCTCGACTTGATCGAGTTCCTTGCGACCGAGCTTCAGCGACGGGCGCTTGAGCTCGATGAGCAGGAATTCGCGCTTGCCAGCGTCGGAGTGTGGCACTGACCTGCCGAGGAACACGTCAACTCGCGCCACTGAGCCGTCCTTCTTCGTGACCTTCCTCCCATTGCGTTTTTGGCCGAGATCCTCCGCCACGCGGTTCATGACCTTGCTCAGGCCGGACTCGCCCATGGTGATGTGAAATCGCTCGCCGAAGAGCCATGTATGGTCGCGAATCAGCGCGTCGAGTTCGCCCCGTTCCCTCACCTTCTGCCGGTGCCTCGGGTCGAAGATGATACCTTTCAGAACTTCGAGCGCGGTAACCCGGTCCGAGATCAGCCTCGATGCACCGATGATGTTGCCCAGCTCGGTCTTCTTGAGAAGCGAGGAGAATTCCGACTGCTTGCCCTTTGGCAGGTTCACAACGGCCTTCAGGATGGTCGAAAGGTCGTCGGGATTACGCTTGATAGCCTCCTTGAGCAGCGTCAGCGTCATCTTCTTCAGCGACGCTTCCGCCTTGGAAAAATCGCGGGAATGTGAATTGATGGCATAGGTGGCGATGTCGAAGACCTGACGCTCTCGCCGTTCGATTTGGTCACGCGGCTCGCCCTCATAGGGGTATGCGCCCTGGTCCTTCAGATCTTGAATAATGCCGAGGGATTGTTCGCTGAGCCGAGCGCGGAAATACTCGGACAAAGCCTCCCGAATATGTGACAGGACGACAACGAAATCTGGCTCGTTGAGGTCGTCGAGCTCCAGCAAGTTATGGTCGGCGACTTCTTGGAAATAGGCGCTGTACGCATAAGCCGAAAACTCAAAACCGGGCGCGGTGACATGCGCCGGCTGCGATCCCAGCACGATACCGTCTTCGCCCCCGAAATGGATCTGACGGGTGTCCGTGGCCGCCTTCCACTCGATGACCTTCACCTTGAGGTCGTTGATCGTCCGATCTGAAAGCTGGACGATTAAGGCCGGAAGGTCCTCGCACCGCCGGATGGTCAGGTTCGGATCGACCTTGAAGCCGTTGTACCAGATCTCGACGTTTGGGTACTGCAGCACGTAGGGCGCAAATAGCGTGCTGAACCTGCTGAATGCCTCGGTGCTGGATAGCTCGTCGAACGTGCTCTTCAACATTGTAAGCACTACGCTTGTGCCGGGCGTTTCGGCAAATGGGCTCTCTGCCTCGCTCACCTCGCAGCGCTCTAGGGATTTCGAGTGTATCTCGATCGCTCGCGACGTTAGCGGCCCCTCTTCCGCACCCGGCACGATCTCCCTCGTGGTGGAGAACCACCGGGCGCGCTGCGCAAGCGAGAAGAAGCGAAGGCGTCCCCGCCCTTCCTTACCGTGTATGGCTCGGCCTAGGTTTGACGTACGGTGTGCATCCCGTTTCCAGCTTGCGCCGAGATTGCCGAAGTCGACTTCTGCATGCTGAGCGCTGATGCCGGTTCCGTCGTCGACAATGCGGATCGCTGCCAGACCACCTAGATCGTTGCGCTCAAGCTGGATCTCGACCTTGCTGGCGTCGGCATCAAGGGCATTCCAAACGAACTCAGAAAGCGCCCGGAGCGGATCGCGGGTCGCCGCGTCCCGTTCCAAGAAATCTTGCTTCGCTTGAAGGTTGAGGGTCGTCATGGACTCTGGCCGCTGTTTCACCAAGAAACCTAGCCCCGAGGCCTGCGGAAAGCGATACGCACTTCAGCCTTGCAGAAGATCTCGCAAGGTTTGCTGAAGGCGTTCCCCAAGCCGAAGGTGTCGAGCTTGCAACCCGGCGGCTTCGGCTGCGACAACGTCGTTCTTCAGCGAGTTCCCCACCATCAGGACCTCCGAAGGTTCTACAGCTAAGCGCTTGCATGTCTCTTCATAGAAGAGGGCTGATGGCTTGGCCGAGCCTACCTCAAAGGAAAGAATCTGGACGTCGACCAGACTGCCCAGCCAGTTTTTGAGTGGCTCGGAGTACGGCAGGGCGAGGTGGATGCGACCGCAAGGCGATATCCCAGGTCACGCAAATGCTGCAGCGCTTCGATTGCACCTGGCAAAGGCTGAACGGAGGCGAGTTCATTCAGCAGATCGGCTTCGAGTTTTTCCAGTATGCCAGCCCGAAGTTCAATCCGAGGCATGTTGCGCTCGACAACATCCCTAAGCGACATGGGCAAAGTCATCGGTGACGGGTCCAAGCGGCCGCCAGCAAGTGCCGCGAGCTGCTGATAGGGCCCTCTCCTGTTCGTGATCGTCAGCAGCGTGTCGTAGCAGTCGAATGCAATTGCTTGTGGCCGCCAGTCGAGGGTTCGCCGTTGGGCGATTGGCGGTCTGTCAGTTGAGTTCGGTATAGGGATTTCGAAGATGTCCTTCCGGGCGAGGTATTGCCCATTGGCAGCTTGCGCGTCGACCGTCTGCCTTCCCCTCACAGGAGCAGTCGCAATCGATCAGCGCGCAAGCTGCCGGGCTCAGCAGCTATTGATCGAAACGGTGTTCAATCAGGACGTTGAAGCCAGCCGCGAGCGCTGAGTTCGGCTCATGTGTGATTTGGGCCAGCAAGTACGCCATTGCCTCGGAGAGCAGGGAAATGGCCACAGGCTGAGAGGGGTCGAATCCAGCCCGGACGGTGGCGATGCTCGACACCCGCCCCCCGAGCCGTTCCCGCAACTGCTCTCTTGCAGCACCTTCGTCGGTTGCCATCGTTGCGAAGAATACGTGAAGAACCCCGTCCTGACCCTGCTCAGCGTACGTCGCCGTGAAGAGTGTCGGTCCCCACTGCATCAGCGCAATGTCATCCCGTTTGAGGCTGCGGTCAGCATGTCGGATCACGATCGGAGCTTCGTCATCGCAGTCCGAAGAGGAAAGCAGCTCAGACATGTCCTGCGGCGCCATGTCATAAACAGCTGTTGCTCCATGCAGAACGATCGCCCGCATGAACATGGTGCGATCCACGCACGCAGTCAGTGCGTTGCGACCACCGAACAGGCTCCTGGGTGCCGCCATCCAGGCGGCGGGGTCATAGGACGAACGTTCCCGAGCGAAGCGTGAGCCGGTCTCCGCCGCAACGAATACCAGTCGACCGAGCTGGCGATGCGTCAGGGTAATCCTGATGTCGCTGGGGGAATCTGGCTCGAGCGGATCGCAGAAAGAGATGCTTTGGACATCGCTCTCATGATGCTGACGCACTCGCGCTGGATCAAAAGGCGCCATCGCCGAGGCCGGGCAATCAATCCAATCTTGCATCCTATGCTCCCTGTCTGACCGCAATCGAACGGCCGCAGACGAAGGTAGGTTAACCTTAAAGTAACTACAAGGTTTACAGGGTGAGCATTATGAGCGCCACCATCATGGTCTTATTGGCATTGGGCTTCGAGGTACTCGGCTAGCATGCGCAGGACGTCTAAATGGCCGGTTGTAAGGGTTTCGATTGCCGAGCGCCCCTCGAACATCGGCACCTTCCCCGGCGAACGCATCCACTGGGCCGCGCGACCTTCGGCAGGTAAGAGCGTGTTTATCGCCCGGTAGATCCGGAATATGTATGAAAGTCTGAGAAGAGTGTCCTCGCTGAGCGGAGGGACATGATCTGCGGCCGATACAACCGATCTATCATTCAGATTCAGGCTCAAAATGGCTGTCTGCTCAGCCTCGTTCAAACCCCAACCTTCAGCGATTCGGCCGAATGTTCGCAGTCCGGCTCCACTGAGATCGCGGTGTGTCCCTCGCTTGATCACCATGTCCCTGCTCGATGAATGGAGCTGCGAAACATAGAAAAGGTTATAGCGACTACAAGGTTTAAGTGCTAAGCGTGGTCATCCATGCATTGCTCGTGATCAGCCAATGAAAGCATGATCCGGCAATCTGAAATCTGCCCACCTCTACACTGCGAGATCATGCGCTTGAGCTCGGCCTGTAGCTTAGTGAGCTGCCCAATCTTTCGTTTGACGGCCGTAAGTTGCTGGCTTGCGATCCGGTCGGCCTCACTGCAATCTTGGTCCGGGGATTCCGATAACTCGAGCAGCGACCGAATATCTGCGATCTCAAAACCGAGGCCTCTCGCGTGGCGAATGAACGTCAGGCGTTCAACGTCTCGGACATCGTAGTTACGGTAGTTTCCGTCTGTCCGCCCGGCCTTCGGAAGAAGGCCAATTCGTTCGTAATAGCGGATGGTTTCCGTGTTCGTCCCGGTCGCCTTTCCGAGCTGACCGATTTTCAATGCCATGTCAGTGTCCCCTCGGACCGGCGATAAAACGCCCAGCCCAAGTCCGTCGACTCATTCCTTGCTGAATCTTGGCTTCAGGGTTTCACGATCTCCAACGCATCATCGAAATGCCCGAGTGTCAGCCTTGGCGTTGATGAAGCGGTGCCGACGTTCGGATCGGCGCTTGACCCTGTACTTGCTACAAGGTCCATAAACCTATCACACCGATTCGGTCGAGGTGACAAATGGCTTGCAATCACTGTCCGTCGGAGGTGTCCAACGCGGCGACCGATGCGCTCTGGCGTCAAGCGCTGTGGATTGCACTGGCGGTAAATGGCGGGATGTTTGCCATCGAGCTTATCGCCGGCGTCATGGCCGACAGCAAGTCGCTTCAGGACGATGCGCTCGACTTCTTTTCGGACGCCGCCAATTACGCCATATCGCTCGGCGTTGCGGGTATGGCGCTCGCCTGGCGCGCGCGTGCCGCCCTCTTCAAGGGCATCACCCTCCTTCTGCTCGGCGCTTACGTGGTCACCGCCGTCGTCGTTGCTGCCTTGCAGGGGTCCAGTCCCGAACCATTCGTCATGGGCGGCGTCGGCATCGCGGCGCTCGTGGCCAACATCGCTGTCGCTGTGATGCTGTTCCGCTGGCGTTCGGGTGATGCCAACATGCAGTCCGTCTGGATCTGCAGCCGCAACGACGCGATCGCGAATATAGCGGTTGTGGCCGCCGCAGTGGGGGTATTCGGAAGCGGCACGCGGTGGCCTGATCTGATCGTGGCTGGCTTGATGGCGGCCCTCAGTTTTGCCGGCGGCTGGAAGATCGTGCGGCTCGCAATGGCGGAGCTTCGAACGGCTTCGACCCAAGCTGCAGTGCACCCGTAAAGGCATGGGCTTTCCCTTTTCCAAGCATCGCTGGTAGAGGCCGGCTCACGATGCGTCGCATTCTACCCTTGGTCAGTGCCCTGATGCTGATGCTTGTCCTTTGGACGGGCAGCGTAGCGCATGCGGCCGAGGCGTTTGGCTGCGCCGAGTTGTCGGCGAGCGCCGAGGGCCACTTCGACGGGGACAGCGATGAGGTCCCTGCAGACGGCGACAAGGCGACACCGCATCATCACAGTGCCTGCCATGGTCACTGTGTGGGCACACCGTTGGAAGACACCAGCGACGCTCTTCCAAACGTTGCCGCCGCGAATGTGATCGCGCCCACGGCCGCGTTCCACTTCGGCAACGACCCCGGGACCGCATTGCGCCCCCCGATCGCCTGACGACACGCTGACGCTGGCTGGATGCGGTCCGGCTGGCTCTTTCAGTGCCGTCAGGAGTCCTTCTACATGTCTCGTTTTCTCGCTGCGGCTATCGCCGTAGCCTTCGTACCCGTGGCGGGTGCCGGTGCGCAGGTGAGTACGCCTGCTACGCCGCGCGTCGGCTCGCCCACTGCTACACCCCGCGCTGGGCCTCCAGCGCCCTTACCTTCTGCGAACCTTCCCGTGCTGGTGCCGCGAAGCGGACCGCTTCCATCGTCGCTGACGCTTGTTCAAGCATTGGAGGAAGCCGAAGCCCGATCACCGGCAGTGCTTGCTGCCCGCGCTCGCGTCGAGGCGGCATCCGCCCGCATCGGACAGGCCGGTCTTCGGTCCAACCCGGAGCTCAGCGTCGAGGTCGAGAACTTTCTCGGGACCGGCGATCTGGCCGGGTTGCGGGCGACCGAGACTACGGTCGCAGTGAACCAGCGCCTCGATCTCGGCGGGCGCCGGCGAGCCCGCGTTACGGCGGCGCAAGCCGCGCTGACGGCCGAACGCATCCGGCTCAGCATCGCCCGCGCAGACCTCGCCCAATCGGTGAGGGAACAGTTCGCTCGCGCCATCGTGGCTCGCGACCGTCTCCGCTTGGCGGAAGACAACAATGAGCGCGCCCGAGAACTCGCACGCATCGCCCAGATCTTGGTCGACAATGGCCGTGAGCCTCCCCTTCGCGCCCTCCGCGCGAGATCGGCGGCGACACAAGCTGCCGCAGACCTTGAGGCAGCGCGTGCCGAGGAGCGGTCTTCCCGAGCGACCTTGGTTTCGCTCTTTGGCGTTACCGATCCGGTCCAGAGCCTGAGCGGGGGTCTCATCGATCTCACGCCGAGGCTCGTAAACCCCGGGATCAGCCTCGAGGTGCGCCTAGCCGAGGCCGAACGCCTCGTTGCCGAAGCGACGCTGAGACAAGAGCAGGCCGCCAGCCGGCTCGACCCCGCCGTAGGATTGGGTATCCGCCATGTGCGAGAGGCGGGCGCCGTGGCGCTCGTGGGCGGAGTGTCGCTACCACTGCCGGTTTTCGACCGCAACCGGGGCAATATCGAAGCCGCTCGGGCCGGCATCCGCTCTGCTGAAGCCAATCTCGCCAACATTCGCGCGTCGGTGCAGGTCAGAGCTGCGAATGCTGTGACCAACGTTCAGTCGGCCACGACACGGGTGGAAGCGCTCGAGCGGTCCGCCATTCCGGAGGCCACCGAGGCGCTTCGGCTGTCGCGCCTAGCCTACATTCAAGGCCGGGCTTCGCTGGTCGAATTGCTCGATGCCCAGTCGGCGTACCGCGAAGCTCAAGCAGCCCTCATCGATGCCCGCCTCGCGCAGGCTCTCGCGACCGCCGAACTCGGCCGGGTCGCAGCACAACAGGATCCCCAATGACCGTGATCGAACGCGCAACCACCGCCATCCGTATCCGTGATGGCCGCTCCAAGTTCATGGCTGGCGGAGCCGCGCTCGCCCTACTCGCCGGCCTGGGCGGCGTGCTGATTGGCAGGAGCATGGCACCCGAACCCGTCGCGAGGAGCGCCGAAGCCCCTGCTGCCGAAGCGGAAGAAGGCGAGGAGCACGGTCCCGAGGGCTTTATTCCCATGACGCCGGTTCAGCTGGCGACAAACGGCATTGCCGTCGAGCGGGTCTCCTCGGGCTCCATCCTCTCAGAAGTCATCTCGCAGGCAACCGTGACCGCGCCACCCGAAGGGCAAGCGCTAGTCACTGCCAGGGCCGACGGCGCTATCACCCGCATCAACAAGCGGCTTGGCGATCCTGTCGGCGCCGGTGAGACGATCGCCCTGCTGGAAAGCCGTGAAGCGGCAGCCTTCGTCGCCGAGCGCAACGCTGCCGCAGCCCGGGCTCAGGCAGCGCGAGCTGCTGCGGCCCGCGAGCAACGGCTATTCAACGCAAAGGTGACCGCCCGGCAAGACCTGGAAGCCGCCGTCGCCGCTCGGCAGACGGCCGAAGCCGAACTGCAACGTGCCGAAGCAGCCGTCAGGACAGCCGGCGTTACCGGCGACGGCCGCTACCTTGCAGTACGGTCACCGATTGGCGGCAGGATCACCGAGGTGGACACGCAGCTCGGCGCCTATGTGGCTGCTGGCGCGGAGCTCTTCAACGTCTCCAATCCCAATAGCATCCAGGTTGAGGCGGCTGTTCCCGTGCCCGAAGCGCAGCGGCTCCAACCGGGCGATCGAGCGGTCGTGGAGCTTCCCGGAGGCGGCATCGTCGAGGCTCGGGTTCGCTCGATCACTCCATCGGCCGACGCGCAGAGCCGGGCGGTAGGAGTCGTCCTGCAACTTTCCGGTGCTCCTGGCGGTCTGCGCCAGGGCCAGGCGGTCCGTACCCGCATCACACCGAGCAACAGCGAGGTCACCGGCATCATCCTTCCCGAAGATGCCATCCAGCAGATCGAGGGCCGCGACACCGTGTTTGTCCAGGTGAAGGGCGGCTTCCAAGCCGTTCCGGTCCAGATCGGCCAACGCAGCGGCGGCCGGGTCGAGATCCTGAAAGGCCTTCAGCCCGGTCAGGCAGTCGTCTCGCGCGGTGCCTTCGCCCTCAAGTCGCAGCTTGGAGCGAGTGAAGCGGAACACTGATCGTGTTGCCCGCTCCTCGCCCCATCTCATCAGGATTGATCCCACATGATTGAGCGTATTCTCGACGCTGCGATCCGCTTCCGCTGGGCCACAATAGGCCTGACCTTGGTGATCGCGCTGTATGGCGCCTTCCAGCTTTTCAAGCTGCCCATCGACGCCGTTCCCGACATCACTAACAAGCAGGTGCAGGTCAACGTCTCTGCCCCGCAGTTCAGCCCGCTCGACATGGAGCGGCTTGTCACCTTCCCGATGGAAACCACGCTCGCTGGCATTCCTGGCCTCGATTATACGAGGTCGATCTCGCGCAATGGCTTCGCGCAGGTGACAGCGGTGTTCGACGAGAAGGTCGACATCTACTTCGCCCGGCAACAGGTCGCGGAACGGCTGGCCCAGGCGAGCGAAAGCCTGCCGGATGGCGTTCAGCCGCAGATGGGGCCGGTGTCCACCGGTCTTGGCGAGGTGCTGATGTGGTCGGTCGATTACGAGCCGACCGCCACAGCGAAAAATCCGAAGATCGCCGGCCGCCCCGGCTTTCAGCCCGATGGATCCTACCTCACCATCGAAGGGGAGAGGCTCACAGACGAGGTTTCGAAGCTTGCCTACCTGCGGACCATCCAGGATTGGGTGATCCGCCCGCAACTGCGCAACGTGGCCGGCCTGGCCGGCGTCGACAGCATCGGCGGATATGAGAAGCAGTTCGTCGTCCAGCCGGACCCGGCTCGCCTGGCATCCTACGGGGTATCGTTCACCGAGCTTGCCGACGCCCTCGAAGGCTCGAACATCTCGGTTGGCGCCAACTTCATCCAGCGGGCCGGTGAAGCCTTCCTGGTGCGCGCCGATGCCCGCATCCGGCATATCGACGAGATCGGCGGCACGGTTATCGCCAATCGCAACGGGGTTGCAGTCCGCGTGTCGGACGTGGCGACGGTTCGATTGGGCGGTGAGCTGCGCACGGGTGCAGCATCTACCAATGGCAAGGAAGTCATCGTCGGAACGGCGTTGATGCTGGCTGGCTCGAATAGCCGGATCGTTGCCGAGGCCGTCGCCGAGCGCCTTCAGGAAGTAGCCAAATCGCTCCCTCCCGGCGTTAAGGTGACACCCCTCTACGATCGCTCAGCACTCGTGGATGCGACGATCTCGACGGTCGAGAAGAACCTGATCGAGGGCGCCCTTCTCGTCATCGCCGTTCTCTTCTGGCTGCTCGGTAATATCCGCGCCGCCATCATCGCGGCGCTGGTGATCCCGCTGTCATTCCTGATGATGGCGATCGGCATGACCCGCTACGGGGTGTCGGGCAACTTGATGAGCCTCGGCGCGCTCGACTTTGGTCTCATTGTCGACGGCTCGATCATCATCATCGAGAACTGCCTGCGAAGGTTAGCAGAACGGCAGCACCGCGAAGGTCGCCTTCTTCAACTCTCGGAGCGGCTGCACGAGGTCTTCGAGGCCGCCAAGGAGATGGTCCGCCCGACCCTTTACGGGCAGGCAATTATTCTTCTCGTGTTCGCGCCCTTGCTCACCTTTACGGGTGTCGAAGGTAAGATGTTCACGCCGATGGCGATCACCGTCATCTTCGCTCTCGTTGGTGCCTTCATCCTCTCGCTGACCTTCGTGCCGGCGATGGTCGCCGTGCTGATTAAGGGCAAGGTTGCGGAGAAGGATGTCGCGGTCATCCGCTGGACCAAGGAACGGTATGAGCCGCTCCTCGGCAAGGTGCTCTCGCGGCCGAAGCCGTGGATTGGCACAGGTTTGGGGGTCTTCGCCCTCGCTGGTGTTCTCTTCACGACCCTGGGTCAGGAGTTCATTCCGCAACTCGACGAAGGCGACGCCTCGGTTCAGGCAATCCGCATTCCCTCAACATCGCTCGATCAATCCCTGGCCATGCAGCTGAGGGTTGAGCGGGCGATCTCCTCGCTTCCCGAGGTTGCCTTCATCTACTCGAAGACGGGCACGGCTGAGGTCGCCACAGACCCCATGCCGCAAAACATCTCGGATTCTTTCGTCATCCTGAAGCCGAGCAAGGAGTGGCCGGAAGGCGTCGACACCAAGGACGAGGTGGTCGAGCGCATCGAGGAGAAGATGGGTTCGCTCACCGGCAATGCCTTCGAGGTCAGTCAGCCCATCGAGATGCGCTTCAACGAGCTCATTGCGGGCGTTCGGGGGGACGTAGCTATCAAGGTCTTCGGCGACGACCTCGCCAAGCTTGAGACCGTTGCGGCACAGGTCGCATCGTCGATCGGCAAGGTTCAAGGCACGGCGGATCTTCGCTCCGAACAGACGGCTGGCTTCCCGACCTTGGAGGTGCTGTTCAACCGCCCCGCCATCGCGAGCTATGGGCTGACGGTCGACGAGGTTGCGAACACGGTCGCGGCAGCCCTTGGCGGCCGTGAGGCCGGCATCGTCTTCGAGGGCGACCGTCGGTTTGATATCGTGGTGCGGCTCGACAACCCGACGCGCGACAATCTCGAAGCCATCGGCGCCCTCCCAGTGATGCTGGAGAACAGCGGTGCCGGAGCTCGGACCTCGGTTCCTCTTCGCGAGGTCGCCAGCTTCCGCTTCGCTGACGGCGTGAACCAGGTCAGCCGGGAAAACGGACAACGGCGCGTGGTCGTTCAGGCCAACGTCCGTGGTCGCGACCTCGGCTCCTATGTCGAGGCCGCGCGCGCTGCGGTCGAGCGTGACGTGAAGCTGCCACCCGGCGTCTTCATCGAGTGGGGTGGCCAGTACGAAAATCTCCAGGCCGCCTCGGCGAGGCTCTCGCTGGTCATCCCGGCGGTGTTCCTTCTGATCTTCGGCATCCTCTACATGGCTCTGCGAAGCTTCAGCTCGGCGCTCGCCGTCTACTCGGCCGTGCCGCTAGGGCTTGCCGGAGGCGTCTTCGGCCTAGTGCTGTCCGGCTTCCCTTTCTCCATCTCGGCCGCCGTCGGCTTCATTGTGCTGTCGGGGGTCACCGTTCTGAACGGCCTGGTCGTGATGACCAGTATCCAGCAGCGAATCGGCGCGGGCGAAAGCATCGATGCCAGCATCCGGGGAGGAATGATGGAACGGGTTCGGGCCGTCCTGATGACGGGTGTCGTCCCGGCAATCGGGTTCGTGCCGATGGCCTTGGCCATGGGCCGTGGTGCCGAAGTGCAAAAGCCGCTGGCGGTCGTGGTGATTGCCGGTCTGATCGTGGCGACATTCCTCACGCTCTTCGTGCTGCCAGCGATCAGCCACTTCCTTCTGCACAAGGCTCGGGCCCGCCATGTCCAAGGTGATTACCGCAATGAAGATCCGTTCGGCCGCGAACCGGTCCCGGCGGAATGATGAGGAAAGGTCAACACATGAAAGCGGCAACACCAATCGCGTTTGCAGCGCTTCTTCTCGCCGCTTGCGCCCCGCAAGCGCAGCGTGACGAGCAGAAGACGGCGGAGCGAAAGACCGAGACCTCGCATGGAGGCATGGGCATGACCCTCGATCCGGATAATCCGGACCGGAGCTTTGCGGAGGGGATGATCCCGCACCACCGCGACGCCGTAAAGATGGCCGAGGCGCAATTGCGCCTCGGCCGGGATCCCGAACTTCGCGCCTTGGCGACGAAGATCATCAAGGACCAGCAAAGCGAGATCGATCAGCTCGAGCGTTGGCTCGCCCGACCTCAAGATGACGGAAGCAAGCAGTGATGCACGATCAGCAGGAGAACCAGCATGGCGCATAGTCACGGCGAACATGCCCATAACCATGCGGCAGGGGCCAACAGCAAGATGCTGGGCTGGGCTCTGGCCCTCACCACCACCTTCCTCGTCGCTGAATTGGTCGGGGCCTACGTCTTCAACAGCCTCGCCCTGCTGTCCGACGCGGCGCACATGTTCACCGACGCCGCAGCTTTGGCGATTGCATTGGCGGCAGTGAAGATCGGTCAGCGTCCAGCCGACGAGAAACGAACCTTCGGCTACCGGAGGTTCGAGATCCTAGCGGCCGCCTTCAACGCGCTGCTGCTCTTCGCGGTGGCCGCCTACGTTCTCGTCGAGGGCATCCGGCGGTTCTTCGAACCGAGCGAAGTGCAGTCGACCGGCATGCTGATCGTCGCTACGATCGGCCTCGTCGTAAACATCATCGCTATGCGCCTTTTGTCGGCTGGCAAGGACCAGAGCCTGAACGTCAAAGGCGCATACCTCGAAGTCTGGGCGGATATGCTCGGGTCGCTGGGCGTGATCGTCGGTGCTGGCGTGATCATGGCTACCGGCTGGCAGTGGGTTGATCCACTGGTCGCCATCGGTATCGGCCTGTGGGTCCTTCCTCGTACTTGGATCCTGCTCAAGGACACTACCCGCATCCTTTTGGAAGGGGTGCCAAGCGGCATCACCCTCGCCGAGGTCCGGAAAGCGATCTCGGATGTCCCTGGGGTGGCCGGCGTCCACGACCTCCATGTCTGGTCGCTCACCAGCGATGACAACAGCCTTTCAACGCACGTCGAGCTCAAAGAAGGGGCCGACTTCGAAACAGTGCGGATTGCAATCGCCACCATGCTGCACGACCGGTTTGAGCTGCAGCACTCCACGATCCAGGTTGAGCGGAGAGAATGTGAGGATGCGAGTGCCCTTCATCCCTGATCATCGGCACTCGGCGATACCAAGTTCTGACCACTTCATCACCGGTGGAGTGAGAAGGAGACCCCATGGTACATCACGGCCGGATCGGCCCGCCGATCTTCACTCCGAAAGGGTCGCTCTACGATGACATTCGGCAGAGGATTGCCAACGCCGGAGGAGCGATCAGTCGCGAAATGCTCGATCGGGAAATCGCCACCGACGCGTCGTGCTCGGAGCGAATTGCGAAGGTTGGCGGTTTGCCCTCTCTTCTGACCAACATGCACCATAGTGGGGAAATCACTATGGGGCCGAACACCATCTGCCTTACCGAGCGTGCGAAGCGGAGAATGGCAAAGCAGGCAGGGACAAAATGAAGCACGACCGTCCTGTTCTCGGAGGCTTTGCAGTTGCCTTGCTAGCGTTGCTGCTGACGCTCGTCGCCTTCGCTGCTTGGCGCGCTCTCAGCCCAGCGTCATCTGAGACCAACGACGCGATCCTCGACGAGCGTGCCGCGAAGGGCAAGCTTTGAAGAAGTTGCGTGATCAAACGGTTATCCTCGGAACGCTGATTCAAGTCCTTACCTCTCTCGTTCGTTCCCAGCACAACACAAGGCCAGCAAAAGAAGGAAGATCCGGACTCCGATGAACTCCATCGGAGGAAGAAATGGGCGACGAGATCATCAGGCAGTTGGCGGAGTTACCTCCGCATCTCTGGGCTGAGTCTCTCCGCAGGTTGGAAGTAGTTGACCGTTACCTTGCCCTCGACAAGCCGACGACGGCTGACGCAGATCGATCGGCTGCTGAGCTCAATCTGGTTCAGCGCAGCTTCTTCCGTCTCGCCGCCGCAGTCCGCGAACTTCGCGCGGGCGGAACGCCGAAGGTTTCCTCGCAGGGACAGCAAAGCAAACTTCGGCACGACAAGCGGAGCGTCTTGGACGACACCATCACCGATCTTGGTCCGGGTGCACGTGACAGCGAGATATTCGCCGAATGCAGCCGGCGATGCAAAGAGCAAGGTCTGACGCCGCCTTCGTGGAACGCGGTCCGGACACGCACTGGCAAGCCAGTGCTGAACCCTGATTTACGGAGTCGGATGCGCCGCGACGCTGATTTCGTCCTCGATGCATGCCCCCTCGACCTGACCGTGCATGTTGCTTCTGCCGAACCGCAATTGGCCGTGCTCACCGCGATCATCCACGTCGACAGCGGCGAAGTGCTTGGCTTCCACCTCGATGGGCAGCCTGTAGAAACGTCAGCGGTGGCGCACGCATTTGTGGACGCCATCGATCATCGGAGAAGCGGGCCCCATTCCCGTCACCGGGGTCAACGACTGATCGTCTCGACAGCCCTGCAGTCGCACATGTCAGTTGTTGAGAGCCTTGCTCAAGCCGCCAAATTGCGTCTCGACACCACTGCTTCCCTTGGCCTCGCGCCCGGCACTGCGCTGACAAACGCCGTCGGTCGAAAAATCGGGCGCATTCCGTTTGCGCCGCGAGCCCGAGTGAAGGCTCGTCCTGATCTCGCCGTTCCGCTCCACCACGCTCAAGCAGTTGTGGGCGAACTCCTTGCCCGACGGTCGCTCGCAGGAGGCCGGCCATGCGCGGGCTTAGTGAGTCCCAAGAACGCCCGGTCCGTGCGTGATCTTGCGCTCGGCATCCTTGAGGATTGCAGCTGACGAGTCGTCGAGCGCCCGAAGAAATAACTCCGTCATGCTCCGCATGATCTCGATCAGGCGCTTCCGACGAGCGTCTCGCGACCGGCCAGCCTTCATCTGTTGAAGAATGCCTTCATTCCACTTCGCAACGGCGTGCCGCACGACCTCTTCAGCCTTTGCAAAAGGCAGAGGGGCGGTCGCAAGCTGCTCATCGACGAGCTGAGGGTTTGCCGTTGATCGAATTAACAAGGTGTACGGACCCAAGCGGTTGCCGATCATTCGAAAGATGTTTTCACCATGCCTGCGTGGTCCCCGACCTGACGTTCTCGTTACGCCATAGTCCAGCATGAAACCCGATACATGAGCGTCCTCCGGATAAACCCAGTCGAATTCGCGAACCCGAGAAGCAACATTCAAGCCGGCGCCAGCAAATTCAGGCACCCGAGACCAGGCATCAACAAGGGCGGACAGTACACCGGATAGCGGGTTGCCTCGTCTGAAAAGCCCAACACCACCGATAAGCTTGGTTTGCCGATCAATGAGCAGCGTGACGACCACATACTCGACCCCCTCATCGCTCTCACGGGTCAGTGTTATAGCCGATTGATCCAGAAGCCACTTTTCACCGAAAATGCGTTCGCCGGCGTCCCGCAAGCGGCCTTCGGCGCGAAGAGCTAGCAGACGGCGCCTAATTGCAGCTGTCGAAGGAGGCTCTACGTTCGCTGCTCGGCAGGCGGCCAGCACTTCATCGACGACGTCCTTCCAGCGCGCATCCTCTTCGGTTTCCAGGATCCGCTCCAAGGTTATTTCTGCAACCTTGCCCAAACCATCTGCAGCGGCCGATGCCCGCTGACGCACCCGAAAATTGGGAGCTAACCCGGCCACGGGTCCATGCTCGCGAAACTTTCGGACCAGCCGGTAGAAATTCCGCTCAGACGTGCCGAGATCCGCCGCCAAGGTGGCGGCATCCGCAGCAGTCGGGCTCGGCATCCCCACGTACTTATCCATCGCCCTTAGGCGCTGCAGAACGGCCGATTGGCTGACGAGCGGCAGTGCCAAGAGCGTGGCTTCGTTGCTCTCGAAGGTGGCGCGGTCAGCGGAATGCTTGGCCACGAGTTCAAGGTCGGCTGCCGAGATCATGCTGCGACCCTACGCAGGATCAATATGACGAGCAATCATCGTTTTCACATTTTTTGTCAGCAGCGAGCTTGCGCCCAGCGCAACTCAACCCTAGCTATGGCCACGCACCGACAAGAAAAGTGGAAACGATTATGGATGAGCGCTTCATGACAGACACACGGAAGGGCCAGTCCGAAGTCGCGATCAAGCCGCTCGTTGACGACAGCGCAGATGTCGACTTGTCGGGTCATGGCATGAAGGCTGACGTTCCTCGCCCGGTGATCACCGATGCGATGCGGCGGCTCAGCTGGCGGCGGCGGCAGGCTCGTTCCTGGGTGCGCGTGTCCAGCCGTCAGGCTCCGCAGGCATGAGCAGCAACAAGCAAAACGACGATATCGTAGCTACACCGGTCGCCACGCACGTCGACCCGCGCTTTGCTATCGCTCGCCAGCTTCTAGATCCTGCAATCACGCCCGATCGTACCCGTGTGCGTCCGCTCACGAACTTGCCTGAGGCTGGCGACGAACTCGTAACGATGGCTCACATGCATGTAGCCGTCCACGGTGGTTCCTTGCGCACCTTTACCGGTAACCTCGCTCACGAGAATGGTTGGTGGCCATCGTACAAGCGCCGCCGTCTTCAATACTGGGAAGGCATGACGCAGCGCGCCTACCTCATGCGCTGCGAGGTAGATCAAGAAGTAGAATGGGCCCAAAGCGAGCGCCGCCGTTTCGAGTTTCCGTTGAATGGCCGGCTCCGTCGCTACACTTGCGACGTCGAGGTCCAGAAAACGGACGGCTCGGTCGAAATCGTCGAACTCAAGCGTAACGAGCGCGACCTCGAAGACGAAGATTACCGTCATACCCTTGCCGGGGTCGCCGAAATCTGTCGCCGCTGCGGCTGGACGTTCAAAATTGTTCTGGCGCCCGAGATCTTCGTGTCGCGTCACCACCGTGACAACGTCGAGCTTTTCCAGTCGCGTCGCTTCGCACGGGTCAGCCCCGATCACATCCGTCGGCTGGATAGCTTCGCTTTGAAATGCGGACTGGTTAGCAGCTACGGAGAGCTCGCCGAGGTCATCGAACCCGGCTTCGCGCCAGGCGGCATGGCAGTGCTTCAGGCGCTACTCGTCAGAGGTCGCATCAGCATCGATCTCACGCAGCCCATCTTCCACGAGACGCCTGTGCGTATCGTCTAGACCCACCCCATTTCAAGGAGAACCGAGGCGCCTTCGAGCGCGAACTAACCGCTGAGCCCGTCGCTCAGCGGACTGGACAACTATTGCCTAACAGGGAGAAGGCTATGTCGCATTACAATTACCCTCTGAACACAATCATCGAGATCGATGAGGCGCCTTACAAGTACGTTGGCTTGCCCATGCCGGGCCGCATTCATCTGATGCACTGCCAAACGGGCCTGCCCTACATCATCGAAGACAAAGAGGGCTTCATGGGGTTGCTGACGCCCGAGGGCTATGATGAGCTGCTCTTGGAAGGCCGTCTTATCGTACGAGAGACCGAGCGGGCATCGATCGCTCGTAAGATGGCTTCTGAGGCGGAGTGGACGTTCGCTGATTGCGACGAACTGGACCCCAAGGCCCGCAAGATGCTCGCACAATGCGAGATCCTCGACGATCACGGAGTACCGAATGGCGTCAAGGCGATCGGATTGGCGTTGGGCGATTATTGGACGCCTGAGCTTCGCGAAAAGTACGGCGAGCACGACAATCCGCATACCATCAAGCGGTGGCGTACCGACCGTGGTTTCGCAGGCGACCGTAACATCCGCGACATGGTGCGGATGACCGGCCGGGTCCGCCGCGCTCCCTACTTCGATGACGTACCGCAGGAAGTCCTTCAGAAGGGTGCTCTCCTGAATTGGACGCAGCAGCTCAGCTACGCGGACGTGACCACTGAAATCAGCAACGAGTTGCGCGACATCAATGCTGGTAACTCGTCGCTCTATCCCAAACCCGAGAAGCCCTATCCTATTCCGCACTACGCTACCGTGCGGCGAGCCTGCCGGGCGCTGATTGGGGCCGTTACCCGCGAAGCTCGCGACGGCAAAGCCGCTAGCGACGCCGACTGGAAGGGTTCAGGCCGCCCGCTGACGGCAAAGCGCGCCCTCGAACTGGCGATCATCGACCATACGCCGATCAACGGGTTCTTCGTTCTCGACCTCGATCACGAGATGGTGGCCGGCAAGCCATGGCTGACCGTCATGATTGACGTTCACAGCGAGGTGATTCTCGGCCACGTTATTAGCTACCTCCCACCTTCCTACTGGACGGTAGGCGAGGTGCTGAAGCGTGCGAGCCTTCCGAAGCGCCCCCCGCCCAAGCTCATCGAGCGATACCCCATCCTTCGCCGCATCTGCGGCAAGGCGGCCGAAATCATCGTCGATAACGCAGCTGAGTTCCGGAGCCAGGCGCTCGAAGACGCTGCCAAGGGGGCCGGTTTTGCCGTCCGTCACTGCCCCATCAAGAAGCCCCGCTACCGCGCGATCGGCGAGCGCATTTTTCCCACGCTGCAAGAGAAAGTCACCAAGCTGATTCCAGGCGGATCGAAGCCCATCGCGCTTGCGCGTAAGCTCGGCCACGACCCCGAGCAGGAAGCATGCGTCACGGTGCGCGAGCTGGAGGCCTTGGTGAATGCCGCGATCGCGGAATATCACATCTCGACACATTCCGGCCTCCAAGACCGCCAGCCTGCGCTCGTTTTCGAGAAGAGTGTCGCCAAGCATGGGATCGACTTGATCCACGACCTTGCGGGCTTCCAACGCGAAATCATGGATGTGTCACCAGCCGTGCAGCTGTCCAACACCGGCTTGCGGCTCTTCAACCTGCGCTACCACTGCATTCGCGGCGTTCCGAGCTTGCTCGAAGACCTCGTTGCCGTGGAACCCCGGCGGCAGTCGCGGGCAGATGCAATCGCCACCGTGAAGGTGAAGTACGACCCTCAAGATATCTCGGTGGTCCACGTCTGGAATCGCGTCAAGAAGACTCACACCATCCTTCGCTGCTCGGACGAAACCTATGCAAACGGCATGCCGCTATGGTTTCACAATCAGCTCCTAGAGCGTGCGCGTGAAGAGGCGGCCGCCTTCAACACAGAGGCAGAGCGGATTGCTTTCCGTTCGCGGCGCATCAAGGCCATTCGCAACATCTCGCCGGAGGCTAAGCATCGTGAGCGGCTTACGGTCGCACGCCTCTACGAGATCCCGCGTCTCCGGCAGATCACGGGCAACCTCGTCCACCTCCACATGGACGAACCAGAAGCCATTTCTCTCGACGAGTTCATCGCCCACGACCTCTCAGCAACTACGATGCTGGACGACGAGATTTTGGCTCCTCGACTTCCTGTCGACCAATCTCGCAAGCCGAAGAACAAACGGGACCGTCGTGACGCGGGCCAGCCCAGTGAGAGTCAGGAGAGCAAGATGCCTGCCCGTCGCCCCACCCGCACCCGCCGCGTGAGCGGCAGCTATGAGTGAGGTCAGTCAGATGGCCGAACAGATGAACACCTCGGTCCGGGCCGATAACGGCAAGGAGGGGCGCGCGGAGCGCCCCTCCGAGCGTTCGCGTCGTGTGGCAGAGGCGCGGGCCTCGTTTCGCGCGATCCGCCTCCCCTACCCTCGGCAGGATGAGCTTGTCGCTGCCCTCGACGAGCTTCGATTGACTGGTCAACTCTCGAAGGGGCAGACACAAGGCGGAGTCCGCCTCATCGCAAACACTGGCTCAGGCAAGACGGTCGGAGCTGAGCGTTTCAAAGCCTACGTTGAAGCGGCTGATGAGCATGCCCCAGGAAGCCAGCCTGTTGTCATCGCGACGGTCGACGGCTCAGGCACCACTCGGTCCATTCCCGCGAGCATCTTGAAAGCCATGGGTGTCCCACGTCCTGAGCATGGTGCAGAGCCAGTCCTCTGGATGCGGGCCTTCGACGCTCTCGAGCGCTATGAGACACAGTTGCTGATCATCGACGAGTTCAACCGCGCGGCTCGCCGGCCGACCATGAGTTCAGCAATCGCGACCGCTCTCCGTGACGTGATGGATCGCGGCATCGTCCCGATGGCGTTTCTGGCTACTGAGGAAGCACGCGACGTTTTCAAGCGCAGCCCGGATCTTGCCGGTCGATTGGATGCTCCGGTTACCATGGAGCCTCTCGATTGGCTTGTGGAGGAGGACAGAGAGCTGTTCCTTGGCTTCGTTAGCGGCTTAGACGGCGAACTCGTCGATCGAGGCATCCTTCGGCTCTCGTCAGGACTTGCTGAAGAAGCTCTCGCTCGCCTTCTTTGCGAGGCGTCCAACGGAAACCTTCGCCAGCTCTGCCGCGTCATCGAGACAGCTCTCGCCGCTGCTGTGCGGCGAGACGACGCTGCCATCGGGCGCGAAGACCTTGCTGACGCAGTTGATGATTGGTCGATCGCCAACCACTGCATCGCCTACAACCCTTTCCGGGCTAAGTAGGCCATGGCGACAGCTAGTCAGCATGCCCGAGCACCATGGCGCATCGAGGCACCGAAGCCCGTCATCATGGGGGAGTCGCTGGACGGCTACATCGCCAGGGTTGCCGCAGCCAACTGGATCGAGAATGCCCTAACGATCACGAGCCTGGCTGGCGTGATCTATGGCCATAAGCCGACGTTATCGACGTCGAACTGGGATGGTCTTCCTGTCATTGCCGATTGCCTGCGCGTCGATGTCGAAGACCTGCAGCTTCGCTCTTATCCGACCGATAATGCCGGGCGCCGTGCGTTCTTTGGGGTGCCCATTCCGCGAAATGATATCGACATCGCAGTAAGGCGCTTCGCGCCGGCTGCTTTGTCTATCTCGCCCCACCATAGAGCGCTGTGGCAGCTCCGAGCCTTCCCCTTCTGCTGCGAGACATGGCAATACCTTGTAGATTGCTGTGCTCGCTGTGAGCGTATCCAGCGTTGGCACCACACCAATGGTGTCGCTCGTTGTGATCGGTGCGTTGAGGATCTCTCAGCGGTCGAGTCCGACGTCGTACCGAACGAGCTTCGATCAAGCCTTGAGGCGGCCGTAGGCCTGGTCCACCCGGATACCGCTCGCCGGCAGCACAGCCTGGGTGCACTTCCCGCCGCCTTGCAGCATCTTGGCCTAGCTGAAACGTATGAATTGCTCGTCAGGGTGGCGATCGTCATTCAGCCACGCATCACGCCAGCCCGATACGGCACGAATGCAAGCTGGAATCAGCCTAAATCTGTGGTGGTCGAAGCCATCGCGGCTGCCTGGAACATGCTTTTGGACTGGCCCCATTCGCTTCAAGGCCTGATGGCGTACCGGCTAAGCAGCGCATCCACCCGTCATCAAGACGGCAATGGCGGAAGCACAATGCGCTTCCTTCGACTACCCAGTCACGAAGGACTTACACGCCAATTACGAGACACGATTGAGCAGTTCCGCTCCTCTATCGATCTCGACGGTCCAAACTCCAGTCATCTGGGCAGGCAGACACTCAGCACTCAGGATGCGGCGGCTCGCCTCGGATATTCTACCAAGGGCGTCGCTGATCTTCGTAGGCAGGGTGCGCTTGGAACTGTTTTTGCCCTGCATGAGGGTCGGGCAGCACCCCGTTACGACGCCGCCGAGATTGACGAGTTGGCCGAAATCATTGTGTGCCGGGTTTCATTGGAGAGCGCAGCGTGGAAGCTCGGCATCTCTCACCACGGCGTTGAACAGCTGATCGCGATGCAGATGCTGCAAACTCACGGCGATTGCTTCTGCATACCTCGGTATGGCGCTCCGCAGATCGCTGGGCCCGTCCTTGACGACCTGATCGCGAGGATCGGATCCTCATCCCGATCTTCTCTCGCAAGCGAGCCCATCACGCTGCGAACCGCCGTGGGTTCAATTGGCGGCCGAGCGAAGCCTTGGGGACCGATCTTCAAAGCCCTGCTTGATGGTGCACTGCCCTTCAAACTCGATCATTGCACTGGGGCACTGACAGAGCAGATTCTTGTAGACCACACCTGCATTCGCTTCCTTCGCTCATTTTTCTTCGAAGTTTCCAACTATGAGGGCGCGAAGTTTAGCAACGTGATGTCGCGGCGAGATGCTGGCGAAGTGCTGAACCTCTCCCCCAAATCCTCCACGCCGCTACTTAAGGGGATGGCATCTGTGCGCGGTGACTCCAAGGCCGTGGACTTCCCGGAAATTGTCAGGCTCAGCAGAATTCACATCAGCAGCCGCGAAATCGCTCTTCGCCTGGGCATAGCGCCGAAGACGGCGTTTGCCCTAGCCAAGGAGATGATGGTGCCCCTGCTCGGCCCGGCAGGTTGGTGTCGTGAAGCTGCAGAAAGACAGCTAGGTCTCACCTGAGTGATTCAGGTCGCGATCCGGCATACCGGCTTTCCCTTTGGTAGGGCCGGCAGCCTCGCTCCCTCCAGATGTGTGCCGCAGCTGACACTCGAAAGCTGAAATTACAGCCGGACGCCGAGGCACATCGAGCGCCAGATAAATCGCATTGGCAGCAGCGTTCACGGCAGACCAGCGATCATGCTGTCGCTCGCTGCCCAGCCCCTCCCAAAATCCATTAAACGGCCAGAGCGGCAGAACCTTTTCACTGCCCCTGTGGCGGAGCCACGCAAGGGCCAGCGCGATCCCTCTGCTTCGGCGAACCGGACCCATGTGAGCTGCAGCGGCCGCTTCCTCAATCGTTTCGAGCGCAAGCTCGCGCAGGTGCTTATCGTCGACTCGCCGCATGATGCCGTTGAGAACGTATAGAGAACAGAAAGGCAAGCTGCTTAAGCATGCGACTGTCGCGATCTCGAACGCCGGTCCTCATTGTACCCGGTGCCGCTCCACCCAGCAGGCCACTGATTTACCCCTCTGTGGCAGGCTCCGTGAGTTCTACCCGTGCGATCGGCGCAATCGCCTGCAAACGGACGCGGCCCTGGGAGCATCTTTGTGCCAATGATCCTCGTTGCAAAGCAAACAGGCCCCTCTTGTAGGAGCGCAGCTTTAGTGCAGCCTCACATTGCTCCTATTCGGACGAATTTCCGTCGCGCTCGTCGGCGGGAAGTTCGTTGGCGAGGTTCTGGTCGATCGCCCGTGCCCGATTCTCGAGCTCGGCTCCGGCATCGTTGTAGCGCTCGTCAAAGTCGCGGCGGTCCCCGCATGCACCCAGCGCAAGCAGGCACAGCAGGACCGCCCCGACCCTCATCAATATGTCTTCCGGTACCGCACGTTGACGTTGGTGCTGTTCGATCCGCCTGCCTGGCTGAGGATCGACAGGCTGCGGCTCAGCGTGACCTCCAGCTGGGTGGCGGTGAACCCGCGGGCGTCGGTCACGACCTCCAGATAGATGTCGTCGCCGATATACTTGCCCGCTGCCAGTGCGGTCCCGCGCCCGGTGGTGTCGTCGGCGCCAAGGATTCGGAGCCTGTCGATTCCCGCCACCTGCCGCAGCTTGCCGAGCGGATTGAGCCCGCCCCCGCCCGACCCGCGCAGGGTGTTGAGCGAGGCCGCCAGCTGCACCGCCTGGATCGCGGACAATTGGCCGACCGAATTGCCGAACAGGATGCGCGACACGATTTCGTCCTGCGGAAGGCCGGGCGAGCTGGTGAAGGTGATCCGCGGGTCGAGCGCGGCGCCGGCGACGTTCACCGTCACGTCGACGTCCTCGATCGATTCGGTCGCCTGCATCGCGACCGTAGCGTCGGTCGCACTGCCGCCGTTGAACCGCACCCGGCCCTCCTGCAGCTCGAAGGAGCGGCCGGCGAAGCCCAGGGTACCGCGCACCAGGTCGATGGTTCCGGTGATCCGCGGTGCCTGGCTGGTCCCGCCGACGCGCATGTCGGCGCGCCATTCGGATTCCAGCCCCATGCCCGACACGAACAGCTGTCCCGGCGCGACGATATTGAGGTCGAGGCGAACGTCGCCGAAGCTTGCGGCAGCCGACTGCGGCGGCGCATCGCCGGTGACCCTCGGCCTGCCCCTCGGCGGCTTGAACCGGACCCCGGTCAGCTCGGGCACCTGGGCAGAGCCCTGGCGGACGATCTGATAGCGGGTGGCGGGCAGGCGCACCGTGCCGCTCAAGACCGGCGACTGGTTGGCGGCCTTGATCAGCCGCACGTTGCCGGTCGCGGTTACCCGCAGGGCATCGCTGTCGGCGAGCCGCGCATTGTCGAGCGACAGGTCGAAATTGGCCGGATAGCCGCTCGCCGCCGCCAGGCTGACATAACCGTTGCCGGTCACTGTGCCGCTCCCAGCGCGCCCGGTCAGCTGGTCGATCTGCAGACGCTCGCCGGTAAAGCGGCCCTGCAACGCCATGTCGGTGATCCGCGTGCCGTAGGTCGCATTGGCATAGGTCAGCCCCCGGCCACGCACGACGCCCTGGAGGCTCGGCCGCTCGACCCGGCCGCCGAAGTCGGCCGCGACGCCGAGCGGTCCGGCAAGGCTCTGGTCGGCCAGCCCCGCAAGCGAGAAAAGCGCATCGGCGGGACCGATGTAGCGGATGCCGCCGCTGAGCGGAGCGCCGGCGATGCGGCTGGTCCAGCTGCCCGACGGCAGGGGCTGGATCGCCGCCTGCACCCGGCCCACCACCGTGCCCCGGGTGCGCATCACGGCGTTCAGCGTGCCGGTCCCCGGCGCCAGCCGCGCGACGAGATTGACGTCGAGCGGACGACTGACCGAGGCGGCAGTGGTGCGGGTGAAGTTGCGGATCGCAAGGCTTGCGTCGAGCCGCGGGAAAGCGTTGCCGGCCTGGACGAAGTCGATGCTCCCGGTCGCCCGCCCGCCGACACCCAGCCCCGGCGCGAAGATGTTGATCAGGCTCATGTCGACCGAATCGATCCGGCTCTGCAGCGCCAGCTCGCGGCCATAGCTTCCGGCCAGCCGCATGCTGCCGCGATCGAACGCCAGCCGGGTCGGAAGCAGCTCGTAGCTGCCGCCGCGCGGCACGATGCGCGCAGGGCTTTCGGTACGGACGTCGATTCCGTTGACCCGTCCCTTGAGCGATGCGCGCCACAATCGCGGCGTCAGATCGCTGTTGAAGGCCATCCGGAACGGCACGCCCGACGTGCCTTCCGCAACGCCGCGGGCAAAGCCCTGCCCGCCGCGATAATTGATGATGGTTCGCAGCGCCGAGATGGTGGTCGACCCGAACCGCGCGTCCGCCAGCTGGGCGTCGGCGACGATCTCCGGCTGGTCGTACAGCGTGATCCGGGCATCGACGATGGCGGCGCCGACCGCGATTCCCGCGGGCTCCGGCAGGATGGCGTTGCGGGCGCGCAGGTTGACGATCGCCTGCTGGAAGCGACCCGCCGCGGCCAGCCGCACCACGCCGCCGAGCCCGTCCCCGCGCGCATTCAACTGCCCGGCGAACGGCCCGGCCGGTGTCTGCCGCACCCGGCCCTGGACGGTGACCCCGGCAAGCGTCGCGCGGCGGATGTCGACCGTCAGCGGCCCCGCTGCGGTCTGCACCGACACGTCGGCGGTGAAATCGCCATAGTCGCTCCGCCCCCGCGCCAGGATCGCATAGGCGTTGCCGGTACTGCGGATATCGGCGGTCAGCCCGGCGATGCCGATCCCGAAGCCCGGCCGCGCCGCGGTGACGATCGCGCGGGGACTGGCGACCGTCCCGGCGACCTGCACCCCGACCGGCCCATATTGCTGCGACACGCCCTGCGCGCGAAGGTCGATCCGGCCGTCGGGCGAGTAACTGCCCCGCCCGTCGGTGACCCGCAGCAGCGGCGCGTTCAATCTCAACCGCGAGAAACGGATGATCCCGTCGGTCCCGTAGGCGACATCGCTCGACGCGATCAGATTGCCGCCGAGAAAGCTGCGCACGCCCTCGTTGAACAGCCGCGTCGATTGCGCGCGGACCCGGCCGACCAAAGCGAAGCCGCCGCTTGGAACGGTCTTCACATCAGCGTCGGTGTCGATGTTGAAGATGCCGACGCTGTCGACCCGATAGTCGTTGATGCGCCCGTCGATCGCCCCGGTGTAAAGCCCGCTGCCGACGTCGGCGAGGACGATTGCCCTGGCGTCGATCCGGTTGGAGCGGATGCGGATATTGTCCGACACGATCCGCGGCCAGTCGACCGCCAGATCGCCGTCGAGGCGGACGTTGGTGATGGTGCCGCCGGCCGCCACGTCGAGGCCGGTGATCGCGCGGGCGGTGGCGGCGATCGGCACGATCATCTGGTTCTTGTCGAACCGGGCCTTGCCGCTCGCATCGAGTCCTTGCAGCCCCATGTCGTTGAACGCGAGGCTTGCGGCCGTCACCCGGTAATCGACCGTCGGCTTGCGCAGCGTCCCGTTCAGCGTCAGCGCGGCGCGCACGTCGCGTCCGGCGAGATTGGGTGCCAGCACCTGCGGCTTCAGCAGCCCGAAATTGACCTTTAGATCCTCGAACCGGTCGCGGCCGAGGTCGGCGACACCATTCGCCACCAAAGTGAAGGCATCGCTCGAGAAGCGGCCATTGAGGTCGGCGCGGCGGTTGGCCCAGGTCGATTGCAGCGCGACGTTGGTGATCGGTCCCAGCAGCGCCGCGGTCGGTCCCTCGACCAACCGCGCGACCCGGGTCGGCCCGCGCACCCCGAAGGTGCCGTCACGGGCGGTCAGCGCAAGCCGGGCGAACGGCTGGTTGTCGAGGTCGGCAAGCAAGCGGCCGTTCCACTGCTTCCAGTCCCCGCTGCCCTGCACCCGCGCCCGCACCGGTGCGGTCAGCCCGGCGAGTTTGGTCAGCACGCCATCCGCCGGCGCGCTGACGAAGGCGTCGAGCGTCAGCTTGTTGTCTTCGGGCACGGCATCGAGGTTGAGTGCCAGCCGGTCGCCGCCCGCACGGCCCTCGCCGCCGATCACCGCTGCCTGCAGCGCCACCTGCGCCCGGCGATTGGCGATGCGCGCTCGTCCGTCGATCGACCCGACCCGTTGCTCACCGGTTACCGACGGCCCGATCACCAGCCGATCGACCTTCAGCCGGCCGATGTCGATGTCGAGGTCGGGCAGAAGCGGCCCGTCGCTCGGCGGCGTGGCCTTGAATTCGGGCAACCGCGCCAGGGTCGCGGTCGGCGCGACCAGGCTTCGGATATCGACGTGGTTGTTGAAATAATCGAACGGGCGCCAGTCGAGCCGGACCAGCGGCGACGCGAAGAACACTCCGCGCGGATCGGACAGCGTGAAGCGGCGGATCGTCATCGCCCCGGTCAGCGATCCGTCGATCCGCCCGACCCCGATCTTCATTCCGTTGGCGAATTCGAGCGCTTCGATGCGGTCGGCGGCGAAGCGGCGGCCGGGATCGGTGTTGATGAACGCGAACAGCGCCAGCACCAGCAGTGCAAGCCCGACCACCAGCCCCAGCAGGACTTTGGCAATGGTCAGCGGCCAGTTGCGGTGGCGACGAACGATGATGGTCTCGCGTTCGCCCTCGGGCAGCCCCTCGGCGGTTGCGGTGGTCTCGCTCATCAGAACGCCTGGCCGATCGAGATGTAGACGTTGAAGCGGCTTTCGCCCTCGCGCCGACCGAGCGGGGTGGCGACATCGACCCGAAGCGGTCCGAAGCTGGTATAGTATCGCGCGCCGATGCCGACCCCGGTCCTCAGATCCCTCAAGCTCGGCACGCGGTCCTCATAGACCTGGCCCACGTCGACGAACCCGACCACGCCGAAGTCGCCGAAGCGGTAGCGCACCTCGCCCGCCGCCTCGACCAGGCTCAGCCCGCCGAGTGGACGCAGTTCAGGATCCTTGGGACCAAGCTGCTGGTAGGCAAAGCCGCGCACCGATCCGCCGCCGCCGCCGTAGAACCGGCGCGACGGCGCAAGCTGGAAGCGATCGATCCCAAGCGTGGTGCCGGCACGAGCGCGGGCCGCGACGACGATGCTGTCGCCGACCGGGTAATAGGCGCTGCCGTCGAGCTGGCTGCGCAGGTACGGGCGGAAGCCGTCGCTCAGCGCGCCCTCGGGCTGGACCAGGATCTGCGCGCGGAACCCCTTGGTCGGGTCGAGCAGGCTGTCGGTCTTATCGAACCCGACCTGCCCGGTCAGCGCGCCGATCAGGAACTTGCGGTCGTCCCGCCGGCCGAGCGCGAAATTATAGTCCTTTTCGATCGTGCCGAGGATTTCGGCGCCGATGCCCCAGGTGAAGGTCTTTCGCCAGATCGGCGTGCTGTCGTAGCTCAGCCGCCCGAAAATCCGCCCGGTCAGCGCCTCGAACGCGTCATAATCGCTCCGCAGCGCCTCGATCCCGGCTTGCAGCGTGCGGTCGCGCTTGCCCGCGTTGGAGCGGCGGAAGATGGCGCTCGCGCCAAGCTCCTGGGTCCCTGCGACGGCAGAAGCGACCAGCGCGCCTTCGGGCGGGAACAGGTTGCGGTGGGTCCAGCTGCCTTCGACCCGGAAGCCCTGGCCGGTGCCGTAGCCGGCGCTCGCCGCCAACGTCCGCGGCGGGCCGGCGTCCTGCGTCACCAGCATGGTCACCGTCTCGGTGCCGTCGGGGTTGACCTGGCCCGTGCGCTCGGGCTCGACCGCGACGGTGGTGAACAGCCCGGTCGCGACCAGCGCCTGGCGCAGGTCGTCGACGTCGCGGCTGTCGTACAATTCGCCCGCCTTGAACCGTGACAGCGTCTTCACATGGCCGGCCCCGAAGGCAAGGTCGCCGGTGGTGCGGAACCCGCCGAACCGCGCCCGCGGTCCCAGCGTGATCGGCAGGGTGTAATCGCCAAGATGCGTTTCGGGATCGAGCAGCACGTCGCGCTGGCCGATCGTCGCGAACGGATAGCCTTCCTGCGGAAGGACGATGGCGACGTTCGCTTCCGCCCCCTGGATGCGCTGGGCGACGATGGGCTCGCCGACGTTCAGTGCAAGGTTCCTGGTGATGAGATCGGGCGGGGTCGGAGCGTCCGCCTGGAGCGCGATGCTGCCGAGGGTGTAGCGTGTTCCCGGCGACACCTGCAGCACGGCGGTGACCGGCTGGCCATCCTCGCTCGTCGCCCGTTCGATCCGGGTCTGCACCGCGCCGTCGTACCAGCCCTCGGCCTGGAGAATCCGCTGGAGGAGCTTGCTGTCCTCGGTCAGCCGAGCCGAGAGCATCGCCTCGTTCGCCGCCTTGCCGTCCCCGTCCTCGAGCGCCGACAGGCTGTCGAATTCGCTCTGCATGCTGACATCGGTGAGCGCGTCGACCTCGGTCAGCCCCTCGACGCGGATGGCGTACCGCAGCTCGGGCACGGCTTCTGCCGCTTCCGGCTGGGCCAGCTCCACTTCGCGCACGTCGAACTGGCTTAGCGGCGGCAGCGGCTGGGTCAGCTCGGGATCGGCGGTGGGAGCGACGTCGATGCCGGCGGCCTCCTGCGCCCGCAGGCGCGCTTCGAACTCGGCCACGCTTTCGAGCGGCGTTGCAAGGGCCGGATCGTCGGCGCCGATCGGCGGCACGTCGCGGGCCAGCTCCTCCTGGCAGATGATCGGGTCGACCTGCGGCAGATTGCTTCCGGAAGGTGGCGGCGGGGCGACGGTCGGACCCTCGGGCGGGCAGACCGGACGCTGGGGCTCGGGCGCGGCGACCTGCGCGGCAGCCGGAGAAGCAGCGAAGATCAGAGTGGCGCACCCGGCCAGCAAGGTCGTTCGGACAGAGGTCGGCACCAGTGGTCGCAAATGTAAACTCTTCTCAACAGCCCCCTTCGCGCCAATGCCCCAGCCGGCAGATTGTGTCACCCCTGCGCGGCCCGCGGCCAGAATGACGGCAGGTGTCGTTTCCCGGCAACGGTCAGCGCGTCAGGCGGAGCCCGAGCCACAGGCTGCGCGGGGTGGCGCGTTCGGTGATCCCGTCCCCCGTCCGCCCGGCGATCACCCGGGCATCGAACAGGTTTTCGGCCCGCACCGTCATCGCCACGCGCGGCGACAGAGACCACGCCGCCGCCGCATCGACGGTGGTTGCAGCCGGCAGCGACAGGCGGTTGAGGTCATCCTCGTAGGCACGCCCCGAATGGCGCAGCTGCACCCCGGCCGACCGCCCGCCGCGCTCCCAGTTCACGCTCGCCCCGGCACCGAAAGACGACGTTTGCGCCGGGCGCAGCCCATCGAGCGGCGCTGCCGCCCCGGTCGCCCTGACCCGCGCATCCGCCAGCGACAGCGAGCCGCCAAGCGTCCACTCTCCCCGCGTCCACGACCCCGCGGCTTCGAGCCCGGTCACGTCGATCCGGTCGAGGTTGCGGCGCTGGCGATAGCTGCCGCCCGCAGCGACGAAGCCGACGGCCGGAAAGGTGCCCGGACCGGTCCCCAGCGTGACGTTGGCAATCGGGTCGAGCAGGCGATTGGCAAAGGCAGTTACCGACACGGAGGCCCCGCCCCTTCGCCAGTCGGCCCCGACCTCCGCCCCGCGCAGCCGCTCAGGGGTCAGCAGGGGGTTGGCGGCGACCGCATCGGTCCCGGCGCGAAACGGGCGAAAGAGTTCGTTGAGCGTCGGCAACCGCCAGCCGAGATAAGCCGCCGTACGCAGCGCGACCCGCTCGGACACCGACGCACCCGCCGCAACCCGCGCGGTCGGCCGCCAGACCCGGCGGCTGGGCACGCGCTCCTCGCTGACGGTACCGGTGACCAGCGAACGATCCCGCAATACGCCATCGGAGATGGTCCAGCGGTCCATCCGCGCGGTGCCACTCAGCGTGAAGCGGCCTTCCTGCCAGGTCAGCTCGGCGAACAGCCCGGCATGCGCGCTTTTCCCGCCCGCGCTCCGGTCGCGGGTCGGCTGCCCTGCGCTATAGGCCCCGAATTCATCGGAGCGCCCGGTCATCCGCCGCCCGTCAGTGCCAAGGCGAAGCTCGGTCCCCTTACCCACCGGCGGCCGGAGCTCCGCGCTCCACCCGACCGCTCGGCCGGGCACGTCATATTGCAGGGCGGTGCGGGTCGCGGTGGTGCGGGTCCGGTCGGTGCTGGCGAAGCTGCTCTCGAACTCCCGGCGCTGGCCATAGACCAGCGCGGACCAGCCCCACTCGCCCCGCCCGACCAGCCGCAGCGAAGCATCGGCGCCCCTTGTGCGATTGTCGGTAAAGGCCAGCCCCCGCTCGCGCCGGTCGTCGAAACCGCTCACCGCGGCCTCCAGCCCGAGCCCCGCGGCGACCTCGCCGACCCAGCGAACCCGTCCGCCGCCATAGGCATAAGGCGATGCCCGATCGGCCGGTCCGCGCACGCTCGCCTCGACGGGGACGAAGCCTTCGCCCCGCCCGCCATAGCCCGACAGCAACAGGCTTCCCGGACCCAGCGCCATCCCGGCCCGGGCACTGCCGTACAAGGCCGACCTGCTGCCGGCCTCGACGCTCCCCGCAATCCCCTCGCCGACCGCGCTCGTCAGGTGGATGGTCCCGGCCAGCGCGCCGGGGCCGTCGGCGACGCTTCCGCCGCCACGCACGATGCGCACCGCCGCAAGCGCCGCGGGATCGTAGGCGGGCCAGTTGATCCACCCGCCGAACGGGTCCGACTGCGGCACGCCGTCGAGCACCAGCAAGGCCCGGCTCGCGGCATTCCCGCCCAGCGCGCGAAGGGTCACGCCCTGACTGGTCGGCTGCCCGCTGCGCGCGTCCGACCGGCGGAACAGGATCACCCCCGCCGCCTCACGAAGTACCTGTTCGACCCCCAGCCCGCCGGCATCCTCCAGCCGGTCGCGATCGATCCGGCTGACCCCCAGCAGGCGCTCAGCCGCCGGATCGGGCAGCGCCCGCGCGGTGACCACGATTTCGGCTGGGAGAGCAAGGATCGGCATCGCAGCGCCGTAGCGGAGGAAATGCCGGAGGCAACTCGACGATGGCTGGACCGCAAGCTGGATTGACGATAGCCTCCGTCCAAGCACGTTGACACTGGAGCCTCATGGCCGCCTTTCCTTTCTCCGCGATCGTCGGCCAGGACGAGATGAAGCGCGCGCTTCTGATCGCGGCGGTGGAGCCGCGGATCGGCGGGGTGATGGTGTTCGGGGATCGCGGCACGGGCAAGTCGACCGCCGCCCGCGCGCTTGCCGCCCTGCTTCCGCCAATGAAGGTAGTCGCCGGCTGCCGCTTCAACTGCGACCCGGCCGGCATCAAGTGCAGCCACGGCGGCAACGGCAAGATCGACGAGGTGTCGGTCCCCTTCGTCGACCTGCCGCTCGGCGCGACCGAGGACCGGGTGACCGGGTCGCTGGACATCGAACGCGCCCTGGTCGCGGGCGAAAAGGCGTTCGAGCCGGGCCTGCTTGCCCGCGCCAATCGCGGCTTCCTTTACATCGACGAGATCAACCTCCTTGAGGACCATCTCGTCGACCTCCTGCTCGACGCCGCCGCCAGCGGCGAGAACGTGGTCGAACGCGAAAGCCTCAGCGTCCGCCACGACGCCCGCTTCGTGCTGGTCGGCAGCGGCAATCCCGAGGAAGGCGAATTGCGCCCGCAACTGCTCGACCGCTTCGGCCTGTCGGTCGAGGTGCGCACCCCGCAGGATATCGGCCAGCGGATCGAGATCATGCGCCGCTGCGACGCTGCCGAGCGCGACGCCAAGGCCTTCGGCACCAAGTGGAAGCGCAAGGACCGGCAGGTCCTGCGCCAGATCGCCGAGGGACGAACCCTGCTTGCCCAGCTCAGCGTGCCGGAAGCGACGCTGGCCGATGCCGCGATGTTGTGCATGGCGGTCGGCGCCGATGGACTGCGCGGCGAACTGACCCTGATCCGGGCCGCCCGCGCACTTGCCGCGCTGGAGGGCGAGACGGCGGTCGGACGAAGCCACCTTCGGGCGGTCGCACCGATGGCACTGCGCCACCGCCTGCGCCGCGGCGTGCTGGACGAGACCGGGCCGACCGTGCGGATCGAGCGCGCGATGGCCGAGCTGTGGGACTAGGCGGGGACGCCGAACTCGCCGCCCTGCTGGTGGCATCGCACCCGCGCCTGTTCGGCGGCCTGTGGATCAGGGATGAGGGCGAGGCGGACCAGGAACTGGCCGCGCTGATGGCGCCCACGCCGCTGCGCAAGCTTCCGCCGACCGTCGATGCCGAGCGTCTCGACGGCGGCCTCGACGTCGCCGCGACGCTGGCCGCCTCCCGCCCGGTGCGGCGCGCGGGCCTGCTGGAGGAAGCGCGCGGCGGGTTGCTGCTCATACCCGGCGCCGAGCGGTTGAGCGGCGCCATCGCCGGGCGGATCGCCGCGGCGATGGATGACGGTGGTCCTGCCGTATTGCTGCTCGACCGCAGCGACGCCGACGAGATCTCCCTCGCGCCCTGCCTGCTGGAGCGTGTCGCCTTCCATCTCCCCGGCAGCGGCGGAGCCGGCGATGACGAGCCGCCCGGCCCAGCCATGTCCGAAGACGAGGCGCGGACCGCCATCGCCGAGGCCGCCGCCATGCTCGGCGTCGCCGGCGCCCGCGCCGACCTGTTCGCGCTGCACGCCGCCCGCGCGCACGCCGCGATGCGGGGAGGCGCCGCCATCGATTCCGCCGCGCTCGGTTTCGCCCTGCGCACCGTGCTGGCTCCCCGCGCCACCCGCCTTCCGGCTGCGGAGCCCGAGCCAGAGCCCGAGCAGGCGCCCGATCACCCGCCCCCGCCCTCCGACGGCCAGCGCAAGCTCGAGGACGTGGTGCTCGACGCCGTCCGCACCGCGCTTCCGAGCCAGCTGCTCGCCTCGCTGCTGGCGGCGGGCGACGCGGGCAGGAAACAGGCCGGTGCAGGCAAGGCCGGTCGCCGCCAGTCTCCGCTGCATGGGCGGCTGATCGGCGCCCGCGCCGGCAAGCCCGGCAACGGCGCGCGGCTGGCGATCCTCGACACGTTGCGCGCAGCCGCCCCTTGGCAAAAGCTGCGCGGTCGTACCGACCGGATCCGGATCGCGCGGGACGACCTGCGCATCCGCCGCCACGAGGCCAAGTCCACCGCGCTGACCGTGTTCGCGGTCGATGCCTCGGGCTCGGCCGCGGCGCAGCGATTGGCCGAGGCCAAGGGTGCGGTCGAAAGCCTGCTCCAGCAAAGCTATGTCCGCCGCGCCGAAGTCGCGCTGGTCGCGATCCGCGGCGATGGCGCGACCCTGTTGCTTCCCCCGACCCGCTCGCTGACCCGCGCCCGCCGCCTGCTGGCCGAGCTTCCGGGCGGCGGCGGCACGCCGCTTGCCGCGGGAATCGATGCCGCGCGCGATCTTGCGCTCGCCGCGGCCGCACGCGGTCGGATCCCGGCGCTGGTGGTATTGACCGACGGCCGGGCCAATGTCGCGCTCGACGGGCGACAGGACCGCGTCGCCGCCCTTGCCGATGCCGCCGCTGCCGCGCGCCGGGTTGCCGGCGCTTCGCTGCGCGCCTTGGTCATCGACATCGGTCCGCGCGCCCGGCCCGAAGCCTCGACCCTCGCGAAGGACATGGCGGCCCGCTACCTCCACTTGCCGCTCGGCCAGGCTTCCGCCGTCGCCGCCGCGGTGACCGGCGCCGCCGCCTGAGCCATGCTCGACTTCGCGACCCAGGGCCGGGACTGGCCGCTCCACGAGCATAGCCGGTTCGTGGAGGTCGCGGGCCTCCAGTGGCATGTGCAACTGCTCGGTCAGGGGCCGCCCCTGCTGCTGCTCCACGGCACCGGCGCCAGCAACCACAGCTGGCGCGACGTCGCGCCCATGCTCGCCGACCGTTTCCAGCTCGTCATCCCCGACCTTCCCGGCCACGGCTTCACGCGCGGCGCCCTCCGCGGCGGCCCGACACTCGATGGGATGGCCGATGCGATCGCCCGGCTCCTCGCCAGTCTCGGGATCGAGAAGCCGCACGTCGCCACGCACAGCGCCGGCGCCGCGATCGCCTGCCGGATGGCCATCGACGGCACGGTCGCCGGACCGATCACCGCCTTCTGCCCCGCCCTGCTGCCGATGGGCGGAAGCGCCGCGCCGCTGTTCGGCAGCTTCGCACGGATGCTGTTCCTCAACCCGCTCGCCATCTCCCTCTTCTCCTCGGTCGCGCGCACTCCCGGGCAGGTCGAGCGATTCCTCGAGCGGGCGACAGGATCGCGGATCGAACCCAGGGGAATCGCACTCTACCAGCGGCTGTTCGCCGATCCCGATCACCTGCGCGGCACGATCGCGATGATGGCGAACTGGCGGCTCGAGCCGCTTGAACGCGCGCTTCCCCACCTGCCCGTCCCTTTGGCCATCGTGCACGGCGCCGAGGATCGGTCCATTCGCCCGTCCGACGCCCGCCGCGCGGCGCGGCTGGCGAAAGCGGCGTTCGAGCTGGTGCCGGGCCTCGGCCATCTGCTGCACGAGGAACGACCCGAGCTGGCGGCGGCACGGATCATCGCGGGAGGACAGGCATGACCAATTACGGCTGGATCGAGATGGTGTTCGTCGCGGTGGTCGTGCTCGGCATCGGCGGCTGGCAACTGGTGTCGATCAACCGCGAGATCGCGCGCGACCGCGCCCGCAAGGCCGACGAGACGAAGGAGCCCTAGGGCCGCCGCGGCATCTTGTAGGGCAGCATCCACTGCACGATCGGCGAGCGGAAGCGGTCAAGCGACAGGCTTTCGTGCACCGCCAGAACCTCCCGCCCGAACAACCGGCTGGCGACCGCCGAGCGGGCGTAGAACGGGCTGTCCTCCCACGTCCCCACCACCCGCGCGTGGCCGCGATCGGCCCGGGTCCGACGCCCCATCAGCCAGCGCGTCGCGGGCAAGGGCGCGCCCATCGGCAGCGGCTCTTCCTGCCCATGGCCGTGCGCGTCGAAGCGCAACGCGGAGGCGAAGGTCGACCCGTCGCGGCGAACGCCCTCGTACAACACCGCCGCTTCGGCGCCGACGTGGGCCCGCGACCATTGCCAGTCGGCGAAGCCGTCCTCCAGCGCCTCGCTGCCGTGATTGCCGTCGAGATAGCCGGTCCCGCTCCAGCTGATGCCCGGGCGCTCCATCTCGACCCGGATTCGCGAGCGCGGCGCGAAGGCCCGCCAATGGTGGCGACCGGCGGGATCGAGCGCGAAACGCTGCCCACTCCACATCTCGGGCTCGACGACCACCTTGCCCCGTACCGGCGGGTGGAATGGCACGCCGAGCCAGATCGCCTGCTCCTCGATGTCGATCTCCAGCCGGTCGCCTTTCCAGTGCAGCAGGCTGTCCCCCATCGCCAGGTGGTCGGGCCCGCGCGACAGGCTCGAATGACCGCGCTCGGTCATCGTCCACCGCGCCCCCTTGGGCCCGTAGAGCGCGACGTTGATGCAGGCATGATCCAGCGGATCGCCCCGCCCACTCTTCTTGTAGTAGGGCGAGAAAACCGAGCCCAGGAACGCGATGATGGTCAGCCCGAAGGCACCGCAGTCGGAGATGGCATCGACATACCACCAGGCATAGCCGCCGGCCGGAACCGCCTGGTCGAAGCCCAGTCCCCCAGCACGGTCTGCGCGGCCAGGCGCCCGGACAAGGCTGCCATCGGCACCCCCGCCCCCGGATGGGTGCTCCCGCCGGCGCAATAAAGCCCAGGGATCCGAGTCCGGTCGCTCTGCCGGAGGAAGGAGGCCGCCCACCCGTGCGAGGCCCGTCCATAAAGGGCTCCACCCGTCGCCGGGAAGCGGTGCGCGAAGTCCGCCGGGCTGGTGACCAGCGGCTCCGCCTGCGGCTCCAGCGTCAAGCCGCAACGACGCAGCCGCTCCAGCATCGCGGTTCCACATGCGGCGATCTCCTCGGGTCCGTAAGGGTGGGTGTCGCCGTTGGCCGGCGCATTGACGATGACCTGCAACCGTTCGCCCTCGCCCGGTGGCTGGCCGGGACGGTCGAGCGCGCAGACATAAGCGGTCGGGCTGGCCGCCAGCCGGCCCTGCTTCAGGGCGTCGAACTCGGCGCGATAGTCAGGCGAGAAGAACACATTGTGCCGGTCGAGCGGAAAGCCATCGCTGCGCGCCTTGATTAGCCAGGTCACCGCCGACAGCGAGCGCCGCGCGCGCGGCACCGGGCGCACCGCGCGCCGCGCCGCATCCCCGAACATGCCGGAGCCAAGCGCCGCCGGATCGGCATTGGCGATCACCGTCGACGCGCGGATCACCTCGCCGCTCGCCAGCCGCACGCCGGCCGCGCGGCCGCGCTCGACCAGCACTTCGCTGACCGGCTCGCCGAACCGCAGCCGCGCCCCCTGCTCGCGGGCCAGCGTCGCCAGCGCGTCGGCGAGCGCGCTCAGCCCGCCCTCGATCAGCCACACGCCCTCGGCCTCGACATGCGCGATCAGCATCAGGGTTGCGGGCGCGTCAAAGGGCGAGGAGCCGCAATAGGTGCTGTAGCGCGCGAACAATTGCCTGAGCCGTGGATCGCGAAAATGGTCGCCCAGTGCGCTCCACAGGCTCTCGTAAGGCCGGATCGCCCGCAGCGCGCCGAGCCGCCACAGCCCGATCCGCCACATCAGCATCGGTGGATAGACCCGGCTGTTACGCATGAAGGAGGAGTCGAGGATGCCGTGGATCCGCTTCGCCTCGGCGGCAAAGACACGGTAGCCGCGCGCCGCGTCCGCCCCGGCGAATTCCCCGATCGCCTGCTCGCTGCGTTTCGGATCGACGAACAGGTCGAGCCGCTCGCCTTCGCTCCAGGCATGGCGGGCCAGCAGGTCGGCGCGGCGAATGGCGCAACGCTGGTCGAGGTCGGCCCCGGCCTCGGCGAACAGCGCCTCGAACACGTCCTTGCAGGTGAACACCGTCGGCCCGGCATCGATCGCCACCCCGCCGACCTCCTGCCGGCGCACCTTGCCGCCGGGGTGGGCGTCCTTCTCGACCAGGGTAACCGGCACGCCGCGGGAGGCGAGATGGATCGCGCTGGCAAGGCCGCCGATCCCGGCGCCGATCACCACCACTTGCTCCGCGCCCTGCATCGCCGCCTCCATTGACGGACAACCTAACACGTGTCCATTCTTGTTGACAGCAATAAGGAACAAGCGTGCTTGACAGACAGCGTCCCTTGCCCGCCGCGCGTTCGCATCCCGGCCTGGCGCTGGTTGAGTGGCGCAACCGGCTGATCGCCAGCCCCCGCTTCCAGGCCCTGGCGCAGCGCCTGCTCCCCGGCCGCTGGATCGCCCGCGCCCATGCCCGCCGCTTGTTCGATCTCACCGCCGGCTTCGTCTACAGCCAAGTCACCGCCGCCTTTGTCGAAAGCGGCCTGCTCGACGCCCTCGCCGCCGCGCCCCTGACCGGCGAGGAGGCCGCCGCCGCCGCCCGCCTTACCGAGGACGCGGTCACCACCCTGCTTCTCGCCGCCGCCTCGCTCGGGCTGGCGCAGCGCATCGGCGATCGCTGGACGCTCGGGGTGCGCGGCGCTGCGCTGCTGGCGACGCCCGGCCTAGGCGCGATGATCCGGCACCACCGCTTGCTTTATGCCGACCTCGCCGATCCGCTGGCTATGCTTCGGCGCAGCGGCGGCGGGGCGCTGGCCCGGCTGTGGGACTATGCCCCCGGCTCCCAGCCCGCCGACGCCGCCACCTATTCCGAGCTGATGGCGGCGACCCAGCCGATGGTCGCCGCGCAGGCGCTCGCCGCCTATCCCTTCGCCTGCCACCAACGCCTGCTCGACATCGGCGGCGGCTCCGGCGCCTTCCTCCGCGCCGTGGGCGAGCGGGCTCCCGGGCTCGAGCTTGGCCTATTCGAGCGCCCTGAGGTGCTGGCCGCCACCACCGCCTCCCCCGGAATCGCCCGGCATGGCGGCGACTTCCGGCACGATCCGCTGCCAGGCGGCTACGACCTCCACACCCTCGTACGAGTGCTCCACGATCACGATGACGGTGCCGCGCTCGCCATCCTGAAGGCGAGTCGCGCGGCGCTTGCTCCCGGTGGCCGACTGCTGATCGTGGAGCCGATGGCCGCGCTGGGCTCAGCGCCCGAAGGCCACGCCTACTTCGGCATGTACCTCGCCGCCATGCGCTCTGGCCGTCCCCGCGATCCCGGCGAGATCAGCGCCATGCTGCAAGCCGCTGGATTCGCGCGCGTTCAGCCAAGAACGACCCCGCTCCCCCTCGTGGCAAGCTGCCTCGTCGCGTTCACCTGACGTCCATCTTGCTTGACAGTCTTTTGTGTCAAGCGCAGAAGACACCTGGAGGAAGTCGGTGGTGTGGGATCAGCCACAAGTCCGGTTGGTCCTCCCAGGAACGGTCGTTGGACGCACTTGCCGTCATCATCGAAGGACCACAGCGGCTCGCGCTTCGCGAGCTTGCGCTGGAACCGATGAGCGAGGGCGATGTCCTGGTCGACGTCGCCTGGAGCGGAGTCAGCTCGGGCACCGAAAAGCTTCTCTGGTCCGGCGCCATGCCGCCCTTTCCGGGCCTCGGCTACCCGCTGGTCCCGGGCTATGAGTCGGTCGGCCGGATAGTCGACGCCGGCAGCGACGCCAAGGGCCGCATCGGCGAATGGGTGTTCGTCCCGGGCGCGCGCTGCTTCCGTGACGCGCACGGCCTGTTCGGCGGCACCGCCCGTCGCCTGATCGTTCCTGCCGCGCGTGCCCTCCCGGTACCCGAGTCGCTCGGCCAGGACGGCATCCTGCTCGCCCTTGCCGCCACTGCGGCCCACCTTCTCGAAGGCGGCCCGGCGCCCGAGCTGATCGTCGGTCACGGCGTGCTCGGCCGCCTGATCGCCCGCCTCGCCATCGCCTGTGGCGCGCCGCCGCCCACCGTCTGGGAAGCCGATCCGCTCCGTTCCGGCGGGGCGCAGGGCTACTCCGTCACCACCGCCGAGGCCGATCCCCGCCGCGACTACAAGGTGATCGTCGACGTTACCGGCGACAGCAGTCTGCTCGACACCCTGATCGGCCGCCTCGCGCCGCAGGGAGAATTGGTGCTTGGCGGCTTCTACGCCGCCCCGATCCAGTTCGCCTTCCCGCCCGCCTTCATGCGCGAAGCCCGCATCCGGATCGCCGCCGAATGGCAACCGGGCGACCTCGCCGCGGTGCGCGCCCTGGTCGAGGCCGGCCGCCTCTCGCTGGCCGGGCTGATCAGCGACGTTCGCCCGGCCGAGGAAGCGGGCGAAGCCTACCCTTACGCTTTCAACGACAGGCGCTGCCTGAAGATGGTGCTCGACTGGAGAGGATGGCCTTGATGCTCGACCACCATCAGGACCTTCGGGTCGAAGCGGCGCAGGAGCCGGATCCGGTGCACACCGCCGAACCGACCTCCAAGACCCAGATCATCGCCATCTACGGCAAGGGCGGCTCGGGCAAGAGCTTCGCGCTGGCCAACCTTAGCTACATGATGGCCCAGCAGGGCAAGCGCGTGCTGCTGATCGGCTGCGATCCCAAGTCCGACACCACCAGCCTGCTGTTCGGCGGCAAGTCCACGCCCACCATCATCGAAACCAGTTCGGCCAAGAAGCTGGCGGGCGAGGAAGTCGGGATCGAGGACGTCTGCTTCCAGCGCGATGGCGTGTTCGCGATGGAATTGGGTGGGCCCGAGGTCGGTCGTGGCTGCGGCGGGCGCGGGATCATCCACGGTTTCGAAACGCTCGAGAAGCTGGGCTTCCATGAGTGGGGCTTCGACTACGTCCTGCTCGATTTCCTCGGCGACGTGGTGTGCGGCGGCTTCGGCCTGCCGATCGCCCGCGACATGTGCCAGAAGGTCATCGTCGTCGCCTCGAACGACCTCCAGTCGCTCTACGTCGCGAACAACGTCTGCAAGGCGGTGGAATATTTCCGCAAGCTCGGCGGTAACGTCGGCGTTGCGGGCATGATCCTCAACAAGGACGACGGCACCGGCGAGGCCAACGCCTTTGCCGAGGCTGTCGGCATTCCGGTGCTGACCGCGATCCCCGCCAACGAGGACATCCGCAAGAAGAGCGCCAACTACCAGATCATCGGCATGCCCGGTGGCCAGTGGGGCAGCCTGTTCGAGGACCTCGCGCAGAACGTCGCCACCGCGCCGCCACTGCGCCCGACCCCGCTCGACCAGGACGGCCTGCTCGGCCTGTTCAGCGCCGACATCACCGGCGCCGACTATTCGCTCAAGCCCGCGACCCAGGCCGACATGCGCGGCGGCGCGGGCTTCGCGCCCAAGCCCAGCCTCGAAGTGATCTACGACGATGTCTGAGGCGCTGGCCTGATGGACTATGCCGCGCCCTCCTCGCGCGAGCTCGACCGCATCGAGGTCGAGGATGCTGGCGGCTGCCATGCCGGTGCCGAGCGGCTCCACGCCGAGGCGACTGCGGCAGGCAAGGGCGAGCTGCTCGAAGGCTTCGCGCGCGACTATCCCGTGGGCCCGCACGACCAGCCGCAGAGCATGTGCCCCGCCTTCGGCTCCCTGCGGGTCGGCCTCCGGATGCGGCGCACCGCGACCATTCTCTCGGGCTCGGCCTGCTGCGTCTATGGCCTGACCTTCACTTCGCACTTCTATGGCGCCAAGCGCAGCGTCGGCTACGTTCCGTTCAGTTCGGAGACCCTGGTCACCGGAAAGCTCTTCGAGGACATCCGCGACGCGGTGCACGAGCTTGCCGATCCGGCCCTCTACGACACCATCATCGTCACCAACCTGTGCGTTCCCACTGCTTCGGGCGTGCCGTTGCAGCTGCTTCCGAAAGAGATCAACGGCGTCCGCGTCATCGGTATCGACGTGCCCGGCTTCGGCGTGCCCACACATGCCGAAGCCAAGGACGTGCTGGCCGGTGCGATGCTCGCCTTTGCCCGCGCCGAGGCCGCCGCCGGCCCGGTCGCGCTTCCCCGCGAACGCTCGGACAAGCCGACCATCACCCTGCTTGGCGAGATGTTCCCGGCCGATCCCGTCGTCATCGGCCAGCTTCTCGCACCGCTCGGCCTCGCCGCCGGGCCGGTCGTCCCGACCCGGGAATGGCGCGAACTCTATGGCGCGCTCGATTGCGCCGCGGTCGCCGCCATTCATCCGTTCTACACCGCCAGCGTGCGCGAATTCACCGCTGCTGGTCGCCCGGTCATCGGCTCGGCCCCGGTCGGTGTCGACGGCACCGCCGCCTGGCTCGACGCGATTGGCGCCGCCTGCGGAATCGCTGCCGACACCGTCGCCGCAGCGAAGAACGCAATACTTCCCGGCATCCGCGGCGCGCTCGCCGCCATGCCGATCAAGGGCCGAGTCACCGTCTCGGGCTACGAAGGCTCCGAACTACTGGTCGCCCGCCTGCTGATCGAAAGCGGCGCCGACGTCCCCTATGTCGGCACCGCCTGCCCGCGCACCGCATGGTCCGATCCCGACCGCGAATGGCTCGAAGCGCGCGGCGTCCGCATCAACTATCGCGCCAGCCTCGAGCAGGATCTCGCGGCGGTCGAGGAATATGGTCCCGACCTCGCGATCGGCACCACCCCGGTGGTCCAATATGCCAAGAGCCGTGGGCTTCCCGCGCTTTACTTCACCAACCTCATCTCCGCCCGACCGCTGATGGGCCCCGCCGGCGCCGGCAGCCTCGCCACAGTGATCAACGCCGCCATTGCGGGCAAGGATCGCATGGCCTCGATGAAAGCTTTCTTCGAAGGCGTCGGCGAAGGCCCGACCGCCGGCATCCATCACGACGTCCCCGCCGACCGCGAGGACTTCAAGGCCCGCTACGCCGCCCGCCGAATCGCCGCCGCCAAGGCTGCCGAGGCGATCGGCTCATGACCCTGATCCTCGATCACGACCGCGCCGGCGGCTATTGGGGTGCGGTCTACGCCTTTACCGCGGTCAAGGGTCTGCAGGTCGTCATCGACGGCCCGGTCGGCTGCGAGAATCTGCCGGTCACGAGCGTCCTCCACTACACCGACGCGCTTCCGCCCCACGAACTGCCGATCGTCGTCACCGGCTTGTCCGAGCAGGAACTCGGCCGCGACGGGACCGAAGGAGCGATGAAGCGGGCCTGGGCGACGCTCGACCCCGACCTGCCGAGCGTGGTCGTCACCGGCTCGATCGCCGAGATGATCGGCGGCGGCGTGACGCCCGAAGGCACTACCATCCAGCGCTTCCTTCCCCGCACCATCGACGAGGACCAGTGGCAATCCGCCGACCGCGCCCTCCTCTGGCTGTGGACCCAGTTCGGCCCCAAGAAAGTGCCCGGCCCCAAGAAGTTGAAGGAGGGCGACAAGCCCAAGGTCAACATCATTGGCCCGCAATACGGCACCTTCAACATGCCCTCGGACCTCGCCGAGATCCGCCGCCTGGTCGAAGGCATCGGCGCCGAGGTCAACATGACCTTCCCGCTTGGGTCTCACCTCGCCGACATCCGCAAGCTCGCCGATGCATCCGTCAACGTCTGCATGTACCGCGAATGGGGCCGCAAGCTCTGCGAAGAGCTCGACCGGCCCTACCTCCAGGCGCCGATCGGCCTCACCTCGACCACGCTGTTCCTGCGCCAGCTGGGCGAACTCACCGGCCTCGACCCCGAACCCTTCATCGCCCGCGAGAAGCACACCACCATCAAGCCTTTGTGGGACCTGTGGCGCTCGGTCACCCAGGACTTCTTCGGCACCGCCAGCTTCGGCATCCACGCGTCCGACACCTACGCCCGCGGGGTCCGCGCCTTCCTCGAGGGCGACATGGGCCTGCCCTGCAGCTTCGCCTTTGCCCGCCGCGCCGGGGTCAAGCCCGACAACCAGGCAGTGATCGCCGCCTGCGCCAACCAGCCCCCGCTGATCGTGTTCGGCAGCTTCAACGAGCGCATGTACCTCGCCGAATGCGGCGCCCGCGCGACCTTCATTCCCGCCAGTTTCCCGTTGCCGATCATTCGCCGCCACACCGGCACCCCTTTCATGGGCTATGCCGGCGCGACGTACCTGCTGCAGGAAGTGTGCAACGCGCTGTTCGACGCGCTTTTCCACATCCTCCCCGGCGCCGCCCAGATGGACAAGGTCGAGGCGACACCCACCCGCGGCCTGGCCGAGCTCGCCTGGGACGAGCCCGCCCGCGCCAAGCTGCAGGCGATCGTCGATGCCCAGCCGGTGCTGGTCCGCATCTCCGCCGCCAAGAAATTGCGCGACGCCGCCGAACGCGCCGCGCGATCCGCAGGCGAGCGTACGGTTACCGCTGATCGCCTCGCCGACATCCTGATGGAGCAGCTCGCATGAGCCGCCCCGACCCCTTCGCCTGGATCCCCAGGCCCACCCCCTTCGTGGACGGCAACGCCCACGGAGAAAGCCGCCCGCTGGCGTTCGCGCCTCCTTCTTCGGAAACGGGCATAATGGAGAGCGACGCATGAGCGACACAAGAGAGCGCGATGATCGCTTCGGTCCGGGTACCTACCTGACCCCGGAGGAAGCGAAAGAATTCCACAAGATCTTCGTCACCAGCTTCCTGCTGTTCACGGCGATCGCCATTGTTGCCCACTTCCTTGCCTGGATGTGGCGGCCGTGGCTTCCCGGCGAGGCCGGCTACGGTGCTTCCGCAATGATCGACACCGGCCAGCAGATGGCCAGCGTCGTCCTGACGATCTTCAGCTAAGGAGCCCTGGCCATGTGGAGAATCTGGCTGATCTTCGATCCCCGCCGTACCCTGGTGGCGTTGTTCACCTTCCTGTTCGTGCTGGCATTGCTGATCCACTTCATCCTGCTCAGCACCGACCGGTTCAACTGGCTTGACGGACCGCGCGGGCAAAATGCCGCAATGACGGCAAGCTCGCCGGCTGCGGCACCTCCGGTCGCCGCGGCACCGGTCGCACCCGCCCAGTAAGCCTTGTCCGCTTCGAAGGGCTCCGGGTGGCGGCTCGCCGCTCGCCCGGCAGCTCTTCGAAGCGGATACCTCGCCTTTCACCATCCTGCCCAGCAACGGGCGCGAACGGGAGCGCTGTCCCCATGATCCTCAGCTACGAGCGCAAATACCGGGTTCGCGGCGGCACCCTGCTGGGCGGCGACCTTTTCGATTTCTGGGTCGGACCCTTCTACGTCGGCTTCTTCGGCGTGCTGGGTGCCTTCTTCACCCTGCTCGGCACCGGGCTCATCCTGTGGGGGGCCGCGATCGGCCCGACCTGGAACCCGTGGCTGATCTCGATCGCCCCACCCGACATCAGCTACGGCCTGGCGCTTGCGCCGCTGCGCGAGGGCGGATTGTGGCAGATCATCACCTTCTGCGCGATCGGATCGTTCAGTTGCTGGGCGCTGCGCGAAGTCGAAATCTGCCGCAAGCTCGGCATCGGCTATCACGTGCCGGTCGCCTTCAGCTTCGCCATCTTTGCCTATGTCAGCTTGGTGGTGATCCGCCCCATGCTGCTCGGAGCCTGGGGCTTCGGCTTCCCCTACGGCATCTTCAGCCACCTCGATTGGGTCAGCAACACCGGCTACCAGTATCTGCACTTCCACTACAATCCGGCGCACATGCTGGCGGTGAGCTTTTTCTTCACCACCACCCTGGCGCTCGCGATGCATGGCGGCGCGGTGCTGTCGGCGGTGAACGTGCCCAAGGGCGAGCCGGTCAAGACCCCGGAATATGAGGACAGCTTCTTCCGCGACCTGATCGGCTATTCGATCGGCACCCTGGGCATCCATCGCCTGGGCCTGCTGCTGGCGCTCAACGCCGGCTTCTGGAGCGCGATCTGCATCATCATTTCCGGGCCTTTCTGGACCCGCGGCTGGCCGGAATGGTGGACCTGGTGGCTCAACCTGCCGATCTGGTCGTGATGGAGGGGAATTGAGCCATGGGCGCCTACCAGAACATCTTCACCCAGGTGCAGCTTCGGTCCAAGCCGGAATATGGAGCGCCCCTCCCGGTCGGCAACGATCCCCGCGTCGGTACCGGCGGCTACCATTACTGGCTGGGCAAGCTGGGTGCCGCGCAGGTCGGACCCTTTTACCTCGGCAAGCTTGGCCTCGCCTCGCTGATCTGCGGCTTCCTCGCATTCGAGATCATCGGTCTCAACATGTGGGCCAGCGTGAACTGGGATCCGGTGCAATTCGTTCGTCAGCTTCCCTGGCTCGCGCTTGAACCGCCGGGACCGGAATGGGGCTTCTACCCCTTCGTCCCGCTGGCCCAGGGTGGCTGGTGGATCATGGCAGGTTTCTTCCTGACTTGCTCGGTGCTGCTGTGGTGGGCACGCACCTACCGCCGCGCGCGGGAGCTCGGCATGGGAACCCACGTCGCCTGGGCCTTCGCCAGCGCCATCTGGCTGTTCCTGGTGCTGGGCTTCATCCGCCCCGGCCTGATGGGCAGCTGGGCCGAAGCGGTGCCGTTCGGGATCTTCCCGCACCTCGACTGGACCGCGGCTTTCTCGATCCGGTACGGCAACCTCTTCTACAATCCCTTCCACGCGCTTTCGATCGCGTTCCTCTATGGTTCGACTCTGCTTTTCGCGATGCACGGTGCGACCATCCTCGCCGTCAGCCGCTACGGCGGCGAGCGCGAAATCGAGCACATCACCGACCGCGGCACCGCGCTCGAACGCGCCGCCCTGTTCTGGCGCTGGACCATGGGTTTTAACGCCACGATGGAATCAGTGCACCGCTGGGCCTGGTGGTTCGCCGTTCTGACTACGCTGACCGGCGGCATCGGCATCCTGCTGACCGGAACGGTGGTCGACAACTGGTACCTGTGGGCACAGGAACATCATTACGCGCCGTCCTATCCGACGACCAACACCGCCGACCCTGCCCTCCAGCCCCTGCCCGTGCCCTACGATGCCGGCGCGGCGGCGAGCCCGGCGGTTCCGGCCGACGCCGGAGGACTTCCGGTCGGTGACGCTGCTGGTCCACCGCCGGCCGTCGCCACGCAGCCCACCACGGTCCCGACGCCCGCGGCGCCGACGCCGCTGCCGGCCCGCTGAGGAGAGACTTGAGATGACAAACCCTCGCCTCCTCCTTGTCGGTGTGGTTCCGCTGCTGGCGCTGTCCGGCTGCGAGCTCGGCTCCAAGCAGAGCACGCAGACCGGCTATCGCGGCACTGGCATGGACCAGATCACCGATGTCAGCAGTATCAAGGCGGCTGCCGCGATTCCCGCGCCGCCCTACCCGCTGTCGGCCGCGGCCTCGACCGGGCCGCGGGTGCAGGGGCAGAACATCCAGGTATTGAACAACCTCTCCGAAGAGGAATTCGGGCACCTGATGAGCTCGATCAGCCTGTGGGTCGCGGGTGACGCCGCCAACTGCCAATATTGCCACAATCCGGCGAACATGGCGGACGACAGCGTGTACACCAAGAAGGTCGCTCGGCAGATGCTGAAGATGACCATGTCGCTGAACTCGCAATGGTCCAACCACACCGGCCAGACCGGCGTCACCTGCTACACCTGCCACCGCGGGCAGCCGGTGCCGGAATATGTCTGGAGCCCGGAAAAGCCGACCGACAAGATGACCATCCGCGGCCAGAAGCGCGGGCAGAACACGCCCGACGCCAACGTCGGCTACGCCTCGCTTCCGACCGGCGTGTTCGAGGAATATCTTGGCGGCAACGCGCAAAGCGTGCGGGTCGCGGCAAGCACCGCCTATCCCGGCTCCCAGCCGCTGACCACGCGCGACGCCGAAAACAGCTATGCGATCATGATGCACGTGTCGAAGTCGCTCGGCGTCAATTGCACCTTCTGCCACAACAGCCAGAGCTTCCGCAGCTGGTCGCTGTCGAGCGCGCAGCGCGCGACCGCCTGGTACGGGATCCGGATGGTGCGCGACATCAACGGCTCGCACATCAGTCCGCTGGCCCGTGCCGGCGTGTTCCCGCCCAACCGCCTGGGCCCGACCGGCGCTCCGCTGCAGGTCAATTGCCTGACCTGCCACCAAGGCGTGAACAAGCCGCTCGGCGGGGTGTCGATGATCAAGGATTATCCGTATCTGCGCCCGGCCGGCTACAACCCGCAGCCGCGCACAGCGGCCGAGCAGGGCGTGGTCCGCGCCCTCCAGCAGCCCGCGGCCATGACCGGTCAGGTCAGCCCGCCCAACGCACCCAACGAGGTCGATCAGCCAGCTCGCTGACGACCGCCGGAGGGGCGCCCAGGCGTCCCTCCTGCTGCTTTCCCGCTAGCGGATCTCAACCTGTTTCAGCGGCGCGTCGGCGGTACGTCGGTGACGCCTTGCGCATTTTCCTGCGCGCGAGCCTCGTCCAGCGCCCGGCCCTTCTCGCCCTCCATCGGATGGCGGTTCTGCGGCTTGCGCAGGAACCACAGGAACGCGACCAGGACGATCACGAACACCCCGATCAGGATGAACAGGTTGTTCGCTGACAGATAGTCCGACGTGCTCATGGCGCTTCTCGCTCGGCTTTGCTGGAATGCCACCGTTCAACGCCCCGTTATCCCGCAGGCTCCCGCCTCGTCCAAAGCCGGTAGGGCCTCGCCCTCACTGTCCCGCACGGCGCCGGCCCGCCACATCGCTGCGGACGGGGCTTCATCGACGTAGAAAAGGACAGGCAGACAAAGCAAAGGGCGAGGCTGCCGCGCCGGCACCCCGCCCCATGCGATCTTCGAATGCCGGGAGGCCGCCGTCCCGACGACCTCAGGCGGCGACGGCCACCCTGCTCAGGGCGCAGCGCGACCAGATCTCGCTGAGCGCATCGACCAGCTTGTCGACGTCCTCCGCCGTATGCACGGGTGACGGCGTGATCCGCAGCCGCTCGGTCCCGCGCGGCACGGTGGGGTAATTGATCGGCTGCACGTAGATCCCATACTCCTCCAGCAGCCAGTCGCTGATCTGCTTGCAGTGGACGGGGTTGCCAACCATCACGGGGATGATGTGGCTGTCATTGTCCATCACCGGGATCCCGACCGCCTTCAGCCGCGCGCGGACCGTCGCCACCCGGTCCTGCTGGCCCTGCCGCTCTTCCGAGCTGTCCTTGAGGTGCCGGATGCTTGCCGCCGCCCCGGCCGCCAGCGCCGGCGGAAGCGCCGTGGTGAAGATGAAGCCGCTCGAGAAGCTGCGGACGAAGTCGCACAAGGCCGACGATGCCGCGATGTACCCGCCAAGCACGCCAAACGCCTTGCCGAGCGTCCCCTCGATCACCGTGATGCGGTCCATCAGGCCTTCGCGTTCGGCGATGCCACCGCCGCGCGGGCCGTACAGGCCGACGGCATGCACTTCGTCGATGTAGCTCATCGCCCCGTGCGCCTCGCACACGTCGAGGATCTCGGCGATCGGCGCGATGTCGCCGTCCATCGAATAGACGCTTTCGAACGCAACCAGCTTGGGCTGGTCCTTGGGCAGCGCCGCAAGCCGCCGATCGAGGTCGCGCCAGTCGTTGTGCGCGAACACCTGCCGTTCGGCCCGGCTATGGCGGATCCCCTCGATCATCGAGGCGTGATTGCCGGCATCCGACAGGATGACGAGGTTGGGGATGCGCGCCCCGAGGGTGCCGAGCGCCGCCCAGTTGGACACGTAGCCCGAGGTGAACAGAAGCGCCGATTCCTTGCCGTGCAGGTCGGCAAGTTCGCGCTCGAGGCAGACATGCTGGTGGGTGGTGCCGGCGATGTTGCGCGTTCCGCCCGCCCCCGCGCCGCAGCGATCCAGCGTGTCGTGAATGGCGCCAAGCACCTTGGGATGCTGGCCCATGCCGAGATAATCGTTGGAGCACCAGACGGTGACTTCGTCAGGGCCGGTCCCACCGTGGCGACGGGCCCTGGGATAGGCGCCCGCGCGGCGTTCCAGTTCGGCGAAGATGCGATACCGCCCCTCGCCCTTCAGCTCGTCCAGCGCCCCGGTGAAAAAAGCTTCATAGTCCATGGCTAGTCCCCCTAGGCCGGTTCCGCGGCGCGTGCAGTCGATGAAGCCGGCCGAGCCCAGCGCCACAGGGCGCCGTCGCGAACCGGAAGAGCGAGAAACAGGAGTTCGAGCGTGCCGAGCGCGGCAAGCGCGAACAGCAGGCTGGGCGCGGCAGCGGCGTCGCTTGCAAGCGCCCGGCCGGCCAGCAGCACCGAGAGGGCCAGGCTTGCGCCGAGCATGAGGACCAAAGTCAGGCTCATCCGCCGGGGCCCGTAGTAGCTCCGCAGATGGTGAAGCTGGGCCGGAAGCAGCTCGTCCGTCAGGTTCGGCACACCGCTGAAGATGGCGAGCTTGGCGGCAAGGCGCAGGACGAACAGCAGCCCGAACACCGCCGCGCCCGTCGTATTGGCCATCCCCCAGCAGAGCGCCGCAAGCAGCGCCAGCAGCGCGGCAAGGGCAAGCTCGTGCCACAACAGGGCGGCCGAGGCCTGCAGGAAACGGCGGACACCGGTTGCGTCGCGGTCGGCGGCGATCCGGCGGGGGCCGGCGGCCGCGCCGGTCAGGAAGGCAAACTCCTGCCACCCCCAGATCGCCAGCGCAGCAAGCGCGGCGGCGTAGGTGCCAATCGCGCCGCTGTCGTGGCGGGTGGCGGCGATGACGGCGACCCCGACGATTGCCGCCAGCGTGGTCCACAGCATCGCCCCGCGATAGGTGGCGCGGGGGCGATGAACCATCCACACGACCAGCCCCGTGCTCGCGAACCAGGCGAACAACACCGCTGCTGCGGGGAGGAGGTGGTTGTCGAGGGTCACCAGGCGGGCTGCAGCCGGACCTGGGCCGGCAAGGCGTGGCTTGCAGGACGAAGGAAATACATCCGCGCAAAGGCGATCCCGGCGCCGATCAGGTGCGGGATACGGGCCAGTCCGCGGCGCGCCGACAGCTTGTCGTGGCTGATGCGCAACTGCTCCATCGCGGCGCGGAACCGCGGATCGTCGATCGGCAGCTCGACCGGGAAGACCTGGCGGCTGATCTGATTGCAGATCTGGAACACCTGATAATCATAGTCGGTCGGATCAACTCCGATCGCCTTGTGGAATTCAGGCCGGCCGTGATCGCGCACGTACATCGTCGCGTAGACCGACAGCAGGAAGAAGCGGATCCACAATTTGTTGACGCCGGTCAGCAGCCTGGGGTCGGCGCGCATCAGCATGGCAAAGGCCTCACCGTGGCGGAATTCGTCCTGGCACCAGCGTTCGAACCAGCTGAAGATCGGGTGGAAGCGAAGTTCGGGGTGACGCTCCAGCTGGCGGTAGATGGCGATGTAGCGGGCGTAGCCGATCTTTTCCGACAGATAGACGGCGTAGAAGATGAACTTGGGCCGGAAATGGGTGTATTTCTTGGTCTTGGTGAGGAAGCCGAGGTCGATCCCGAGGCCGGCGTCCTTGAGCGTTTCGTTGATAAAGCCGGCGTGGCGGCTTTCGTCGCGGGCCAGCGTCTTGAACAGCTTCTTCATGTCCGGGTTGGTGACCCGCTTGGCGATCTCGGCGTAGAGCACGCAGCCCGAGAATTCCGACGTCAGCGAGCTGACGAGGAAGTCGATGAACTCCCGCCGAAGCGGCGCCGGGAGGTTTTCGAGGACGCCTTCAAAATCCTCGGTCCGCTTGAAATGCTTCTTGTTCTCGTCCCGGTCGAAATCGGCCATCAGCGCATCCCATTCGGTGCGGACGGACGACACGTCGATGCGGTTCAGCGCGTCGAAGTCGGTGGTGTAGAAGCGCGGGCTCAGGACCGTGTCCTCGCACGCCTTAGCGAGCGATTCGTTCGAGGTCTTGATGTGGGCATGAGCGTTCATGCGAGCCTCCCGGGCGAAAAACTGACTTCGTAGAGTTCGGCCATTTCGAAATGCGCGGTCAGCCGGGTCCAGGCGCGGCGAAGCGGGCCGGCGACCTCGACGGTGGCGGTGCGGTCGATGGTCAGACTCTGGCCAAAGGGAACGACAACCGGCGCGCCGTGCACGGTGATGCGGTCGCCCGGACCCATCTCCAGTCCGTCGGGCAGTTCAAGATGCGCGTGCAGCGCGTCGGGATCGTGCTGGACCGCGATGCGGCACGGCGTGTCGAAGCGGGCGGCGCAGAACAGGCTCACGAGGCTTCTCTCCCGGTGACGAGGAAATGCGCGAAGGCGGCGCGGTTGGAGGGTCCGAACGAGCCGAGCTCGATCACCCGGCCGGTGGTGTCGTCGGTCAGCGTCAGCCCGCCGTTGGGCCAGGCCGATAGCCGGAACGGGGCAGCCGCGCCTTCCCCGTGCTGGCGGCGTTCGCGGGCAAGCCCGCGCATCACGCCGCGGATGAAGCCGCTTCCTTCCGCCCCGATCGCCGCGACGTCGCGGCCGGTGGCGGCGTCGGTGACGAGCACCTTGCCATCCGCGGTGTCGGCGAAACGGAGCTGGCGCTCGGCGGTGGGACGAAGTCCGGCCTCGGCCCGGATCTGCGAGGGGTTGGCGGAGGGCGACACCGCGCCGACCCTGACCCCGGCCACCAGCAGCAGCGAAAAGCCGACCAGTGCGACCGCGGCCTTGAGGGCGGCCGGCGGAACCATGTTCTCGTGGCTGTGATCGTCGATCATGCGGCGACCTCGGCAGGCTGGGCGGCGATTCGGGCGGGGCGACGCACGGGCCGGACCTGGACCGGAGGCGGCGCGTCGGCGTCGACCTCGACCAGCGCGGCGCAGCATTGGTAAAGCTGGCGGGCCACGGCTTCGGCGTCCGGAATGGCGCGCAGCATCGGCTCGGGGTTGCGGGTGCGCCACGGGCGGACATGCGGCCACAGCAGGGCCCAGGCGATCCGGCCGTTACCGGCGAGGCGGAGCGAAATGTCGCCGCTGCCGTCGGCGGCCAGGCGCAGGTCGGCGGCCGCGACCTGCTTGAGCGGGAGGTTGAAATGCATCGGCAGCGCCATGCCGACCCGCATTACGAGGCGGCGGTCGGTCAGCGTGTAGACGCTGGTGCGGGCCGAGGCGCGGGCGAGCAGGGCCAGCACCCCAAGGCAGATCGCGCCGGCGCCGACCGTCAGCAGCGCGCCGGTCACGCTGCCCATCAACAGTCCGGCCGCGCTCAGCAGCGCGAAATAGAAGGCGATCGCCCGGGCGTGGAAGGCCTCCTGCAGGAGGCGGCCGGCGTCGGGACGTCCCTGCCACACGATCGTCTCGCCGGGCGGAAGCGGGGCCGGGAGGCCGTTCAGCCGGTCGGCAAGCGGGCCGCTCACAGCCACGGCTCCGTGCGGCCGGGCAGTCCGTAGAGGTAGCCGCCACCGAAATAGCCGACCAGCTGGTCCTCCTCGCGGCGGGTGATCTGGCCGGCGGTCGCGAGCGTCGGGGCGCGGCTGAACTGCTCCGCGCTGATCGCATCGACGTGGAACAGGCGCTTGGCGCGCTTCACCGTGCCCATCAGGAAGGGCACCTGGACCGTTCGCCCGCCGCCTTCCAGCGCCACATCGACGTAGCGTACGAGGTGGTCGGAACGGTCGATCCAGACGTCGGTGATGGTCCCGGCGACCTTGTGGTCGGCGCCGGTGACGGTCATTCCGACGAGGTTCGGATCCTCCCGCGCGATCGACCAGTGGTCGTCATGGCTGAGCGGCACGATCCGCGGCCGGCCTTCCATGTCCTGGTCGGGATAATCGGCGCGCTTGACCCAGGCGGCCGGGCCGACGCCATCGACCAGCGGATCGCCGGTCGGCACGTAGGGGGCGCCGTGGAAGCGGGCGAACGGGCGGGCGCCCGCCAGATCGACCGGCTCGCGGCCCTGCGACGGGGTGGTCGCGTAACCGCGGTCGAACGGTAGCTTGAAGCGCTTGTAGGTGGACGCCGTCAGCGGTCCCCAGGCGCTGTCGACCCGTCCGGTCATCGCGTCCTCAAGCGGATAGCCCTCGCGTCGGTCCTCGCGGCGCAGGTAGAAGACCAGCGCGACGAAGAAGCCCACGAAGGCGTAGAAGACGAGTTCTGCGACATCGAGCCGGCCGACGATGATTTCGTGGTGCATGGCGTCCTTGTCCTTGTCTCTTCAGCTCGGAAATTGAGCCAGGCCGAAGCGTGGCGCGGCGTCGGTGGAATTGGTCTGGGCACGCACGAGCGGTCCGAGGACCGCGATGGTCAGAAGCAGCAACACGATCTCGGCAGCGTAGACCGCGCCATAGCCGGTCGCCCGGACGGCCAGCGTCGCGCCAAGCTCTCCGGCCGTGGCGGTGGCGGCGATCGCGTCGCGCACGATCCCGCCGAGCAGGATGGCAAGGCCGGCGGCGGACGCCTGCACCGCGCCCCACGCGCCAAGCGCGAGGCCCGAAGGCGAGCGCTGCGCCAGGTTCATGGCGGCGACCAGGGTCCCGACCATGAACAGTCCGGCGCCTAAGCCGATCAACGCCGCGCCCAGCATCAGCAGGAGGGGCGCCGAAGCAGGCGCGGCGAAGATGACGAGGGTGAAGGCGACGAGGCCGGCGACGCAGCCGAACCCGGCGAGGCGATGCGGCTCGCTGCCGCGGGCCAGGCGCACGCCGGCCAGCGCGAAACCGCACAGCGCGCCGAGCGCCCACAGCGCCGTCAGCGAGGTGGTCGCACCGACCGCAAGGCCGAGGATCTCGCCGCCATAGGGCTCCAGCAGGACGTCTTGCATGGTGAAAGCGGCGGTGCCGAGCCCGACCGAGACCAGCAGCCGGCGGCTGTTGTCCTCGGCCATCAGCTTCGCCCACATGTCGCCGAACGAGGGCGCGGGCGGCTGGGCGGCCATCTCGGCACGCGAGCGGCGGCTTTCCTGCTTCCAGGGGGCGGCGATGTTGAGCAACAGGGCGGCGAGCGCCGCGCCCTGGATGACCTGCACCAGCCGGGTCGCCGAAAAGTCGGCCAGAGCCGCGCCGATCACCAGCGCGCTGACCATCGTGCCGAGCAGCAGCATGACGTAGAGCAGCGCGACCGCTCGTGGGCGGCGATCCTCGGGCGCAAGGTCGGCGACCAGCGCCAGGCCCGCGGTCTGGGCGACGTGGAGTCCGGTCCCGGTGAGGAGGAACGCGAAACCGGACGCGGCAAGGCCAAGCGCCCTGCCCTGTTCGGTCGACAGGATCAGCAGCGCGAAGGGCATCAGCGCCAGCCCGCCGAATTGCAGCAGCGTCCCGAACCACAGGTAAGGCACCCGCCGCCAGCCGAGCACCGAGCGATGGTGGTCGGAGCGATGCCCGATCAGCGCGCGGAACGGAGCCATCAGCAGCGGGATGGCGATCAACGCCGCGACCAGACCCGAACTGACCCCGAGTTCGACGATCAGGACGCGGTTGAGCGTTCCGCTGAGCAGCGCCGCGGTCATTCCGGCGCTGACCTGGAACAGCGACAGGCGGAGCAGCCGGCCGAGGGGCAATTCGGCGCTCGCCCCATCGGCGAACGGCAGCCAGGAGGTCGCCACCCGGGTCCACATGTCGGGAGAGATGACCCGTCCGCTCACGGCTGGCGAACCAGTTCAATGGCGTGGCTCTTGTAGAAGCCGCGGCTGATCCGCGCGCTCCGTGCGACTTTCCAGCCCGGCAGTTGCGCCAGGCGGCGGCGCAGCTCGGCCTCGGTGATCGGGACGATGGCGGGCGAGCGATCCTTGCGCGGGAAGAACCGGCCAAGGCTCAGCATCGCCGAGAGCAGGCGGCTTCCCGGGGCGACGGTGAACAGCAAAGAGTAACGGGTCCGGGCCGCGAGGCAGGCGATGGCGGCGACCAGGTCGTCCGCGCGATAATGGATCAACGAGTCCATCGCCACCACATGATCGAATTCGCCAAAGGCGGGATCGAGCATGTCACCGGCGTGGAAGGAGGCGCCGGTCGCCAGCACCCGCACCCTGGCGACTTCGATCAGGCCCCCGGCAACGTCGACCGCGACGACCTGCGCCCCGCGTTTGGCGGCCAGCTCGGCCAGCGCGCCGGTGCCGCAGCCGGCGTCGAGCAAGCGGCGTCCGTCGAGCACCGCCGGAAGCCAGGACAGCAACGTCGCCCGCATCTCGTCCCGCCCCGCGCGCACGGTGCGGCGGATGCGGCTGACCTTGGCGTCGGACGTCAGGTCGATCCAGGCACCCCGGGCGGTCCGGTCGAAATAGGTACGCAGCGCCTCGCGCCGCTCGGCATAGGCCGGCGCCGAGATGAGCGGGGCGGCGCTGCTGGCCATCATTCGAAGCCCAGGAAGTCGAAGATGTCGCGGTCCTTCATCGACCGCGCGGTCGACGGCTCGATCCCGTCCCACAGGGCCTTGGCGAGGCGCATATATTCGTCGCGGGCGGTCTGCACTTCGGGGCTGTCTTCCATCTCGAACAGGGTGCATTTCTTCAGGCGCGAGCGGCGGATCGCGTCGACGTCGCGGAAGTGGGCCAGCCGCGCCAGGCCGGTCGCTTCGGCGAAGCGGTCGATCTCGCCCGTCTCGGCCGAGCGGTTGGCGATCACGCCCGCCAGCCGGACGTCGTAATTCTTGGCCTTGGCGTTGATGGCGGCGATGATCCGGTTCATCGCGAAGATGCTGTCGAAGTCGTTGGCGGCGACCACCACCGCCCGCTCGGCATGCTGCAGCGGGGCCGCGAAGCCGCCGCACACCACGTCGCCGAGCACGTCGAAGATGACCACGTCGGTTTCTTCCAGCAGGTGGTGCTGCTTGAGCAACTTGACCGTCTGCCCGACCACGTAGCCGCCGCAGCCGGTGCCCGCGGGCGGTCCGCCGGCCTCGACGCACATCACGCCGTTGAAGCCTTCGAACATATAGTCTTCGGGCCGCAGCTCCTCATGATGGAAATTGACGCTTTCGAGCACGTCGATGACGGTCGGCATCAGTTTCTTGGTCAGGGTGAAGGTGCTGTCGTGCTTGGGGTCGCAGCCGATCTGCAGCACCCGGTGACCGAGCAGCGAAAAGGCCGCCGACAGGTTGGACGAGGTGGTCGACTTGCCGATCCCGCCCTTGCCGTAGACGGCGATCACCTTGGCGCCCTTGATCTTCTGGGTCGGGTCGAGCTGGACCTGCACCGAACCTTCGCCGTCGCCCTCCGCCAGGGTGGGGGTGCCGCTCATTGAGAAGGGATGATCTAGGGTCATTCTGCGGCCATCAGGCCTTCCAGCCTGTCCTCTATCTCGTCGCTGGCAGCATGAAGCGCAGCAAGGGTTTCGGCATCGGGTTGCCAGTAGTTGCGGTCGTGGGCTTCGAGCAGTCGGTCGGCCATGCGTGCGCTCGCCTTGGGATTGAGGGCGGCGAGGCGTTCGCGCATGTCGGGGTCGAGGACGAAGGTTTCGCTGATCTGCTGGTAGATCCACGGCGCCACGGCGCCGGTAGTCGCCGACCAGCCAAGCGTCGTCGCGACGTGGCTCTCGATGTTGCGGACGCCTTCATGGCCGTGGCGAAGCATGCCCTCGTACCAGGCAGGATTGAGGGTGCGGGTGCGGCTTTCGAGTTCGACCTGTTCGGACAGGGTGCGGACCCGGGCGGCGCCGCGGCTGGTCTCATCGACGATGTAGATCAGCGGGGCCTTGCCGCCGCGGGCGCGGGCGACCGAGCGGCTGATCCCGCCCAGCCCGTCCATATACTGGTCGACGTCGGTCACGCCGAGTTCGACCGATTCCAGGTTCTGGTAGGTCAGTTCGACTTCACCCAGAGCGCTCTTGAGCAGCGCGCGCTGCTGCACCGGTGCGCCCTTGCGGCCGTAAGCGAAGCCCTTGCGGCGCTCGAACACTTCGGCGAGCTCGTCCGGATCGGCCCATGCCCCGCCGTCGACCAGCTGGTTGACGTTGGCGCCATAGGCCCCCTCGGCGTTGGAAAAGACCCGCAGCGCGGCGGTTTCCAGGTCGCAGGCATGGGTCGCCATGTGCGCGAGGCTGTTGGCGCGGACGAAGTTCAGGTCCGCGGGCTCGTCGGCGATGGCGGCGAGGTAGGAAGCTTCGGCCAGCATCCGCGTCTGCAGCGGCAGCAGGTCGCGGAAGATGCCCGAGAGCGTCACCACCACGTCGATGCGCGGGCGGCCAAGCTCGGCCAGCGGGATCAGCTCGGCGCCCGACAGGCGGCCGTAGCCGTCGAGCCGCGGGCGGGCACCGATCAGCGCCAGCGCCTGTGCGACCTGGGCGCCTTCGCTCTTGAGGTTGTCGGTGCCCCACAGCACCATCGCCAGGCTGCGCGGAAGCTTGCCGTCGTTGGTCGCGCGGTGGCGCTCCAGCAGCTGCTCGGCAGCGGCGGCGCCTTGCGCGACGGCGAAGGCGCTCGGCAGGCGGAAGGGGTCGAGGCCGCAGACGTTGCGGCCGGTCGGAAGCACGGCGGGATTGCGGATGACGTCGCCGCCGGGCGCGGGCCGGACGTAGCCGCCGTCGAGCGCATGGATCAGCGAGGCAAGCTCGTCGGTCCGGTCGAGCCCAGCGGCGGTCGCGGCGCGGCTGTCCTCCGGAACGGCATCGAGGAAACGCTCGCGCACCGCGCCCTGCGGAACGGTGCCAAGGACGTGGAGGCCGTCGGGGATGAGGCTGGTTTCGACTTCGTAGAGGCGGGCGGCGATGGCGGCGGGATCGGCCGCGGCGAGGTCCAGTTCCTCGGCCTTGGCGGCGATGGCTGCTTCGAGGTCAGCGCGGTCGGCGGCGCCCGGCGCGGTCACCCGCCAGCGCTCGATCAGCGCCTTGCACTGGGCCAGTCCCTTGTAGAGCCCGGCATTGGCGAGCGGCGGGGTCAGGTAGCTGACCAGGGTCGCACCGCTGCGGCGCTTGGCGAGCAGGCCTTCGGACGGGTTGTTGGAGGCATAAAGGTAAAAGTTTGGCAGGTCGCCGATCAGCCGTTCGGGCCAGCAGTCGCCCGACAGGCCGGCCTGCTTGCCGGGCATGAATTCGAGCGCGCCGTGGGTGCCGAAGTGGAGCACGGCATGGGCGCCGAAATCCTCGCGCAGCCAGCGGTAATAGACGCTGAAGGCGTGGGTCGGCGCGAAGTTCTTCTCGAACAGCAGGCGCATCGGGTCGCCCTCAGTTCCGAAGGCGGGCTGGATGCCGACGAAGACATTGCCGAAGCGACTGCCGAGCACGTGGATCGCGCCGCCGTCGGACTGCTGGCGGCCGGGGGCTGGACCCCACTGCCGCTCGATCTCGGCCAGGTGCGGTTCGCGCCGGACATGATCGTCGGCGCTGACCCGCGCCTCGACGTTAGCGTCGCTGCCATACTGGCGTGAATTGCCCTCGAGCACCGCGAAGCGCAGCGCATCGACGCTGTCAGGCACGTCGACGCAATAGCCTTCGCGCGCCAGGCGAACGAGAGTCGCGTGGAGCGATTCCCACACCGCGAGGAAGGCGGCGGTGCCGGTCGCGCCGGCGTTGGGCGGGAAATTGAACAGGGTGATAGCAAGCCGGCGCTCGGCCCGTTCGGTGCGGCGCAAGGCTATCAGCCGGGCGGTCTTGGCGGCCAGTGCGGCGGAGCGCTCGGGACAGCCGGCCATGCTGCGCATCGGGGCGTCGACCGACCCGCTGCGGCCGCCGTAGACGCTGCTGCAGATCGCTCCGTCGAGCTCGGGGATGGCGACCATCATCATCGCTTCCAGCGGAAGCAGCCCCTGGGCGCCGGCCCGCCACTGGTCGAGCGACTGGAATTCGAGCGCCTGCGCGGCGACGTAGGGCACGTCGAGCTCGGCCAGCGTGGCGACCGCGCCCTCCGCATCGTTATAGGCCGGTCCGCCGACCAGGCTGAAGCCGGTCAGGCTGACCACCGCATCGACCACCGCGCGGCCGTCGCGAACGAAATAGCGTTCGATCGCAGGGCGCGAATCGAGGCCGCTGGCGAAGGCCGGGACGACGGTCAGGCCCCTCTCCTCCATCGCCGCGATGACACCGTCATAATGACCGGTATCACGGCCAAGGAGGTAGGAGCGGAGCAGCAGCAGACCGACCGTTCCAGCCCCACCGCCGGCGCGGTTCGGAAGCTGCGCGACCTGCTCGACCAGCCGACCGGGAGCATCCGGGTGATAGAGCCCGACCTCGGGATAGGAACGCGGCGCCTCGGCCCTGGTCGCGCCGCGATAGCTGCGCCGTTCGCCATCGGCGTAGCGGTCGACCAGCGCGCGGACCATCGCCACGACATTGTCGTCGCTGCCCGCAAGCCAATATTGCAGCGTCAGGAAATAGGCCCGCACGTCCTGCGCGGTGCCGGGCACGAAGCGCAGCAGCTTGGGCAGCCGGCGCAGCATCTTCATCTGCCCGGCGCCCGAGCTGGCCCCCGGCTTCTTGGCTCCGCGCAGCCGCTTGAGGAGCGCCATCGGGCCGGTCGCCGGCGCATCCATCCGCCAGCCGCCGAGCCGGGTCATCTGGACAATCTCGGATCCGCTCATCAGGCCGAGGAAGGCGTCGCACTGCTCGCGCCGGGCTTCCAGCGCCGGGCGGATCGCGCGGATATGGTCGTCGAGGAACAGCATGGTCGCGATGACGATGTCGGCGCGTTCCACCGAGGCGGCGGCGGCCGTCAGCGCGGCGGGGTCGCGATCCCATTCGGACGCGGCATGGAAATCGATCGCGATGCCGTCGGCCGCGAGCCGATCGTTGGCGCGGGCGACCGCACCCGCCAGATGCTTGTCGAGGGTGACGATCGCCACCCGGACGCGGATCGGTGAGTCAGCGGCCATAATGCGCCTTGGCCTCGTAGAGGGTGGCGAGTTCGACCGTGGCAAGGCCGTGACTGGCGGCGAATGCCTCGGTGTTGCGGCGCGCCTTGCCGCGCACGAAGAACGGGATCTTGCGCAGTTCGGCCTCGGCCTCGGCGGTCCAGCCGGCAACGGCCTCCGCCGATGGTGCGGCAGGCTCGGGATCCTGCGTCGAGGCGGTTGCGCCATGGCCGCCGAGGTGGCTTGCGCCGGCCCCGTCGTGGAATTCCGGATCGTCGCGGAACATCGTCAGCAGATGTTCCTCAAGGCCCATCACCAGCGGATGGACCCAGCTGTCGAACAGCACGTTCGCGCCCTCGATCCCCATCTGGGGGGAGTGACGCGCAGGGAAATCCTGGACGTGGACCGGGGCCGAGATGACCGCGCAGGGGATGCCAAGCCGCTTGGCGGTGTGGCGCTCCATCTGCGTGCCGAGCACCAGCTCCGGCTGGGCGGCGGCAATCGCCTCCTCGACCTCTAGATGGTCGTCGGTGATCAGCGCTTCGAGGCCGAGTTCGGCCGCGACGGTGCGGACGTCGCGCGCGAATTCGCGGTTGAAGCAGCCGATGCCGCAGACCTTGAAGCCAAGTTCGTGCGCGGCGACGCGGGCGGCGGCGGCGGCATGGGTGGCATCGCCGAAGATGAAGACGCGCTTGCCGGTCAGGTAGGTGGAATCGACCGAGCGGCTCCACCACGGCATCCGCAGGTCGGGATGGTTGAGCGCCGGTGCGGGGTCCACCCCGGCCACCGCAGCGACTTCCTCGATGAAGCGGCGGGTCGCTGCGACTCCGAGGGGAACGGTGCGGATGCAGGGCTGGCCCTGCTTTTCCAGGTAGCGCGCGGCCTCGTCGCCGATCTCGGGGTAGAGGCAGATGTTGAACCGGGCGTCGGGCAGGCGGCGGATGTCCGAGGGCGACGCACCAAGGGGAGCGACGACATTGACCTCGATCCCGAGCAGTTCGAGGATCCGGGTGACTTCGCGCACGTCGTCACGGTGGCGGAAGCCGAGTGCCGCCGGGCCGAGGATGTTGGCGCTGATCCGCTCACGCGCTGGCCTCGGCGCCCCGGCCGGGCAGAGCGCGCGGACGATCTGGTAAAAGGTTTCCGACGCGCCCCAATGCTCCTTGCGGCTGTAGCTCGGAAGCTCCAGCGGGATCACCGGGCACGGCAGGCCGAGGGTTCCGGCAAGGCCGCCGGGATCGTCCTGGATCAGTTCGGCGGTGCACGACGCGCCGACGATCATCAGTTCGGGCTGGAACCGCTCATAGGCCTGGCGGGCGGCGGTCTTGAACAGCTCGGCGGTGTCGCCGCCCAGGTCGCGGGCCTGGAAGGTGGTGTAGGTGACCGGCGGGCGCTCGCCACGGCGCTCGATCATGGTGAACAGGAGGTCGGCGTAGGTATCGCCCTGCGGCGCGTGGAGGACGTAGTGGACGCCGCGCATGGCGGTGGCGACGCGCATCGCCCCGACGTGCGGCGGTCCCTCGTAGGTCCAGACGGCCAGCCGCATCGCCTAGATCCTCAGCATGTCACGGCGCCGCAGCGGCCGGGCAAAGAGCTCGGCGAGGTCGCCCGCCTGTTCGAACCCGTGGATCGGGGTGAACACCAGCTCGATCGCCCACTTGGTCGACAGCCCTTCGGCCTCGAGCGGGTTGGCAAGGCCAAGCCCGCAGACCGTCAGGTCGGGGCGCGCGGCGCGGACCCGGTCGAGCTGGCGCTCGACGTCCTGGCCTTCGCTGATCACTACGTCGTCGCCGAGCAGCGCAAGCTCGGGCGCAAGGTGGCGGGCGTGGAGGTAGGGGGTACCGACCTCGACCAGCTCGGCGCCGCATTCGGTCGCGAGGAAGCGCGCCAGCGGCAGTTCGAGCTGCGAGTCAGGCATGAAGAAGATGCGCTTGCCGGCAAGCTGCTCGCGGTGGCGCTCGAGCGCGCGCTTGGCCCGTTCGCGGCCCGGCGCGATCGCCCGGCGGAAGGTCAGCGGATCGATTGCGAAGGCGTCGGCGGCGGCTTCCAGCCAGGCCGTGGTGCCCTCGGCCCCGAACGGGAAGGGCGCCGAAATCCGGACGGCGCCGCGATCCTCGAACACCCCCGCGGTCTCGCCAAGGAACGGCTGGGCGAGGAGGAAGCGGGTGTTTGGGCCGATTGCCGGCAGGTCGGTCGAGGAGCGGCCGGGGAAGAAGCGAACCGGCAGCCCCATGTCGGCGAACAGCCGCTCGAACTGGTCCTCGACGATGTCGGGGAGGGCGCCCACCACCAGCAGCTCAGGGATCAGCGCCGCATCCGTCCCGGCTGGGGTTCCGGGCGCGGAGCGGGCGAGCGCGGCGAGGCAGGCGTCCTCCCCTTCCGTGAAGGTCGTTTCGATCCCGCTGCCGGAGTAGCTGAGGATGCGGATTCCGGAGCGCTGCGCCTGCAGCCGCTGGGCGGCGCGCGGCAGGTCGAGCTTGATCACTTCGCTGGGGCAGCTGCCGACCAGGAACAGGGTGCGGATGCCGGGCCGGCGATCGAGCAGCCGGGTGACCACCGCGTCCAGCTCGTCATTCATGTCGGCGAGGCCCGCGAGGTCCTTTTCCTCCATGATCGCGGTGGCGAAGCGGGGTTCGGCGAAGATCATCACCCCGGCGGCCGACTGCAACAGGTGGGCGCAGGTGCGCGAGCCGACAACCAGGAAGAAGGCATCGGGCATCTTGCGGTGCAGCCAGACGATCCCGGTCAGGCCGCAGAAGACTTCGCGCTGGCCGCGTTCGCGCAGCACCGGACGCGGCGTGGGCACCAAGGGCGCGGCAACCGTCACGCCGCGGCGGTCCGGAAGGCCGGGGCCATTTCGCGCCGGGCAAGCCTGAGCTTCCACAGGAACTGGCCGGCATTGACGACGTAGGTCGCATAGGCGGCGAGCGCGACGGTCATGCGCTGGGCCGGCAGGCCGATTCCAAGCACCAGCATCGCGACGTAGGCCAGGTGCAGCGCGATGACGAGCATGCTGAACACGTCCTCCCAGAAGAAGGGACGAGCGAACAGCCACTGGCCGAACACCACCTTTTCCCAAGCGGCGCCGGTGACCATGATGGTGAGCAGGGCGGCGGTCTTGACCAGCACCGAGACGTCGGCGGCGAACTCGCCCTGGCCGGTGCCGAGGAAGCGCAGCACCAGTGCCAGGCTGACGAGGAAGATGAGGAACTGGACCGGAGCGAGGAGGCCCTGGACCAGGGTCCAGCGGGTCGAGTCGCGGCGGCGCCGTTGCTCTGCCGTGTAAATCGGCAGTGGCGTCTCCCTAGTCCCGTTCCGCTCGTGCATGAGCCACATCCTCGTTCCGCGAGAAGGTTACGCCTCGAACGAGAGAAGTGTCAATTCTTGTTGACGTAAACTATTTTGGACAACGGCGATTGCTGCGGTTGTGCTGCAATCCATTTCGACTTAGCTTCCGGGCCGGGACGATCGTCGAATGAGTCGGCAGTTGTTCAAGCCGACGCGAGAGCGCCGACTACGCTTGAGGAGACCGCAATGGCCTCGGTGATCGGTGTAGACGTTGGGAGTTCAGGTCCAGAACGAAGCAGGCGCGCGGGCAAGCGCCGGCCGGCCGCGCGGCTGCTGAACGCTTGCCCGCAACCCGAACCCCTGCGCCCGCGCGATACGGCGCGGATCAGCGATGCCGAAGTGGACGCCTTTGCCCCGCTCGCCATCTCGCTCGAAGCCCACGACCTGCTCGCCGAGGTCGATATCTATCTCGCCCGCGGATATGGCGCGGAACGCATCTTCGTCGAACTGCTGGCTCCGGTCGCCCGGCGGCTGGGTGACGAGTGGACCGCCGACCGGATCGACTTTCTCGACGTCACCATGGCCCTCTGGCGCCTCCAGGAGGTGCTTCGCGAAGTCGCCGCGCGGGCGCCCGCCGGGCCGGGGCCCGGAACCTCGCGCCGGGTGCTCTTTGCTCCCATACCGGGCGACCAGCATAGCTTCGGCACCGCGATGATCGACGAATGCTTCACCCGGGCCGGGTGGAACAGCAACCTGTTGATCGAGCCGACTCGCGGCTCCCTTCTCGCGGCCGTGGCGGCGGCCGAATACGACCTGGTCGGATTGACCCTCACCAATGACTGCCATATCGGCCCGCTCACGGCGTTGATCGTGGCGATCCGGAATGTGTCCAGGAACTCGAATGTGCGTGTGATGCTTGGTGGTCGTGTGCTGATCGAGGATCCCGGCCTCGCCGACCGGGCCGGCGCGGATGCCACGGCGCTTACCGCGGTGGACGCCCTCGACATCGCTGAACGGCTGGTCACGGAACCCCTTAACGCTGCCTACGCGTAACCGCGCCGCCGGCGCCGGAGTTGAGATGACGCACCCGTCCCCCAATGACGATGGCACGCCTCGTCTGGATGCGGACAGCCCGATGCTGAGCGGGCTGGACATCGCCAGCGTCGCGCGCCTGGTCGAGGCGTCGGGGGACCTCGCCTTGCTGGTGGACGATCAGGGCGTGATCCGTGACGTCGCCGCGCCGACCGACGACCTCGCCGAGGCGCGGCAGTGGGTCGGCCACAGCTGGTCCTCGGTGGTCACCGTCGAAAGCCGGGTCAAGGTCGAGGAGATGCTGGCCGACGACGACGTCACCGCCTCGCAGAGGTGGCGGCAGGTCAACCACAATGGCAGCGCCAGCGAATTCCCGATCCGCTTCAAGGCGATCCGGCTGGCCAACGGCACCACCGTGGCGGTCGGCCGGGACGAGCGTGCCACCGCCCGACTCCAGCAGCGCCTGCTGCAGGTCCAGCAATCGCTCGAGCGCGACTATCTGCGCCTGCGCCAGGCCGAGTCGCGCTATCGACTGCTGTTCGAGATGACCGCCGAGCCGATGCTGATCGTCGACCTCGCGACCTTGCGCATCCGAGAGATCAACGCGGCCGGAGTCGAGCTCCTGTCCGGCGGCAACCTCCAGGGGCAGCCGTTCGTCGCGCAGGCCGCGGCGGCCGACCGCGACCAGCTGATCGCTTTCGTCGGCGCGGTGTCGACCGGAACCACCGTTGCACCGATCGCCGTGTCGCTTGCCCGCACCGGCGCGGAAGTGGCCTTGTCGGCCCGCCTGTTCCGCCAGGGCAGCGATGCCTACCTGCTGGTGCAGCTGCATTCGGGCGATGCGCCGCGGATCGGCGAGACCGAGCGACTGACCCTGGACATGGTCAAGCGCCTTCCCGACGCGCTGGTGCTGACCGACGACCGGCTCGACATCCTCGACGCCAACGATGCCTTCCTCGAGATGGTGCAGGCCCCTGCCCTCGCAGTGCTGCTCGGCCGCCCGCTCGGCGATTTCCTGGGCCGCCCGGGCATCGACCTCGACCTCATCCGCGCCCAGGTCGCCGACCACCGGGTTGCCCGCAACGTGTCCACCATCCTGCGCGGCGACGACGGCGGGCAGGAGGAAGTCGAAGTGTCCGCGGTGCGAAGCGGCGACAAGGACAACCATTACGCTTTCACCATGCGGCTGGTCGCCCGCCGGATGCGCGACCTGCCGCCCGTCACCCGCGACCTTCCCCGCTCGGTCGAGCAACTGACCGAACTGGTCGGCCGGATGCCGCTCAAGGACATCGTGCGGGAAAGCACCGACCTGATCGAGCGCCTGTGCATCGAGGCGGCGCTGACCTACACCTCGAACAATCGCGCCTCCGCGGCCGAGATCCTCGGCCTCAGTCGCCAGAGCCTTTATTCGAAGCTCAACCGCCACGGCCTCGGCCGGGTCGACGAGGACGAAATAAGCCCCCGCTAACTGTCCAATTCGTTTGACGCTATGTTGTGTATGACATAGCTTACAACGATGAACCGGCTTGCCCGCCCCTTGCTTCCGCCGGCCCCGCCGCTGGCCAGCGACGTGCTGGAGCTGAGCAAGCCAATCACTTGGTTTCCGCCGATGTGGGCGTTCGGTTGCGGGGTGATCGCTTCGGGCGCCCCGGTGGCGGGCAAAGGCGCGCTTCTGCTTGCCGGCGTGATGCTGACCGGACCATTGGTGTGCGGCACCAGCCAGATGGTCAACGACTGGTTCGATCGCCACGTCGACGCGATCAACGAGCCTGGGCGACCGATCCCGTCGGGCCGCATCGCCGGCAATTGGGGGCTGTGGCTCGCCGTAGCCGGCACCCTCCTGTCGCTGGCGCTGGCAATCGCCATGGGCCCGGTAGTGGCGGTGGCTACGGTCGCCGCCCTGATCCTCGCCTGGGCCTATAGCGCCCCGCCGGTGCGGCTGAAGGCAAGCGGTTGGTGGGGGCCCCTGGCGGTCGGTCTGAGCTACGAATCGCTGACCTGGTTCACCGGCAGCGCGGTCATGCTCGCCGCGGTGCCGCCGATCGAGGTCTGCGCGGTCCTGCTGCTGTACGGCGCGGGCGCGTGGGGGATCATGACGCTGAACGATTTCAAAGCGGTCGAGGGCGACCGGCTGACCGGCGTGCGATCGCTCCCGGCGATGCTCGGAACGCGGCCGGCGGTGCTGCTGGCGTGCCTCGCCATGGCGGCGGCGCAGGTCGGGGTGATCGCGGTGCTGCTTGCCAGCGGCCTCGCACTGACCGCCGGGCTGGTCGGCGTCGCGCTGCTTTTGCAGGGGATCTGCATGGTTCGCCTCACCGGCGATCCGCGCCGCTTCGCGCCCTGGTATAATGCGACCGGCGTCAGCCTGTACGTGATCGGGATGGTCGTCGCCGCCTTCGGCCTGGGCTCGCTCCGGTGAGCGGGTGGCTCACCGTGCTCCGGCTCGGCCTGGTGCAGGCCGGGATCGGCGCGATGGTGATGCTGTCGACCTCCCTCCTGAACCGGGTGATGGTGGTCGAACTGGGTCTTGCCGCCGCAGTACCGGCGGGCCTCGTCGCCTGGCATTATGCGGTTCAGCTGACCCGTCCGGTCAGTGGCCATGCCTCGGACCGTTCCGGCCGACGCACGCCGTGGATCGTGACCGGCATGGGCCTGCTGTCGCTGGGCTCGCTCGCCGCAGTGGACTCGGTCACCATGCTTGTGCCGGGCTCATGGGAAGCGCTGTTGCTGTTGTTGTTCGGCTTTACCCTGATCGGCCTCGGGGTCGGCTCTGCGGGAACCGCCCTGCTTGCCCTGCTTGCGGCCTCCGTCCCGGCCGAGCGGCGGGCCGCCGCCGCCGCGACCACCTGGATCATGATGGTGGCCGGGATCGCCATTTCGGCCGGGGTCGCGGGAAGCCAGCTCCAGCCCTTCTCCCTGCCGCGCCTTGCCCTCGTCTCGTCCAGCGTGGTGCTGGCCGCCTTCACCCTCTCGCTGGTGGCGATTGCCGGGCTCGAAAAGGCCGGCGCAGCCGCCGCCGCGCCGGTCGGCCGCAAGCCTTTCGCCGACGCGCTGCGCGAGGTCCGCGCGGACCGCGAGGCGGTGCGCTTCACGCTGTTCGTGTTCCTGTCGATGCTTGCCTACAGCATGCAGGACCTGATCCTCGAGCCCTTCGCCGGTCTGGTGTTCGGCGCGGCGCCGGGCGAGTCGACCTCGCTTGCCGGTATCCAGCACGGCGGCATCCTGGCCGGAATGCTGCTGTCGGGATGCCTTGCCGGACCGTGGATGCGGCGCGGCGGACCACCCTTGCTGTGGTGGACCACCGCCGGCTGCGCAGGCTCGGCCGCCGCGCTTGCCGCCCTCGCCATCGCCGCCATCTCGGGGCCGCCGTGGCCGCTTGCGACCAACGTGTTCGTGCTCGGGCTGATGAACGGCGTCTTTGCCGCCTCCGCCATTGCCGCGATGATGGAGTTGGCCGGGCGCGGCGGCACCTCGCGGGCCGGAGTCCGAATGGGCGTCTGGGGCGCGGCCCAGGCGCTGGCCTTCGGCACCGGCGGGCTGGTCGGAGCGCTGGCGACCGACGCCGCGCGCTCCTTGATCGGCACCGACGGCCCGGCCTTCGCCTTTACCTTCGGCGCCGAAGCGATGCTCTTCCTGTGCGCCGCCCACCTCGCCACCCGCCTACCCGCCGCGACCCAGCGGCGCGACCATCTTGGAGAACAGGCATGGAGCAGTTCGACGTCGTCGTCGTAGGCGGCGGTCCAGCCGGCGCGACCGCCGCCGACGATCTCGCTTCGGCGGGCAGGAAGGTGCTGCTGCTCGACCGGGCAGGACGGATCAAGCCGTGCGGCGGAGCGGTTCCGCCGCGACTGCTCGCGGACTTCAACATTCCGCTTTCGCTTCTCGTCGCCCGGGCGACCGCGGCGCGGATGATCGCGCCGTCCGACCGCGCGGTCCGGATGCCGGTCGGCGACGGCTTCGTCGGAATGGTCGATCGTGACCACTTCGACGAATGGCTGAGGGAGCGTGCGGCAGGCCATGGCGCGCACCGCCGCAGCGGCACGTTCGAGCGGATCGAGCGCGACGAGCAGGGACGCGCGATCCTGTGCTATCGCGAGGGCCGCAATGGCGCGCTCGTGAAAGTCGGCGCGGCGGCGATCATCGGGGCCGACGGAGCGCGTTCGGCGGTCGCCCGCGAGGCGCTGCCCGGCGCCGAGCGCGTGCCCTGCGTCTTCGCGTATCATGAGGTGATTCGCGCCCCCGAGCAGGACAGCGCCGCATACGAGGCAGGGCGCTGCGACGTCTTCTACCAGGGCGACCTGTCCCCCGATTTCTACGGCTGGATCTTCCCACATGGCGATACCGCCAGCGTCGGCGTCGGAAGCGCGCACAAGGGCTTCGCTTTGCGCGAAGCGGTGGCCGTCATGCGGGACCGCAACGGGCTGGCCGGATGCGAGACCATCCGCCGCGAGGGCGCGCCGATTCCTCTGAAGCCGCTCAAGCGGTGGGACAATGGCCGCGACGTGGTGGTCGCGGGCGATGCCGCCGGCGTGGTCGCCCCGGCTTCGGGTGAGGGCATTTATTATGCCATGACCTGCGGGCGGATGGCGGGCGAGGCGGTCGCCGAATTCCTCGACACCGGCAATCCGCGCGCGCTCGGACTCGCCCGCCAGCGTTTCATGAAGGCGCACGGCAAGGTGTTCTGGGTGCTGCGGTTGATGCAGTATTTCTGGTACAAGTCCGACAAGCGGCGCGAGCGGTTCGTGCACATGTGCGCGGACAAGGACGTCCAGCACCTGACCTGGCAGGCGTATATGAACAAGCGGCTGGTTAGGGCCAAGCCGGGCGCGCACCTGCGCATTTTCCTCAAGGATACGGCCCACCTGCTCGGGCTGGCAAAGGTCGCTGCCTGAGCGCGCGGCCGCCGCCGTTGTACCGGCGCCCCGCGCGGGCGTCGCATGTCCGCATGACCCTGCCGTGAGGCGGCCGAGGCACAGGATCGTGACCCCGTCCCGCGTTAAGGGGACGAGCGGCACTTGCCGGCAGACAAAGTTAAGGGCGGCGCCCGGTCGATCGACCGGGACGCCGCGAGGGAAAGTCCTACTTCTGGGTCGCGAGCCAAGCGATCAGGTCGGCGCGCTTCTGCGGATCCTGGATGCCGGCAAAGGCCATCTTGGTGCCGGGCACGACGCGCTGCGGATTTTCGAGATACTGGAACAGCTTCTCGGCGGTCCAGGTGATCCCGCTGTTGTGGTTGGCTTCCGAATATTGGTAGCCGGCGATGGTGCTCGCCTTGCGGCCGACCACGGCGTGCAGCGACGGGCCGATGCGGTTCACGCCAGCGTCGGTGACGTGGCAGGTCTTGCACTGGATGAAGACCGCCTCGCCCTTGGCGGCGTCGCCGGTGAAGTCGGCGAACTTGGCGCCGCTGACGGTATCGACGTTGTCGGCCGCGGGCGCCGCGGCAGCGGCTGGAGCCGCCGGAGCTGCAGCCGTTTCGGTCGCTGCCGGCGTCGCAGCGGTGTTGGCCGTTTCGCCGCCGCCCTTGTCGCCCCCGCCCCCGCCGCAAGCTGTTACCGAAAGACCGACCAACAGGGCGGAAGCAAGCAAGCTGGAAGAGCGATTCATGGGCGAAAACTCCCTTGTTACGAGCGCGAACTAAGCAGAAACAAATAACATAAGCAAATGAGCCTTAGGTCCAGTGGCACAGGCAAATTCTGCCGCCACACTGGATGCCGGCAAAACCAGAAAAGGGGCGGCCTTGGACTTCCATCCCCAACGCGACTCGCTGCTCGCCGAAGTCCATGCGCGCCCGTCGACTCCGATCAGCGCGCCGATGCTCGTCACCCGCATCGCGGCCCTGTCCGGACCCGAAGGCGCCGCCGCCGACCGCCGCCACATCTCCGATCTCTGCAAGCGTATCGGGGCGCCGCGTGCGGCCGACGATGCGGTATGGTGCGCGGTCGACGGTGGCGACTGGCAATTGCGGTGGGAGAAGCATGGCGAATTTTCCAGCTGGACCTTCCTTGCCAGTCCGGACGGCACGCCGGAGGAAAGCGCCATCGCCGCCGTGCCCAGGGCGTGGCTCGACAGCCTTCCGGGACAGGTGGTGGTGCTGACCACCCTGGTCATCGCCCGCGAGGAGCGTCGCGAGACGGTGCCGGACCCGAAGGAGAAGGTCGGCTCGCGGATCATGGGAGAGACGGCGACCGTGCTGACCGACCTCCGCGCCGACGCCGGCGGCATGACCCGTTTTCGCCTGTTCATGCACGTCGACGATCCGGTACTGACCGGCCGCATCGCGCTCAGCCTCCTCGAGATCGAGAGCTACCGGCTGATGGCCCTGCTCGCCTTCCCGGTGGCGCAGCAGACCGCGGCCAAGCTGGCGGAGATCGAGGCCGAGGCGCGCGAGTTGACCGAGAAGATCGCCACCCACCTCGGCGTCGACGACGATCGCGACCTGCTCGCCAGGCTGGTCGCGCTGTCGGGCCGAATGGAGGCGATGAGCGCCAGCACCAGCTTCCGCTTCGGCGCAGCGCGGGCCTATTACGACCTCGTCCAGGCCCGCATCGCATCGCTCGGCGAGGAGGCGCTGGCCGGGCGGCAAACCATGCGCGACTTCATGGACCGCCGGTTGGGCCCGGCCATGCGCACCTGCCTCAGCATCGCCCAGCGCGAGGCCGAGATGATCTCGCGCATCGCGCGCGCCGGACAGATGCTGAGCACGCGGGTCGAGCTGGTGACGCAGAAGATCAACGCCGACCTTCTCGAATCCATGAACCGCCGCGCCTCGATGCAGTTGAGGCTGCAGCGCACGGTCGAAGGCCTGTCGGTCGCCGCCGTCTCCTATTACGTGGTGTCGCTGCTGCTCATCCCGTTGAAGGCCCTCGACGAGCGGGTGCATGTCGACACCGCACTTCTGACCCTGTTGCTGGTGCCGCTGGTGGTCGCCGGCGTGTGGTGGACGCTGCGCCGCGTGTCGGGCCGGATCGACGACGATTAGCGCCTAGCGGACCGGGCGCTTTTCGAGCTTCCGGGCAAGCGTCCGGCGGTGCATTCCGAGGCGGCGCGCGGTTTCCGAAATGTTGAACCCGGTGGCGATCAGCGTTTCGTTGATCTTCTCCCATTCCAGCGTCCGCAACGACGTCGCCCGGCCGTCCAGTGGAACGTCGGAGTCGCCAGCGGCGCGGCCGAAGGCGGCTTCGATGTCGTCGGTGTTGCTGGGCTTGGGGAGATAGTGGGCCGCCCCGAGCTTGATCGCCTCCACGGCGGTGGCGATGCTGGCGAAACCGGTCAGGACGACGATGCGGGTGGCGGGGTCGGCCTCGGCAATGGCCGCAACGCAAGGCAGCCCCGAATGCGTAGCGAGCTTGAGGTCGACCACCGCGAAATCGAACCCCTGCCCGGCCAGCAGCCGCTCGAGTTCCTGGGGCCCGATCGCAGTGCTGACCGCATAGCCGCGCCGTTCGAACGAACGGGCCAGGGTCCGCGCGAAATCCTCGTCATCCTCGACGATCACCAGGCGCTTGTGCGGGGTCATGCGCTCCGCTCCGAGCCGACCAGCGGCAGGGCGAAACGGACCGAAGCGCCCCCTTCCGGCCGGTTGCCGGCATCGAGCGAACCACCCAGCCGCCGCGCGACGCTGGACGCCAGGAACAGGCCGAGGCCGTGGCCTGCCCCCTTGGCCGAGCGGAGCGCCTGGCCGAGCGCGGCGATCTGTTCGGGCGCGAAGCCGGGGCCGTCGTCGAGAATGTGGACGACCAACTGGTCGCCGGTCGCTTCGGCCCGCATGACGATTCCGCTGGGGCTCGCCTCGCCGGCATTCTCGAGCAGGCTCCACAGCGCCTGGCGAAGCGCCGGCTCGCCCGGAATCCGCGCACCGCGCACCGCGCCGAAGCTGGCGTCGAGCGGGACTTCCTCGTGGAGGGCCGTCCAGTCGGCGACGAGCCCTTCCAGCAACTGTTCGGCGGCGAGGCTCGCCATCGCCTCGCCGCGCGGCAGGCCCGAGGTGTCGAGGATGTCGCTGACGATTTCCCGGCACCGCTCCACCGCACGGCGGGCGTCGGCAAGCTCCTCGCGGAAGTGGGGGTCCGAACCGTAGTCGGCCATCCGCTGCCAGTCGCCCACCAGCACCGACAGCGAGGAAAGGGGCGTGCCCAGCTCGTGCGCGGCGCCGCTTGCGAACAGGCCCATGCGGACGATGCTGTCCTCCTCCGCGGCACGCTGGCGCAGCTCCGCGACATAGGCGTCACGGGCGCGCAGGTTGCGGCTGATCCGGGTGGTGAACAGCACCAGCAGGATCGCCACCATCACAAAGGCGATCTCCTCCCCGATCAGGAACAGGTCGATGTCATCCTTACCCAGCGGCGGCAGGTTCAGCGGCAGGTGGCGCAGCGCAAGGAAGATGAAGGCGGCAATCGACACCCCGACCAGAAGCCAGGCCCGCCCGGCCGGCAGCAGCACGGCGCCGAGCACGATCTGCAGGAGGTAGAGCGAGACGAACGGATTGCGCACGCCGCCGCTGAGGTAGAGCTGGGCGGTCAGCGCGGCCATGTCGAGCAGGAGGGCGAGGAACAGCTCACCCGGCACCACCCAGCGTTCGCGCAGGGTGAAGGTGAAAAGCAGGTTGCCCAGCGCCAGCAGCCCGGCGACGCTCAACATCGCGGCCAGCGGAAGCGTCACGTCTAGCAGCAGGTGTGCGACCAGGATCGCGACCAGCTGCCCCGCCACCGCGATCCAGCGCAGCTGAATCAGCAGGCGCATGTTCTCGATCACCGCTTCCTGCGGCGAGCGGCCGGGCAGCCTCGACGGCTGGTTGGTGAGGGCGAGCAGTGGCACGTCCATCAGCCCCCGTTGTGCGTCGATCGGAGCGTCAGCACCAGCCCGAACAGGCACAGGGCGGCCAGCCCGAACCAGGTCAGCGCATAGACGAGGTGGGCGTTGCGGAAACTGACCACCGTCAGCCCGCCAATCGGCAGGCCGCCCGGATTGGCCGTCGCGTCGGCGTCGATGAAGAAAGGCGCGACATTGTGGAGGCCGCGCGCCGCTGCAATCGCCTGCACGTCGCGCGAATACCAGCGGCCGGCGGATGGCTGGTTGGCGCGCAGGAAACGGCCCTCGGGCTCGGTGAGGCGAACGAGGCCGGTGACGGCCACCTCGCCTGCGACCTGACCTTGGCTTCGGGAGGATGCAGGCGCCCGATCGCTCGGCACGAAGCCGCGATTGACGAGGATCTTCCGATCGGCGGTGACCAGCGGGGTCAGCACCCAAAAGCCCTTGCCGCGCTCGGTCAGTGCATCGACCAATGTCTCGCGCGCATGATCGAAGCGGCCGCTGGCGCGGACCCGGCTATATTCGGGCAAGGATGTTCGCGAGGCCAGGTCGACCGGGGGTGCGGCGAGCCGGGCATCGACCCGGGCGATCAGGTCCCGCTTCCACGCCAGCCGCTCGACCTGCCACACGCCAAGCCCGGCGAACAGCAGCGCCAGGCACGCGCACAGCGCGATCAGCGCGCTACGCTTGGCCCGGCCCCGGCTCACGGGGTGCTGCTGGCCTGTCCGCTCATCATGCCGGGCATCATGTTGCTGTTGAGGTGGACCATGATCCACAGCGACCCGGCGATGGTGATCACCAGCAGCACCGCGGTAAAGACGTAGGCGAGCAGCGTCCAGCCGCCCTCCCCGCTGGTGTTGACGTGGAGGAAGCAGACGGTGTGGACCAGGATCTGCGCCACCGCGAAGAGTATGATCAGGATCGCGACCAGTCCCGGATTCCCGATCGGCTGCGCCATCACCAGCCAGAAGGGGATGAAGGTCAGGATCCCCGACAGCGCGAAGCCGACCAGGTAGCTCTTCTTCGAGCCGTGGCCGTGCTCCGAGCCATGGGCTTGATCGTGGTCGCTGGCGGCGCTCATCGCAGCATCCCCATCAGGTAGACAAAGGTGAAGACGCCGATCCAGATGACGTCGAGGAAGTGCCAGAACATGCTGAGGCAGGTCAGGCGGCGCTTGTTAACGACATTGAGGCCGTGCTTGCCGACCTGGACCAGCATGATCCCGATCCAGATGATGCCGACGGTAACGTGCAGCCCGTGGGTGCCGACCAGGGTGAAGAAGGCGCTGAGGAAGCCCGACCGCTGCGGCGTCGCGCCTTCACCGATCAGCACGCCGAATTCATACAGCTCGATCGACACGAAGCTCATGCCCAGCAGGGCGGTGAGCGCCAGCCAGCCCTGGACCGCCCGTACCCTGCCCTTATCCATCGCCAACATGCCGAAGCCGTAGGTGATGGAGGAGACCAGCAGGATCGCGGTGTTGAGCGCGACCAGTTCCAGCTCGAAGATATCGCGCGGGGCCGGGCCGCCGGCGAAGCTCGACGACAGCACGCCGTAGGTGGCGAACAGCGAGGCGAAGATCAGCGCGTCGCTCATCAGGTAGATCCAGAAGCCGAGCAGGACCGGGCTGGCGTGCGCCTGCCCATGGTCGTGCGAATCCTTCTCGATCAGGTGGAAGGTGTCGCGGTCGGGAACCGCCTCGGATGCGATGGTGGCCATGGTTCCTCAGGCTCCCGCCGGGGCGGCCGCGCCGTGCCTGGGCGTCGGCAGCAGCGCCGGCTCGGGCGCATAGTTGACGTCGAGGAAGGAGATTTCCTCGCGCTCGACGCGGGCGATTTCCTCGGCCGGGATATCGTAATCGCGGTGGTAGTCGAAGCTGTGCCACACGGTGATCGCGACCAGCGCGACAAAGGCCGCCGCGGCCAGCCACCAGATGTACCAGATCATCCCGAAGCCGAGGGCCGCGGCGAGCCCGGCCTGGATGATCGCGGTGCCGGTGTTGCGCGGCATGTGCACCGGCCGGTAGCCGTCGGTCGGACGGGCATAGCCGCGGCTCTTCATGTCATACCAGGCGTCGAGGTCGTGGACGACCGGGGTGAAGGCGAAATTGTAGGCCGGCGGAGGCGAAGTGGTGGACCATTCCAGCGTTCGGCCCTCCCACGGATCGTTGCCGACCTTGAGCTCGGCACGCTTGCGGAAGCTCACCACCAGCCCGATCACGAGGGCGAGGATGCCGACGAGGATGATGGCGGCGCCGATGGCGGCGATGATGAAATAAGGCTGGAGCGCGGGATCATCGAACATCCGGACCCGGCGCGTCGTGCCCATCAGGCCGACGATGTAGATCGGCGTCCAGGCCACCCAGTAGCCAATGACCCAGCCCCAGAAGTGGACCTTGCCCCAGAACTTGTCGAGCTTGAAGCCGAACGCCTTGGGGAACCAGTATTCGATCCCTGCGAACAGCCCGAACACGACGCCGCCGATGATCACGTTGTGGAAGTGGGCGACCAGGAACAGGCTGTTGTGCAGCACGAAGTCGGCCGGGGGCACGGCGAGCAGAACGCCCGTCATGCCGCCGACCACGAAGGTCAGCATGAAGGCCACCACCCACATCATCGGCAGCTCGAAGCGGATCTCGCCCCGGTACATGGTGAACAGCCAGTTGAATATCTTGGCCCCGGTGGGGATGGCGATCACCATCGTCGCGATGCCGAAGAAGCTGTTGACGCTGGCCCCCGACCCCATGGTGAAGAAGTGGTGCAGCCAGACGAGGTAGCTCAAGATGGTGATGACCACCGTCGCGTAGACCATCGACGAATAGCCGAACAGGCGCTTGCCGGTGAAGGTCGAGGTGATCTCGGAATAGATTCCGAACACCGGCAGGATGAGGACGTACACCTCGGGATGGCCCCACAGCCACACCAGGTTCCAGTACATCATCGGGTTGCCACCAAGGTCGTTGGTGAAGAAGTTGGTGCCGACGTAGCGGTCGAGCATCAGCATCGCGAAGGCGCCGGTCAGGACCGGGAAGATGGCGACCGCAAGCACCTGGCTGCAGAAGGCGGTCCAGGTGAACACCGGCATCTTCATCATGGTCATGCCGGGCGCGCGCATCTTGATGACGGTTGTCACCATGTTGAGCGCCGACAGCGTCGTTCCCACGCCCGCGATCTGCAGCGCCCAGAGATAATAGTCGGGGCCGACGCCCGGAGAATTCTGGAGGTTGGCGACCGGCACGTAATTGAGCCAGCCGGCGGTCGAGAATTCGCCGACGAACAGCGACACCATCACCAGACCCGCGCCCGCCGCGGTCAGCCAGAAGCTGAGCGAATTGAGATAGGGAAAGGCCACGTCGCGCGCGCCGATCTGCAGCGGCATGACGAAGTTGATGACGCCCGACACCAAGGGGATCGCCACGAAGAAGATCATGATCGTGCCGTGGGCGGTGAAGACCTGATCGTAATGGTGGGCGTTGAGGTAGCCCTCGCTCCCGCCGAACGCCATCGCCTGCTGGAGGCGCATCATCACCGCATCGGCAAATCCCCGCAGCAGCATGACGATGCCCAGGATGAAGTACATGATGCCGATCTTCTTGTGGTCGACAGTGGTTAACCACTCGCGCCACAGATAGCCCCACAGCTTGAACTTGGTGATTCCGGCCAGCACCGCGAGCCCGCCTAGCGCCACCACCACGAAGGTGACGAGCAGGATCGGCTCGTGGATCGGGAAGCTTTCCAAGCTCAGCCGGCCGAAGATGGTCTTTGCGTCAAACACGGTGTGCAGCTTTCCGCCTGGCTCAGGTCATGTTGCGATTGGCGTCGTCGCCGGGCTTGGTCGTCCCGGGCGCCTTGCGCGTGTCGGTGGGCTTGGTGACATTGGGGCCGGTGCCCTTTTCGTCGTTCGACTTGAACAGCGCGCCCTCGGGCTTGTCGCCGGGCGGCGGGACCGACCCGCGTCCGGGCGGCATCGCGCCGTGGCCAGTACCGCCATGCCCCATGTCCTTGCGCATGACGTCGCCCATGCAGGGCTGGCCGGGCTCGACGCAGCGTTCGAGGATGCGGCGATAGAGGTCCTTGTCGCCTACTGCGAACAGCATCGACGGCACCTTTTCGCTCGGCTTCAGGAGCTGGCGAAAGCTGGCGATGTCGAGCGTCCGGCCGCTTGCCCGGGCCCCGTTCACCCACCCGGCAAACTGCTGTTCCGGAACGCCGCGGATGCGGAAACGCATGCCCGAGAAGCCGGCGCCGCTGTAGTTGCCCGAGTAACCGGTACTGTCCACCGGCCGGTCGAGCGCCGCGTGAAGCGTGCTCTGCATCCCCGGCATGGCGTAGATCATCCCGGCCATCGTGGGCGCGTAGAAGGTGTTCATCATGTTCGACGAGGTGATCTCGAACCGCACTTCGCGGTTGAGCGGCAGGACGAGGTCGTTGACCGTGGCGATGCCGAGGTCCGGATAGATGAACAGCCACTTCCAGTCGAGCGACACCACCTGCACCCGAAGCGCCTGGCTGTCAGCGACCTGCCCCTCAAGCGCGGTCGCCTTGCGGTCGAGCGGGCGGAACGGATCGAGCAGGTGCGTGCTCGACCAGGTCAGCGCGCCAAGTGCGATGATGATCAGCAGCGGGGCCGACCAGATCGCCAGTTCCAGCGTGGTCGAATGGTCGAAATGCGGGTCGTAGGTGCCGCCCTTGCCCTTGCGATAGCGCCAGGCGAAGACCACGATCAGCACCATGACGGGAACGATGATCAGCAGCATCAAACCGGTCGAGATGACGATCAGGTCGCGCTGCTGGCGGGCGATGGTGCCGGCCGGGTCGAACACCGCATGCGAGCAGCCCGCAAGCAGCAACGCCGCGACCAGTGGGACAAAGGTTCGCGCTGACAGGAAAAGGGACCTCGGCTTCATGATGCAGCGGGATAGGCCCGCCGGGGGCGCTGCGACATTGGACAAAATGTCCAATCCCGCGCCGCTCCCTTTGCGGGCATAGGGAATAACCGGGGCGGAGCCGCGTGCGTGATGCGGCCCCCGAGCGAAAGAAATCGAGCCGAGATGACGACCGCCGCCGACAGTGCTTCCTCCACCTCGCTGGAACGTGACGCCCAGGCGATCAACGCCAAGCATGGCGAGGTCCGGCCGGGCGAGATTGCGATCGGGGTGATCATCGGCCGGACCACCGAATTCTTCGATTTCTTCGTCTATGCCATCGCTTCGGTGCTGGTGTTCCCGGCCTTCGTCTTCCCGTATCTCGACCCGCTCGAAGGGACGCTCGCCAGCTTTGCGCTGTTCAGCCTGGCCTTCTTCGGCCGCCCGCTCGGCACCTTCCTGTTCACCTACATCGACCAGCACCACGGGCGCGGGGTGAAGCTGACAATCGCGCTGTTCCTGCTCGGTGGGTCGACCATGGCGATCGCCCTGCTTCCCTCCCATGCGCAGGTCGGCGCGACGAGTGCGTGGCTGCTCGGCCTGTTCCGGCTGCTCCAGGGCGTTGCGCTCGGAGGCGCGTGGGACGGCCTGCCTTCGCTGCTTGCGCTCAACGCGCCGCAGGAGAAGCGTGGCTGGTATTCGATGATCCCGCAGCTCGGCGCGCCGCTCGGCCTCGCGCTGGCCTGCGTGCTGTTCGCCTACTTCCTCGCGCTGCTGGAAACCGCCGACTTCCTCCGCTGGGGCTGGCGCTATCCCTTCTTCGTCGCGCTGGCTCTCAACATCGTCGCGCTGTTCGCCCGGCTGCGGATCGTCGCCACCCCCGAATTCAAGCGCCTGTTCGATAGCCGCGAACTGCAGCCCTCGCCCCCGTTCGAAACGCTGTTCGCGGAATGGCGGACGATCCTGCTCGGCGCCTTCGCGCCGCTGGCGAGCTTTGCGCTATTCCACCTCGTGGCGGTGTTTCCGCTGTCCTACAGCCAGCTGTTCACCACCGACAGCCCGGTCCGCTTCCTGTTGATCGAAGCGCTTGGAGCGATGGTGTTCGTGATGGCCATCCTGCTGTCGGGCATCCTTGCCGACAAGGTCGGCCGCCGCGCGGTGCTCGGCGTCTCGGCGGCCCTGATCGGGACCTTCTGCTTCGCTCCGATGCTGCTCGGCTTCGGCCAGTTTGGCGAGGGGCTGTACCTGCTGCTCGGTTTTGTCCTGCTCGGCCTCGCCTTCGGCCAGGCGGCGGGCGCCGTGAACTCGAGCTTTCGCCAGCAATATCGCTACACCGGTGCGGCGATCGTCTCCAACTCGGCCTGGTTCATCGGGGCCGGCTTCGCCCCGCTGGTCGCATTGTGGCTGACTGCACGGGTCGGCCTGTGGGCCGTCGGACTATACCTGCTGTCGGGTGTCATCTGCACGCTGGGCGCGCTGTTCTTCAACCGCGGCTACGGCAAGCGCGATGACGAGACGTCCGCGCACCCCGCCGTCGCCGACTAGTCTCCCGCCAGCTCGGCAAGCACTGCTTCCAGCTCGACCAGCCGTTCCGACGGCCGCTCGCCCTGCGGGCGGAGTAGCCAGCGTCCGTCCTTGCCTTCCAGCGGCTCGGGGACGTCGGCCGCGGCATCGGCCGGCGTGATAGCAATCGCTGCCGGCCCGGCGTCGATCCGCCGCACGCCGGCCGCCCGCGCCAGATTCCGCACCTGCGCCGACGCAAGCAGCGCCTCGGCTTCCTCGGGCAATTCCCCGAAGCGGTCGGCCATCTCGGCCCGCAGGGAGTCGAGACCGGGGCTGTCCTCGAGGCGTGCAAGCCTGAGGTACAGCGCGAGGCGGACTTCCTCCTCCGGGATCCACTCGGCGGGAAGCTGCCCGGCGGTGTCGAGCCGAAGCTCGGGCTCGGGCGTGCTGACGTCCTCCCCGCGGGCATGGCGCAGGGCCTTGCCCAGCAGGTTCTGGTAAAGGTCGATCCCGATCAGCTTGAGGTGGCCCGACTGTTCTTCGCCGAGCAGGTCCCCTGCCCCGCGCAGGTCGAGGTCGCGCGCGCTGATGGCGAAGCCCGCGCCGAGCCGGTCGAACGCCGCAAGCGTGTTGAGGCGGTCGAGCGTGCGCTTGGGAATGTCGGCCTTGCCGGTCATCAGCAGGATATGCCCGCGCCGAGCACCGCGCCCGACCCGGCCGCGAAGCTGGTGCAACTGCGCAAGACCGAAATTCTCCGCCCGCATGACCACCATGGTGTTGGCGCGCGGCACGTCGAGGCCCGCCTCGATGATGTTGGTCGCGAGCAGCACGTCGCCGTCGCCGCTGGCGAAGCCGACCATCGATTCGTCGATCTCGGCCGCCGGCATCTTGCCGTGCGCGCGGACCACCGACAGTTCGGGCACCAGCCGGGCGAGCGTGTCGCCAAGCGGGTCCATGTCCTCGATACGGGGCACGACCACGAAGCTCTGGCCGCCGCGCGAGCGCTCCCGCATCAGCGCGGTGCGCAGCTTGGCCTCGTCCAGCCCGCCGACCTCAGTCCTGATCGGCTGACGCCGGGCCGGGGGCGTGGCGAGGATGCTGACTGGCTGAAGCCCGACCAGCGCCGACTGCAGCGTGCGCGGGATCGGGGTGGCGGTGAGGCTCAGCGCATGCGGCGCGCCAAGCCCGCGCAACTTGTCCTTGTCCTTGGCGCCGAAGCGCTGCTCCTCGTCGATGATGACGAGGCCGAGGTTTTTGTAGACCGCGCCCTTGCCCGCGACGGCTCCGGTCCCGACCACGATCGCGATGCTTCCGTCGGCAAGGCCGGCGAGGACCTTCTTCTTGTCGGCCGGCGACACCAGCCGCGACAGCATCGCCACCTCGATGCCGAGTTCGCCGAAGCGCGAACGGAAGGTTTCGAGATGCTGGCGCGCAAGCACCGTGGTCGGCGCTGCCATCGCGACCTGCTTGCCCGCGAACACCGCCATCGCCGCCGCGCGCAACGCGACCTCGGTCTTGCCGAAGCCGACGTCGCCGACGACCAGCCGGTCCATCGGCCGGGCCGACGCCAGGTCGCTGCGGATTGCCGAGATGGCTTTTTGCTGGTCGGCGGTTTCGGTGAAGGGGAAGCTTGCCACCAGTTGTTCGAAGCGGGCGGCATCGGGCTCGATCGCAGGGGCCTCCGCTTCTGCCCGCTCGGCCGCCAGCGCGACCAGCCCACGCGCGGTTTCGGCAACGGCGGCCAGCACTTCGCCGCGCCGCTTTTCCCACGACGAGCCGTCGAGCTTGTCGAGCGTGACGCTGTCTTCGTCCGAACCGTAGCGCCACAGCTTTCCGGCGTCGGCGACCGGCACCAACCGGCGTGCGTCGCCGGCGAAGCGCAGCACGATCGCGTCGCCGCCATCCTCCGGCAATTCGGTCAGGCCGGTGACGGCGGCCAGTCCGTGATCCTCGTGGATGACGATGTCGCCGGGGCGGATTTCGGGTGCCGCGAACAGTTCGCCCGGGACCGACGCCGCTCCGGCCTCCTGCACCGCGCGCGAGCCGATGAGGTCACCCGCCGCGATCGCGACCAGCTGGCCGTGGGTAAAGCCGCGCGGCACCGCCATCGTCAGCGCGACGACCGAGCCGGGCGATGCCGCCACCACCTCGTTCCAGCTGTCGACGCAATCGACCTCGGTCTTGAGCGCACGCGCGACCCGCGGGCAGAGGAAGCGGACGTCACGTGCCGAGCCGAGAATGGCGACGATCCGTCCCTCGCTGAGCACCGCCTTGGCAAAGCGGACAAAGGCCCGTTCGGGAGCGCGCTGTTCGACGAAACGCGGCGGCGCCTCCTGCTGGCCCTTGGCGAGGTCGATCGTGTCGAAACTGGCGATGGCGTCCTGCCAGCGCTTTTCGTCGCAGATGTCGGCGGTGGCACGGGCCGGGCGGCGCCTGGCGGTGTCGGCCGCAAGCGCGAGGAACAGCTTGCGGCGGCCATCGGCGCCGGGGTCCTGCGCAAGGACGGCGCCCGGGAGATGGTCGGCCAGCGTGACCCCCTCGGCGACGCGTGGTTCGGCGACGATTCCGACCTCCACCCGTTCCAGTTCGTCGCAGGTCAGTTGGGTCAGCGGATCGAAGCTGCGGATGGCGGCTATCGCTCCGTCGACGACCTCGATCCTGACGGGTTGCTGGCGATCGCCGGGATACAGGTCGGCGACGCTTCCGCGCACGGCCACTTCGCCGGGTTCATCGACCCGGTCGTCGTCCTGATAGCCAAGTGCGCGGGCAGTCTCGGAGAAGCTTTCGAGGTCGAGCGGTTCGCCGGGGCGGAGCATCGGGGGCTTGGCGGAATAGGCCGAGGGAGGCGCGAGCAGGCGTCCGGCGGCTTCCCCGCTGCTGACCAGCAGGACCCGGCGCCCCTCGCCCAGCGCTTCGGCGAGGTGGCGCAGCGCGGCCGTCCGCTGCCCCGAGATGCTGGCCGAGGTCGGTGCATCGTCGCCGGGCAGTACGTCCGACGCCGGCAGGTGAAGCACCAGCCGGTCGCCCGCCCCCTGCGTGGCGGCGCGGGCGATGCTGTCGGCCCTGACCTCGTCGCGGGCGAGGAACAGCAGCCGCGACGCCTCCGCCGTCAGCAGCGCCGCTACCACTTCGCCGATTTCGAGTTCGGCTGCCTTTGTCTTTTCGTCGCCCCTGGCCATGCCCCCGCAACGGGCCGCCGCTGCGCCTGTTCCTACGGTCCTTCAGACCAGCTTGCCGGGATTGAAGATCCCGTGGGGGTCCATCGCCGACTTGATCGCGCGCAGCGCCTGCATCCGCGCCGGCGAGGCAAGGCGGGCAAGCTCGTCCTTTTTCATCTGGCCGATGCCATGTTCGGCAGAGATCGACCCGCCCGCCCGGGTGACGAGGTCGTGGACCAATGCGCTGACCGCCTTGCCCTCCGGTCCATCGGCCCAGTCCCGCGGCGCACCGGCGGCAGCACGGACGTGAAAGTGGACATTGCCGTCGCCAAGGTGGCCGTAGCCGGTCGCCTCGGTGCCGGAAAAGCGCCGTTCGATCAGCCGCGCTTCCTCGGTCAGGAATGCCGGAACATGGTCGATCGGAAGCGAGATGTCGTGCTGGGCGGCGGGGCCGTCGGTGCGCTCGGCCTCCGAGATCGAATGACGGATGCGCCACATGGCTTCGGTATGCGCGTCGCTCTGCGCGATCACCGCGTCACCGATGGGCGCATCGCCGAGCAACTGTTCGAGCAGCTGCTGCGGCGGCTCGTCGGCGGCGCTGACGACCGCTTCCACCAGCACGTGCCACGGCCACGAACCGGCCAGCGGCGCGCGGGTCTGCGGGATGTGGCGCAGGACCCGCTGCAGGCTTGCATCCGGGATCAGCTCAAACGCCTCGATCCTGTCGGTCGCCGCCTCGAGCCGCCGCAGCAGCGCCAGCGCCTGGTGCGGATCGTCGAGTCCGATCCACGCCGCCGCCCGCTGCACTTTCCCCGGCACCAGCCGCAGCCGAAGCGCGGTGATGACGCCAAGCGTCCCCTCGGCCCCGATCAGCAGATGGTCGAGGCTGACCCCGCGATTGTCCTTCTTGAGGCCGGACAGGCTGTCGTGGATCAGTCCGCCAGACAGCACCGCTTCCATGCCGAGCACCTGCGCGCGCATGGTCCCGAAGCGAAGCACCTGGGTTCCCCCGGCATTGGTGGAGGCCAGTCCACCGACCGTCGCCGACCCCCGCGCGCCAAGGTCGAGCGGGAAGCGCGCGCCCTCCTCCGCCGCGGCGTTCTGGAGCGTTTCCAGGATCACGCCCGCCTCGACCACCGCATGATCGGGGCCGAGCGCACGGATGCAGTTCATGCGCCGCAGCGACAGCAGCACGGCCGACCCATCGGCCGGAGGCGTGGCGCCGCCGACCATTGAGCTGTTGCCGCCCTGCGGGACCAGCGCGACCCCATGCGCCTTCGCCGCCTGGACGATTGCGGCGACGTCGGCCGTGGTGGAAGGCTGCAGCAAGGCCGGGGAGGCTCCCGTCCAGCGCCCGCGCCAGTCGGTCAGCCACGGTGCGATGGCGTCGGCGTCGGTCACGATCGCGTTTGCCGGGATGCGCGCCTGAAGGGTGTCGAGAAAGGTGGCGACGGTCATGGCGCGACGGCGACGTTGACACTTCGTCCACTTCGGCCGGCGCGGGCGGGGTGCGGGAAGAGGAGACGGTGGCGGCGCATCGCCATACGGCGATGGCAAACGCTTCCCTATTGTTCAAGCCGAAGCGATGGGCGAAGCTGGGCGCGGGCGGGTTGATCGGGGAACGGCAGTGGGCACGTTGGCTTGGGGGCTGGTGTTGGTGGTGGCCGCCACGGCGGCGATCGCGATGGCCGGACGCGCGTTCCAGCGGCGGCTGCGGAGGATGCGCGACGACCACCGCCTGCGGCCGACGCTGTGGAACCGCTTCTACGCGCTGAACTGGGGCGAGACGGCCACCAACAACTACGGCTTTGCGCCCAGCAGCGACGACCCCGCCCCCGACCGCTATCAGCGCCAGATGTATCGCGAATTGTTCAAGACGCTGGAAGCGAGCGGCAAGACGCTGGCCCCCGGGGCACGCCTGCTGGAGGTCAGTTGCGGGCGCGGCGGCGGGCTGGATGCCTTTCTGGAGGCGGCCGGCCCTGGCGCCTTCGAGGCGACCGGACTAGACGTGGCGGGCAGCGCGGTCAGCTTCTGCCAGAAGCAATGGACCCGCCGCGGCGGCGTCACTTTTGTCGAGGGCTGCGCGATGAACCTCCCCTTCCCCGACGACAGCATCGACGTGCTGCTGAATGTCGAGGCGTCGAACGATTATCCCGATCGCTCCCGCTTCTTCGCCGAGGTCCGGCGGGTGCTGAAGCCGGATGGCGTGTTCCTTATACCGACACCGAGAAGGCCAGGCACGAGGGGCGCATGGCGCGCGAGCTGACGGCGGCCGGTTTCCGCTTCGAACTGCGCGAGATCACCCCGCACGTGGTCGAGGCGTGCCGGGCCGACAGCCCGCGCCGACGTGCGGTGATCGCCGCCAGCGCACCGCTCCCGGCCCGCCTCTTCCTTCGCAGGGAGCTCGCCAATTACGCCGCGATCGAGGGCAGCGAGAAATTCCATCATTTCGAGAGCGGCCAGCGCCGCTATCACCTCACGGCAGCGCGGCCGGCATGATCCAGCTGATGGTGGCACGCGCCCGCAACGGGGTGATCGGCCGTGACGGGACCCTGCCCTGGCATCTTCCCGAAGACCTCAGGCGCTTCAAGCGGCTGACGCTGGGCACTGCCATGGTGATGGGGCGCAAGACGTTCGACAGCCTGCCCGGGCTGCTTCCGAAGCGCCGGCATATCGTGGTGACCCGCGACCGCGACTGGCAGGCGCCCGGGGCTGAGGTCGCCCACTCGCTACCCGACGCCTTCGCGCTGGCGGCACCCGACGATGTCAGCATCATCGGCGGCGCCGAAATCTTCGGGCTGGCGCTGGCCTTTGCCGAGCGGGTCGAGCTGACCGAGGTGCTGGCCGATGTGGCAGGCGATACCGTGATGCCCGATCCGCGCGACAGCGGATATTGGCGCCAGACCTTTCGCGAGGAGCATGCGGCGACGGACGACGGCGGCCTGCCCTTTGCGTTCGTGACGCTGGAGCGGGCCTAGCGGCTTGGCGCGAGATCCTCAGCGGTCTTGCGGAGACGGGTCATCTGCTCGCCCAGGACACCGTCGACCGCAGGCGCAAGCGGCGCGACCTTGTCGGCGCTCATGCCGCCGACCTTGTAGTTCATCACCAGCGTCGAACCCCGCCCCTTGGGCGTGATCGTCCAGTTCATGGCGCCCGCTTTCGCAACGGTGGAGAGTGGCCCGAGCAGCCCGATCAGCAACAGGCGGCGGCCCGGCTGGGTGATGCCGACCCGCAGATGCGTGACGACCTTGCCGTCGGGCATTCTCTCGCACCAGCAACCCATCGGCACGAGGTCGACCGACAGGTTGGCGGCCTTGCCCGAATAGGTGTGGGCGTCCGACCACCACCGCGCGGGCTGCCCGATAAGGGCGTAGAGAGCGCCGGGCGGGAGGGCGCTGTCGATGCGATGTTCGATCTCGAACCGGTCAGGCCCAGTCGAGCGGACCTCGGCGGCGGTAGGAACCGTCCACGCGGCCGCAGCCGCGCCGATCGCCAATGCTCGTTTCATGCTGCCTCCCCTGCCCTCGATCGGGCCGAGGATGCGCCGGTCAGGCGGCGCCGTCCAGAACCGCGTCGATCTGGCGGGTGACCTCGTCCATCTTGGCCATGCCGTCGACCCGGGAAACCAGCCCGCGCGCCTCGTAATAGGGCAGGATCGGCGCGGTCTTGGCGCGATACTCGGCCATCCGGGTCCGCACCGTCTGCTCATTGTCGTCGGGACGGCGCTTGAACTCATGCCCGCCGCAGACGTCGCACTGGTCCTGCACCGCGGTCGGCTTGAACCGGTCGTGGTAGGGCGCGCTGCAGGTGGCGCAGGTGAAGCGGCCGGTGATGCGCTCGACCAGCGCTTCCTCGTCGACCTCGAGCTCGATCACATGGGCGAGGTTGCGGCCGCGCTCGTCGAGCAGGATGTCGAGCGCCTCGGCCTGGTTCTGGGTGCGCGGGAAGCCGTCGAAGATGGCGCCCTGGGTCCGGCTCTGGTCGAGATGCTCGCCGATCAGCGCGGACACGATCGCGTCGCTGACCAGTTCGCCCGCGTCCATGATCGCCTTGGCCTTGAGCCCGACCGGCGTGCCGGCGCGAACCGCGGCGCGGAGCATGTCGCCGGTCGACAGCTGAACCATGCCACGCGAGTCGACCAGTCGCTGGGACTGGGTACCCTTGCCCGCGCCCGGCGGCCCCAAGAGGATGATATCCAAGGCTGAAACTTCCCCTCGTTGGTCAAGCTTGCTTGTCACGGGCCCGGCTGGACCCGTCAAGCGTCAGCGGCGCGCCGGCCGCCCGCCCTTCAGCTTCGCCTTCTTGATGAGGTCACCATATTGGTGCGCGATCAAGTGGCCCTGGATCTGGCTCACCGTGTCCATCGTCACGTTGACGACGATCAGCAGGCTGGTGCCGCCAAGGTAGAAGGGGATGCCGGCCTGGGTGAACATGATTTCCGGCACCAGGCAGATCAGCGTCAGGTAGCCGGCGCCGATCACCGTCAGGCGCGCGAGCAGATAGTCGAAATAGCTTTCGGTGGCCTTGCCCGGGCGGACACCCGGGATGAAGCCGCCATGCTTCTTGAGGTTGTCGGCGGTCTCTTCCGAATTGAACTGCACCGAAGTGTAGAAGAAGCAGAAGAAGATGATGCCAAGCCCGTAGAGGGTCATGAACACCGGGCTGCCGTGCTGCAGGTAGGTGCTGAGCGTGATCAGCCATTCCGATCCGCCTTCGCTGCCCGGAGTCGCGCCGGCCATCTGGATGACGGTCAGCGGCATCAGCAGCAGCGAGGAAGCGAAGATCGGCGGGATGACGCCGGCGGTGTTGATCTTGATCGGCAGGTGCGACCGCTCCTGCGCCATCATGCCCCGCGCGGTGGCGCGCTTGGGATATTGGATCAGGACGCGGCGCTGGGCGCGCTCCATGAAGCAGATGAACAGGATCAGGCCGACCACCAGCGCTATAACCAGCAGGATGATCAGCGGGTCGATGGTGTTGCTGCGGCCGCCTTCGAACAATTGCGCCAGGGTTCGCGGCAAGGTCGCGACGATGCCGGCCATGATGATCAGGCTGACGCCGTTGCCGATGCCGCGGCTGGTGATCTGCTCACCGATCCACATCAGGAACAGCGTGCCGCCGACAAGGCTGATGGTGGCCGCGACGCGGAACATGATGCCCGGTTCGACTACCGCCGGGATGCCCTGCGTCGCGCCGAGCCCTTCCAGGCCGACCGCGATGAAATAACCCTGCACGGTGGTCAGCAGGACGGTCAGGTAGCGGGTATATTGATTGAGCCGCTTGCGCCCGGTCTCGCCCTCTTTCTTGAGGGCCATCAGCGGGGCGTACATGGTAGCGCCGAGCTGCACCACGATCGAGGCGGTGATGTAGGGCATGACGCCGAGCGCGATGATGCTCATCCGCTCCAGGCTGCCGCCCGAGAAGGTGTTGAAGAAATCGAGGACGCCGCCGCGCTGGGTGTTGAACAGCTGCGCCATGGCGCGCGGGTCGATACCCGGCATCGGCACGTGGCTGAGCAAACGGAACAGGATCAGCGCACCGATGGTGAACCAGATCCTCTTCTTGAGCTCGGTCGCCTTGCCAAAATTGGCGAGGCTGATGTTCGAAGCCAGTTGTTCGGCCTGCGATGCCATGTTGTTTGTTCGTCCCTACCCGAAGGGGCCCATATAGGCGGTGCCGCCACGGATGAAAGCCGTTCTCCTGCGAAGGCGGGAGCCCAGTTCCTTCATCACATGCGGAGAGGAAGACACTGGGCCCCAGCCTGCGCCGGGGAACAGGTTACTTGGCCGCCTTGGCCGCGTCCTGCTTGGCCGACTTGTCGGCGATACGCGCCTCACGAGCCTTGCCCTTCTTGGCCTTGGCCAGCTCGGCCGAGTCGCGGCGCTCGATCACCTCGACGCTGCCGCCGGCAGCCTCGATCGCGCTCTTCGCGCCGGCGCTGACGCCGTGCACGCGGAAGGTCAGCTTGGACGAGAAATCGCCCTTGCCGAGGATCCGCACGCCGTCCTTGCCGCCACGGCCGACGCCGGCCGCCTTGAGCGCGTCATGATCGATCGTGCCGTTGGCGTCGATCGAGCCGGCATCGACCAGCTTCTGGATCGCGCCGAGGTTCACTTCGGCAAAGTCCTTGGCGAAGATGTTGTTGAAGCCGCGCTTTGGCAGCCGCATGTGGAGCGGCATCTGGCCGCCCTCGAAGCCCTTGATCGAGACACCCGAGCGGCTCTTCTGGCCCTTCTGGCCGCGGCCGCCGGTCTTGCCGACGCCCGAACCGATGCCGCGGCCGACGCGAACGCGGCTCTTGCGGGCACCAGGATTGTCGCGGAGTTCGTTGAGCTTGATGGTCATTTCGTGCACTCGCTTTCGCTTTTGTCGCGCATCCGGACCCCTGCATGGCAGGAGCCCGGTCACTTCTTTATGAAGGAACGGGCCCCTACGCAGCGCAGGGGCCCGGGTCCAGTTTTACTTTTCGACGCTCAGAAGGTGCGCCACCTTGCGGATCTGGCCGAGAACCTCGGGGGTCTCCTCCACTTCCACGGTGCGGTGCATCTTGTTGAGGCCGAGACCGACCAGCGTTGCGCGCTGGGTCTTGTCGCGGCGGATCGGCGAACCGGTCTGCGTGATCTTGATGGTCGCCACGTCTGTTACTCCGTGATGCTGTCGGCGGTGGCCTCAGCCTCCGCCTGGCTCACGCCACCGCGGCCGAGCAGGTCGGCGACCTTCTTGCCGCGACGCTGCGCCACCGAACGGGGGCTGGTCTGTTCCTTGAGCGCCTCGAAAGTCGCCCGGATCATGTTGTACGGGTTGGAAGTGCCGACCGACTTGGTCACCACGTCCGCAACACCCAGGCTCTCGAAGATGGCGCGCATCGGGCCGCCGGCGATGATGCCGGTGCCGCTCGGAGCCGAGCGAAGGGTCACCTTGCCCGCACCGAAGTGGCCGTTGCCATCGTGATGCAGGGTGCGGCCGTCGCGCAGCGGAACGCGGATCATGGCCTTCTTGGCCGCCGCGGTCGCCTTGCTGATGGCTTCCGGCACTTCGCGGGCCTTGCCGTGGCCGAAGCCTGCACGACCCTTGCCGTCGCCGACCACGACCAGCGCGGCGAAGCCGAAGCGCTTACCACCCTTCACGGTCTTGGAGACGCGGTTGATGTGGACCAGCTTCTCGATCAGCTCCTCGCCGCCATCGTCGTCGCCGCCACGGCCGCCACGGCGATCGTCACGACGTCCGCCGCCACGGTTGCCACCGCGACCGCCGTCACGGCCACCGCCGCGACCGCCGCGATTGCCGCCGGGACCACCAGGGCCGCGCGGGCCCCGATTGTCCTGCTGCTGCGGAGCCTGCTGCGCCGGAGCGCTGGTTTCGGCAGCCTCGGCCGCCGGAGCCGCGTCCGGAGCGCCGGCCTGGGTCTGGGTTTCGGTTTCGTCAGCCATCATCAGAACTCCAGCCCGCCTTCACGGGCGGCATCGGCCAGGGCCTTGACCCGGCCATGGAACAGGAAGCCGCCGCGATCGAACACGACGTTGGTGACGCCGGCCGCCTTGGCCCGCTCCGCCAGCGTCTTGCCGACCTGCTTGGCGCCTTCGGCAGTGGCGCTCGACTTGCCGCGCAGATCCTTGTCGAGGGTCGACGCCGACACGAGGGTACGGCCCTCGGCATCGTCGATCACCTGGGCGTAGATGTGACGGCCCGAACGGTGCACCGACAGGCGGGGCTTGCCGCCAGCGCGGGCACGCAGCGCCGTGCGCACGCGGCGACGGCGACGGTCGAAGAGGGAAAGCTTGGCCATTACTTCTTCTTCCCTTCCTTGCGGAAGATGAACTCGCCGCGATACTTGATGCCCTTGCCCTTGTAGGGCTCGGGCTTCCGCCAGCGCCGGATCTCGGCCGCAACCTGCCCGACCTTCTGCTTGTCGATGCCGGTGATCTCGACCGTGTTGGGGTCGGGAGTCTTGACTTCGATGCCCTCGGGGATCGCGTAATTGACGTCGTGGCTGTAGCCGAGCTGCAGGCGCAGGTTCTTGCCCTGGGCCGCGGCACGATAACCGACGCCGGTGATCTCGAGCACCTTGGTGAAGCCCTCGGTCACGCCGGTGACCAGGTTCGACACGTTGGTGCGCTGCATGCCCCACGCAGCCCGCGAACGCTGGCTGTCGTTGACCGGCTGCACGCTGATCTGACCGTCCTCGACCGAGGTACGGACCAGGTCATCGAGGACCTTCATCGAAAGGGTGCCCTTGGGGCCCTTGACGCTCAGCGTCTGGCCTTCGAGGTTCGCCGTCACCCCGGTCGGAACCGGGACCGGCTTCTTGCCGATACGGGACATCTTAGAACACCTCCGCCAGAACCTCGCCGCCGACGTTCTGCTCACGTGCTTCCGCGTCGGAAAGCACGCCGCGAGGCGTCGAGACGATGGTCATGCCAAGACCGTTGCGGACCCGGGGCAGGTCGCGGGAGCCCGAATAGACCCGGCGACCGGGCTTCGAGACACGCGCCAGATGCTGGATCGCAGGCTGGCCTTCAAAATACTTGAGTTCGATCCGGAGGCCCTTCTGGCCCGCCAGTTCTTCCTCGGAGTAACCACGGATATAGCCTTCACGCTGAAGCACGTCGAGGACGTGAGCGCGCAGCTTGGAAGCCGGCGTCAGGACGCTGTCCTTCTTCGCCTGCTGGCCATTGCGAATACGGGTGAGCATATCACCCAGGGGATCGGTCATCGCCATCTTGCGGTGTCCTTACCAGCTCGACTTCGTGAGGCCCGGGATCAGGCCCTTGTTGCCCATTTCCCGCAGCATGATGCGCGAGAGACGGAACTTGCGGTACACAGCGCGGGACCGGCCCGTCAGCTCACACCGATTGCGGATACGGGTCGGATTGCCGTTACGGGGCAGTTCCGCCATCTTCAGACGCGCGATCAGACGCTCGGTCTCGTCGAGGCTCTCGTCATTCGCGAGGGCCTTCAGCTTGGCGTACTTGGCCGCCTGCTTCACGACGAGCTTCTTGCGACGCTCGTTCTTGTTGATGGAACTCAGTTTCGCCATGACTTAAGTTCTCCTAACCGCTTACGCGGCAGCCTTTTGCTGTTCAGCGTCTGCGGGGAACGGGAAGTTGAAGAGGCGGAGCAGCTCGCGCGCTTCCTCGTCGGTCTTCGCCGTGGTGGTGACGATGATGTCCATGCCCCGGACCTTGTCGATCTGGTCATAGTTGATCTCCGGGAACACGATCTGTTCCTTGAGACCCATCGCGTAGTTGCCGCGCCCGTCGAAGCTCTTCGGGTTGAGTCCGCGGAAATCGCGGACCCGGGGAAGAGCGATCGTGACCAGGCGGTCGAGGAACTCGAACATGCGCTCGCGGCGAAGGGTGACCTTGCAACCGATCGGCATGCCCTCACGCAGCTTGAACTGCGCGATCGAGGTCTTGGCCTTGGTGATCACCGGCTTCTGACCGGCGATCTGCTGCATTTCGGCAGCGGCCGCTTCGACCTTCTTCTTGTCCTGGGTCGCCTCGCCGACGCCCATGTTGATGACGATCTTGTCGAGCCGCGGAACCTCCATGTGGTTCTTGTAGCCGAACTTCTCGGTCATCGCCTTGACGATGCGCTCGTCATAATCCTTCCGCAGCCGCGGAACGTAGTTGGCTTCAGCCATTGATCAGCTCCCCGGACTTGACCGCGACCCGGACCTTCTTGCCGTCGCGTTCCTCGAAGCGGACGCGGGTGGCCGCGCCGGACTTCGGATCAGCGAGCGCCACGTTGGACACGTGAAGCGGCGCTTCCTTGGTGACCTTGCCGCCTTCTGGGCTGGCCTGGGTCGGCTTGATGTGGCGCGTGGCGACGTTGATGCCGCTTACGACCACCTTGTTTTCCTTCGGCAGGGAGCGGACGACCTCACCGGTCTTGCCCTTATCCTTGCCGGCGAGGACGACGACCTTGTCGCCCTTCTTGATCTTCGCGGTGGCCATTACAGCACCTCCGGCGCAAGGCTGATGATCTTCATGTGCTTCTTGGCGCGCAGTTCACGCACCACCGGCCCGAAGATACGGGTGCCGATCGGCTCCTCGTTCTTGTTGACCAGCACGGCGGCATTGCTGTCGAAGCGGATCACCGAACCGTCCGGACGGCGAATGTCCTTGGCGGTGCGAACGATGACGGCGCGATGCACGTCACCCTTCTTCACGCGGCCCTTCGGAGCGGCTTCCTTGACGGAAACGACGATGATGTCGCCGACGCTCGCGGTGCGGCGCTTGGAGCCACCGAGCACCTTGATGCACATGACGCGCTTGGCACCGCTGTTGTCAGCGACGTCCAGGTTGGATTGCATCTGGATCATGGGTCTATCCTATCCTTGACCAGAGCGCTCAAACGTTGGCCGCTTCAGCCAGGTCGGAGGCGCGAGCCTCACCCACCAAGCCGGCAACGGTCCAGGTCTTGAGCTTCGAAAGCGGAGCGCATTCTTCAATGCGAACCTGCTGACCCACGCTGTAGGCATTCGCCTCGTCGTGGGCATGGTACTTCTTCGACAGCTTGATGATCTTGCCGTACAGCGGGTGCTTCACCCGCCGCTCGACACGGACCACCACGGTCTTGTCACCCTTGTCGGACACCACGGTGCCGGTGAGGACGCGCTTTGGCATCTGGTCTCTCCTCAGCCCTGCGCCGAAGCGCTGTTCGAGCGCTGGCCTTGCAGGGTCTTGATGCGGGCGATGGTCCGGCGGACCTCACGCACGCGGCTCGGCTTCTCAAGCTGGTTGGTGGCCGCCTGGAAGCGCAGGTTGAACTGCTCGCGCTTCAGCTCACCGAGCTGAGTCGACAGTTGGTCGTCGGTCTTCACCGACAGGTCTTCACGCTTCGCCATGATCAATCGGCCTCGACCAGGGTTTCGCCAAGGCGGGCAACCACCTTGACCTTGATGGGCAGCTTTTCCGCCGCACGCTCGAAAGCGGTCTTGGCGAGCGGCCCGGGGACACCGTCCAGCTCGAACAGGATACGGCCGGGCTTGACCCGGGCGACCCAGAATTCGGGCGAGCCCTTGCCCTTACCCATGCGGACTTCGGCAGGCTTGCTCGACACCGGCAGGTCCGGGAAAATCCGGATCCACAAACGCCCCTGGCGCTTGATGTGACGGGTGATCGCGCGGCGGGCCGCTTCGATCTGGCGGGCGGTGATCCGCTCCGGCTCCATGGCCTTGAGGCCGAAGGCGCCGAAGTTGAGCTCGGTTCCGCCCTTGGCATTGCCATGGATGCGGCCCTTGAAGGCCTTGCGGAACTTGGTGCGCTTTGGTTGCAGCATGATCTCTGTTCCTTACCGGCGACGATCGTCGTCGCGCGCGGGGCGCACGCCGGAGGTCTGCGCTTCCATCATCAGCCGGTCCTGGGCCATCGGGTCGTGACCGAGGATCTCGCCCTTGAACACCCAAACCTTGACCCCGCACACGCCATAAGCGGTGTGGGCCTGGGCTTCGGCATAATCGACGTTGCCGCGCAGGGTGTGAAGCGGCACGCGGCCTTCACGATAACGCTCGGAGCGAGCGATTTCGGCACCGCCAAGACGGCCGCCGCACTCGATACGAATGCCTTCCGCGCCGAGGCGAAGGGCCGACTGAACGGCGCGCTTCATGGCCCGGCGGAACGCGATGCGGCGCTCCAGCTGGTCGGCGATGCCCTGCGCCACGAGGCGCGCATCGACTTCCGGCTTGCGGATCTCGACGATGTTGAGGCTGACTTCCGAACCCGTCATCTTGGACAGGGTCTTCTTCAGCTTCTCGATGTCGGTGCCCTTCTTGCCGATGATCACGCCGGGGCGCGCAGCATAGACGGACACGCGGCACAGCTTGGCCGGACGCTCGATGACAACCTTGGAGATCGCGGCCTGCGGCAGCGTCTTCATGATGTACTGGCGGATCTTCAGATCCTCGAGCAGCATGCGGCCGTAGTCCTGGCCTTCCGCGAACCAGCGGCTGTCCCAGGTACGGTTGATCTGCAGCCGAAGCCCGATCGGATTGCTCTTCTGACCCATTAGGCTTCTTCCTGCTCGGACACGACGACGCGAAGGCGGCTGAACGGCTTGACGATGCGGCTCGACCGACCGCGGGCGCGGGTGGCGAAACGCTTCATCGAGATCGACTTGCCGACGCTCGCCTCGGTGACGATCAGCGCGTCGACGTCGAGGTTGTGGTTGTTCTCGGCATTGGCGACGGCCGATGCGAGGACCTTGTACACGTCCTCGGCCATGCCCTTGGGGCTGAACTTCAGGATGTTCAGCGCTTCCTCGACCTTGCGGCCGCGGATCAGCTGAGCAACCAGGTTCAGCTTGCGCGCCGAGCCACGGATGGTGTTGCCAACGGCAAGCGCTTCCTTGTCGCCCACCTTGCGGGGTGATGCAGCCTTGCCCATTACCGCTTGCCCTTCTTGTCGGCGGCGTGACCCGGGAAGTACCGGGTCGGCGCGAACTCGCCGAGCTTCATGCCGACCATGTCCTCGTTGACCGACACCGGCACGAACTTGCGGCCGTTGTAGACATTGAAGGTCAGGCCGACGAACTGCGGCAGGATGGTGGAACGGCGCGACCAGGTCTTGATCGGCGCGCGAGCACCGGCGTCCTGGGCGGTTTCGGCCTTCTTGAGGAGCGACAGCTCCACGAACGGACCCTTCCAGACGGAGCGAGCCATCTCTTAGCCCTTCTTCTTGGCGTGACGGCTACGGATGATCATTTTGTCCGTTGCCTTGTTGTGACGGGTGCGGGCACCCTTGGTCGGCTTGCCCCACGGGGTGACCGGGTGACGGCCGCCCGAGGTCCGGCCTTCACCACCGCCGTGCGGGTGGTCGACCGGGTTCTTGGCGACGCCGCGGGTCAGCGGGCGCTTGCCCAGCCAGCGGGTACGGCCGGCCTTGGCGAGGGTGGTGTTGCCATTGTCCGGGTTGGACACGGCACCGACGGTGGCCATGCAGTCCGAGCGGATATAGCGCTGCTCGCCCGAGTTGAGGCGAACGATAACCATGCCCTTGTCGCGACCGACGACCTGAACGTAGGTGCCGGCGGCACGAGCGATCTGGCCGCCCTTGCCGGGCTTCATCTCGACGTTGTGGACAATGGTGCCGACCGGCATCTGGCCGATCTCCATCGCATTGCCCGGCTTCACGTCGACCTTCTTGCCGGCGACGACCTTGTCGCCCGGAGCGAGACGCTGCGGAGCGAGGATATAGGCCTGCTCACCGCCTTCGTAGGTGACGAGCGCGATGAACGCCGACCGGTTGGGGTCGTACTCGAGCCGCTCGACGGTGGCAGCAACGTCCCAGGTCCGACGCTTGAAGTCGATGATCCGGTACTTCTGCTTGTGGCCGCCCGCGATGCCGCGGCTGGTCACATGGCCCTTGTTGTTGCGGCCACCAGTCTTGTGCTTGCCTTCGGTGAGCGCCTTGACGGGCTTGCCCTTCCACAGCGCGCTCTTGTCGACGAGGATCAGGCCGCGGCGGGCCGGGCTCGTCGGCTTATATGCTTTGAGTGCCATCGGTCCCTCAGATCCCGCTCGTGACGTCGATCGGGTCCTGGCCCGGGGCCAGGGTCACGATCGCCTTCTTCTCGTCCGACCGCTGGTAGGCCTTGCCCTTCCAGCGCTTCGACTTGCCCTTGGTGACAAGCGTGTTCACGTTGACGACCTTGCGGTCGAACAGTGCTTCCACCGCCGCCTTGATTTCCGGCTTGCTGGCATCGCCCGCCACCTTGAAGACCACCGCATTGAACTCGGAGAGCTGCGTGGACTTCTCGGTGATGTGCGGCCCGCGGATCACGTCGTAGTGACGGATGTCCACAGCCTTGGTTTCAGCCTTAGCCATTGAAGCGGCCCTCCAGCTTCTCGACCGCGGCCCGGGTCAGGACCAGGGTCTCGTGGCGCATGATGTCATAGACGTTGGCACCGACCGCCGGGATCAGGTTCAGACCCGGCAGGTTGGACGAAGCGTGCGCGAAGCTGACGTTCAGCGCGTCGCCGTCGATCACCAGCGCGGTCTTGCCGAAGCCCAGCTTGCCGAGCTTCTCGACCAGGGTGCGGGTCTTGCCTTCGGCCACGTCGAGGTTGTCGACGATGACCAGCTGGCCGCCCTGCGCCTTGGCGCTGAGCGCCATCTTCAGGCCGAGCGCGCGAACCTTCTTGTTCAGCGACAGCGTGAACAGGCGGGCACGCGGGCCGTGGGCCTTGCCGCCGCCGATGAAGATCGGGGCGCGGCGATCGCCGTGACGAGCCGTACCGCCGCCCTTCTGGCGACCGAACTTCTTGCCGGTGCGGGCAACGTCCGACCGCTCACGAGCGGCGCGAGCCATGCCGCGGCGGTTGGCGAGCTGCCAGGTGACGACGCGATGCAGGATGTCGGCGCGGGGCTCGACACCGAACACGGCGTCATTGAGCTCGACCTCGCCGGATCCGGCAGCGTCGAGGGTCTTGACTTCGACCTTCATCGCTTAGCCTTCCGTGCTCTCGTCGGTGGCGGGCGCATTGTCCGTCACCTGAGCGTCGTTGTTCTGGGGAGCCGCGGCGGCGGTACGAAGACCGGCCGGATACGGCGCATTCTCGTTGCGGGCGATCTTCACGCTGTCCTTGACGGTCAGCCAGCTGCCCTTGTGACCGGGCACGGAGCCCTTCACGAACAGCAGGCCGCGCTCGACGTCGGTGCGGACGATCTCGAGGTTCTGCTGGGTGCGGTTGCGGGCGCCCATGTGGCCGGCCATCTTCTTGTTCTTGAAGACGCGGCCCGGGTCCTGGCGGTTACCGGTCGAACCGTGCGAGCGGTGCGAGACCGAGACGCCGTGGGTGGCGCGAAGACCACCGAAGCCCCAGCGCTTCATGGCGCCGGCAAAGCCCTTACCCTGGGTGACACCGGAGATGTCGACCATCTGGCCTTCGACGAAGTGATCGGCCGAGATTTCCGAACCGACGTCGAGGAGCGCATCCTCGGCGACCCGGAACTCGACCAGGCGAGCCTTGAGCTCGACCTCGGCCTTGCCGAAGAGACCGCGCTGCGGCTTGTTGACATTCTTTGCCTTGGCCGAGCCGGCACCGAGCTGAACGGCGGTATAGCCGTCCTTCTCGTTTTCGCGGCGGCTGACAACCTGGACGCCATCGAGCTGGAGAACCGTCACGGGAACGTGACGCCCGTCCGCCTGAAACAGGCGGGTCATTCCAACCTTCTTGGCGATCACGCCAGTGCGCATGATCTTGCACTCCTCACAGAGGCCTGTCCCGTTACCGGAAGAGGCATGCAGCCCGTGAATAAATGCATCGCCCCGCCTGGGCTATTCCTGCCGAGGCAGGAAGCGGGGGACGCAGGCCGGGCAACCTCCTTGTGAGAGGCCTCCCGCGGTATCCCTTGTAGTTCTGCGCAGCAGGATCGCTTGGAGCGATTCAACCGCCGCGCCGCAGCCCTTAGGCCAGTTTGATCTCCACGTCTACACCTGCCGCGAGGTCGAGCTTCATTAGTGCATCGACGGTCTGCGGGGTCGGCTGCACGATATCGAGCAGACGCTTGTAGGTGCGCACCTCGAACTGCTCGCGCGACTTCTTGTCGACGTGCGGCGAACGGTTGACGGTGAACTTCTCGATGCGGGTCGGGAGCGGAATGGGACCACGGATCAGCGCGCCGGTACGGCGAGCAGTGTCAGCGATGTCGCCAGTGGCCTGATCGAGCACGCGGTGATCGAAGGCTTTCAGGCGAATCCGGATATTCTGAGTTTCCATGAGTTCCACTACCGATTGCAAAGAGCCGCTGGACGGTCACCCGCCCAAGAAAACAAGAGGCCGCACCCGACTAGTCCCGGTTGCCCGGGTCGGCGTGACCCCTACGCTGAAACTTGTGTGACAGGGACGAATCCCCGTCGGAAGTGGCGCCTCTATAGAGGTGGGCGGTGGAGATCAAGCCCTGCCGGCTCGCTCCAAACAGCTTGCAGACAGTTGGAGGGCGTTTAACGCAGTGCGGCAGGCTCCGATGTCGAGCGTCCCGCAAGTAGCTCCAGCACTTCTGGAAGCCTTTCCCCCGTCACCAACCAGTTGCGATATCGAGGGACCCATTGCGCCTTGCCGCGACAGGCCGCCTTGACCAGGTCGATCAATTGCTCGTCGGGCGTATTCCGGATCGAGAAGCGGCCATCCGGGATGCGCGCAATCGTGATGCGCCCATGCGGCGTCTCGACAACTTCGGTTATGCCCAGCGACTTGTCTGGCTTTGCAGCTGGTTGTTCTTCAAGGCTTGGTTGCTGGCTATCGCCCTCGTCTTTCCGGGCATCGACAGCGATTCCAAATTTTGCCGCCCAATCGCGGGTGGCGGGGACATGCGCTCCCACCAGACGGCCACCAAGGTCTCGCAGGTTTGCCTCGGACATGCCCTTCACCGCATGACGAACAAGCATTTTCAGGGCTGCGCCATCACCGATGCCTTCCCATTGCTCGCGTAGCCATGTCGAAAAATGGTCCGACTTTACGATCGAAGCTCCTTTGGGACTGATCCGTCGATCCACACTCGATTTCGGTGAGACGAGTACCACTGGCCTGACCTCGCGGATCCAGCCCATCCCATGTTGCTCGAGCCAGCGCTCAAGCGCACGGCATTGGCGCTCGGCTTGGGCGACCGGCGAAGGCACCGGTCGCGGCTTACCGCTGTACCACACGGTCCAGTCACCGTGCTCATTGCAGCTCAGTCGCCCTGAGTAGTTTTTCGTCTCCAGAACCCATGCAGTCGCCTGCAACCGATGGATGAGAAGGTGATCGATCTGCGCAAAGTCATCATCCGTGCCGATCCGCAGGTCATGGATGATGGCAAGCCTCTCACTCCTGCCAAACTCTCGATTGATGAAGTGCGCTGCGCTCTCTTCGCCTGAAGCCCCAGAGCGGATGTTGCGGATCTCCCGCTCGATCGCCTTGGCAGCTTTGGGAGCGAGACCCTTGAGACGCTCGAGTTCGGCAATCTCCGCCGAATGGTCGTCAGCTTCTTTGAAAATCACGGTACGCAGACTCCGCCTTGCACATCCAAGAAGTGGCTCGGTTCTCGTGACGACCGCGGCACTCTTCGGCTGATCGGAACTTGCGGGTTCGAACGTTAAGATTCGGCAAGTGCAGGTGGAGAAACAAGAAAAGCCCGGAGCCTCTTTCGAGACCCCGGGCCTTTCTCGTCAGTTCCTCAGCGCCCGGAGGCGCCAAGAAGCTTACTTGGTGATGTTGCCGACCACACCGGCGCCGACGGTACGACCGCCTTCACGAATGGCGAAGCGCAGGCCCTGGTCCATCGCGATCGGGGCGATGAGCTTGACACCCAGGGTCACGTTGTCGCCCGGCATGACCATCTCGGTGCCCTCGGGGAGGGTCACTTCGCCGGTCACGTCGGTGGTGCGGAAGTAGAACTGCGGACGATAGTTGGCGAAGAACGGCGTGTGACGGCCGCCCTCGTCCTTCGACAGCACGTAGACTTCGGCGGTGAAGTCGGTGTGCGGGGTGATCGAGCCCGGCTTGCAGAGGACCTGACCACGCTCCACGTCGTCGCGGGCGACGCCACGGATCAGCGCGCCGATGTTGTCTCCGGCCTGGCCCTGGTCGAGCAGCTTGCGGAACATCTCAACGCCGGTGACGACGGTCTTCTTGGTGTCCTTGATGCCGACGATCTCGACTTCCTCGCCAACCTTGACGATGCCGGTCTCGACGCGGCCGGTCACGACGGTGCCGCGGCCCGAGATCGAGAACACGTCTTCGATCGGCATCAGGAACGGCTTGTCGAGCGGACGCTCGGGCTGCGGGATCCAGCTGTCGACGGCTTCCATCAGCTTGAGGATCGCCTTGTCGCCGATCTCCTCGTTGCTGTCCTCGAGGACGGCGAGCGCCGAACCGGCGACGATCGGAATGTTGTCGCCGTCGAAGCCGCGCTTGGAAAGCTCCTCGCGGATTTCCAGCTCGACGAGCTCGAGCAGCTCGGGGTCATCGACCTGGTCGACCTTGTTGAGGAAGACGACCATGGTCGGAACGCCGACCTGCGCCGCGAGCAGGATGTGCTCCTTGGTCTGCGGCATCGGGCCGTCGGCGGCCGACACGACCAGGATCGCGCCGTCCATCTGCGCGGCGCCGGTGATCATGTTCTTCACATAATCGGCGTGGCCCGGGCAATCGACGTGCGCGTAGTGGCGGGCAGCGGTCTCATACTCGACGTGCGCGGTCGAGATGGTGATGCCGCGCTCGCGCTCTTCCGGAGCCTTGTCGATGTTGGCGAAGTCAACCGCAACGCCGCCGCCGCTCTTGGCCAGGACCTTGGTGATCGCCGCGGTCAGCGACGTCTTGCCATGGTCGACGTGACCGATGGTGCCAATGTTCACGTGCGGCTTGTTCCGCTCGAATTTCGCCTTCGCCATGTTACGCCTCTTCTTGGGTTATCAGGACCGCTCGCCCGATTGCGAGCGCGCCCTTAGCGTCTAAATTCAGGTTACGCCAGCTTCGCCTTGACCTCGTCCGCAACGTTCTGCGGAACTTCGTCATAGTGCGAGAACTGCATCGAGTACTGGGCCCGGCCCTGGGTGAACGAGCGGAGCTGGTTCACGTAGCCGAACATGTTCGCCAGCGGGACCATGGCTTCGACCACCTGGGCGTTGCCCCGGCTGTCGGTGCCCTGGATCTGGCCACGGCGGCTGTTGATGTCGCCGATCACGTCGCCGAGATAATCCTCGGGGGTGACCACCTCGACCTTCATCACCGGCTCGAGCAGCGTGATGCCGGCCTTCTGGGCGGCTTCACGCATTGCACCGCGAGCAGTGATTTCGAACGCCAGCGCCGACGAGTCGACGTCGTGGTAGGCACCGTCATACAGCACGATGTCGAAATCGATGATCGGGAAGCCGACCAGCGAGCCCGTGGCCGCCGTCTCACGGAAGCCCTTTTCGATCGCGGGGATATATTCCTTGGGAATATTACCGCCCTTGATCTCGTCCTTGAAGACGATGCCCGCGCCGCGCTCGCCCGGGGTCAGCTTGACCTTGACGCGACCGAACTGGCCGGTGCCGCCCGACTGCTTCTTGTGGGTGTAGTCGATGTCGACCGGCTTCTTCAGATATTCGCGATACGCGACCTGCGGAGCGCCGACATTGGCTTCGACCTTGAACTCACGCTTCATGCGATCGACCAGGATCTCGAGGTGGAGCTCGCCCATCCCCTTAATGATGGTCTGGCCGCTCTCGTGGTCGGTGGTGACGCGGAACGAGGGATCCTCGGCGGCCAGGCGGTTGAGGGCAACGCCCATCTTCTCCTGGTCAGCCTTGGTCTTCGGCTCCACCGCGACCTCGATGACGGGCTCGGGGAACTCCATGCGCTCGAGCACGATCGGCTTGGCCGGATCGCACAGCGTGTCGCCGGTGGTGGTTTCCTTCAGGCCCGCGATCGCGACGATGTCGCCCGCACGTGCCTCGTCGATGTCCTCACGCGAGTTGGCATGCATGAGGAGCATGCGGCCGATCTTTTCCTTCTTGTCCTTCACCGAGTTCAGGTAGCTGCCCTTGGTCAGCGTGCCCGAGTAGATGCGGGTGAAGGTGAGCGAGCCGACGAACGGATCGTTCATGATCTTGAACGCCAGCGCCGAGAACGGCACGTCGTCCGACGCTTCGCGGGTGTCGGCTTCCTCGGTGCCCGGCTTGACGCCGTCGACCGGCGGAATGTCGAGCGGGCTCGGCAGGTAGTCGACCACGGCGTCGAGCAGGGGCTGGACGCCCTTGTTCTTGAACGCCGAGCCGCAGACAATCGGAACAAAGTCCATCGCCAGCGTGCCCTTACGGATCAGCCTCTTGAGCGTCGCAGTGTCGGGCTCGTTGCCCTCCAGATAAGCTTCCATCGCCTCGTCGTCCTGCTCGACGGCGAGTTCGATCAGGTCGCTGCGATACTTGGCGGCCTTTTCCTTCAGGTCATCGGGGATGTCCTGATATTCGAACTTCGCGCCCAGCGATTCTTCGAGCCAGATGATCGCGCGGTTGTTGACCAGGTCGACCAGGCCCTTGAAGCCGCCTTCCATGCCGATCGGCAGGTACAGCACGGCCGGGCGGGCGCCCAGGCGCTCGATGATCGTGTCGACGCAATAATAGAAATCGGCACCGGTGCGGTCGAGCTTGTTGACGAAGCACATCCGCGGAACCTTGTACTTGTCCGCTTGGCGCCACACGGTTTCCGACTGCGGCTCGACGCCGGCAACGCCGTCGAAGCAGGCAACCGCGCCGTCAAGCACGCGCAGCGAACGCTCGACTTCGATGGTGAAGTCGACGTGGCCCGGGGTGTCGATGATGTTGATCAGATGCTCTTCGCCCTCACCATCCTCGGCCTTCCACTTGCAGGTGGTGGCAGCCGACGTGATCGTGATCCCGCGCTCCTGCTCCTGCTCCATCCAGTCCATGGTCGCGGTGCCCTCGTGGACCTCGCCGATCTTGTAGGACTTGCCGGTGTAATAAAGGATGCGCTCGGTCGTCGTCGTCTTGCCGGCGTCGATGTGCGCCATGATGCCGATATTACGGTAACGCTCGAGCGGATGGCTGCGGGCCATGGTCGTCAGTTCCTTAGCAATGTGGGGAAAGGCCAACGGCCCTCCCCCACGATATAGGTGTTTGTTTTACCAGCGGTAGTGGCTGAAGGCGCGGTTCGCTTCGGCCATGCGGTGGGTGTCTTCGCGCTTCTTCACCGCGTTGCCGCGATTCTGGGAGGCGTCCATCAGCTCACCCGACAGGCGGGCGGCCATGGTCTTCTCCGAGCGGGCACGCGCGGCGGTGATCAGCCAGCGGATCGCAAGCGCCTGGGCGCGGACGTCGCGGACTTCGACCGGGACCTGGTAGGTCGCACCGCCGACGCGGCGGCTGCGGACCTCGATGCCCGGACGGACATTGGCGAGCGCCTCGTGGAACACGCCGAGCGGGTCCTTCTTGAGACGGGTTTCGACCACGTCGAGGGCACCGTACACGATGCTCTCGGCGACCGACTTCTTGCCATCGAGCATGACCGAATTCATGAACTTCGACAGGGTGATGTCACCGAACTTCGGGTCCGGCAGGATCTCGCGCTTTTCTGGGCGACGACGACGGGACATAGATTATTCCTTCTTCGAGCGGCGCGCCTGCGACTTTCACGCGGCGCGGCCAACACACCAGCTTACTTCGGGCGCTTGGCGCCGTACTTCGAGCGCGACTGACGGCGGTCCTTGACACCCTGGGTGTCGAGCACGCCGCGAAGCACGTGATAGCGGACACCCGGAAGGTCGCGCACACGGCCGCCACGGATCAACACAACGCTGTGCTCCTGGAGGTTGTGGCCTTCGCCCGGGATGTAGCTGATGACTTCGCGCTGGTTGGTCAGGCGGACCTTGGCAACCTTGCGCAACGCCGAGTTCGGCTTCTTCGGAGTGGTCGTGTAGACCCGGGTGCAGACGCCGCGCTTTTGCGGGTTCTGGTCCATCGCAGGGACCTTGCTCTTGGCCTTCTGCGGCTCGCGACCCTTGCGGATCAGCTGGTTGATCGTTGGCATGAAGCCCTTCACCTTGTTGTTACCGGAAGACCCGGCGGTTACTTTGGCTGTTCAAGCGAGAAAACCGGCCAACCCGAAGGCCGCCGGCCAATCCTGCGCACAAACAAACGCAATGTTCAGCTCTGTCCCTCGCCAGGCAAGCCCGGAGCGGACGAGCGGCCCATTAGCGGGTCGGCGATTGGGGGTCAACCAGTGGCGGGCAGTCCGCCCCTCGCGCGCGGCGGCTAGTTCGTGACCACCGCGCCGCGCGCCATGACGAAGGAAATCGTCTTCAGCGCCCGGACGTCGGCCAGCGGGTCGCCGGCCACTGCGATGATGTCGGCGCTCTTGCCGGGCTCGATGGTCCCTATCTCGCTCGCCAGCCCGAGCAGTTCGGCATTGTTGACCGTGGCCGCCTTGATCGCCTGCGCCGCCGGCATGCCGTGCTTCACCATCCATTCGAACTCGTCGGCGTTGCGGCCGTGCTTGGACACGCCGGCATCGGTCCCGAAGCAGATCTTCACGCCGGCCGGATAGGCCTTTTCCAGGCTCTTTCCGGTGATCCCGATCCGCCAGTCGATCTGCTTCTTGACCGCCGGGGGATAGGCGTTGGGGTCCTTGGCCAACCGCTCGAGATAGCCGTTCACGGTCGACAGGGTGGGCACGTAGCAGGCGCCCGCCTGCTTGAAGAGCCGCACCGTTTCGTCGTCCATGTCGGTGCCATGCTCGATCGAATCGGCGCCGTTGCGCAGCGCGAGCTTGGTTCCGTCGCGGCCGTGCGAGTGGACCGCGACCTTCTTGCCGTAGGAATGGGCGGTGCGGATCAGGGCCTGCGCCTCATCCTCCTCCATCCGTGTCATCAGGCCGGTGCCGCTGTTGACCCCGCCGGTGGTGGCGATCTTGATCACGTCGGCGCCGCGGCTGACCTGCAGGCGCACCGCGCGGCGGCAATCGGCCGGCCCGTCGCACAGGTGATGGGTGGCGCTATGGGCATCGACCTCGTCGTTGGTGCCGTTGCGCCCGTCCATGTGGCCGCCGGTGGTCGAGATGCTCTGCCCGGCCGAAACGATGCGCGGCCCCTGCACCCAGCCGCGGGCAATGGCGTCGCGATAGGCGAGGCTCGCCCCGCTGTCGCCATCGCCGAGGTTGCGGACGGTGGTGAAGCCCGCACGCAGCGTCTTCATCCCGTTCCACTGGGCTTCGAATGCGCGCAAGGGCACGCTTTCGGTGAATTCGGCAAGCTGGCCTTCATTGCCGGCGCGGTCGCTGTCGATGTGGACGTGGGCGTCGATCAGGCCCGGCAGAACCGTCTTGTCGCGCAGGTCGATCAGCTGGCCGGACGCGGGCTGATAGCCGGCGGTGACGCTGACGATCCGGCCATTGTCGACGACGATGGTGGACGGCCCGCGCACCGCCTGCCCCGGCACTGCCATCAGCCGGCCGGCGTGGATCGTCACCGGCGCAGCGAGCGCCCCGCTTGCGCCAAGCATCGCAGCCCCAGCCAGCAACCGTCCGATCATCCCGTCCCCCCTCAACCTGCGTTTCGCGCAGCCTAGAGCGGACGGGGCGTCAGGCAAGCCTCACTCGGTGGCCTTGCCGTCCCATTCGTCATTATCGTGGTCGGCCTCGGCCTGCGCCTTGGTCTTGTGGATGACCTGGTCCTTGTGCTCGGGTGGACCGTAGATCGAATAGAATTGCAGCGGCTCCTCGCCGGTGTTCTTCACATTGTGGCAAGCGCCCGCCGGAACGATCACCGCGAAGTCGTCCTCGACCTTGTTCTCGACGCCGTCGATGACCACGACGCCCTGCCCTTCCTCGAAGCGGAAGAACTGGTCGCGGTCCTCGTGGGTCTCCTCACCGATCTCCTCGCCCGGGGCGAGACTCATCAGCACCAGTTGCAGGTGCTCGCCGGTGTAGAGGACGCGGCGGAAGTCGTTGTTGGCGATGGTCGCTTCTTCGATATCGGCGCAATAGCCGCGCTTGGTCGTGGTGGTGTCGCTCACTTGATCTTCTCCAGGGAATTGAGGTGCTTCTGGACGACGCCGGTGACCTTGGCCGCATGGTCCTTGAGCGGCCCGGCCGGCGCCGAGGCGAGATACGCATTCACCTTGGCCAGCGTGTCCTGGTGGCCGGCGCACTGGTCGGCAAGATACTGGCGATCGAACGCGGCCCCGCTGAGCCCCTTCAGCGCCTCCAGCTTGGCCGCCTGCTCGGCAGGCATGGCGATACGCCCCGTAAGCTTGCCCTGCACGACCGCTGCCATCAGTTCATTCGACGACTTGGTGTGTTCGTCGATCATCATCTGCGCGTAGGTCTTGATGGAGGGCAGCGTCGCCTTCTCGAGCGCAAGCTTGCTGGACTCGATCTCGAAGATGTCGCTGGCGGCGGCATTGTTGACGTAGGTCTGGTCGGCCGACGGATTGGCCGACGTGCTCCGGTTGCTGGCGGCAGCGGCGCTGTTCTCGACCGCCGCTTCGTCGGTCATGCCCTGCGTCTGGTTGTTGGAGATGCTGGTGCCCTCCTGCTTGCAGGCAGACAGGGCCAGCGTACCGACGGCGGCAGCGACGAGATATCTGTTCATGATCGTTGGCACCCTGATGACCTGTTCGTGGGTGCCAACCCGGTAGAGGCCGCCTGCGTTCCGCTCAGCCTTTGGCCGGTATCGCGGCGCCGACCAGCTGCCCGCCCTTGATCACGGCATCGGGCCGCTCCAGCACGCGGACGTCGGCCAGCGGATCGCCGGTGACCGCCACCATGTCGCCATAGCGACCGACCGCGATGGCGCCGACGTCGCCCGGCTTGCCGAGCGCCTCGGCCGCGTTGAGCGTGGCGGCGCGGATCGCCTGCAGCGGAGTCATCCCAAAGCGCACCATCACCGCGAACTGCCGCGCACCAAGGCCGGCCGGATAGACCCCGACATCGGTTCCGAACACGTGCCGCGCGCCAAGCTGGACCGAGCGCCGGAAGCTTTCGCGCTGGCGGCCGCCGACGATCCGCTCCTTGGCGAGATTCTCCTCCAGAACGCCGGCCCTGGCGCCCTCGGTCAGCGTCCATTCGGTGTTGTAGATGTCCATCGACAGCCAGGTGCCGCGTTCCTTGGCCAGGCGGATCGCCTCGTCGTCGAGGAAGCTTGCATGTTCGATCGTGTCGATCCCGGCGCGAATGGCGGCCTTGATGCCGTCGGTGCCGTGGGCGTGGGCGGCGACCTTCATGCCCAGCATGTGGGCTTCGTCGGCCGCCATCTTGAGCTCTTCGAAGGTCATCTGCTGCGCGCCGGGCTCGGTGTTGCGCGAGAAGACGCCGCCGGTGGCGCAGACCTTGATCAGCTGGGCGCCAAGCTTGCGCAGCTCGCGGACCTTCTTGCGGACCTCGTCGGGGCCGTCGGCAACGCCCCTGTTGGTCCGCGCGAGCGAAGGACGGTTGGTGTTGCTGTCGCAATGCCCGCCGGTCGCGCCGATCGGATTGGTGGCGGCGGTGATCCGCGGCCCCTCGATCTCGCCCAGCTCGACCGCCTGCCGGATCGCGACGTCGGTGTAATTGCCCGACCCGACCGAGCGGACCGAGGTGAATCCCGCATCGAGCAGCCGCTTCGCGTTGGGCACGCCCATCACGATGTCGAAGCTGTCGGTAAATTCGAGCGAGCGGTAACCCTTGACCTTGCTGCTCCCCTCGAGGTGCACATGCATGTCGATCAGGCCAGGAACCAAGGTCTTGCCCGGCAGCGCGATGTGGCGGACGTCCGACCCCCAGCGCACCGTGCGCGCATCGGCGACCGACGTGATCCGTCCGTCGTCACCGATGAAGACGGCGGGATGTTCGACCATCCGGCCGGACTGGACGTCGAGCATGCGGTCGGCGGTCACCACCACCTTCCCGGCGGCAGCGGGAGCGGCGACCACAAGCGCGGCCGCCGCCAACAGATAAGCCCTCATCACGTCACCCCGTTCGGTTGTCAGCTTACATGTGCAGCACGCGCCCGTCCGCGGCGAGGATGCTTTCGTGCATCATCTCGCTCAAGGTCGGGTGCGGGAAGACGGTGCGCGCGAAATCCTCGTCGATCAGTTCGGCGGTCTTGCCGACCGTATAGCCCTGGATCAGCTCGGTGACCTCGGCCCCGATCATGTGCGCGCCCAGCAGTTCGCCGGTCTTGGCGTCGACCACCGTCTTGATGAAGCCCTCGGTTTCGCCCAGCGCGATCGCCTTGCCGTTGCCGATGAAGGGGAACTTGCCGACCTTCACCTCGTGGCCAAGCTCCTTCGCCTTGGCTTCGGTCAGGCCGACGCTGGCGACCTGCGGGTGGCAATAGGTGCAGCCCGGGATGTTCGATCGGTCGAGGACGTGCGGGTGCACCTCCTTGTTGCCGAGTTCCTGCGCGATCGCCTCGGCGGCGGTGACGCCCTCGTGGCTCGCCTTGTGCGCCAGCCACGGCCCCGGCGTGCAATCGCCGATCGCCCACAGGCCCTTGGCCTTGGTCCGGCCGTAGGGATCAATCTGGATGAAGCCGCGGTCCATCTCGACCAGTTTGTCGATCCCGACCTTCTCGGTATTGGGGACGATCCCGACCGCGACGATGCAGTGGCTGAAGTCCTGCTCGGTGACCTTGCCGTCCTTGCCCTTGATCTTGGCCTTCACGCCCGAGGCTGACGTCGCAATCGATTCGACCCCCGCACCGGTCATGATCGTCATACCCTGCCGGGTCAGGCTCTTCTCGAGCAGGGCCGAGACCTCGGCATCCTCGACGGGAACGATCCGGTCCAGCATCTCGACCACGGTCACCTCCGCGCCCATGTCGTTGTAGAAGCTCGCGAACTCGATCCCGATCGCGCCCGATCCGATGACCAGCAGCCTGGTCGGCATTTCGGGCGGGGTCATCGCATGGCGATAGGTCCAGATCCGCTGCCCGTCGGCCGGCGCGAACGGCAGGTCGCGCGCCCGGGCGCCGAGTGCGAGGATGACGTGCTTGGCCGACAGCTGCTCCTCGCCCTTATCGCTCTTCACGGTCATCGTGGTCGGGCCGATCATCGTGCCGGTGCCCATGTGCACGGTGATCTTGTTCTTCTTCATCAGGTGCGTAACGCCCTGATTGAGCTGCTTGGCGACGCCGCGGCTGCGCTTCACCACGGCCGCGAGGTCGGCCTCGATCTTGCCGGCGAGCGTCAGGCCGTAATCCTGCGCATGCTGCGCATAATGCAGGATCTCGGCCGAGCGAAGCAGCGCCTTGGTCGGGATGCAGCCCCAGTTGAGGCAGATGCCGCCAAGGCTCTCGCGCTCGACGATTGCGGTCTTGAGGCCCAGCTGCGCCGCCCGGATCGCCGCGACATAGCCGCCCGGCCCCGAGCCCAGCACGATGAGGTCGTAATTGTCAGCCATTGGTATCATCCTTCGCCGCGATCGGCCGCGGCCTGTTGTTTTCGTCCAGCGCGACGAAAGTGAACTGACCTTCCGCCACCAACGTTTCCGCGTCGCCGTCCCGCGCCCGCGCGATCCCCTCGGCCCGCAGCAGCAGCGAGGTGCGGCCCTGCCTCACCAGCGCGACATAGACGCTGAGCTCATCGCCCACCGCCATCATGCCCGGGAATTTGAGCTTCTCCGCCCCGACCAGGATCGCCTTCCCCGCGCACTGCCGAGAGGCGAAGCTCCCGCAAGCGAGGCCCATCTGTCCCATCAACCAGCCGCCGAACACGCCGCCATAAGGGTTGGTGTCGGCCGGCATCGCCGTGGTGCGGATAAGCGCCTCGCGCGCCATGTCAGGCAACGAGGCCGAGCGGGCTTTCGATCAGTTCCTTGAGCGTCTTCATCAGTCGTGCGCCGTCTGCGCCGTCGATGGCGCGGTGGTCGAAGCTGCCGGTGATGCTCATCACGGTGGCGACGGTTAGCTCGTCGCCATCGACCCACGGACGCTTCTCGCCCGCGCCGACCGCGAGGATCATCGCCTGGGGCGGGTTGATGACGGCGTCGAACTGCTTGATCCCGAACATGCCCATGTTCGACAGGCTCGCGGTGCCGCCCTGATATTCGTGCGGCTGCAGCTTGCCTTCCTTGGCACGGCCCGCAAGCTCGGTGACTTCCTGGCTGATCTTGCTGACCGACTTGGCCGCCGCATCGGTGACGATCGGGGTGATCAGGCCGCCCGGGATGCTGACGGCGACCGAAATGTCGGAGCGCTTGTACATGATCAGCTGGTCGGGGGTGAAGCTGACGTTGCACTCGGGAACGGCTTCCAGCGCTACCGCCAGCGCCTTGATCAGCAGATCGTTGACGCTGAGCTTGATCTTGCGGCCAGCGAGGCCCGTGTTCAGCTCGGAACGCAGCTTGAGCAGCGCGTCGAGGCGGACGTCGACCGTCAGATAGATGTGCGGAATGTCGCGCTTCGCTTCGCTCAGGCGGCGGGCGATGGTCTTGCGCATGTTGCTGAGCTTGACGGCTTCATGCGGAATGTCGGTGCTGAACGGCTGGGCCGGGGCAGCGGCAGCGGGCGCCGAAGCGGCAGGCGCGGCGGCCTGCGCTTGTGGCTGGGCAGCGGCACCGCCAGCCGCCGTGCCGAGGTCGGCGCGGACGATCCGCCCGCCCGGGCCCGAGCCCTGCAGCGTCGACAAGTCGATGCCCTGCGCTTCAGCCAGCTTGCGGGCGAGCGGGCTCGCCTTGACGCGCTCACCATCGGCCTTGGCCGGGGCGGCGGGCTTGGCGGGCGCGGCGGGGGTCTCGACCGGCGCCGGGGCGGGCGCGGCGGCTTCGGCCTTGGGGGCCGGAGCGGGCGCCTTTTCCTCGGCCGGCGTGGCGGCGGCCGCAGGAGCAGGAGCAGTCGAGGCCTCCTCTCCTTCCCCGCCGATGAGCGCGATCGGGGTTCCGACCTTCACCCCGTCGGTGCCTTCAGGCACGAGGATCTTTGACACGACGCCTTCGTCGACGGCTTCGAACTCCATGGTCGCCTTGTCAGTCTCGATCTCGGCCAGGATGTCGCCGCTCGACACCGTGTCCCCTTCCTTCACCAGCCATTTGGCCAGCGTCCCTTCTTCCATCGTGGGGGACAAAGCGGGCATCTTGAGTTCGATCGCCATGGGGGACCTTCGGGCAAACGGGGGAGACGGGTTCGTGCCCCTGAAAGACGATACACCCCTTGCCCGTCAAGCAGCCGCGAGGCACTGATCGGTCATGAGCACGCCGAAGCGCACGTATCTGGTGGTAATGGACGACAGCGGAGAGGCCCGCGCCGCCCTTCGCTTCGCCGCCCGCCGAGCGGCCAAGACCGGCGGCGGACTGGAAGTGCTGGCGATCACCGCGAGCCAGGATTTCGTTCAGTGGGGCGGGGTCCAGGCCGCGATCGAGGAAGAGCAGCAGCTCCGCATCGAGGCGGAAGTGGCCGAGGCGCTGGGCGAATTGCCCGGAACCGAAGCGCTCCGCCCCGGCGCCATCCTGATCCGCTCTGGCGAGCCGGTCGCACTCGTCCGAGACCTGCTCGGAGAGCGCGACGATATCGCCGCCCTGGTCCTCGGCACCGCGCCCGCCGGCGATCCCGGCCCGCTGGTGGCGGCCTTTACCGGCAGCGACTCGGGCAAGCTCCCCTGCCCCGTGATGCTGATCCCGGGCGGAATCAGCGACGAACGGCTGGAAGCGCTGAGCTGAGGCAACAAGGCCACAAGCGGCGGCATTTCGACCCCCGTTAACCTCTTGTTTGTTGCCAGTTTCCGCTCGGGCGGAAACAACGGCCTCGGCTCGGAAAGCCTAGTAACAAGGGGGAAGTTTCATGATTCACATCGTTCGCGCCGGCCTCGGCGCTGCGGCGCTCTGCCTCGCGTCGGCCAGCCTGGCGCAAGCCGTCGGCACCTCGGCGATGGCCAGCACCGCGCCCGTCATGGTCCGTGCCGGCACCATGGTCGCCATGACTCCGATGGCCGAGATCGCCAGCTCCAAGGTCAAAGTCGGCGATTCGTTCGAATTCACCGTGGTCAACGACGTCGTTGAGAACGGCGTGGTCGCGGTTCCGCGCGGCGCCAAGGCGCTGGGCATGATCAAGTGGAAGACCGGCAAGGCCATCGGCGGCAAGTCGGGCAAGTTCGAGATCGAATTCAAGCAGCTCACCGTCAACGGCAAGGTCGTGCCGCTCAGCGGTGTTCACCGCCAGGAAGGCAAGGGCAACACCGTCGGCGCGCTGCTTGGCTCGATCTGGATCAGCGGCCGGTCGGCGATCATGACCCCCGGCCAGATCGTCAACGCGATGGTCGCCGAAAACACCGTCGTCTGAAGTCTCTTGGCGGGGCGGCGCTAGAGCCGCTCCGCCAGCAACCTGCAGATCGCGACACAGCCCGCTTCGTCCTCGGCGTCGAAGCGGGCTTTTTCCGGCGCGTCGAGGTCGAGCACGGCTAGCAACTCGCCGTTGCGGACGATCGGCACCACCAACTCGCTCTGGCTTGCCGCGTCGCAGGCGATGTGGCCGGGGAAGGCGTGGACGTCCTCGACCCGTTGCACCGCCAGCGACTCGGCCGCCGCCCCGCACACGCCCCGCCCGAACGGGATCCGGATGCAGGCCGGGCGGCCCTGGAACGGTCCCAGCACCAGTTCACCGCCAACGTTTCGGTAGAAACCGGCCCAGTTGATTCCCGGCAGCGTTTCCCACAGCAGTGCTGCGGCATTGGCCATGTTGGCGATCGCGTCGGGCTCTCCAGCGGTCAGCCCGTCGAGCGCGGCAAGGAGGTCGGCATAGAGCGCCGCCTTGTCGGCGGCCGCGATCTTGAAGTCGTACATGCGAAAAATTCCTGGAGGGCGCCCTAGCGCAGCGGAGCGGCGTCGATGGTCCGCGCCGCGGGATGATGCTTGTCGAGATGCTTCTTGATGATCCGCAGGTTGCGCGTGTTCGACCGGAAGAAATAATCGGGGATCGCGCCGACGAACGGGATCAGGCCGAGCAGCCAGTCAATTCCGATATTCTTGCCCATCCGCGCAATCTGCCACTTACTCATGCCAAGGTTGCGGCCTTCCCACGCCAGATAGGCGCCAAGGCCCGCGCCGACCGTCGGGCCGATGCCGGGAATGAAGTCGAGCAGCACGTCGAGTCCGACGCGCTTGCTGGTGCCGGGAATGGGCAGCGCCCGCTCAAGCAGATGCTCTAGAGCCTCCAGCCGCTGGCGCACATGGCGCGGCTCGGTCCCGAGTGGCAGGTCACGAACATGGCGGCGGGTTTGCGTGGTCATGCGGCCTAATTTCGTGCGTTCGGCGCCATCCGCAAGTCCGTCAGCGTGTGGCGGCCGAAGCGGTTCTCGGCAAAGCCCTGCACGTCGCGCCCGGCAAGCGACCAGCGGACCGGTGCAGCGATCGGCAGGAACAGCACCTCCTCGCGCATGATCCGTTCGGCATCTATGAAGAAACGCGCGCGCTGCGGGGGGAAGCCGGTCAGCCGCGCGGCATCGAGAAGCTGGTCGGCCTGGGCCGAGCAGATGGCCGCGAACTCGCAGCGGAAGCGGCGCAGGAACCAGGCCGGAGAGCTCGAGGGAGCGACCTCGTCGATGAAGCGGAAGTCGGCCGGATCGTCGCCCGCCGCGACCACCTGCACGCCAAGCGGCTCCCAATCGGCTTTGAGGCGGCGCAGGATGATCTCTCCGCCGGGCCCCCCGGGAAGGGCGATGCGGATCACCGGGCGTTCGCCGGGCGTGGCTTCCCCGGCCTGCGCAGGGGCTGCGACCGGGAAGATCGCCTGGGCCCGGGCCAGCAGGTCGGGTCGGCGCTGTTCGAGGGTCAGCGGCGCCCAGGCGGGCTGTGCGGGGCTCGCGGCGAGGTCCAGTCCCGGCTGAAGCAGGCTCAAGCGCGGTTGCAGCCCCGGCACCGCAAGCGCGGCGATCAGCGCATCGCGGTCGATCGCCTCGTCCAGCAGGGCGCGGGTTTCGAGGTCGGCAGCGGGTCCGTCCTTGCGCGCGGGCACCAGGCCGAACAGCCCCAGCACTGGATCGATTCGCAGGGTGTTGCGCGGCAGCTTGGCCGCGCTGGCGAGCGGGAAATCGACCACTGTTCCGCCCAGCACCAGCTCGCTGTCCCCCGACACGAACAGGTCGATCGCGCGCTGGGCCGGCGCGGCGGTAAGGCGCACCCGTTGCTGCTGCGCTTCGTCGCCGTCGAAGCCGGGCAGCACCCGGACCAGGTCGACCACCTCCCCTTCGGTGGTGGCCGTGAAGGGTCCCGTTCCGCTTCGGCCGCGGACCAGCCCGAACTCCGGCTGGGCGAGCAATTGCAGGAGATGCGGCCGCGGGGCGTTCAGCTCCACCGCGATGACTCGGTCGGTCATCGCCACCACCTCGCGCACCGCGCCGATGGTATCGAACAGCGAATTGCGACTGCGGCGGGCAAGCTGGCGCTCGATCAGGCGAACGACGTCGCGCGCCCGGACCCGCCGACCGTCGCTCCACGACGCGGTGCGCAGGCGGAAGACGTAGCTCAGCCCGTCGTCGCTGACCGCCCACCGCTCGGCAAGGCCGGGCGCGATGTCGCCCGAGGCATCGAACCTTACCAGCCCCTGGGCGACGTTGCCGACCAGCAGCAGGTCGGCCGGCGCAAGGTCGGCGGCAAGCGGATCGGCCAGCCGCGGCGGGCGCTCGGCGATGACCACCGCGTCCACCGCGCCGCCCTCGGCCTTGCGGCATCCGTTAAGCCCCGTGACAGCGGCCACCAGCAAAAGGGCGGCAAGGCCAGGCTTCAGCCGGGAAGGAATGTTGCGACAACTCACCCGCCCCCTCTAGCCGAGCGTCGCCGCACAGACCAAGAGCGGCCAACCCAACGAATCCCTAGCCTTGGCCTGCGAGCTGTATTAGGGCAGTAGATCACTTCAACGAGTTTGGTGCATGGCGGATCGCGACTCACCCTGGCAGCGAGACGGTCGCAATGTGGAGGATCTGCCCGATCCCTTCGCTGCCCCGCTGTTCGGCGGTGCGCCGAAGGTCCGCAAGCAGCGCTGGTGGCAACGCGCCGGGCAGCGTCCTGCCGCCTCCAGGCCGGTCGACGACGCACCCTCCATGACCTGGCTCGAGCGATCCGAACAGGCGGCGCGCCATCGCTCCGCAGGCCTCGGGTCCGACGCGCCGATCGTGCCCGAAGCGCCCGCCGAGCCCGCCGGCGGCGCCCCGCGCCGTCCGTGGCTGCGCTGGGGACTGATGGGCTTTGCCGCCCTCACACTTATCACCTTGCTGTGGCTGATCATCACCGCGCCGCTCGGCCGCGCGCTGGAGCCGCTCCCCAACCCCGCCATGCTGATCGTGTCGAGCGAGGGCCGCCCGATCGCGCGGCGCGGCGCGATCAAGGAGGCACCGGTCGAGATCGCCAAGCTGAAGCCCTATACCCCGGCCGCCTTTGTCGCGATCGAGGACCGCCGCTTCTATCGCCACTGGGGGATCGACCCGCGCGCCATCGGCCGCGCGATGGTCGCCAATTTCCAGGCCGGCGGGGTCCGCCAGGGCGGCTCGACCCTGACCCAGCAGCTTGCCAAAACCAGCTTCCTGTCGTCCGACCGCGCCTTGAAGCGCAAGGCGCAGGAAGTGATCATCGCCTTCTGGCTGGAAGGCTGGCTGACCAAGGACGAGATCCTCGCCCGTTACCTGTCGTCGGTCTACTTTGGCGACGGCGTCTACGGCTTGCGCGCCGCGTCGCGCCATTATTTCGGCAAGCAGCCCGAACAGCTGACCCTTGCCCAGTCGGCGATGCTGGCCGGGCTGGTGCAGGCGCCGAGCCGGCTTGCACCGACCCGCAACCTTGCCGGTGCCCGCAAGCGCGCCGGAATGGTGCTGGCGGCGATGCGCGACACCGGCGTGGCCACACCGGCGCAGGTCCGCGCCGCCCTCGCGGCGCCCGCCCGGCCGATCCGCCGCACCCAGAAGATTCCAACCGGCACCTATTTCGCCGACTGGATGGCACCGCAGGCGGCCGACGCCTTCGAAACCGACTTCGGCGAAGTGAAGGTGACCAGCACGCTCGACGCCGACCTGCAGCGGCTTGCGGCGCGGGCGGTCGGCAATGCCGCGCTTGCGCCCGGGGTGCAGGCGGCTCTGGTGGCGATGCGCCCCGACGGCCGGGTGGTCGCGATGGTCGGCGGCCGCTCGTACAAGGATTCCACCTTCAACCGTGCAACCCAGGCCCGCCGCCAGCCTGGCTCGGCATTCAAGCTGTTCGTCTATCTCGCCGCCCTGCGCGCGGGCTATCGCACCGATTCGGTGATCCAGGACAGCCCGCTCACCATCGACGGGTGGAGCCCGGCCAACAGTGACGGCGTGTTCCGCGGTCCCGTCACCCTGCAGCAGGCCTTTGCCCGTTCCAGCAACGCCGCCACCGTTCGCCTGTCCGAGGACGTCGGCCGGGCAAATGTCCTGCGCACCGCGCGCGAGCTCGGCATCTCGACCCCGCTTCCCGATTCGCCCAGCGTCGCGCTTGGAACCGCCGGGGTCAGCCTGCTCGAGCTCACCGCCGCTTATGCCGCGGTCGCGGGCGGCCGTTATCCGGTCAAGGCCAGCGGTCTTCCGCCGGCCGGCGCGGGGATCGAGACGCAGGATTTCGCCGCCACCCTGTTCGGCCGCGGCGGACGGATGGACGAGCGGCGCGACTGGCGCCCGATGCTCGACCTGCTGTGGGCCGCAGCCAACGAAGGCACCGGGCGCAAGGCGGCGCTGGCCACCGCCACCTTCGGCAAGACCGGGACCAGCCAGGACAATCGCGATGCCCTGTTCGTGGGCTTCGCGGGCGACCTGGTGGTCGGCGTGTGGGTCGGCCGCGACGACAACAAGTCGCTCGGCAAGTCGGTCTCGGGCGGAACGCTTCCGGCGCAGATCTGGCGCAGCTTCATGGCCCCCGCGCTCAGCGTGGACGGACGCAGCGCGTCGGCGCTCCCCGCCGGCTATCGCATCCCGCAGCGGGCATCGGGCCCGACCGGCCAGGAAGCGCCTATAATGGACGGTATCGGCGAGTGGGTCGATCGACTGTCCGCCATGGCCAACAGCATCATGTCCGAGGAACGCTGAAACTTTTGTTTGGTGAACATCCGTTTACCCGGCGGTTCAACCACTCCTTAACTCCTTGCCTCGTAGAACCATTCTCGACCGACGGGCTGATTGGACGTCTGACGGTGCCGGGGCCGCCCCCGGGGGACAAGTGGAACTAGGAGACCGGACATGACCAATTTCATCAAGATGCTGAACAACGAAGACGGCGCCACCGCGATTGAGTACGGCCTGATCGCCGCCCTCATCGCCGTTGCCGCGATCACCGCGCTGACCAGCATCGGTGGCAACCTCAACAAGACCTTCACCAACGTCGCTGGCAACCTCAACAAGACGAGCTAAGCCTCGTCCGGTTGAAGCCGGTACAGCAGGGCCCCGTCGCCGCCTCTTCAAGAGGCAGCGGCGGGGCCTTTCGCTTGTCCGCGCCTCCCGCACGGAAAGGCGGTTTTTCACCAAATACTAACCTTTTCGGCCGAGGGTCGGGGTTCCAGGGCGTAGCTTCAGACTTTTTGGAGCTCCGGGTTCAGGATTCATCGGGGGAACCGACAATGACAACTTTCACGAAGATGCTGACCAACGAAGACGGCGCCACTGCGATCGAGTACGGCCTGATCGCCGCTCTGATCGCCGTTGCCGCGATCACCGCGCTGACCAGCATCGGTGGCAACCTCAACAAGACCTTCACCAACGTCGGCGACAACCTCAACAAGACGAGCTAATCGCCGCGCTTGGGTTCAAGCGCTTGAGGAAAAGGGCATCGGGAAACCGGTGCCCTTTTTCTTTTTAGAGCCCTTGATGCGAATCCGGGCAACAAAGGGGTTGGCAGCGCCGGAGAACGCCCTTAAAGGCGCGCTCACAAGGGGCCGTAGCTCAGCTGGGAGAGCGTCGCGATGGCATTGCGAAGGTCTGGGGTTCGATCCCCCACGGCTCCACCATCATTCTAAAAGGCCGCCCACCAGGGCGGCCTTTTTCTTTGCCCGGCGCGCGCGCCACCGACAACGAAAAAGGGCGGAGCCGAAGCCCCGCCCTTTCCGGTAGACAATCAAGCGGCGTGTCGCCGGCTCAGTTATTGTCCTCGTCCTCGTTCTTGGTCTCGACGCCCAGGTCGTCGTCGCCGGTCGACAGATCGACCTCGTCGTCGGCGCTGGGCTCCTCGTCCTCGTCCGGCAGCGCCAGGTCCTCGGCACCGAGATCGGAATCGGGAGCGGCCGACGGCGCGGCCACCGACACCTGCTCGAACGGCATCGGCTGCTTGGACTTCAGAACCGGCTCAGGCACGAAGGTGTTGCCGCATTCGATGCAGGTCACCGGATCGTCCTTGCCGAGATCGTAGAAACGGGTCGCACACTTGGGGCAGGTGCGCTTGGCGCCCCACTCGGGCTTCACCATGGCTGGGCTCTCCACTGAAAAAGGGGCCGGCGGCATCGCTGCCTCGGCTGATCGGCGCGCGCCTTGCCATAGCGGGGGGTGGCTGTCAAAGCCCGCGCCCATGGCTACAACTCCTCTCGTCATCGCCGTCGACGGCCCCGCGGCGAGCGGCAAGGGCACCGTCGCCCGCGGCCTCGCGCAGCATTACGGCCTGCCCCATCTCGACACCGGCAAGCTCTATCGCGCGGTAGCCTTGTCGCTGCTGCGCTGGGGCGGCGACCCCGAAAGCGAATTTGCCGCGCTTCGGGCCTGCGAGGACATCAGCAGCCTGATGGACGACCCCGAACTCAAGAGCGAGATGGTCGGCGGGATCGCCAGCCGGGTCAGCGCCTACCCCGCCGTCCGCGCCGCCCTGCTCGAACGGCAGCGCGAATTTGCCGGCAGTCCCGCTGGCGCGGTGCTCGACGGCCGCGACATCGGAACAGTGATCGCGCCCGACGCCACCGCCAAGCTGTTCGTCACCGCCGGCATTGAGGAACGCGCCCGCCGCCGACACGCCGAACTGACCGGCGCCGGTCTTCCGGTCCACCTTGAGGACATCTTGATCGACCTGCGCGCCCGTGACGAGCGTGATTCCCACCGCTCCGCAGCGCCGCTCGAGATGGCCGCGGACGCGCTGCTGCTCGACACCAGCAGCATGAGCGCCGACGAGGCACTCAGCGAAGCGATCCGGCTGGTCGAAGGCCGCCGCCGCCCGTAAGGGTCGAGGCATGACTGCGACCAATCTCCGCACCGGCGGCCGCCTCCTCGTCGACCAGCTCCGAATCCAGGGCTGCGACCGCCTGTTCACCGTCCCCGGCGAAAGCTTTCTCGCCGTCCTCGACGCCCTTCACGACGTGCCCGAAATCGACGTCGTGGTGTGCCGCCAGGAAGGCGGCGTCGCTTACATGGCCGAGGCCGACGGCAAGCTGACCGGCCGCCCCGGGATCGCCTTTGTCACTCGCGGGCCGGGCGCCACCAACGCCACCCCCGGAGTCCACGTCGCCTTCCAGGATTCGACCCCGATGATCCTGTTCGTCGGCGACCTCGACCGCCGCGACAAGGACCGCGAAGGCTTCCAGGAAATCGACTTCCCAGCCTTTTTCGGCCCGATTGCCAAATGGGCCGCCCGCATCGACGACGCCCGCCGGATTCCCGAATATGTCGCCCGCGCCTGGCGCGTCGCTACCGCCGGACGGCCCGGCCCGGTCGTCCTCGCCCTCCCCGAGGACATGCTGCGCGATGAGGTGGAGGCGCTCGATCGTCCGGCGATGCCTCCGGTGGTCGAACATCCCGATCCCAGCGCCATCGCCACGCTTCACGAACTGCTGAAGGACGCTGCCGCGCCCGTCGCCATCGTCGGCGGCGCGGACTGGAGCCCGTGCGCTGCGCACCATTTCAGCGCCTGGGCCGCCCGCGTCGGAATCCCCGTCGCCGCCGCCTTCCGCCGCCAGGACGCGGTCGCCAACGATTGCCCGGTCTATGCCGGCAACCTCGGCTACGGCCCCAATCCGAAGCTGGTGCAACGGGTCAAGGACGCCGACCTGCTGCTGGTGGTCGGCGCCCGCCTCGGTGAAGCGACCACCGACGGCTATACGTTGATCACCCCCGACCACCCCGGCCAGACGATCATCCACGTCCACCCCGATCCCAACGAGCTCGGCCGGGTCTATCATGCCGACCTGCCGATCTGCTCTGACATGGGCGAATTCAGCCAGGACCTCGACGCATGGGAGGATGACGACCTGCTGCCGTTCGGCGCGGGCAAGGAGGCCCATGCCGATTTTCTCGCATGGAGCGAACCCGCCCCCCGCGACGGGGTGACGCTCGATCTCGGCCCCTGCGTCGCCTTGCTTCGCGACAAGCTCCCGGCCGACACCATCGTCTGCAACGGCGCCGGCAATTTCTCGGGCTGGGTGCATCGCTACTGGCGCTATGCCGCGACTCCCTGCCAGCTTGCGCCGACCAGCGGCACCATGGGCTACGGCCTGCCCGCTGCCGTCGCTGCGTCGCTTCGCTTCCGCGACCGCCAGGTGCTCTGCGTCGCTGGCGACGGCGACTTCCTGATGAACGGGCAGGAACTTGCGACCGCGGCCCAGCACGGCGCCGACCTGCTGGTGATCGTCGTCGACAACGGCAGCTACGGCACCATCCGAATGCACCAGGAACGCGACTATCCGGCGCGCCTGTCCGCCACCACGCTCTCCAATCCCGATTTCGCCGCGCTCGGTCGCGCGTTCGGGGCATGGGCGGCAACGGTGGAGACGACCGCCGACTTCGGCCCGGCGCTGGACGAGGCGATGGGCCGCAAGGGCATCCGCCTCCTTCACCTCCGGACCGACGTCGAGGTGATCACCAACCAGACCACCATCTCGGCGCTGCGGGACAAGGCGCGGGGCTGAACTCGCCACAGGGGGACTCATGACCAATTATCTCGGCCTTGCTGCCTGCCTGCTGGCCGGCACCGCCGCGCCGGCCGCCGCCGCGGCGCAGCCCTCGACGACCCCGACCGTCCTTTCCCTGCGTGAGCGCGCCACGCTGGAGGATCGGCTTCTGGCCGGGCGGCTCGACACGGTCGTCCCAGCGCTGATGCGCGAGCATAAGATCGACATGTGGGTGCTGATCGCCCGCGAATATGTCGAGGATCCGGTCGTCATGACCATGCTCGACGCCGAAAATATGCACGCCCGCCGCCGCACGATCCTGGTTTTCTTCGACCCCGGCGCGGGCAAGCCGGTCGAGCGCCTGACCGTCAGCCGCTACGGCCTTGCCAGGCTGTTCCAGCCGGCCTGGAACCCGGAGGCCGAACCCGACCAGTGGAAGGCGCTCGGCAAGCTGGTCGCCGCCCGCAATCCCAAGCGCATCGCCATCAACAGCTCGGCGCTCAGCCAGTTCGCCGATGGCCTCACCCTCAGCCAGTATGAGGGCCTCGTCGCCGCCCTCCCCGCCCCCTACCGCGACCGCCTCGTGCGGACCGACGAGCTTGCGGTCGGCTGGATGGAAACCCGCACCGGGCAAGAAATGCAGGTCTATCCGCAGCTTCTCCAGGTCACCCATGCGATCATCGCCGAAGCGCTCAGCGACAAGGTCATCACGCCAGGCAAGACCACCGCCAACGACGTCCGATGGTGGATGCGCGAAAAGGTCAGCAGCCTTGGCATGCAGGTGTGGTTCCACCCCTCGCTGTCGATCTTCCGCCAGGGCCAGGCCGCCGCGCTCCAGGAAGACGAGGTGATCCGCAAGGGCGACATGCTGTGGACCGACTTCGGAATCACCTACCTCGGCCTCAACAGCGACGTGCAGCAGCTCGGCTATGTCCTGAAGGACGGCGAACGCGAGGCACCCAAGGGCCTGCGCGACGGCCTCGCCGCCGCCAACCGCGTGCAGGACGCGCTGACTTCCAGCTTCCGCACCGGCCTCACCGGCAACCAGATCCTGGCAGCCGCCCGCGCCAAAGCCATCGCCGCCGGGCTCACGCCCTCCATCTATTCGCACCCGATCGGCTTCCACGGTCACGGCGCGGGCAGCAGCATCGGCTTCTGGGACAACCAGAACCCCGACCCGCGCGGCGAGCGGCCCCTGCGTCCCGCCACCGCCTGGTCGATCGAGCTCAACGCCAAGGTCAAAGTGCCCGAATGGAACGGGCAGGAAATTAACTTCCGGCAGGAAGAAAATGCCTTTTTCGATGGCCGGACGGTGCACTATCTCGATGGCCGGCAGACCCGCTTCCACCTCATCGGAACGCGCCAGTAAGCAGCAGCAGGGAGTGAAGCTTGTGACCAAGGCCGCCATTCACCGCCGATCGTTCCTGGCCGGCACGGGCGCGCTGGGCGCGGCGATTGCCATGCCCGCCCGCGGGTTTGCCGCAACGGTCGCGGAGCAGGTCGTCCGGCGCCCCTGCCGCCGCCGATCAGCGCGGCCGAGCGGATCGCTCACCTTCGCCGCGCGCAGCAATTGCTCCGCGCCAACCGCCTCGGCGCCATGCTGGTCGAGTCGGGGGCCAGCCTCGACTATTACACCGGAGTCCAGTGGTGGCGCAGCGAGCGGCTGACCGGGGTCGTCATTCCCGCCGAGGGCGACCCGATCATGGTCACCCCCTTCTTCGAGCAGCCCAGCATCGCCGAGCAGCTCGAGGTGCCCGCCGAAATCCGCACCTGGCAGGAAGACGACGAACCGCTGAAGCTCGTCGCCGATTTCCTGCGCGAACGGAAAGTCGCCGGCCAGCCCGTCGCCTTTGAAGAAACCAACCGCTTCTTCCTCGGCGATCGCCTCGCCGCGCAGCTGCCTTCCGCCCGGATCGTCAGCGCCAATGCCGTCGTCCGCGCCCAGCGGATGATCAAGTCGCCGGCCGAGCTCGCCCTGATGCAGGCCGCCAGCGACATCACCATCGCCGCCTTCCGCACCGCCCTCGCCAACCTCAAGCCCGGCATGAGCGGCGGCGACATCAGCGCGGCCATCGTTGCGGCCACCAAGGCGCTGGGCGGTGACGCCGACGGCAACCTCGTCCTCATCAACGAAGCCTCGGCCCTCCCCCACGGCTCCAAGAAGCCGCACACCCTGGCGCGGGGCGATCTCGTGCTGGTCGACGGCGGGTGCAGCGTGCACGGCTATCAGTCGGACATCAGCCGCACCTTCATCTTCGCCGGCAAGCCCAGCCCCGAGCAGCGCAAGGTCTGGGGACAGGTCCACCGCGGCCAGCAGATCGCGCTCGCCGCCGCACGGGTCGGCGCATCGGCCGGAAGCGTCGATGACGCGGTCCGCAAGGCCTACACGAGCTGGGGCTACGGCCCCGACTACAAGCTCCCCGGCCTGTCCCACCGCACCGGCCACGGAATTGGGATGGAAGGCCACGAACCCGTCAACCTCGTCCGCGGCGAAACTACTAGGCTCGCCCCCGGCATGTGCTTCTCGAACGAGCCCGGACTCTATCTCCCCGGGCGCTTCGGGGTGCGGCTGGAGGATTGCTTCCACATGACGCCAAGCGGACCGAAGTGGTTCACCACCCCGCCGCCCAGCATCGACCAGCCGCTGGGCTGATCGCCGCCCCTCAGATCAGCCCGGCCAGCGGGCTCGACGGGTCGGCGTACATCCGCTTGCCCATGCGCCCGGCGCGATAGGCGAGGCGGCCGCTCTCGACCGCCGCCTTCATCGCGCGAGCCATCAGGATCGGGTCCTTGGCCTCGGCGATAGCGGTATTCATCAGCACGCCGTCGCAACCCAGCTCCATCGCATAGGCCGCGTCGCTGGCGGTGCCGACCCCGGCATCGACCAGCACGGGGACCTTCGCTCCCTCGACGATCAGGCGGATGGTCACGGGGTTCTGCACGCCCAACCCCGAACCGATCGGCGCGCCCAGCGGCATGATCGCCACGGCGCCGGCCTCCTCGCAGCGGCGGGCCATGATCGGATCGTCGGTGCAATAGACCATCACCTCGAACCCTTCCTTGGTCAGCAACTCGGTCGCGCGGACGGTCTCGATCATGTCGGGGTAGAGCGTCTTGGCCTCGGCCAGCACCTCCAGCTTGACCAGCTTCCACCCGCCCGCTTCGCGCGCCAGGCGCAGGGTGCGGATCGCCTCCTCGGCGGTGAAGCAGCCGGCCGTATTCGGCAGGTAGGTCGTGACCTTGGGATCGATATAGTCGGTCAGCTTGGGCGCATTGGGGTCGGTCAGGTTGACCCGCCGCACCGCCACCGTGACGATCTCCGCCCCGCTCGCAGCCACCGCCGCCGCATTCTGTTCGAGGCTCTTGTACTTGCCGGTGCCGACGATCAGCCGCGAGGAAAAGGTGCGCCCGGCGACGCTCCAGCTATCGGCATCGGTCGGGGCGGCGGAGGAAGTGACTGGAAGACTGGCCATGGGCGCTGATATGAGCGCTTGGCCGATGCTTGCAACGTTGCTTTTCCTGGCGGTCGCCGAGCCCGACCTGGTGGTCACCCGTTCCGCCGCGATTCCGGCGATCGAACGCATCCTTAAAGCCGACAACCTCGACCTGGATTCGCTGGCCCCGCAAGAGATCGCCGCGCGGATGCGCGAGATACGGCAAGGCGCCGCACCGAATGATTTCTGGAGCGCCTACCAGGCGCATGTCGCGGCATGGAGCGACTATGCCGCCGCGATCGACGCCGCGGCGAAGAGAGCGCCGGGCGAGCCCGCCCCGGCCGGCAGCGAATGGGCGGTCGGCGAAGCGCGGACCCGAATCAATGCGTCCTTTGACGAGGTGGAACGGCTTGCCCGCCGCCGCGGCGCGACCATTCCCCTGCCACGCACTCGGATCTGATCAGCCGCCACCAACAAAGTGAACCACCTCGTAATCGTCGCCGTCCTCGACCAGCACTTGCGCCAGGGTCGAGCGCGGCACGATCTCGAGATTGCGCTCCACCGCGACCCGCGCGGGGTCGAGCCCGAGCTCGCCGACCAGGCCGGCGACGGTGGTTCCGGCGGCCACCCGGCGGTGTTCGCCGTTGACCGTGACGCTGTGGGTTTCGGTTTCGCTCATTTGACCTTGGCATCTAGGTGGCGGATGAAGCGGCGGCAATGCGCACCATCCTCGTCCTGAACGGTCCCAACCTCAACCGCCTCGGTACCCGCGAGCCGGAGGTCTATGGCTCCGACACGCTCGACGACATCGCCGCCGGGCTGCACCAGCAGGCCTCCGGGCTCAATGTGCAGGTCGACGTCCGGCAGTCCAATCACGAGGGCCACCTGATCGACTGGCTGCACGAGGCGGCGGACAGCGGAGTCGATGCCGTGATCCTCAACGCGGGCGGCCTGACCCACACCTCCGTCGCGCTGCGCGACGCCGTTGCGGCCATCCCGACGCCGGTCATCGAGATCCATCTCAGCAACCCGCACGCCCGCGAACGCTTCCGCCATCGCAGCCTCATCGCCGGTGTCTGCGTTGGGTCCATCAGCGGCTTCGGCGCCAGCTCCTACACGCTGGCACTGGACGCCGCCGCCCGGCTCTGACAGAGCGCGCGGCGACAGATTACAGGAATTTTCTCATGTCTGACGAGCATAAACAGATGCGCATCGATGCCGGTCTGGTCCGCGAACTCGCCGAATTGCTGAGCGCCAACGAATTGTCCGAGATCGAGGTCGAGGACGGTGATCGCAAGATCCGGGTCAAGCGCGAGCTGACCGTTGCCGCCGCTCCGGTCCAGCACGTCGTGGCCGCGCCGCAAGCCGCTTCCCCGGCCGCCGCTGCACCGACCGCCTCCGCCGCCGACACCGCATCCACTCCGATGGAGCAGGCCGGCGAACTGGTTCGCTCGCCGATGGTCGGCACCTGCTACCTGTCCGCCGAACCCGGCGCCCCGGCCTTCGTCGGCATCGGCGACACGGTGAAGCAGGGCGACACCCTGCTGATCGTCGAGGCGATGAAGGTGATGAACCCGATCGTTGCTCCCCGCGCCGGCAAGATCACTCAGCTGCTCGTCGCCAACGCCCAGCCGGTCGAATTCGATCAGCCGCTGGTGGTCATCGAGTAAGATGCGCCCGATCAACAAGCTGCTGATCGCCAATCGCGGCGAGATTGCGCTCCGCATCCTGCGCGCCGCCAAGGAACATGGCATCCGCACGGTTGCGGTGCACTCGACCGCGGACGCCGACGCCATGCACGTCCGTCTGGCCGACGAGGCGGTGTGCATCGGGCCGCCCGCGGCGCGTGACAGCTACCTCAACATTCCCAACATCATTTCGGCGGCCGAGATCGTCCACGCCGACGCGATCCACCCCGGCTACGGCTTCCTGTCCGAAAACGCCCAGTTCGCCGAGATCGTCGAGCTGCACAACATCATCTGGGTCGGCCCCAAGCCCGAGCATATCCGGGTGATGGGCGACAAGGTCGAGGCCAAGCGCACCGCCGCCAAGCTCGGCTTGCCGCTGGTCCCCGGTTCGCCGGGCCCGATCAGCGACCTCGACGAGGCCAAGGCGATTGCCGAGGAGATCGGCTATCCGGTGCTGATCAAGGCCGCGTCGGGCGGCGGCGGCCGCGGCATGAAGGTGGTGCCGGACCCCGACCAACTCGAAACCCTGATGGCGCAGGCTTCGTCGGAGGCGAATGCCGCCTTCGGTGACCCGACCGTCTACATGGAAAAGTATCTCGGCGACCCCAAGCACATCGAATATCAGATCTTCGGTGACGGCGAGGGCGGCGCGATCCACCTCGGCGAGCGCGACTGTTCGGTCCAGCGTCGCCACCAGAAGGTGATCGAGGAGGCCCCCTCCCCGGTCGTCTCCGCCGCCCAGCGCGCCGAGATGGGCGAGCGGGTCCGCAAGGCGATGGCCGACATGGGCTATCGCGGCGCCGGGACCATCGAGTTCCTCTACGAGAACGGCGAATTCTACTTCATCGAGATGAATACCCGGCTGCAGGTCGAGCATCCGGTGACCGAGATGATCAGCGGCCTCGATCTCGTCGCCGAACAGCTTCGCATCGCCGAAGGCCGCGGCCTGTCGGTCACGCAGGATCAGGTCGTGCTGAAGGGCCATTCGATCGAATGCCGGATCAACGCCGAGGATCCCGTGACCTTCGCCCCCTCGCCGGGGCTGGTGAAGAACTTCGTCGCGCCCGGCGGCTTTCAGACCCGCGTCGATAGTGGCCTCTATTCGGGCTATAAGGTGCCGCCCTACTACGACAGCATGATCGGCAAGCTGATCGTGTGGGGCGAGGACCGCGATGCCGCCATCTGCCGCCTCCGCCGCGCGCTCGAGGAGTTCGTGATCGACGGTCCCAAGACCAACGTGCCGCTCCATCAGCGCATCCTCAAGGAACCGGCGTTCGCGTCCGGCGACTATACGATCAAGTGGCTGGAGCGCTGGCTGGAGGAGCAACGGGAGGCCTGAGCGCCTCCCGGTAGCGGCAGGCGCCCCGGCACGTTACACCCGCTGCGATGAGCCTTCCGCTCGACCCTGATCTCGTCCTGCGCGGCTATGCCGCCGGGATCTTCCCGATGGCCGACGACCGCGCCAGCGACGAGCTGTTCTGGGTGGAGCCGCGGACCCGGGCGCTCCTCCAGCCGGACAATTTCCACCTGTCGCGCAGCCTCGCCAAGCGGCTTCGGTCGGGGCGCTACAGGGTCACTGCCGACCGCGAGTTCGCCGGGGTCCTGCTCGGCTGCGCGGACCGCCCGCAGACCTGGATCAACGGCCCCATCGAAGCCGCCATGCTGGCCCTCCACGCCCGCGGGCAGGCCCATTCGGTCGAAGTCTGGCAGGACGATACGCTGGTCGGCGGGGTGTACGGCGTGGTGCTGGGCCGCGCCTTCTTCGCCGAAAGCATGTTCAGCCGCGCGCGCGACGCGTCAAAGGTGGCGCTGGCCTTTTTGATGGCGCGGCTGCGGGTCGGCCATTTCACCCTGTGCGACTGCCAGTTCCTGACCGAACATCTCGCCTCGCTCGGCGCGGTGGAGATCCCGCGCCGGACCTACGTCGGGTTGCTCGGCGAAGCGTTGCGCTCGGCCGGGGATCCGCCGCGGCCCGACTGGGGCTCGCTCGACGGGCTGCTGTCGTCCGCAAGCGCGCCGGCCTGCTCGGGCGCGCCGGGGAAGCTCATCGTGCAGCTCTTGGGCCAGACGTCGTAGACGCGGTTCTCGACCACGTTCAGCGACGGGCTTTCCTTGTACAGCCAGCCGGAAAATACCCGGCTGAAGCCGCCGTCGGGCTGCTGCACGTCGACCTGGACGAAGGCGCCGGTCAGCTGGTCGAATTCCCACGGCGGGGTGGTCTCGCAGGCGCGGAGGCGGACGATCACGTCCTTGATCCTGACCGCCTGGCCCGGCTTCAACCGGATGTCGCGCGAGATGCCGTTGCGCTTGTTGAGGATGCCCAGCACCGCCACCCGCTCGTTCATCGGGGTGGTGCCCGGCGCCAGCGGCTCGGCCTTGGCGCTGGCCGTGGCCTTTTCCGGCTGCTGTTCGCCGCGCCCGGGCAGCCGGTCGCACCCGGCCACCGTCAGGCCCAGCATCACCAGCGCCGCAGCAGGCCTCAGCACCTCAGTCCGGGGTCCAGGCCTGGTAATCGCCGGTCGCCGCCGGCCGCTTGCCGCCACGCGACAGCGATCCCGCGGGGCGGTAGGTCCCGTCGCTGCCTGACAGGTTGGGCAGGCCCGGCTTCTGGAACTTGCGCGCAGGCGGAAGCGACTTGTCCGGCACGTCGCCAAGCTGGCCGCGAAGCCAGCTCTGCCATTGCGGCGGCGCCCGGCTGGCGTCGTTCGAGCCGTTGTAGATCACCCACCGCCGGTTCGGATCCTTGCGGTGCTCGAAATAGACGTTGCCGGCCTCGTCGCGCCCGACCTCACGGCCGTGGCGGCGCGTGAAGATCGAGGTGCCGAGGGTAGCGCCGTTCCACCAGGTGAAGATGCTCGCCAAGATTCCCATGGCTTGCGCCCCTAGCGGTTCCGGGAGGGCTGGAGCAAGCGCTACTGCGCCGCGGCCGTGTGCACCCACTCGACTTTGTCGCCGGCCTTGATGCCCAGCTCGGCCGTCCGCCCGCCGGCCAGCTCCAGCACCGCCCCGACCGCTTCCAGCGAGGCGACCGGTTCGAGGCTCAGCGGCACGGTATTCTCGGCGATGTTGACGATCGTGCCGTCGGGCCGGACGAAGATGATGTCGAGCGGGATCAGCGTATTCTTCATCCAGAAGCTCGCCATCCGCGGCGGCTCGTGCGGGAAGATCATGCCGCGGTCGGGCGCGAGGCTCGGCCGGTTCATCAGGCCCATCTGCTGCTCTTCGGGCGTGCTTGCGACCTCGACCGTGAAATTATGCACGGCACCGGCGGCGGTCCGGACGGTCAAGGGCACTTGCTGGAGTCCTGCTGCGGAGCGTTCGAGCTGGGGGCTTGCGCCACCGGTCGGCTGGCAGGCCGCGGCGGTCAGGGAAAGCGGCAGCGCGGCCAGCAGCGCCAGCCGGCTCAATCCGCGCGGAGGTCGACTGCGGTCAGTCCCTTGCTGCCCTCGGCAATCCTGGCCTGCAACCGGTCGCCCGGCTGAAGGTCGTTCAGCGCCGCCCGGCGTACCGTTTCCATGTGCAGGAAGATGTCCTGCTCGGGCTGATCCACCCGAACGACGAAGCCATAGCCTTTGACGCGATTGAACCACTTGACCTCCACCGGCTCGAACGGCCCAGCGCCGTCCAGCAAGGCAGTCCGGTTCGATCGTTCTTCCGACGCGCCGCTGGTGCTTCGAACCACCACCGCCTGCGCAAGATCGATGTCGATCACGCGGACCGCCTGCAGTCCGCGATCCTGCCGCACCACGTCGCAAGTCACAACCGCTCCTTCGGGCAGGGACCGGCGGGCATGGTCGCGAAGAACCGAAAAATGCACCAGGACGTCGCCGTCAATCGCTTCGCTGACGAGGAATCCGAACCCGCGGGTGGCGTCGAACCACTTGATCCGGCCGGTGACCCGCTGCCCCGTTTCCCCGGTTGAAGTTTCGGCCGGATCCGAGTCGAGCGAGCGTGTGGAGGGAGCCGGAGCGACCTCCTGCCCAAGTTCGTCTTGCGACGTAGACGCATACTCACGTTGCACGATGCTACGTATAGCACCCTTCAAACCAATCTGAAAGGTTACAGCACCATAACGATCACTGGTTTTCAGCCGTTGTCCGAAAGATTTTCGAATGCCCCGGGAGCGGTTCCGACGATGCGCCGCGCAAGGTCCATCGGATGGCCTGCGCGAAGCATGGCGGCAAGCGCCCGCTGCCGCCCGGCCGGGTCGGCCTGGGCAAGGGCATAGGGACCGATCTTGCGCCGCTCGGCGAACCGCAGGGCGGCCGCCAGGCTCTGCTCGTCGGCATGGGCGAGCGCCTCGCTTCCGTCCTCGGCCGCGATCCCGCTTTGTGCCAGCGCGATCCTGACCCGGCCCTTGCCATAGCCGCGGCGGGTCAGGCTTGCCGCCTTCATGCCCGCAAAGGCCGCATCGTCGATGAAGCCCAAATCCACCACCTTGTCGACGACGGCCTGGGTGTCGGGCTCGGCGGCCCCGTTCCAGCCGCGCTCGCGCAGCTTGCGGACCAGGTAGGAATGCAGCTTGGCGCGGCTGGTCGCGAAGCGGGCGACATAACCGAAGGCAAGCTCCTGCAGCGCGGCCTGGTCCAGCGGTCGCGGACGCCGTTCGCGCCGGCCGGAATGCCGCTCCCCGCTGCCCTCGCCGTTCACGCCCCGTCTTTCCCGCTGATCGTGCCGGCCTTCTTTGTGCCACAGTCGAACGCGAACAACCACGGCGCAAAGAAGTGTGCTTGCACTGCCGTTAACCGCAGCGGCCCAACCCGAAGACCACAGCCAGGACAGGACCAGCGTGCCGGACGCCACAACACAGACCGATCTGCTGGCACCGCCGGGGGCAACGCCGACCATCGACGCGCTGCCGCGGCGCCTGGCCGACTTCGACACCCTTGGCGAGGCGCTCGATTACGCCGCCACCGGTGCGCGCGGGCTGAATTTCCACGATCCGCGCGGCACGCTGAAGCTGTCTTATTCCTACGCCGAGCTGCGCGCCGCCGCGCTCGACCACGCCCGCCGCTTGCTGGCGCTCGGTTTCGCCAAGGGTGAGCGCGTCGCCCTGGTCGCCGAAACCGGCCCCGAATTCGCCGCCGGCTTCTTCGGCGCGGTCTATGCCGGCCTGTGGCCCGTCCCGCTTCCGCTTCCGACCAGCTTCGGCGGCCGCGAGGCTTATGTCGAACAGCTGGCGGTGATGCTCGGCAGTTCGGACCCGGCGCTTTTCCTGTATCCTGCCGAACTGGCCGATTTCTGCATCGAGGCGGGCACCCGCCGCACCGTCAGGGCGATGAGCTGGGACGAGCTCGACGCCACCAGCTTCGATAACGGTGCCGCACTTCCGGAAGCGCAGTCCGGCGACATCGCCTATCTCCAGTACAGCAGCGGCTCGACCCGCTTCCCGCACGGCGTCGCGGTCACCCACCGTGCCCTGCTCGACAACCTGCGCGCGCACAGCCTCGGCCTCAAGGTCGAGGAAACCGATCGCTGCATCAGCTGGCTGCCCTGGTACCACGACATGGGGCTGGTCGGCTGCCTCCTGTCGCCGCTCGCGAACCAGATCAGCGTCGACTATATGAAGACGGAGGACTTCGCCCGCCGTCCGCTCGCCTGGCTCGACCTCATCAGCCGCAACCCTGGCACCACCCTCTCCTATTCCCCGACCTTCGGCTACGACATCTGCGCCCGCCGCATGAGCTCGCAGATCAAGGCCGGCGAACGGTTCGACCTGTCGCGCTGGCGGATCGCCGGCAACGGCGCGGACATGATCCGTCCCGACGTCATGCAGGCCTTCGTCGACGCCTTCGCCGACGCGGGTTTCCAGGCCAGCGCCTTCTGTCCGTCCTACGGCCTCGCCGAAGCGACGCTTGCGGTCAGCCTGATGCCGCCGGGCGAAGGCATCCGTCTCGAACTGGTCGAGGAAAGCCAGCTCAGCGGCGCCGCCGCCGAGGACGGCGAGGACCGGCCCAAGCGCTACCGCGCCATCGTCAATTGCGGCCGCGCGGTCGAAGGCATGGAAATCGAGGTCCGCGACGGCGACGGCACGATCCTCGCCGACCGCGAGATCGGCAAGGTGTGGGTGCGCGGTTCCAGCATCATGGTCGGCTATTATCGCGACCAGGAATCCACCGACGCCTGCATGGTCGGCGGCTGGCTCGACACCGGCGACATGGGCTATTTGTCCGGCGGCTACATCTTCATCGTCGGCCGCGCCAAGGACATGATCATCATCAACGGCCGCAACCACTGGCCGCAGGATATCGAATGGGCGGTGGAGCAGCTGCCCGGCTTCAAGTCCGGCGATATCGCCGCCTTCGCCATCACCGGCCCGTCGGGAGAGGAACAGCCGGCCGTGCTGGTCCACTGCCGCGTTTCCGATCTCCAGGAGCGCAGCCGCCTGCGCGACGACATCAAGGAGCGGGTCCGCGCCATCATCGGGATGAGCCCGGTGGTCGAACTTATCCCGCCGCGCAGCCTGCCGCGCACCAGTTCGGGCAAGTTGAGCCGCACCAAGGCCCGCAACCTCTATCTGTCGGGCGAGATCGTCCCCCTCGACATCGCCGCCTGACCGAACCCGCCAGGCGGGTCGGCAGGGTCGGAGGTCAGAGGGTGTCGATCAGGCTCTCGAAGTAGCTGACCATCATGGTTCGCCCGCGCTCGCTCAGTTCGACGAAATACTTGCGACGGTCCACCTCGCATTGCTGGCGAACGATCAGCCGCTGGCTTTCCAGGTAGTCGAGCCAGCGGATCGCGGTGGTCAGCTGTGCGTCGCCATATTCGGCGAGGCGGGTGACCGACAGGCGCTCCTCGTTGCGGTTGCCGTAAATGAACAGGACCAGCAACATGTCCCATGCCGGTTCGCTGAACAGGACAGGTCCGAAATGCTCGCTGCGGCGGCGACGGGCGTGATGGACCGAGCGCGCCAGTTCGACGGCGCTTTGCTCGCGGCGGACTGCGGCTGCCGGGTCGGCGGAGAGGCTGACGATGCTGGTGACCAGCTTGGATAGGATCGACCGCGCCAAGGCGGTTTCTTCCGCTGACAGCGCAACAACGGAACCATCCTCGCGACCAAACAACAAGTTCTTGTCGGTGCGCTGATAACTCATAACCCACTTGATCCTTCGAGTTCAGCCCATTGTCGTGGCGGACATGCGGCCCATGGCGCTCGGCAGTCATCAAAGACAGCAGGGCGATGGCGCGCGTCAAATCCAAGACGGCAGCGTTTACTGTCGTCTTGGCAGTATTAATTAGTTGATATTCAAGGTGTTTCTGATCTTGTAGACGTTATGGACATTTCGCCCCGAACTCTCTGGCCCTGGACTTCGACTGGTTTGCGCCGGCTCGATCTCAGCGCCAGCGAATTGCGTCGTTTATTTCCAGATGCGCCGCAGTCGGTGCTCGATCGCGCGGCGCGGCGCGGCGTCGTTGCGGCGGCGGCGCGCTAACCACTTCCTAACCATGCGCGGTCCAAGCCTGCTGCCGACAAGCGGACGAACGGACACGTGGGCGGAACACTGTTTTCTCAGATCAGCGGAGCGGTGCTCGCGACCGCCTTCGTGCTGGCGCTGTGCACCGTGGTGGAACGGCTCGCCAGCCGCGGCACGTTTCGCTGGGGCGAACGTTGGCCTGGCGTGCTGTTCGGCCTGCTCAACCCGGTGTTCGCGATCCTGATCGCCATTCCGCTCAAGTTGCTGTGGGCAAAGGTCGGGGTCGCGCCGGTTGTGCACCTGTCCCCGCTCGGCCTGGGGGTGGTTGGAACCACTCTCCTGACCCTGCTCGCGACCGACTTCCTGATGTACTGGGAGCATCGCTTCGAGCATCGCTTCATGTGGCCGGTCCATGCTGTCCACCATTCGGTCGAACATCTCAGCGCTGCCAACAGCTTCAGCCATCCGGCGCAGTTCGTTCCGATGTTCGCGATCATCTCGGTGCCGCTGTCGCTGGTCGACTTCGGCTCGGTGGCGGTTCCGGCGCTGGTTTCCACCACCGTCTTCTTCCTCCAGCTGTTCATCCACTCCCCGGTGAAGCTCGGCCTCGGACCCTTGCGACATATATTCGTCGATCCCCCCTTCCACCGCATCCACCACAGCCTCGAGGAACGGCATTTCGACCGCAATTTCTCGATCCTGTTTTCGTTCTGGGACCGGGTGTTCGGAACGCAGGTCATGCCCGCAAAGGATCAATGGCCCGAAGTCGGGATCCACGAGGCTCGTTCGCCCCGCAGCGTGGCCGAACTGCTGACCTTTCCGCTCCGTCTGTGGGGGGTACTGCCGCCCCTCGCCGCTGCCACGAGCGAACCGGACGAGACGAGCGCCTTGCCAGAACCGGACGCCGCCGCTAACCGGCACTCGGCCTTAGGGGTATAGCTCAGTTGGTAGAGCATCGGTCTCCAAAACCGAGGGTCGTGGGTTCGAGTCCCCCTGCCCCTGCCAGGCCCAAAGTTGGCGCCACGCGTACCTAAGCCGCGGTGAGGGCCCGCTTGAAGCAAGCGCCACTCCGCGCTACATGGCGCTTCAATCGAGGTCCGGCGGAGCCATCCGCGGACCTCGTTTTTCTATCACTCGAACAGGCAGAGCGTCCGCCCATGGCCAAGACATCCCCCGGCGAATTCATCCGCCAGGTCCGCGTCGAAGCGGGCAAGGTCGTGTGGCCGACCGGCAAGGAAACCTGGGTGACTGCCGTGATGGTATTCATCCTGACGTCGCTCCTGGCGCTGTTCTTCTTCGCCGTGGACAGTGGCTTTGCCGCGATCGTCCAGTTCCTCCTCGGCCTGCTCGCTTAAGGTTTAGAACCCATGTCCCGCTGGTACATCATCCACGCCTACTCGGGCTTCGAGAACAAGGTTCGCGAGTCGATCCTGTCGGAAGCCAAGCGCCTCAACCTCGAGGGCCTGGTCGAATCGGTCGAAGTCCCGACCGAGAAGATCACCGAGATCCGTCGCGGCAAGAAGGTCACCAGCGACCGCAAGTTCTTCCCGGGTTACGTGCTTGCCAAGCTCGGCATGAACGACGACGTCTACCACCTCGTCAAGAACACGCCCAAGGTGACCGGCTTCCTCGGCCCGAACGGCAAGCCGCAGGCGATCAGCGAAGCCGAAGCCGCGCGCATCCTCAACACCAAGGAGGAAGCTGCCGCTGCTGCGCCCAAGGCCAAGATCAATGTCGATTATGAGATCGGCGACAGCGTCAAGGTGCTGGACGGCCCGTTCGCCAGCTTCAACGGCGTGGTCGAGGAACTCGATTTCGATCGTGGCCGGGTCAAGGTCGGCGTATCGATCTTCGGCCGCGCGACCCCGGTCGAGCTCGAGTTCGAACAGGTCGAACTGGTCAAGTAAGAGCCGCCGAGCGCAAGCAAACGGATGCACCAGCATCCGTGGGCTTGCGCTGAGAGCCGGCGATACCCGGACGGCCTGCCGCGTAGCGGACAGGACCGACGTCACGAATTCACTTCGTGACGTCGCTCGCTACCCGCATACCTCCGCAATCAGCTTCACCGTCTCGCGGGGCTCGTCCCATAGAGGGAAGTGGCCGCTATGCTCGAACCAGTGCAGCTTCGCGCTCGGGAACTTGCTCGCCGCCCGCTTGGCCTGGACCGGCAGGCACAGGCGATCGTGGCGGCCCCAGCCGATCGCCAACCGGCCCCTGGTCTGCGCAATGCCCTCCTGCCCCGGCCCGTAGCCGAGATCCTTGACCAGCGACGGCACGGTCGCCGTATCGGCCAGCGCGCGCAGTTCCTCGGCCACGAACGCCCCATCGAGCGCCCACGGCCGTGCCGACAGCTGCGCCAGCAGCGCCGAGCGGCTGACCCGATTGGCCGCCAGCGTAGGAAGCGCGGACCTGAGCCCCTTCACCAGCCCGCGCGAAGCGGTCAGCGTGCTGACCAGCCATTTGCGCTCCCACCCTTCCCAGAAGCCGCCCGGGTCGAGCGCCACCACATTGCCGGCAAGCCCGCGCCGGGCGAGTTCCAGCACCAGCCGCGCGCCCATCGAGCTGCCGACCATGTCGACCCCGGTCATGCCCGTCTCGTTGAGCCACGCCGCAACCGACCGTACCAAGCCGTCGAAGGTACCGCTGTCGGCCTCCGCCGGGGTCGCGCCGTGACCGGGCAGGTCGATCACCATCACCCGGCGTGCCTGGGCAAGCGGTTCGATAATCGGCTCCCAGGCATGGCCGCTGCTGCCAAGCCCATGCACCAGAAGCAGCGGCTTGCCCCGCCCGTGATCGACATGTTTCATCATGAGCCCGCCAACGAGCCGCCCACCGGTTCGGGCCCGTCGCCATCGCCGCCCCCACGGCCGGCTCGCTCCTTGCCCGCCGATTGCAATGTAGGATTTCAGCTGATCTACTCGGTTGGGTGACGCCTCTCCTTGCCCCCCGCAGCGCGCCTGGCCCCGGCGTCCGGAAGCTACGCAAGGCCCGGGCGGAGGTGGGATCGCCGACTACCTGCCGCCCTATGTGACCTTTGTGACCTTTGTGACCTTTGTGACCTTCGCGGCTCCGCTTCCCGGCCTGTCTGGCTTGCCGCTCGCACCCCCTTCTGCTAGGGGGCGCGCCTTCCAGCATCACTGGAGCCACTGCGGGAGGATGTCCTCGGGCGTCCGCTAACACCGCTCGACTGAACGGGCCCCGTGCCCAGAAGAGAGTGACATGGCCAAGAAGATTACCGGCTATATCAAGTTGCAGGTGCCCGCCGGCGCCGCCAATCCGTCTCCGCCGATCGGCCCTGCGCTGGGTCAGCGCGGCGTCAACATCATGGAATTCTGCAAGGCGTTCAACGCCTCGACGCAGGAAATGGAAAAGGGCATGCCGATCCCGACGGTGATCACCGTCTATGCGGATCGCAGCTTCTCCTTCGCCACCAAGACCCCGCCCGCCTCGTTCCTGATCAAGAAGGCCGCTGGCCTCAAGTCGGGTTCGAAGGAGCCGGGCAAGGTCTCCGCGGGCAAGATCAAGCGCAGCCAGCTGAGCGAGATCGCCGAGCAGAAGATGAAGGATCTCAACGCCAACGACATCGAGGCCGCGACCAAGATCATCGAAGGCAGCGCCCGCGCGATGGGCCTCGAAGTGGTGGAGGGCTAAGAACATGGCCAAGCTGACCAAGAAGCAGAAGAGCCTGGAAACCCAGGTCGACCGCGAGAAGCTGTATGGCGTCGATGAAGCCATCGCCCTCGCCAAGTCGCTCGCCACCGCCAAGTTCGACGAGTCGATCGAAGTCGCGCTGAACCTCGGCGTCGATCCGCGTCACGCCGACCAGATGGTCCGCGGCGTGGTCAACCTGCCCAAGGGCACCGGCAAGACCGTCCGCGTGGCGGTGTTCGCCAAGGGCGCCAAGGCCGAGGAAGCCACCAAGGCGGGCGCCGACGTGGTCGGGGCCGAAGACCTGATGGAGCAGATCCAGAACGGCCAGATCGACTTCGAGCGCGTCATCGCCACCCCCGACATGATGGGCCTCGTCGGCCGTCTCGGTAAGGTGCTCGGTCCCAAGGGGCTGATGCCGAATCCGAAGCTCGGCACCGTAACCATGGACGTCACCAAGGCTGTCACCGACGCCAAGGCCGGCCAGATCGAGTTCCGCGTCGAGAAGGCGGGGATCATCCACGCCGGCATCGGCAAGGCCAGCTTCCCGGCCGAAGACCTCAAGGCCAATTACGACGCCTTCGTCGACGCCATCACCAAGGCGAAGCCGGCGGGCGCCAAGGGCAAGTACCTGAAGAAGGCGGCGATCAGCTCGTCGATGGGCCCGGGCATCAAGGTCCAGCTCGAAGAGGGCGTGGCGTAAGCCTCACTCTTTCGGAAAGTGCACGATCGAGGGCCGCGGCGGAAACGTCGCGGCCCTTTGTCGTTAGGCTTCCGAAGGAGCCACTCCATGATCGACACCCCCCGCGAAGACACCGACGCCCAGATCGACGCCGAAGACACCGAATTCAGCAACGAGCATCCCCTCGCCTCGCCCAATGAACTGGCTGGTGATGCGATGAGCGGGGTCGAGATGGAGTTCGCCGCGCGCGAGCTGGCCGAGGCCGAAGCGGGCGCCCTGCCGCTCGGCACCGACGCCACCGGAGCGGCATCGGGCATGGCGCTCGACGACGAGGGCCAGGAGGATACGCTTCCGCTCGAGGGCAACTAACCGATCGCGACGGGCGATGTCGGGGGCCTGAGACCTCGACATCGCTCGGCACGGGCGCGGCGAACTGCTAGCGGCAGCCCATGCCTGTCCCAGCCTCCTACGATGCGATCATTCTCGGCGCCGGCGGTGCCGGGCTGATGTGCGCCGCGATTGCTGCCGGGCGCGGACGCCAGGTGCTGGTGATCGACCACGCCCCGGAGCCCGGCCGCAAGATCCTGATCTCGGGTGGAGGGCGCTGCAACTTCACCAACATTGGCGCCGCGCCGGACCGCTACCTCAGCGCCAATCCGCACTTCGCGCGTTCGGCGCTGGCCCGCTACACCCCGCAGGACTTCCTCGAACTGGTCGCGAAGCACCGTATCGCCTGGCACGAGAAGACGCTTGGTCAATTGTTCTGCGACGGCTCGGCCCGCCAGATCGTCGCCATGCTGCTCGACGAGTGCGCGGCCGGCGGCGCGACCATCCGCTGCAACGCTCCGATCCACTCGGTCGACCATGCCGATGGCCGCTTCCGGGTTTCCGCCGGTGAGATGGAGGCGGAAGCCCCGGCGCTGGTCGTCGCGACCGGGGGACCCTCCATCCCCAAGCTGGGCGCGACCGGTTTCGCCTACGACCTCGCCCGTCGCTTCGGGCTCAAGGTGGTCGAGCCCCGCCCAGCCCTTGTGCCCCTGACGCTGGGCGGCGAGGAAGCCCTGTTCCGCTCGCTGTCGGGAGTCGCCGCTCCGGTGGAGGCGCGCTGCGAGGACGCGGCTTTCCGCGAGGCGGCGCTGTTCACCCACAAGGGGCTGAGCGGTCCCGCGATCCTGCAGGTGTCGAGCTATTGGCGCCACGGCCAGGCGGTGCTGATCGACTTCCTCCCCGAAGTAGCCCCCGGCTGGCTGCGCGAAGCCAAGCGCCAGCGCCCGCGCGTGCGCCTCCCTGCCCTCCTCGGCGAACGATTGCCGGCCCGCCTCGCCGACACGCTGGCCGAGCGGATCGGCATCGCGGTCGAACTCGGCAACGCGCCCGACCGCAAGCTGGAGGAGGCCGAACGGCTGCTCGCCGGCTGGTCGTTTGCACCGAGCGGCACCGAAGGCTTTGCCAAGGCCGAGGTGACCGTGGGCGGGATCAGCACCGCCGACCTGTCACAGCAGACGATGGAAGCCAGGAAGCTCCCTGGCCTGTTCGCGATCGGCGAAGCGGTGGACGTCACCGGCTGGCTCGGCGGCTATAATTTCCAGTGGGCGTGGGCATCGGGCGTCGCGGCGGGCCAGGCGCTCTGACCCTGCGGCCAATGCGCCGCCCGCGCGTTTCACTGGCGAGCCGGGAGTCCGGCACCACCCAGTGGAGGAACAAGCGATGGAAAACAGCCAGACTAAAGGTGACCAGGGCGCCGGCACCGGCACCCGCGACGTGACCTACGATCTTACCGCCGTGCTCTACCACGCGCTTCAGGGCGTCGAGAATTGCCAGATCTACAGCGGTGACGCGGCCGGCAAGCCGGAGCATCGCCAGTTTTTCGAGCAGGCCATGCAGGCGCAAAAGCAGCTGGCCGAGCAGGCCAAGCAATTGCTTCATGACTGCCTGATGCAGGAAACCCAGGGAAGCACATCCGGCAATCCGGCTACCGGTGCGGCGGGACGGCAGGGCATGAGCGACGGCACCGCCGGCATGGGCAGCGAGATCGCTGCGAGGCAGACCCACAGTTTCGAGGAAGCCCGCGACGACGGCAGCGCCTTCCGCTTCGCTAGCGGCCAGACCGAAGGCGGCACCGACCAGTTCGAAGGCGCCGGACGCGATCGGCAGGGCACCACGCACGACACGACGACCGACGGCGGTGCTCCCACCCGCTTCTGATTGCAGGATAATCGGGCGGCGGAAAGGCGGCTTGAGCCCGCTTTTTCGCCGTCTGCCGACCAGTCGAGGGTCCGTGGCGGTCTGCCGCTGCATCGACCCGCGCAGCCGCGCGGTAGAAGCGGGCGGGCGATGACGTCGGGCCGGGTCTAATCCCAGGATCGGCCGCACGAAATGATTTCGTGGGGCCGGTCCAAGGGGATTGAACATGACCAGTCGACTGAAAAGTAGCGGCATTGCCGCCTTGTCCTTCACGCTGTCAGCGGGGATCCTCGCGCTGGCGCTTACCCCGGCCATGGCGCAGGCCTCCGGCACCGAGGCCGAACCGATCGACCTGACCGCGACCGCCGACCGCGACCGCGAGGTGCGGACCCGCATCGTCGATGCCAGCGACGTCGACTTCACCAGCGCGGCCGACCTCAAGCGGCTGAACTCGCGCATCAATGGCGCGGTCAACGATGTCTGCCGCGACCAGGGGGACGGACGCGCCACCATCGGCAGCGGACGCTGCTACGTGGAGGCCCGGCTGTCGGCCAACCGGCAGGTCGCCGCGCTGCGCAACTCCGCCACCCTGCTCGCCGCCGCCGGCAGCGTGAAGGGCGCCCGCCTGGTCACGATCGTCGCGTCGCGGTGAGGAAGGCCGAGGGACGGCGCGCGCTTTCGCCCCCGTGCGCCGTCCCGACATACCGGCTTGACCTGTTGGAGAGTTTCCGCTCTCTGGTCGCCATGCAGATCCCCGCCGCCCAAACCGTCTTCGCTGCCCGCTGGTGGCGCTGGAACGTTGAAGGCGGCGTGCCGATCGAGCGCTAGCAGGGCTTTCATCCGCCCAAGCGCTTGCCGACCCGCCCTCACCCGGCGGGTTTTTTATTGTCCTGCCGGCCTTTCCCCTCACCGTCAGGAACAATCATGATCATCGTTCTGAAGCCCGAAGCCCCCGCCGACTCCGCCGAGCGCCTGCTCAGGAAGATCGAGGATGCGGGCCTGAAGCCGCTCCACATGCCCGGCGCCGAGCGGGTGGTGCTGGGCGCGCTCGGCGACGAACGGGTGCTTGCCGAACTGGCGCTCGACGGCGATCCCGCGGTGGAAAGCGTCAAGCCGATCCTTGCTCCCTACAAGCTCGTCAGCCGAGAGTTGCAGGCGCACGACACGGTGGTCGATGTCGGCGGGGTGAGCATCGGCGGCGACCGGCTGGCCGTGATCGCCGGGCCCTGCGCGGTCGAAAGCCCCGAGCAGCTGCACGAGACCGCGGCGGCGGTGAAGGCCGCCGGCGCCACCCTGCTCCGCGCCGGTGCCTACAAGCCGCGCACCAGTCCCTACGGCTTCGCCGGGCACGGAATCGAGGGGCTCAAGGTCTTGCGCGAGGTCGGCGACGACCTTGGCCTGCCGATCGTCACCGAGGTCATGGACACCGCCGACGTCGCCCATGTCGCCGAAGCCGCCGACTGCCTTCAGATCGGCGCACGCAACATGCAGAATTATGCGCTGTTGCGCGCGGTCGGCGCGGCGGGGCGGCCCGTCCTGCTGAAGCGCGGGCTCAGTGCCACCATCCAGGAATGGCTCCTCGCCGCCGAATATCTAATGGCCGCGGGCAATCCCAACGTCATCCTGTGCGAGCGCGGCATCCGCACCTTCGAGCCTGCCACCCGCAATACCCTCGACCTCAACGCCGTGCCCTACGTCAAGGGCAAGACGCACCTGCCGGTCGTGGTCGATCCGAGCCATGGCACCGGCGCCCGCGACCTGGTCCCGGCGATGAGCCTGGCGGCGGTCGCGGCCGGCGCCGACGGACTGATGATCGAGGTTCACCGCGATCCCTCGCGCGCCTGGTCCGACGGCGCCCAGTCGCTCTATCCCGCCCAATTCGAGCAGCTGATGGGCTCGATCGGCGCGGTTGCGGCGGCGGTCGGCCGGCAGCTGTGAAGGTCGAAGCGCGGGTCCTCGCCCGGCGCCTGCCCGCCGGGCTCGATCCCCTTGCCGCCTACCGCGCGCTGGGTGGGGGCACGGCGGGGACCGGCCTGTTCGAGGCACCGGACGGGCAGCGCCTGATCATGGGCCGGGCCTGCGTCCGGGCCGAGGCGCATGGAGGCAGCGTGGCGCTGGACGCGCTCAACGCCAATGGCGAAGCGCTTCTCGCCTCGCTCGACGCGCCCTGCGTCAGCGAGCGCCGTGCCGACCGGCTGCTGCTGACCTTCGCCCGTCCGCGAAGCGAGGATGCCTCCGAACGGCTGCTCGGGCCCCAGCCGCTGCACGCCCTGCGCGCGCTCCTCGATGCGGCGGCAGCCCCCCGCGGCGAGCCGTTCGGCGCCTTGCTGCTGGGGGTCGCCGGGTTCGACCTTGCGGCGTGGGGCGAGGACTTGCCCGCCGCGCCGGCGCCCGACTTTCCCGACTTCGTCTTTTTCGTGCCCGACACGCTGCTGACCATCGCTCCTGGCGGCGCGGCGCGCCTGCTGTGCACCGCCTTCGGACCAGACGAGCGGCACGTGAACGATGCGGCGCGGCGTCTGGAAGAAGGCTTGGCGGCGCTCGCCAACCCCATGCCCGCCGAGCATACCTCCAGCGGCGAACGCCCCGGGGCCCGCGCGGGCACTGCATTTGAGCCCGACCTTTCCGACCCCGACTTCATTGCCCTCGTCGCCCGCTTGAAGCAGGAAATCGCCGCCGGCGAAGTGTATCAGATCGTGCCCAGCCGCACCTTCACCGGCCCCTGCCCCGACCCGCTCGCCGCTTATGCCCGGCTGCGGCTGGCCGAACCGGCGAGCTATCGCTTCTTCCTGGCCGACTCCGGCTGGACCCTGCTCGGAGCGAGTCCCGAGACCAGCGTCCGCCTGTCGCCTGGTGGCCCGAGCGGCCGCACGGTAGAGGTCAAGCCGATCGCCGGCACCCGCCCGCGCGGGGCAAGCCCCGACGCCGACGACCGGCTGGAGGCGGAGATGCGGCTGGACGGCAAGGAACTGGCCGAGCACATGATGCTGGTCGACCTTGCCCGCAACGACGTCGCGCGGGTCTCGCTTCCGGGCACGCGGCGGGTGGCGAAGCTGCTGACGGTGGAGCGTTTCGCCCGAGTCATGCACCTCGTCTCCTCGGTCACCGGGACGCTTCGCCCCGGCCTCGACGCGTTCGATGCGCTGGCGGCCTGCCTCAATGTCGGCACCCTGGTCGGCGCGCCCAAGATCCGTGCCATGCAATTGCTGCGCGCCGCCGAAGCCAGGCGCCGCGGGCCTTATGGTGGAGCAATCGGGTGGATCGGCGGCGACGGGCGGATGGATACGGCGGTGGTGATCCGCTCGGCACTGGTGCGCGATGGGCTAGCCGAGGTCCGGTCGGGCGCCGGCGTGGTCCACGACAGCGTGCCGCAGGCCGAGGCTGACGAGACCCGCGCCAAGGCCTCGGCCCTGCTGGGGGTGCTCGGCGCATGAGGCCTGTCCTCCTGATCGACAATCTCGACAGCTTCACCTTTAACCTGGTCGAGAGCCTCGAGCGGATCGGGGTCGAGGTCCACGTCCGCCGCAACGGTATCGCCGCCGCCGCCGCACTGGCGGAAGCCGAGGCGAAGGGCGCGATCCTGATGATCTCGCCCGGCCCAGGCACCCCGCAAGGCTCGGGCTGCTGCCTCGAGTTGATCGCGCTTGCCAGGGGCCGCGTGCCGCTGCTCGGCATTTGCCTTGGTCACCAGGCGATCGTCGAGGAGGCCGGCGGCACCGTCACCCGAGCGCCCGAACCGGTGCACGGCAAGTCGCTGCTGCTCGAGCATGACGGCGCCGGTCCCTTCGCCGGGCTCCCCAGCCCCGTCCGCGTCGCCCGCTACCACAGCCTGTGCACCCGCGACCTGCCGCCGCGCTTCACCGTCCACGCGCAGGTGGAGGGCATGGCGATGGCCTTCAGCGACCCCCAGGCGCTTCAGGCCGGGCTTCAGTTCCACCCCGAAAGCATGCTCACCACCCATGGCGACATCATGCTGCGCAACCTGCTGGCGATGTTCGGCTGAGCCGTGCGGGTTGATTGCGGGGCGCTTTCTGCTATTGGCCCGCTCGTCCCCGGCTCGCCGGGGCGCCGTCCGAGACAGTTGGTGCCTCTTGCAGGCTTAATTTCCAGCCGAGACGGGGAAGAGAGTTTCTCGCGAAAGGTGTAAGGCTTTTCGCGTTGTCGTGCGGAGACACCGCACGCGCCTCCCAGCCCCACGGACATGAGCTCCTGCCAGTGCCTTGCGCTCTGGCGGGTCATGAAGCCGGTCGCCGGTGCCTTCGGGTATCCAGCGGCCATTTGTTTGGAGTTGGCATGGATCGCAACGAAAAGGCGGATCTGGTTGCCGAACTGAAGCAGGTCCTGACCGAGACCAGCGTGGTGGTTGTCACCCGCAATCTCGGCCTGACGGTGGCCCAGTCCACCGATCTTCGCCTGCGGATGCGCGACGCCGGAGCCCAGTTCAAGGTTGCGAAGAACCGCCTCGCCCTCATCGCGCTCGATGGCACCCGCTATCAGCCGATCGGCGAGCTGCTCAAGGGCCCGACGGCCCTCGCCACGTCCATCGACCCGGTCGCCGCCGCCAAGGTTGCGATCGATTTCGCCAAGACCACCGACAAGTTCGAGGTTCTGGGCGGAGCGATGGGTGACACCGTCCTCGACCTCAATGGGGTCAAGGCGCTGGCGGAGCTGCCGAGCCTCGACGAACTTCGCGCGACCCTCATCGGCACCATCATGGCGCCGGCGAGCAAGATCGCCCGGACCGTCGCAGAGCCGGGCGCAATGCTCGCACGGGTGTTCGGCGCTTACGCAGCGCAGGAAGCTGCCTGAGGTTCTTCGTTTTTCTTTCGCACGACAAATCAGGGGCCGATGAGCCCCGCCAAGGAGTAAGAAATGGCTGACATCAACAACATCGTCGACCAGCTGTCGGCGCTCACCGTCCTCGAGGCCGCCGAGCTGGCCAAGGCTCTCGAAGAGAAGTGGGGCGTTTCGGCCGCCGCTGCCGTCGCCGCTCCGGCTGCTGCCGGCGCTGCCGCTCCGGCCGCTGAAGAGAAGACCGAGTTCGACGTGATCCTCACCGGCGACGGTGGCAAGAAGATCAACGTCATCAAGGAAGTCCGCGTCATCACCGGCCTGGGCCTCGGCGAAGCCAAGGCGCTCGTCGAGAGCGCTCCGAAGGCCCTCAAGGAAGGCGTCAACAAGGACGAGGCCGAGAAGATCAAGAAGCAGATCGAGGAAGCCGGCGGCACCGTCGAGCTCAAGTAAGCTTCTGAATCAGTTTCGCCGGTGTCTTGAAGCGCCGGTGATTGGGAAGGGCGGCTCCGCAAGGGGTCGCCCTTTTCCGTGTCGCCATGGGCGGAGGCGACCGTCCCCCGGACGGCAGCCCGCTTCCGCCCATCTTGAAGCGCCCGTAGACGGAAGGGGCGACCCCGCGAGAGGTCGCCTCTTCTTGCGTCAGGCCACTGCAGCGGTCCCGACCGGCTCCACATTGGCCGATCGCGTCAGGTCCACGCCCTTCCGATCGGCCGCAGTGCGGGCGGCGACCGCGTTGGCGGCGAACATGGTCAGGGCGAGGAAGCCCACGACCAGGCTGTCGAAGACCATGAGGGCCCAGACCAGCGGCTCGGGCCGGCCGATCGCCAGCAGGCCGGCATAATGGAGCACCATCAGCGGCACCACGCCGGCGATGATCAGCGCCACCGTGCGCCAGAAGCTGCCGCTCATGATCCGGATCGACGCGAGCGGCCCGATCGCGGCATTGCCCTGCGACCAGGCGACCAGCCAGGCGGTGAGATAGATGCCGGCGACGGTCTGAATCAGGGTCGAAGCCCATTTGGCGATCGACTCCGCCTGCCCTTCAAGACCGGTCACTTGTCCGAGCGGCGGTCCAAACAAGGCCAGCCATTGCAGGCCCATGACCAGCGGCACGAACAGCAGCGCCCACAGCAGCACCGCCCTCGGCTCGAAGCGCCGGGCGTAAGCGGCGTCGCGGCCACTCACGACATAACGGTACATCCAGTAGCTCGGCAGCGAGATGGCGAGCGTCTTCCAGTAGCCGAACAACATCCGCGACGGGTCGTTCTCGGCCAGCCGCGCCGCCTCGATCGATCGGTACAGCCCGCTCTGTATCTCGACCACGTGCTGAGCGAATTCGAACAGGACCGGGATCAGGAACAGGATCGGACAGGCGAGCGCGAAGCCCCAGGTGCTGCCGTAGATGTCGCGCACGTCGCGCCACAGACTGGTCATTGATCGTCCCCTTCGTCGTCGGCGCCGGCTTCCCAGCGCAGGATGTCGCCCGGCTGGCAGCCGAGTTCGCGGCAGATCGCGGACAGGGTCGAGAAGCGGATCGCCTTCGCCTTGCCGGTCTTGAGTACATTGAGGTTGGGCGCAGTGATGCCGATGCGGGTGGCAAGCTCCGCCTGGGTCATGCGCTGCCGTGCCAGCAGCGCGTCGAGGTCGATGCGGATCGGCATCAGATGGTCAGTTCGGCGTCGTCGCGCAGGCGGCTGCCTTCGCGGAACACGCGGGCAAGGACGAAGACCAGCAGCACCGCGATCCAGCCGGTCAGTCCCGGCGACCAGCCGCTGATCCGCTCGCCCGCCGCGGCGTCCATGATCGCGCCCGCGACACCGAAGGCGACGTCGCACAGCTGGATGCCGAGCAGGTACCAGGCGACCAGCCGGAGCCGGTCGGCATTGGCCGGGACAAACGGGTCACCCGCTTCGACCGTATCGAGCATCTGGAGCAAGGCGCGGAACAGGAGGTGCGCGAGGATCATCACCGGCGCGACAATCGCGAGGATGAAGCGCGTGCCGGTTAACAGACGCTCGACGTTTACTCCGGGGAATTGCGCCACCGCCGCGGCGGCAAAGCGCTGCTCCTCAACGAACGACCAGCCGAGCAGCCCCAACAGAAGGAGCCCGACCAGGATGTTGAGCACCAGCAGCGCCCGCAACACCCACCGCGCAATAGACAGCATCGGACGACTCCTTACCGAATATCGGTAAGATGCCTTGTCGTTTTTCGATAAGCAAGCGCTCAGTTCGTGCGGACGAAGATCGCCGCATGCTTGTCCTCGGCGAACTTGCGCCAGCCGGGCTCGCGCTCAAGCCTGGGCTTCAGGCCGTCGTCATACTCCACCACCGCCCAGCGGATGCCGTAGCGCGCCACGTCCTCGCGAAACTTGACGATGTCGCCGCGATTGATGGCGCGCGAGCGGAAGGTAAAGTCGTCGCCGTACATGTCGGCGCGGCCGTCGATGTACGGGCGGATGCCGAGCATCACCAGCGGCCCGCCCTGGCTATATTCGTTGTAGACCGGTTGGCGGCGGATCTCCTCCGGTACCTTGGCGAGGAGGGTCAGCGGATAACTGCTGTGCTCCTGGAAATGATAGGGCACCGCCAACCGCACCGCGACCAGCAGCGCCACCGCCGGCCAGAACCAGGGCACGCGGACGAGGTGGCCGCGCGGCTCCCGGCCGTGGCTCAGCAGCGGCAGGACCACCAGCACGCCGACGATCGCGAACAGCATCTGGTGGCGGGCATGGAGGATCGCCATCGCCGAAAGCCCGACCAACAAAAGCAGGCGCAGCGGCGGGACCGTGCGCCATTTCCGCGCGACCAGCACCGCCAGGCCGGCGAGGCACAGGTAGAAGAGGTTGTCCGCCGGGATCGTCGACCGGCGCCATTCGCCGATCACCGACAGGGCCTCCATGCCGCTGACCTGGAAGGGATAGAGGAAGTCGCTCGGGCCGAACGGGGTAACCAGCGCCGCCGCCGCCAGCGCCGCGAGGCCGAAGGCGAACCAGCGGCCGAGCAGCGCGCGATTGCGCGGGTTCTCGATCAAAGATTCGAGCGCGAACAGTCCGGCGAGGCCGAATCCGAAAATGTAGCTGGCATGGAGGTTGGCCCACACCACCATCAAGAGGGCGGCGGCGAGCGGCGGCGCACGGCGCTGCTCGCGGGCCCGCAGCAGGATCACCGTCCAGGCGGCGAGCAGGGTCCAGGCCAGCATGTGCGGACGAGCCAGCGCAAAGGGGAACAGCAGGCCGGCGGTGGTGCCGACCGCGGCCACCGCCCAGCGCGCGGGAAGGTGGCGGAACGCTTCGCGCGCAAGCAGCCAGAAAGTGGTCGCCGCCGACAGCGCGAACAGCGCCGCAAGCCCGCCCCACCCTGCCAGCCGGTCGGCACCGACCATCAGCACCTCGGCAAGCCATTCGTGCGCGGTCCACGCCTTGCCCGGCATGGTGTGGCTGAACGGGTCGGCAGTCGGAACGGCTGCGTTGGCAATGATCCACTTGCCGGCACCAAGGTGCCAGCCGGTATCCCCATCCATGTAAATCTGGACCGCGAAAGCGATTAGCCCGGCGAACAGCAAGGGCATGGCGGCCTGGAGCGTACGGGCGTGAGCGTCGAGCCCGTCGGGCGCGAAATGGTCGGTCCGTGCCCCCTCGTCCCGCATCGCGGCCCGGGCCCGTTGCCACCAGCCGCCTGTCGCCGCCGCACTCGTCATCCGTTCGGGTCCCCGCGCCCGCGCCAAATCGCGGGATTGCCGGGCCAGTGCTAGCGGGAGAGCGTCACGAGATGGTTAACGCGGCCCGTCGGCCGGCGGCGTAGTGCCATCCTTCCGGTCGGCGGCGCTGGGCTCGTTCGCGAAGGTGGCGGCCTCACCCCCGATTGCCAGCGCGTTCTGCGGATCGACGCCCTGCGCGGTCGCATTCTCGACCGCCGAGGCGGCTGCCGGGTCCATCTGCGCGGTCGCGTTCATGATGTTCTGGTCGGGGTCGTTGGTACCCGACCCGCAGGCGGCGAGCAGGACGAAAGCGGGCGAAACGAGCAACAGGCGCATGTACGACCCCTCGAAACGTGGCGGGAAATGACTGCGCGCACCAATGCCCGCCGCACGGCTTTGGTTGCTTTCCCCTCTTGCGAAGGCCGCTCACGAGGCTATATGCAGTCCTCATCCGACAAACATAACGGCTCCGCCGCACGTCTACGCGTGCGCCTGGGGCCTTTCCTGCCCTCTCCGGGACAGGGTCCGAACAGCGCGCGGGCCGAACGAAGTGGAGAGACCAGCGGGAGCAGCGCTCCACATATTACCACCCCCGGCCGCATGCCGGGGAGCGGCGGGAGCGCAGGCCAGACCTGTGCCTTCGCCCCAAGCGCAGGGACTTCGCATGGCCACCAAGTCGATCGACATTCCGCACAACACCTCTTCGGGGCGCTTCACCAAGCAGCGCCGCATTCGCAAGATCTTCGGCAACATCCATGAGATCAGCGAGATGCCGAACCTCATCGAGGTTCAGCGCGAGAGCTACGAGCAGTTCCTGCGGTCCGATCCGGCGACCGGCTATGTCTCGGGCCTCGAAAAGACGCTGCGTTCGGTGTTTCCGATCCAGGATTTCGCCGGCACCGCGCACCTCGACTTCGACCATTATGTCCTCGAGGACCCGAAGTTCGACACCGACGAGTGCCGCCAGCGCGGGCTGACCTATGCCGCGCCGATGCGCGTCACCCTGCGCCTTACTTCGTTCGAGATCGATCCCGATACCGAGGCCAAGTCGGTGATCGATATCAAGGAGCAGGACGTCTACATGGGCGACATGCCGCTCATGACGGGGAACGGCACCTTCATCGTCAACGGCACCGAGCGCGTCATCGTGTCGCAGATGCACCGCTCGCCGGGCGTCCTGTTCGACCATGACCGCGGCAAGACCCACGCGTCGGGCAAGTACCTCTTCGCCGCCCGGGTCATTCCGTATCGCGGCTCGTGGCTCGACTTCGAGTTCGACGCCAAGGACATCGTCAACGTCCGCATCGACCGCAAGCGCAAGCTGCCGGTCACCGCGCTGCTGCACGCGCTGGGCCTGACCTCGGAAGAGATCCTCAACGAATTCTACGGCCGCGTGGTCTACCTGCGCGGGCCGAACGGCTGGCAGATCCCCTACGTCGGCGAGAACTGGCGCGGCCAGAAGCCGATGTTCGACATCGTCAACGCCGACACCGGCGAAGTGGCATTCAAGGCCGGCGAGAAAATCACCCCGCGCCGCGCCAACCAGGCCGGCAAGGAAGGCCTCGCCAATCTGATCATCCCGACCGAGACCATCTTCGGTCGCTTTTCGGCTTACGACCTCATCAACGAGTCGACCGGCCAGATCTACGTCGAGGCCGGTGACGAGATCACCCCCGAGAACCTCGAGGCGCTCGACAAGGCCGGCATCGACCGGCTCGAGCTGCTCGACATCGATTACGTCAACACCGGTCCCTGGATCCGCAACACGCTCAAGGCCGACAAGTCGGAAGATGGCGATCAGGCGCTGAGCGACATCTATCGCGTCATGCGCCCCGGCGAGCCGCCGACGCGCGAAACCGCCGATGCGCTGTTCTACGGCCTGTTCTTCGATTCCGAGCGCTACGACCTGTCGGCCGTCGGCCGGGTCAAGCTCAACATGCGCCTTGGCCTCGATGCCGAGGACACCGTCACCACCCTGCGCCGCGAGGACATCCTGGCGGTGGTCAAGGAGCTGGTGAACCTCAAGGACGGCAAGGGCGAGATCGACGACATCGACAACCTCGCCAACCGCCGCGTGCGTTCGGTCGGCGAGCTGCTCGAGAACCAGTATCGCGTTGGCCTTCTGCGCATGGAGCGCGCGGTCAAGGAGCGCATGAGCTCGGTCGACGTATCGACCGTGATGCCGAACGACCTCATCAACGCCAAGCCGGCGGTGGCCGCGGTGCGTGAATTCTTCGGCAGCAGCCAGCTGTCGCAGTTCATGGACCAGACCAACCCGCTGTCCGAAGTGACCCACAAGCGTCGCGTTTCGGCCCTCGGGCCGGGCGGTCTGACCCGTGAGCGCGCGGGCTTCGAAGTCCGCGACGTTCACCCGACCCACTATGGCCGCATCTGCCCGATCGAAACGCCGGAAGGCCCGAACATCGGTCTGATCAACAGCCTCGCGTCGTTCAGCCGCGTCAACAAGTACGGCTTCATCGAGACGCCGTACCGCGTCGTCACCGACCACAAGGTCACCGACCAGGTGGTCTATCTGTCGGCGATGGAAGAGGCCAAGCACACGATCGCGCAGGCCAATGCCGAGATCAACGAGGACGGCACCTTCGCCGAGGAGATCATCTCGTCGCGGCGCAACGGCGACTTCCTGATCGCCCCGCGTGATCAGATTACCCTGATGGACGTCAGCCCCAAGCAGCTGGTGTCGGTCGCGGCCTCGCTCATCCCGTTCCTCGAGAACGATGACGCCAACCGCGCGCTGATGGGCTCGAACATGCAGCGCCAGGCCGTCCCTCTGCTGCAGGCGGACGCTCCGCTGGTCGGCACGGGTATGGAAGAGACCGTCGCTCGCGACTCCGGCGCCGCCATCGGTGCGCGCCGGGCCGGCATCGTCGATCAGGTCGACGCCACCCGCATCGTCATCCGCGTCACGTCCGAGCTTCGCCCGGGCGAGAGCGGCGTCGACATCTACAGCCTGATGAAGTTCCAGCGTTCGAACCAGTCGACCTGCATCAACCAGCGTCCGTTGGTGAAGGTCGGCGACGTGGTCGAGGCCGGCGAGATCATCGCCGATGGTCCCTCGACCCAGTTCGGTGAACTGGCGCTCGGCCGTAACGTGCTCGTCGCGTTCATGCCGTGGAATGGCTACAACTACGAAGACTCGATCCTGATTTCCGAGCGGATCGTGAAGGACGACGTCTTCACCTCGATCCACATCGAGGAGTTCGAGGTCATGGCCCGCGACACCAAGCTCGGGCCGGAAGACATCACCCGCGACATCCCGAACGTCGGCGAGGAAGCGCTTCGCAACCTCGACGAGGCCGGCATCGTCTACATCGGCGCCGAGGTCGAGCCGGGCGACATCCTGTGCGGCAAGATCACGCCCAAGGGCGAAAGCCCGATGACGCCGGAGGAAAAGCTCCTCCGCGCCATCTTCGGTGAAAAGGCCTCTGACGTCCGCGACACCTCGCTGCGCCTGCCGCCGGGCGTCACCGGGACGATCGTCGACGTGCGCGTCTTCAACCGTCACGGCATCGACATTGACGACCGTACCCGCGCCATCCAGGCCGAGGACAAGGATCGCCTCAAGGGCGACGCCGAGTCCGAGCGCCGGATCCTCAACCGGGCGACCTTCGCCCGTCTGCAGGAAATGCTGGTCGGCCAGGTCGCGACCGCCGCGCCCAAGACGATCAAGAAGGGCGCGACGCTCGACGTCGAGATGCTCGAAGGCACCGACAAGCACGACTGGTGGAAGATCGCCGTCAAGGACGACAGCCGCCAGGCCGACATCGAGGCGCTGAAGGGTCAGTATGACGAGGCCGAGGCGGCCATCCGCCGCAAGCTCGAGGATCGCGTCGGCAAGGTCGAAGCGGGCGACGAGCTGGCCCCGGGCGTGCTGAAGATGGTCAAGGTCTTCGTGGCGGTGAAGCGCAAGCTTCAGCCGGGCGACAAGATGGCCGGCCGTCACGGCAACAAGGGCGTCATCAGCCGCATCCTGCCGATCGAGGACATGCCGTTCCTCGAGGACGGGACGCATGCCGACATCGTGCTCAACCCGTTGGGCGTGCCGTCGCGCATGAACGTCGGGCAGATCTTCGAAACCCACCTTGGCTGGGCCGCCCGCGGCCTTGGCAAGCAGATCGGGGACATGCTCGAGGAGATGCACCATCGCGGGTCGGACTTCGCCGGCAAGGACATTGCGGCGATCCGCCAGCAGCTGAAGACCATGTACGGTTCGCAGTATGACGGCGACATTGATGCCCGCACCGACGAGCAGGCGCTTGAACTCGCCCGCAACCTGGTCGGCGGCCTGCCGATGGGTACGCCGGTGTTCGACGGCGCCCGCGAGCCGGACGTGTCGGCGATGCTGACCCAGGCCGGCCTCGACACGTCGGGCCAGTCGACCCTGTACGATGGCCGCACCGGTGAGCCGTTCGACCGCAAGGTCACGATGGGCATCATCTACATGCTCAAGCTGCACCACCTGGTGGACGACAAGATCCACGCCCGTTCGATCGGGCCGTACAGCCTCGTCACCCAGCAGCCGCTGGGCGGCAAGGCCCAGTTCGGCGGACAGCGCTTCGGCGAAATGGAGGTCTGGGCGCTCCAGGCCTACGGCGCCGCCTACACGCTGCAGGAGATGCTGACGGTCAAGTCGGACGACGTGATCGGCCGGACCAAGGTCTACGAGGCGATCGTCAAGGGCGACGACACGTTCGAGGCCGGCATTCCGGAAAGCTTCAACGTGCTGGTCAAGGAAATGCGCTCGCTCGGCCTCAACGTCGAACTCGACAGCGTCGACAACCTCGACGAGCCGCCGGCGCTCGCGGCGGAGTGAGGGCTTCGGCCCTCCTCCTTCCGCCACTTGAATTGAACTCGAAGCCCCTCGGGGCTCAGGAGTAACTGATGAACGAGCTGACCAACTTCGCGAACCCGGTGGCCAAGCCGGAGACCTTCGACCAGATCAAGATCGGCATCGCGTCCCCGGACAAGATCCGTTCGTGGTCGTTCGGTGAGATCAAGAAGCCCGAAACGATCAACTATCGCACGTTCAAGCCTGAGCGTGACGGCCTGTTCTGCGCGCGCATCTTCGGTCCGATCAAGGACTACGAGTGCCTGTGCGGCAAGTACAAGCGCATGAAGTACAAGGGCATCGTCTGCGAGAAGTGCGGCGTCGAAGTCACCGTCTCGAAGGTCCGCCGCGAGCGGATGGGCCACATCGAGCTGGCCGCGCCGGTCGCCCACATCTGGTTCCTGAAGTCGCTGCCGTCGCGCATCGGCCTCCTGCTCGACATGCAGCTCAAGCAGCTCGAGCGGATCCTCTACTTCGAATCCTATGTGGTCATCGAGCCGGGCCTGACCCCGCTCGAAAAGTATCAGCTGCTGACCGAAGACGAGCTTCTCGAGGCGCAGGACGAGCATGGCGAGGACGCCTTCTCGGCTGGCATCGGCGCCGAAGCCGTCAAGATCATGCTGATGGACCTCGACCTCGAGGGTGAGAAGAAGCAGCTCCTCGAGGAGCTCGCGGTCACCAAGTCCGAACTGAAGCCCAAGAAGATCATCAAGCGGCTCAAGGTAGTCGAGAGCTTCCTGGAATCGGGCAACCGTCCCGAGTGGATGATCCTGGACGTCGTTCCGGTCATCCCGCCCGAGCTTCGCCCGCTGGTGCCGCTCGACGGCGGCCGCTTCGCGACGTCGGATCTCAACGACCTGTATCGCCGCGTCATCAACCGCAACAACCGCCTGAAGCGTCTGATCGAGCTGCGCGCGCCGGACATCATCGTCCGCAATGAAAAGCGCATGCTCCAGGAAGCCGTCGACGCGCTGTTCGACAACGGCCGCCGCGGCCGCACCATCACCGGCGCCAACAAGCGTCCGCTCAAGTCGCTGTCCGACATGCTCAAGGGCAAGCAGGGCCGCTTCCGCCAGAACCTGCTCGGCAAGCGCGTCGACTATTCGGGCCGTTCGGTCATCGTGACGGGTCCGGAGCTCAAGCTCCATCAGTGCGGCCTGCCCAAGAAGATGGCGCTCGAGCTGTTCAAGCCGTTCATCTACTCGCGCCTTGACGCCAAGGGTCTGTCGATGACCCTGAAGCAGGCCAAGAAGTGGGTCGAGAAGGAGCGCAAGGAAGTCTGGGACATCCTGGACGAGGTCATCCGCGAGCACCCGGTCCTCCTCAACCGCGCGCCGACGCTCCACCGTCTCGGCATCCAGGCATTCGAGCCGGTGCTGATCGAGGGCAAGGCGATCCAGCTTCACCCGCTGGTCTGCGCCGCGTTCAACGCCGACTTCGACGGCGACCAGATGGCGGTCCACGTGCCGCTGAGCCTGGAAGCGCAGCTCGAGGCTCGCGTGCTCATGATGAGCACCAACAACATCCTCTCGCCCGCCAACGGCAAGCCGATCATCGTTCCGTCGCAGGACATGGTGCTCGGGCTCTATTACCTGTCGATCGAAAAGGACGGGGAGCCCGGCCAGGGTTCGATGCTCGCCGACATGACCGAGGTCCACCAGGCCCTCGCCGCCGGCGTCGTGACCCTGCACACCAAGATCGTCAGCCGCGTCCCGCAGACGGACGAGGCCGGCAATCAGTATCTGAAGCGCTTCGAGACGACGCCGGGCCGCATGCTGCTCGGCGAAACCCTCCCGAAGAGCCACAAGGTGCCGTTCGAGACCGTCAACCGACTTCTCACCAAGAAGGACATCGGCGACGTGATCGACGAGGTCTATCGTCACACCGGCCAGAAGGACACGGTCCTGTTCGCCGACGCGATCATGGGCCTCGGCTTCCGCCACGCGTTCAAGGCCGGCATCAGCTTCGGCAAGGACGACATGGTCATTCCGCAGGCCAAGGAGCCCCTCGTCGAGGAAACCCGCGCCCTGGTGAAGGACTATGAGCAGCAGTATCAGGACGGCCTGATCACCCAGCAGGAAAAGTACAACAAGGTGATCGACGCCTGGTCGCGTTGCGGTGACCGCGTTGCGCAGGAGATGATGAAGGAAATCTCCGCCACGCCGAAGGGCGACGACGGCCGCGAGATTCCGGTGAACTCCATCTACATGATGGCCCACTCCGGTGCCCGTGGTTCGCAGGCTCAGATCAAGCAGCTAGCCGGCATGCGCGGCCTGATGGCCAAGCCGTCGGGCGAGATCATCGAAACCCCGATCATCTCGAACTTCAAGGAAGGCCTGACCGTCCTTGAATATTTCAACTCGACCCACGGCGCCCGCAAGGGCCTGGCCGACACCGCGCTCAAGACTGCGAACTCGGGTTACCTGACCCGCCGCCTGGTCGACGTGTCCCAGGACGCCGTGATCATCGAGGAGGATTGCGGAACGGACCAGGCGCTCGAAATGCGCGCTATCGTCCAGGGCGGTTCGGTCATCGCGTCGCTTGGCGATCGCGTGCTTGGCCGCACCACCGCCGAGGACGTGGTCGATCCCAAGACCGGCGAAATGCTGATCGAGGAAGGCGTCCTGCTCGACGAGGCGATGGTCGCCAAGCTCGAGGCCGCCAACCTGCAGGGCCTCAAGATCCGCTCGCCGCTGGTCTGCGCCAGCCGCCAGGGCGTGTGCGGCAAGTGCTACGGGCGTGACCTTGCTCGCGGTACCCCGGTCAACATCGGTGAAGCGGTCGGCGTCATCGCCGCCCAGTCGATCGGTGAGCCGGGCACTCAGCTGACGATGCGGACCTTCCACATCGGCGGCGCCGCCCAGCTCAACGAGCAGTCGAACCTCGAGGCGCCGGTCGACGGCACCATCGAGCTGCGCGACATGCCGACGATCACCGATCCGCGCGGTCGGCACATCTCGCTGTCGCGTTCGGGCGAAATTGCGATCCTCGACATGGACGGCCGCGAACTGTCGACCCACCGCATCCCGTACGGCGCGCATCTGCTGTGCGAGGGCGGCCACATCGTCAGCAAGGGCGAGCGCATCGCCGAGTGGGACCCGAGCTTCAGCCCGGTGATCACCGAGAAGGCGGGTTCGATCAAGTATCAGGACCTGACCGAAAACCGCACGATGACCGAGCAGACCGACGAATCGACCGGCATCAGCCAGCGCGTCGTCACCGAGGACATGGCCAAGTCGAAGAAGGAAGATCTTCGTCCGCGCCTGACCCTGCTTGGCGACAATGCGCAGGAAGCGGGCGTCTATCGCCTTGCAGCCGGCGCGATCGTCGCGGTCGAGGACGGTGCCACCGTGGAAGCCGGCGAAGTGCTCGCCCGCATGCCGCGTGAAGCCGCCAAGACCCGCGACATCACCGGCGGTCTGCCGCGCGTCGCCGAGCTGTTCGAGGCCCGCACGCCCAAGGACAAGGCGATCATCGCCCGCGTCTCGGGTCGTGTGCAGTTCCTCAAGGACTACAAGGCCAAGCGCAAGATCGCGATCGTCCCCGATGACGGCAGCGATCCGCACGAGGAGCTGGTCCCCAAGAGCCGCGTCATCGACGTGCAGGAAGGCGATTACGTCAAGCGGGGCGATAATCTCGTCGGCGGTTCGCCCGATCCGCACGACATCCTCGAAGCGCTCGGCGTCGTTGCCCTGGCCGAATATCTCGTCACCGAGATCCAGGAAGTCTATCGACTGCAGGGCGTGAAGATCAACGACAAGCACATCGAGGTGATCGTTCGCCAGATGCTGCAGAAGGTCGAGATCACCGACGACGGCGACACCACCCTCCTCAAGGGTGAGCAGGTCGATCGCGAGGAGATGGACGAGATCAACTCCAAGCTCGGCAAGAATGAGCGTCCGGCAGTCGGCAAGCCGATCCTTCTTGGGATCACCAAGGCCTCGCTCCAGACCCGGTCGTTCATCTCGGCGGCGTCCTTCCAGGAAACCACCCGGGTGCTCACCGAGGCTTCGGTCCAGGGCAAGATCGATACGCTGAACGGTCTCAAGGAGAACGTCATCGTCGGTCGCCTCATCCCCGCCGGCACCGGCGCGGGCATGAACCGGATGCGGGTTGCGGCCACCAGCCGCGATGCCTCGCTTCGTGCGGCACAGCGCAAGCTCGCCGATGCCCTGGTCGCTCCGGACAGCGCGGCCGAGCTGCGTGCGGCCGAACTGGCCCAGAGCACCCGCGACGCCTCGGCCTCGGGTCCCGACCCGCTGGGCGAAGTCGTCACCAGCGGTACTGGCACCGATGCCGACGCTGGTGACTATCTGCAGGACTAGTCCTGCGGAAAGCTGAGTAACATCGAGAACCCCGTCGGTCCCGGCCGGCGGGGTTTTTCGTTGGCGTCGGCCGCGGCGATGAAGCAGTCTCCCTCGTGGGGGAGTTTCGCGTATGCCGGTAGGGTCGTTACAGACGGTCAAGCACCGCAGCACCGGGTTCGGGCCCGGCATCCACTATTTCGCCGACGACGAGCTGGCCGCCCGCATGCCAGCGCTTGCGCTGCCGCCGATGCCGGAGGGGGCCCGACCCGCCTTCCGGGCCGCCATCGCCTTCCTGCGCCCGACCGGCAATGGCTGCCTCGCCCACCTGCTCGGCCTCGCCCAGGCCCGCGGATACAGCGCCGACCCGCGAGACTGGGTGCCTGATGCCAAGCTGTTCGACCGCTTCCCAGCCCTTTACCAGCCGTGGGTCGACTTCTTTTCGGAAGAGGGTTTCACGCCCTTCAACGTGGGCAACCGGCTCACCGCCGACAATTGGAAGCGATGGAAGCCGCAACCGCGAAACGTCGCCCTCTCCCGCATGGTCGCCCACGATCCCGCTGCCTTCACCAGCTTTGTCGCCACTGTCGGCCCGACCCTGTCGCCCGCCGATAGGCTGAGCCTGCTCAATCACCTCGGCGCGGGGGCGTCGCATAGCGGGATCTTCCCGTGGCAGGTGCCGCTGATCCGCCGCTTCCTTGATGATCCCGCGGCCAAGATCCGTGAACGGGCGCAGGCCAGGCTCGATTCCATGGGCGGAGTCGAAACCGAGGCCGACCATGCCACCATCCTCGCGCGTCACCTGACGGTCGAAAACGGCCGCGTGCGTTATGCCGAGCGCCCCGAACCCCACTCCCAGCCCTTCATTCCTCACTGGAGAAGCACGAGCTTCGCGGCGCTGGCGACCGCGCTCGGCCTGACGCCCGTCCAGCTGATGCGTGGGGCGGAGCTGGACCTTCTCGACGGCAGCTCCTCCATGCTCGCCGTGCTCACCGGCGATCGCGACGTGAAGGACATCCTGGCGAAGCGCGAGCTGGCCGAGGAGCGGCCGGCCGCGCTGCACATCTCGCTGTTCACGGACGCCGATCCCGGCCTTCGCCGCCGTGGCCTCGAGGCGCTGTTCGGGTCGCCTTACTGGAACAATGTGCAGGAGTTGCTGGATCCCGACTACGGCAGCCTTCCGCCGTCGGATATGCATCTTATGTCTGCTTTCGCGGCTCTCGAACCGTCGGTCGTCCGTGAGCGCAAGGAGCGCAAGCTGCCGGTGAACACCAGGCTACGACCCGCTCTGTGCCATCGCTTATTCGATCAACCGGGACGCGGCGCAGGAAGCGCTCGATCTCGCGCTCGCTGCCGGGATGAAGCCCGACAACTGGCGCCTCTCGCTGCTCCGCTTCAACCTGGCGCTCGGACAGGCATGAAAAACCCCGCCGGTTCGTGACCGGCGGGGTTCCTCATTCCAGACCTGGCCGTTGGCTTAGCAGCGGCCGCCGTTGATGGTGTTCTCGGTGCAGTTCGCAGCCGAGTTCAGATCATTGGCGGCACCGCGAACGGTGTTGCAGGCCACCAGGGCCAGCGAGCTGCCGATCAGGGCCAGGGTCACGATCTTGCGCATGGGTCATCTCCGTTGTGAAACCGGAATGACCCATGCCCCGGATCAAAGGCTGTTGTCGACCGCGTTGGCGGCCGAGTTCACGTCGGCGGCCGCACCGCGAACGGTGTTGCACGCTGCGATGCTCATCGAACCGGCGATCAGGGCCAGGGTCATTACCTTGCGAATCATGGCTTGTGCTCCTTGTCTTGCGGCTGAACGAACGCGAGACTGGCGCTGCGGGTCCATGACGGAGCCGTTATTTTCTCGAGCACCGATCCGCTTGACCCGTGCGACCTGTGCGGGGCAAGTCCGCCGGGCCCCATGCGGACGTGGCGGAATGGTAGACGCTGCCGACTTAAAATCGGCTTTCGGTAACGAAGTGCGGGTTCAAGTCCCGCCGTCCGCACCAGCGCTGGCGATCGGTTGCAGCGAATGAACCGAAATGGAGGGAAACTTTAACGGGTATGCGTGCATGACCGGGTGATGCTCGCTTCTGTGCCTGTACATTCCTCTCTTCAACGTAGCCGGTGGCCCGCAAGGGCAGAGCTACCGGTGATCCTTCTGCTCCTGTGCGCCATGGGCGCTTTCATCTGGAACGGCAGCGGACTGCTGCAGCTGGTTGCCAGCGAAAAGGCCAGCGGGCTCGACCCCAGCGTCCAGGTCGCCGCAGCGGCGCTGGTGCTGAACGTGGCGCTGATCCTGTTCGGCTATCGCCGTTATGCCGACCTGCAACAGGAAGCGGCCCTGCGCGCCGAGGGCGAACGCCGCGCCGCGCTTCAGGAAGCGACCGACAGCATCACCGGCCTCGCCAATCGCAAGGGCTTCGCCGAGGGCGTCGATGCCCTGTGCAAGGCGAAGATCGACGCCGATCATTGCCTGGTCATCATTTCGCTCCAGATGCAGCGGTTCAAGCGGATCAACGATCGCTTCGGCTACGAGATGGGCGACGCCCTGCTGAAGCGGATCGGCGAGGCGATGTGTGCCGACGTGCCCGCCGATGCGGTGGTCGCACGCCTGTCCGGCGACGAGTTCGGGATCGCGATGGCGGTCGACAAGGACGACCTCGCCTCCGCCGAGCGCCTCGCCGAAGCCCTGCTTCGCGACGTCAGCCGGACCTATGACATCGCCGGTACCTATGTGCAGGTGGGCGCCGTTTCCGGCATTGCCAGCGCCCCTCCGGGCACAGCCTGCCGCGCCGCCGACATTTTGCGCCGGGCCGATATCGCGCTGGACGACGCCCGGAGCGCCCGCGCAGCGCGACCGACATGGTTCGACAGCGGCATGGAAAAGGCGCTGATCGAGCGCAGCGAGCTCGAGGAGGCGATCCGCATCGCCATCGAGCATCGCCAGTTCATTCCGTACTTCGAGCCGCAGGTCGACCTCGTCACCGGCGCGCTGACCGGGTTTGAGGTACTGGCTCGCTGGCAGCATCCCAATCGCGGCCTGCTTAGCCCCGAGCTGTTCATTCCGGTGTCCGAGGAGATCGGCCTGATCGGGCCCTTGAGCGAGCTGGTCGTCGACCAGGCGCTGGACGCCGCCAAGGCGTGGGACGGCGACTTCAGCCTGTCGATCAACATCTCGCCCGCGCAAATGTCCGACCTGTGGCTGGCGCAGCGGCTGGTGCGGCTGATCACCGAACATGGCTTCCCGGCCGACCGGCTGATCGTCGAGCTGACGGAAAGCTCGCTGTTCGCGGACATCGACCTTGCCCGCAACTTGGTGGTCAGCCTCAAGAACCAGGGCGTCCGCCTCGCGCTGGACGATTTCGGCACCGGCTTCTCCAGCCTGTCACATTTGCGCATGCTGCCGCTGGACATGATCAAGATCGATCGCAGCTTCATGGCGACCGTCCATGTCGATCGCGAAAGCGCCGCCATTATCAAGGCGGTGACGACCCTCGCCCAGGCGCTGGGCATTCCGGTTACCGCCGAGGGCCTCGAGGATGCGATCACCTATGAAAAGGCCGCGGCGCTCGGCGCGCATACCGGCCAGGGCTGGTTCGTCGGCAAGCCGATGAACGCCGACGGGGTGGCCGACCTGCTCCGCCGCCGCTCGGTCGAAGGCGAGATGCCGCTGCGGCACACTGCCTGAAGGCTGCCCCGGGGCCGGCTTGTCCCACAACTGAACACCCCGAGCGAGGACGGAAACGGATTTCCCGCGCGCCCCGTTTCAGCATGGTAAAAACCACGTTAAGGTGTTGCCATGCGTCGCGTCCGGGCCGTCGCCCTGCCCTATTCCGTCCGCCTCGGCGGTCCGCATCCGCTGAATTTCGGCGTCGGCCGGCGCTGGCTGCTGCAGCTTGCGCGCCGGATGCCCGAAGGCCTCAGTCCCGACGCAAGGCTGTTCGCGACCGCTTACGCCGCCGGCTTCCTCGCCATCAGCCTGTTCATCGCCTGAACGGGGCCTAGGGGCAGCCCGCTGCCACGCACGCCTGGTGCAGCTTGCGGCCAAGGAACGCCGACACGACTGTGCCCGCCGCGACCAGCAACAAGGTTTCTTGCACCGACACGCCAAGCTGGACCAGGCAGAACAGGATCACGGTCGCGCCGACCATGGCGCCTGAATTGACGATGTTGTTGGCGGCCACCGTCCGCGCCGTTTCCGACTTGGGGACCGTGGTGGTCAGATAGGCGTAGAGCGGGACCACGAACATGCCCCCGAACGTGGCCACGCCGAACAGGCTCGCCACCACCGGCCAGCCCGACGGCTCGGCCAGGAAGGTCTTGATCCCGGCCAGTTCGGGGAACGGCGTCCAGGTGCGGCTGAAGAGGTAGAGCGCAAGCACGCACAGCCCCATCAGGAGCGCGGAGACGGGGGCGAAGCGGGCCGACACCTGTCCGTTGAGCAGCCGGTTGATGATCAGCGAACCGGTCGCCACCCCGACCGAGAAGATGGCGAGGAACAGGGTCGCGACGCTCTGGTCGCCGCCGAACACGTTCTTGACCAGCGGCGGGAATTGCGCGGCCAGCACCGCCCCCATCGCCCAGAAAAAGCTGATCGCCATGATCGCCACGAACAGGCGCGGCACGTGCATGGTCGCCTTCACCAGCCGGATCGAGGCGCGCAGGATGTGCCAGTCGAGCCCCGGCCGCGGCAGGTCGGGGTCGTTCTCCGTCCCGCTATCCTCTGTCGAAGGCGGCGCCGGGGGCACGAAATGCCCCGCGACCCGCCCCGCCACTGCGACCAGCAGCACCGCCGCCGCCGCATATTCGGCATGATAGCGTCCGTCCGGATCCTGCACGACCAGCAGTCCGCCGAGGATCGTCCCGCCGAGGATCGCGATATAGGTCCCGGCCTCGACCAGCCCGGTCCCGCCCAGAACTTCGTCATTTTCCAAGTGCTGCGGAAGGATGGCGTATTTGATCGGTCCGAAGAAGGTCGAGTGGACGCCCATCGCGGTCAGTGCGACCAGCATCAGCGGCACGTTGAGCAGCAGCAATCCGGCCGCCCCGAACACCATGATCCCGATCTCGGCGGTCTTCACCGCGCGGATGATGCGGGTCTTGTCGATCGCATCGGCCAGTTGCCCGGACAGTGCCGAGAGCAGGAAGAAGGGCAGGATGAACAGGCCCCCGGCAAGCGCCGAGAAGGCCGCTTCCTGCGCTTCCGATTTGTAGATGCCGTAGATCACCAGCATCACCATCGCGGTGCGGAACAGGTTGTCGTTGAAGGCGCCGAGGAACTGCGTGACGAACAACGGCACGAAGCGCCGGGTCCTCAGCAGGTGCGAAACATTCTGGATCAAGCTCGAAGCGCCTTACGCAGTGTGCAGGTTCGCCAGTGGCTTAGCGGTGGTTGGGGCCATCGCCAACAAGCCCCTTTGGCGTTCTGCCACGCTTGTCCTAAGACGGGCCGGAACGATGCTCTCGCTGCCCAACCTCCTGACCCTGTCGCGCATCTTCGCGGTGCCGATCCTGGTGTTCCTGCTGTGGCGGCCGCAGCCGATCGACTATCTGGTCACCTTCATCCTCTACTGCCTGGTCGGGATCACCGATTATTTCGACGGCTACCTGGCCCGCGCCCACGGGCAGATCAGCCGGCTCGGCCAGTTCCTCGACCCGATCGCCGACAAGATCATGGTCGCCGCGGTGATCCTGATGCTCATCTCCAGCCGCCAGCCCGATGCGCAGCCGATCATCCATGGCCTGCACCTACTGCCCGCCGGGATCATCCTGCTGCGCGAGCTCATCGTCTCGGGCCTGCGCGAATTCCTTGCCCCGCTGCATGTCTCCATGCCGGTCTCCAGGCTCGCCAAGTGGAAGACCACCTTCCAGCTCGTCGCGCTTGGGGCGCTGATCCTGGCCGGCGCCACCCCGGACGTCTGGTGGGTCCATTCCACCGGCCTCGTCAGCCTGTGGGCGGCCGCGATCCTGACCGGAATCACCGGCTGGGATTATCTCAGGATCGGCATCAAGCACATGGATTGACGCTGGCCTTGCCCAGCAAAAGGCCGCTCGCTACGAGCTTACCTACAATTTTGTCAGGAGGATTGACGATGACCAAGCAGGAACTGGTGGCCAAGATGCAGGACGCCCAGGCGTTCGTTCCCGGCAAGAAGGTGCGCCTGCACTTCGGCGACGAGGGCGCGATCCTGCTCGACGGTCAGGCCAACCAGGTCACCGAAGATGCCGAAACCCCGGCCGACACCACGCTCAAGGTCAGCTGGGCCGACTGGGAATCGATGGCCGCCGGCCAGCTCGACGGGATGACCGCCTTCATGACCGGCAAGCTCAAGGTCGAGGGCGACATGTCCAACGCGATGCAGCTCCAGGGCGTCCTCGCCAAGCTGCGCTGAGCGCAAAATAAGGTTGAGCCTCAGGCAGCGGCGAGCGCGTTTGCTGCCTGAGGCTCCGGTTTCCGCCGGGGCGACGGAGACACCATGCTGAAACTCTTCTATTCGCCCGGCGCGTGCAGCCTCGTCACCCACATCGCCCTACATGAGGCAGAGGCCGAGCACGGAGCGGTGCGGATCGACTTCGCTGCGGGCGAGCAGCGCACCCCCGATTATCTCGCGGTCAACCCGCATGGCCGTGTCCCCGCGCTGGTCACCGACGAAGGCACCATTACCGAGAACCTCGCGATCCTCGGCTATCTCGCCGACCGATTCGGCGCGCCGGGTTCGGTGCCGCGCGGCGACGCCTTCAAAACCGCCAAGGCCATGCAGATGCTGAGCTGGCTGAGCGGCACCGTCCACGCCACCGCCTTTGCCGCGCTGTTCCGCCCGGCCCGCTTCACCGCCGACGAAAGCTTCCACCAGGGCATCAAGGACGGCGCCCATGCCGCGCTGACGAGCCATTTCGTCGAGCTCGACGACTTGTGCGGCGACGGCTGGCTGGCGGGCGACGAGTACACCGCCGCCGACAGCTATGCCGCGGTCTTCTACCGTTGGGCCCGGGCCGCCAAGTTCGACCTGACGCTGTACCCGCGCTGGACCGGGCTCGTCTCGCGCGTGGTCGAGCGGCCGGCAGTGGTCCGCGCCATCGCCCATGAAGGCCTCAAGATCGAGCAGTTCGCCTGAAGGTAAGAGGGAGCCCGCCGCACCGGCCGGCTCCCCCACTCCCTAGTCAGCGCGCCGAAGCCCAGGCGGACTCGCGTACCCCGCGCCATTCCAGCGCCGCGAACAGCAGCACCGCCGCCGCCTGGCCCACCACCGCGGCAAGCCCGAGGCCGGCGACCACCGGCAGCATGGTCAGGGCGGCGACGCTTGCCAGCGCCCAGCCGATGTTGCCGATCACCACCACCCACGCCAGCACCGGCGCCGTCTCCTCGCGGGTGCCGAGCCACAGGATGTACAGCCCGACGATCGCCAGCAACACGCCGCTTTCGAACAGAAAGGCGGCCGGCAGCCCGAGCGGCTGGCTGAGCACCCTGGAGCCTCCGGCCAGCGCCGCCGACATCAGCAGGCAGCTGGCGGCATCGAGCTTCAGGACGGTGCGCAGGAACGAAGAAAGTTGCATGATCGATCTCCCTGACAATTGGTGTCCGGGCCAGGATCGATGCAGGCGCAGCGCCAGTCGATTACCTGGGAGGTAATGGCTTTCGGGTGTGGGCACGGCGAGAAGACTAGGCATGACAGCACATGATTCAGCGCTCGGGACCAGCCTCCGCGAATGGCGGCAGCGCCGGCGGCTGAGCCAGCTCGACCTCGCCGCCGAGGCCGAGATCAGCAGCCGCCACCTGAGCTTCATCGAGACCGGGCGCACCGCCCCGTCGCGCGCCATGGTGCTACGGATCGCCGACACGCTCGACCTTCCGCTGCGGGAGCGCAACGCGCTGCTGCTGGCGGCTGGCTTCGCCCCCGACCATGGCGAGCGGAGCCTCGACGATCCGGCGCTTGACGCCGCGCGTGCCGCAGTCGAGCGGATCATCGACTGCCACATGCCCTTTCCGGCTCTGGCGGTGGACCGCTGCTGGAACCTGCTTCACGCCAACCCGGCGGTGCTTCGGCTGCTGGACGGCGCCGCCGACCACCTGCTCGGCGCCGGCCTCAACGTACTCCGCCTCAGCCTGCATCCGGAAGGACTGGCGCCGCGGATCGTCAACCTCGCGCAGTGGAAGGCACATCTGCTGCATCGCCTCGGCCAGCAGCTTCGCGCCAGTGCGGACCCCCGGCTCGACCTTTTGCTGCAGGAATTACGGTCCTACCCCGCGCCGGCCTCCGAACGTCCGCCATCGGCGTCGGACTTCGTATCGCCGCTGGTTCTGGAGACGCCGGCCGGACGATTGTCGCTCCTCTCCACGACCACCATCTTCGGCACCGCCAACGATGTGACCCTGTCGGAAATCACCATTGAGAGCTTCTTCCCGGTGAACGAAGCGAGTGCCGCGATCCTCCGGTCGCTCGGATCGGGCGCCCAGCCCGGCTAAACCGCCCCTGGGCTTTGACGACCTCCCCCGCGCCTGTAGTGTCTCACCCGAGCAATACAGCCGGGAGCCGAGTCGGCATCCCGCGAGCCAGGAGCACCGAGCCCATGCCCACTTGTCCCAAATGCCGCGGCCAGATGACGCCGGGCTACACCTACGTCTCCGACACCGGTGCCCGGGTGAAATGGGTCGACGGCGAAGTGCCGAGCCTGTGGAAGGCGCTCGCCGCCTCGCTCGGCATCGGAATCCGGGTCTCCGAACTGGTTTCGCGCCGCTGCAGCGAATGTGGCTTTGTCGAGCTGTTCGCCGACCCCAGGGCCGCACCGGTCAAGACGCTGGCATCGATCGACGAGGAAACCACGCAATTGCGCAGCCTGATCGGGACCATGCAGGATCGGCTCGCGGCGCTGGAAACGATCGCGACTGATCCGGCCGAGCGCGTATCGGCCGAGATCGAGGCGCTGCGCAAGCTGCCCGATCCGTCGTCGGTGCCGCCCGAGTACTGAGCCGGGCCCCCTTAACCTCCGCCCACGCACCTTCCGCCGCCAACTCAGGCAAAGTTGAAAACTCTTTCAACTTGTGCCCCGGCGCCTGCCGCGATTATGACCCGCGGCATGGCCAACAAGATTTATCCCGATGCCGCTGCGGCCCTCGACGGGCTGCTCCACGACGGCATGACCATCGCTGCCGGCGGCTTCGGCCTGTGCGGCATTCCCGAGCGGCTGATCGACGCCATCGTTGCCAGCGGCGTGACCGGCCTGACCGTCGCGTCCAACAATGCGGGGATCGACAACGAGGGGCTCGGCAAGCTGCTCCGCACGCGCCAGATCGCCAAGATGATCAGCTCCTACGTCGGCGAGAACAAGGAGTTCGAGCGCCAGTATCTGTCGGGCGAGCTGGAGGTCGAATTCTGCCCCCAGGGCACGCTCGCCGAGCGGATGCGCGCCGGCGGCGCGGGCATCCCCGGCTTTTACACCAAGACCGGCGTCGGCACGAAGGTCGCCGAGGGCAAGGAAGTGAAGAGCTTCGACGGCCCAAATGGACCTGAAGACTATATCCTCGAGCGCGGCATTCGCGCCGACCTTGCGATCATCAAGGGCTGGAAGGCGGACGAAAGCGGCAACCTCGTGTTCCGCAAGACCGCCCGCAACTTCAACCAGCCGGCCGCCACCAGCGGCAAGATCTGCGTCGCCGAAGTGGAGGAGATCGTTCCGGTTGGAAGCCTCGACCCCGATGCCATCCACCTCCCCGGCATCTACGTGAAGCGCCTGATCCTCGGCGCCCCCTACGACAAGAAGATCGAGTTCCGTACCGTACGGACACGCGAGGCCGCATGAGCCTGATCGCCGCCCTTGCGCTCGCCGCGCAGCTTCCGCCGGGCGTTCGCCCGCCTCCGCCCGTGATCACGCACGCGCCCGGCACGCCTGCCCAGCGCGCCGCGACCGCCGACGATATCGCGGTCCGCGCCGCCATCGCCGACGTCTACGCCGTCATCTCGGGTCCAGCAGGTCAGCCGCGCGACTTCGCCCGGATGAAGAGCCTGTTCACCCCCGACGCCCGCCTTTACGCGGTCGGCACACGCGGCCTCCAGGGCGGCTCGCTCGACGATTACATCGCCAAGAACGGCGATTCGCTGGCCAAGGTCGGCTTCACCGAGCGTGAGCTGACCAGCCAGGTCCAGATCTTCGGCAATGTTGCCCAGGTCTGGTCCTCCTATGCCGGCACCAGCACCGATGGCAGCGTCAACGTGCGCGGCATCAACAGCTTCCAGCTTGCGCGCCAGCCCGACGGGCGCTGGCTGGTCCACTCGATCCTCTGGCAGGCCGCGAACCCGCAGCTGCCGCTACCCCCGCATATGGAGCGTCGTTAATGCCCTGGTCCCGTGACGACATGGCCGCCCGCGCCGCCAAGGAATTGCGCGACGGTTTCTACGTGAACCTCGGCATCGGCATTCCGACGTTGGTCGCCAACCACATCCCGCAGGGGCTTGAGGTCACCCTCCAGTCCGAGAACGGCATGCTCGGCATCGGCCCCTTCCCTTATGACGACGAGGTCGACGCCGACCTCATCAACGCGGGCAAGCAGACCATCTCCGAATTGCCCTCGTCGGTCTATTTCAGCTCGGCCGACAGCTTCGCGATGATCCGCGGCGGGCATATCGACCTCACCGTGCTCGGCGCGATGGAGGTCAGCCAGGACGGCGACATCGCCAACTGGATGATCCCGGGCAAGATGATCAAGGGCATGGGCGGCGCGATGGACCTCGTCGCCGGGGTGAAGAAAATCATCGTGGTGATGGAGCATAATGCCAAGGACGGCAGCCCCAAGTTCATCCCCGAATGCACCCTGCCGCTGACCGGCCGCAACGTCGTCGACATGATCATCACCGATCTCGCCGTCTTCCAGCGTCCGGATCACAGCAGCCCGTTCAAGCTGATCGAAGTGGCGCCCGGCGTCACCGCCGACGAAGTGCGCGAAAAGACCACGGCGCAGTACGAGGGATAAGGCGGTTCGCCGCCTGCTGCCCTTTCTCCTGCTTGCCGGCTGCGCGCCCGAGGCGCCGCCCGTCACCATCGATGGTTCTTCGCCCGAACGCTTCGCCGCAACCTCCGCCGCGGCGCGCGAGCAGCTTGATCCGGCCGACCGCGTTGCCTTCGACGGCGCCCTCGGCTCGGTTGGCAGCCGGCGCTATGCGGCCGATCCCGACGCGCTTCTTCGCACCACCTTCGACGGCATGACGGGCAAGGAAGTCGCCGAGGATTATCGCCGCCGCACGCGCTAGTCGGCAGGCCATGGCCGGGCTAGAACCGGCGCCATGAAAGCCCTGCTCAGCACCGCTCCCGGCGGCCCCGACACGCTCCAGCTCTCCGACCTGCCCGAGCCGGTCGCCGGTCCGGGCCAGCTGCTGGTCCGGGTCCACGCCGCCGCGATCAACTTCCCCGACGTGCTGATCATCGAGGACAAATATCAGATGCGCCCGCCGCGCCCGTTCGCGCCGGGCGGCGAGATCGCGGGCGAGGTGCTTGCCGTCGGCGAGGGCGTCAGCGGCTGGGCGGTGGGTGATCGGCTCATCGCGGTTCCGGGCTTCGGCGGCCTGGTCGAGCAGATCGTCATCCCCGCCGCCGCCGCTTTCCGCCTGCCGGACAGCCGCAGCTTCACCGACGGCGCCGCGCTGCTGCTCACCTACGCCACCTCGATCCACGCGCTGTGGGACCGCGGCCAGTTGAAGGCTGGCGAAACCCTGCTGGTGCTGGGCGCGGCTGGCGGCGTCGGACTTGCCGCGGTCGAGCTTGGCAAGTCGCGCGGCGCGCGGGTCATCGCCGCCGTCTCCAGCGAGGAGAAAGCACAAGCCGCCCGCGACGCCGGCGCCGACGAGGCGATCGTCTACCCGCGCGGGCCGTTCGACAAGGACGCCAGCAAGGCGCTTGCCGAGCAGTTCAAGGCCGCGGTCGGCCCCAAGGGCGCGGATGTCATCTACGATCCGGTCGGCGGCGATTATTGCGAGCCCGCGCTGCGCGCCATCGCCTGGGAAGGCCGCTACCTCGTGGTCGGCTTCCCCGCCGGCATCCCGCGCCTGCCGCTCAACCTGACCCTCCTCAAGTCGTGCGATGTGCGCGGCGTGTTCTGGGGCGCCTTCGCTGCGCGCGACCCGGCCGCCAACCAGGCCCATGTCGAGGAGCTGTTCGCCCTGTGGGACGCGGGCAAGATTAACCCGCGGGTCAGCGCCACCTACCCGCTCGACAAGGGCGGCGACGCGATCGCCTCGCTCGCCGCGCGGCAGGTCATCGGCAAGGTGGTGGTGGAGATCGACTGAGCGGTGGAGATCGTTCGCCTCGGCTCCGGCGACATCGCCCGCTTCCGGGCGATGAATCTCCTCTTCTCCGCCGCCTTCGAGGATCGCGATAGCTACGAAGGCGCGCCGCCTCCCGACGATTACGTCCGCGAGCGGCTGGCCGACCCGCGCTTCATCGCGCTGGTCGCGGTCGACGGTGAGGCGATGCTGGGCGCGCTCGCCGCCTATGAACTGCCCAAGTTCGAGCAGGCCCGAAGCGAGCTCTACATCTACGATCTGGCGGTGGACGAAGCGCACCGCCGCCGCGGGATCGCCTCCGCGCTGATCGCCGCGCTGCAGGACCATGCTGCGGCGATCGGCGCCTGGATGATCTTCGTCCAAGCCGATCCGCCCGACGAGCCCGCCGTCGCCCTCTACCGCAAGCTGGGAAGCGAGGAGCGCGTGCTGCACTTCGACATCGCCCCTGCCCCCGCCCGCTAGGACCAAAGGCCATCTGAAAGCGCGGGTATCGACACACCACTTGTGGGGTCCGGCAGCGTTGCCGGAGTGACAACAACTGGAGCTCGCACCCCCCCATGCGCACACCGACCTTCTTCGCCGCCCTTGCCGGCCTGACCCTCGCCGCCACCCCGGCCGCGGCTCTCGATCATCATTCCACGATGCCTGGAAAGACGGTTGTCGAAGTCGCCGTCGGCAATCCGGACTTCTCGACCCTGGTCGCCGCGGTCAAGGCCGCCGACCTCGCCACCACGCTGTCGGGCAAGGGCCCCTTCACCGTGTTCGCCCCGACCAACGCTGCCTTCGCCAAGCTTCCGGCCGGCACCGTCGAGACGCTGGTCCAGCCCGCCAACAAGGCGACGCTGACTTCGATCCTCACCTATCACGTGGTGGCCGGCCGGGTGAACGCCGCCCAGCTGACCAAGCTGATCAAGGACGGCGGCGGCACTGCCACCCTCACCACCGTCCAGGGCGGCACGCTCAAGGCCTCGCTGATGGGCAGCCGCATCATGCTGACCGACGCCAAGGGCGGCATGTCCCATGTCGTCACCGCCAACATCAACGCGTCGAACGGCGTGATCCACGCCATCGACACGGTGGTGATGCCGTAAGCCTCTCTCTGCCGGCAGAGCGGGGTTTGCCTCGCCCTGCCGGCCCCTTCCTGCCGCGGCGCCGCATTGCCACTCGCTACGCCCGCGCCTATCTCCCGGCTGAACCTTTCAGTGGGAGCGGACATGACCACCTTCGACGATCGCGAACGGGCCTTTGAAACCAAGTTCGCGCATGACGAGGAGATGAAGTTCCGGGTCATCGCTCGGCGCAACAAGCTCCTCGGTCACTGGGCCGCCGGGCTGATGAAGCTGTCGGCGGTCGAAGCCGAAGCCTATGCCAAGGACGTCGTTCGCGCCGACTTCGAGGAAGCGGGCGACGAGGACGTCATCCGCAAGATCCTCGGCGACCTCACCGCCGCCGACATCGAAATGGACGAAGCCCAGATCCGCCAGCAGCTCGCCGACAAGACCGTCGAAGCGCGCCGCCAGCTGATGGAAGCGCAGGGCTGATCCCATGCCCATGGCCGCCGAAGACATCGAAACGCTGATCCGCGCCGCCCTCCCCGACGCCCGGATCGAGATCACCGACCTGCGCGGCGACGGCGACCATTATGCCGCCACCGTCACCAGCGCGGCCTTTGCCGGCCTGCCGCGGGTCCGCCAGCATCAACTCGTCTACCGCGCGCTGGGTGGCCGGATGGGGGGCGAACTCCACGCCCTTCAGCTGACCACCGCCGCCCCTCAGGAGTAACAAGCATGAGCAACGCTCACGATCGCATCGACACCCTGGTCAAGAGCAACGACGTCGTGCTCTTCATGAAGGGCACCGCCCTGTTCCCGCAGTGCGGCTTCTCCAGCCGCGCGATCGCCATCCTCGATCACCTCGGCACGCCGTACGAAACCGTCGACGTGCTCCAGGACCAGGAAATCCGCCAGGGCATCAAGGAATATAGCGACTGGCCGACCATCCCCCAGCTCTACGTCAAGGGTGAGTTCGTCGGCGGATCGGACATCATGATGGAGATGTTCGAAAGCGGCGAGCTGAAGACGATGGTTGCAGCCGACGCCTGACCGCCCGCGCGGTGCTACAAAACAAGAAGGGGCGGCGAAGCGGGACCAGAAACCGCTTTGCCGCCCCTCTGTTTGGCGTGGAACCAAAGTGGACAGCTCTACTGATGCAGTGCCCGTGCCAGTTTAGGCAGAGTAGCGGATTTCCGCCAATTCTCTTTCTTGATTGTCGGGCGCGCCACGCCCGAGTGTCAAGCTTTCCGACAGCCAACAGGGCTCTTGGCACTTTAAGTCGGTCGGTGCATTGGCTGGCATCGTGAACGCCGACTTCCTGCCCCCTGCCGCCGACAAGGCGTTGCTGCTGTGTGACCTGACGCAAAGCTGGTCGGCGGTCGGCGGCGGGGTCGGGACCTACCTTCGCGCCAAGCGCGCGCACATCATCGCCAACACGCCCCACACGCACCTGATGATCCTGCCCGGATCGTCGGACGCGATCGAGGAAAGCGACGGCGGCCGCGCGATCACCGTCTGGCTGAAAAGCCCGAGCGTGCCGTTCAGCCCGAATTACCGGCTGCTCCTGCGCAACGGCGCGGTCCGCAAGGCGCTTGCCCGCTACCGGCCCGACGTGATCGAATGCCAGGACGCCTACAATTTGCCGTGGGCCGCGATCCGCCATCGCCGCGATCACCCGGGCACCGCGCTGGTCGCCGGCTATATGACCGACTTTCCCAACGTCTATGTCGAACGGCCCGTCTCCAAGGCCGTCGGAAGCGCGATCGGGTCGCGGGTCGGCAAGCTGTGCTACGATTATTGCGGCAAGCTCTATCGCCAGTTCGACTGCGTCTACGCCTTGTCCGAAGCCGGCGGCGGCCACCTGCTGCGCGCGCTCGGGGTGGAGGACGTCCAGATCCTGCCGCTCGGCGTCGACCTCGCCGATTTCGGCCCTGACCGCCGCGATCCCGAATTGCGCCGCTCGCTCGGGCTGTCCGACGACCAGCCACTGCTGATCTATGTCGGGCGGATGGACATCGAAAAGCGTCCCGACATCATCGTCGAGGCGTTCCGCACCCTTCCCGAAAGCCTCGGCGCGAAGATCGTCCTGCTCGGCCAGGGCCCGCAGAAGGACGAGTTCGAGGCGCTTGGCGATCCGCGGATCATCACGCCGGGCTTCGTCACCGACCGTCCGACCCTTGCCCGCTATCTCGCCAGCGCCGACCTCTACGTCTCGGCCATGCCCAACGAGACGTTCGGCGTGTCGGTGATCGAGGCCCAGGCCTCGGGCCTGCCGGTGGTCGGCGTCAATGGCGGCGCCATGCCCGAACGCGTGCTTCCCGGCATGGGCCTGCTCGGCCCGATCGCCAACGTGCGGGCGATGGCCGCCAACATCCAGGCGGTGCTGGCGTCCGATCATCGCGCGATGGGGGAACGCGGCCGGGCCTACGTGTCGGGTGAATATAGCTGGCCGCACAGCATGGAGAAGCTGTTCGGGACGATCATCCCGCACGCGCTTGCCCGCGCTGCGACCCGCCGCCTGCCCGGCGTCGTCCCTGCCGGATCGTTGGTCGAAGCCTGAACGCCCGTTCACCCTGCGTTTAGCCGGGGCGTGATGATCGTTATGGCGACGCAACCAACCAGGGGGATTGCCCATGCTCGCTACCTTGATCCTCGCCGCCGCCCAGGCCGCCGCGCCCGTTCCGCCGCCGCCGCCCGCCGCCAGCCCCGGCCAGCAGGTCGTCATCCGCGAAATCGTCGTCCACCGCGATGGTGACGCCAAGGCGGCGCCTCCCAAGGGCAAGGAGGAGCGCCGCGAGATCATGATCATCCGCAGCGGCGATCGTGCGGCGGCCGGCAAGGATAGCGAACGCCGCGAGGTCCGCATCCTCCGCGAACCCGGCGCGCCCGGCACAAGGATTGCCATGCTGTCCTGCGACGACGGGGCCAAGGTTGACAGCGAGGCGACCGAGAAGGATGGCAAAAAGACCCGCGTGACGATCTGCGCCAAGGGCAGCAGCAACGTTTCGAGGACCCAGCAACTACGCGACGCGGCCAAGCGGATCGCGGCCGACCCCGATCTGTCGGAGGAGACCCGGACCCGTATCACCCTCGCCATCAACGAGGCGATCGCCAGGCTCCCCGTCAACGAGTGAGTTGCCGCCCCGGCGCTGCTCTGTCATCGCCGGTCCGGTGACCCACGTGCCCGGCATCCTCACTCCCCTTGGGGACGGCCTCGCCCGCCTGCTCGCGCCCAATCCCTCGCCCTTCACCGGCGAGGGGACGTGGGTGCACCTGATCGGCACCGACCGCCTCGCCATCCTCGATCCCGGTCCGGCCGACCCGGCGCACCTCGACGCGCTGGTCGCTGCCATTGACGGGCGGCCGGTCGACGCGATCCTCGTCACCCACACCCACCGCGACCACAGCCCCGCCGCCCTGCCCTTGTCGCAGCGCCTCGGCGCCCCGGTCTGGGGCTGCGCGCCGCTGGTGATCCCGGGCAGCCAGGAAGCGGGCTTCGACACCAGCTACGCTCCCGACCGCATCCTTGCCGATGGCGAAACGGTGAAGGCTGGCGGCGCGACGCTCGAAACCGTCCACACCCCTGGCCACACCTCCAACCACCTGTGCTTCGCCTGGGGCCACCGATTGTTCAGCGGCGACCATGTGATGGGCTGGTCGACCACCGTGGTCATCCCGCCCGACGGCCACATGGGGTCGTACATGGCCAGCCTGCAGAAGCTGCAGCGCCGGTCTGAGACGCTCTACCACCCCGCCCATGGCGAGCCGGTCGAGGACCCCCAGCGCCTCCTGCGCGGAATGCTCACCCACCGCGTCCAGCGCGAGCGCCAGTTGCTGCGCCTTCTGGAGGAAGCCCCCGCCCCGCTCGCCGGGCTGACGCAGCGCGCCTATCCTGCGCTCGACCCCCGCCTGCGCCCCGCCGCCGAAGCCACCGCGCTCGCCCATCTCATCACCCTGGAGGAGCGCGGGGCCGTTACCTGCGTTGGCGGCACATGGAAGGTCTGAAACGCTACTGGCCGCTGCTGCTGATCGCCCTCGGGCTGATCGGCGGCATAATGTGGTGGCAAGACAAGCGTGCCGAGGAGCGCCGGGTCGAGGAGCAACTGGCGCAGGCCCAGGGCATCGTCCGGGTCCTGTCCGCCACCTTCTCGAACAAGGCCGCGCTCAAGGTCGGGGAGATCAACGGCACGCTCGACGTCACCGTGGTCGATCCCGGCGCGGTGCCGATCCTCCGCTCCTCGCAAAAGGCGACGGTTCCCTACAGCGTTGGCTACACGCTGAACCTGTCCGACGTCGGCGCCGACGACTATCGGTGGGAGCCGGCCGCCCGAACGCTCACCATCCGCGTGCCGACCGTCACCGCGGAAGCCCCCAACGTTGACGAAGCCAACCGCGCCGTCGCCGGCACCAGCGGGATTTTCGTCACCCGCGGCGCCTCGGCCAATCTCGCCCGCCGCGCGTCGCAGCTCGCCACCGCCAAGGCCGGGGAGGTCGCGGCCGAGCCCGCCAATCTCGCCAAGGCCCAGCAGAATGCCGAAAAGGTCGTCGCCGACCTCGCTCGGACCCCGCTCGAAGCCGCCGGCCTCGGCCCGATCACCGTCCGGGTCATCACCCCTGCCGCCGGCGTCCGCGACGGCGAACGCTGGGACGTCAGCCGCTCGATCGAGCAGGTGCTGGCGGATCGCCCGCGCTGAGCCTATCTGGAGCCCCATGACCGCACCCCTCCGCCCGCCCGCCGGTACCGACCTCCTCGCCGAGATCCAGCGCCTCAAGCAGGAGCGGAACGCCGTCATCCTGGCGCATTACTACCAGAAGCCCGAGCTTCAGGACCTGGCGGACTTCGTTGGCGACAGCCTCGACCTCAGCCGCAAGGCCGCCGCCACCGACGCCGACGTCATCGCCTTTTGCGGCGTTCGCTTCATGGCCGAAACCGCCAAGATCCTCAGTCCCGAGAAGACCGTGATCCTGCCCGACATGGACGCCGGCTGCAGCCTCGAGGACAGTTGCCCGCCCGACCAGTTCGCCGCCTTTCGCGCCGCGCACCCGGACCATATCGCGCTGACCTACATCAACTGCTCGGCGGCGGTGAAGGCGCAGAGCGACATCATCGTCACCTCATCCAGCGCCGACGCGATCCTCGCCCAGATACCCAAGGACCAGAAGATCATCTTCGGCCCCGACCGCCACCTCGGCGGCTATCTCGCGCGCAAGACCGGGCGCGAGATGCTGCTGTGGCCAGGCATCTGCATCGTCCACCAGGCGTTTTCCGAAACCGAGCTGCTGAAGCTCAAGGCGCAATATCCGGATGCGCCGGTCGCCGCGCACCCCGAATGCCCGCCGCACATCATCGACCACAGCGACCATGTCGGCAGCACCCGCTCGATCCTCGACTTCGCCATCGCCTCGCCGGCAAAGGTGATCCTGGTCGCGACCGAGCCGCACATCATCCACCAGATGGAAAAAGCCGCCCCGAACAAGACCTTCATCGGGGTCCCGGGCGGCGACGGCAACTGCAACTGCAACATGTGCCCCTACATGGCGCTCAACACGCTGGAGAAGCTCTACGTCGCACTGCGCGACCTCGAGCCGCGGATCGAGCTCGAGCCCGAACTGATGGACCGCGCCCGCGTGCCGCTCGAACGGATGCTCGACATGGCCGGTCGCACCGTCGGGCAGGGCGATGTCGGTCGCCCGATCATCGCCCCCCGCGCGGGCGGCGAACCGATCAGCGGCGATTGACGCCCAGCCGGCCGACGCCCTCGACCGTGGTCGCGCGCCTGGTCCGGCGGTCGTAGGCGCACAGCTTCACGTCGATCACGTTGCCGCGGTTATAGCCCTCGACGATCCTGAGCTCGACCGGCACCCGGTCGGAAAAGCTCGCCTTGTCGGCGATGATCTTGGCCTGCTTGAGCCCCGACGCGGCGACACATGCCCGCGTCACCTGCCGGTCCATCTGCGCCCAGGCCGCCGGCGTCGATGCCGCCGCGCCGCCCGCCATCATCACCAGCATTCCCATCACGATCAGTCGCATAGCCTGTCTCCCCGGTTCAGAAACGCCCACAATCGCTTGGTGCACGGGCACCGGCAAAACGTTGATCAATCCACGCCAGCGTCGCCGCCGCGCTTTGCTTGGCGGTGGTCGCATGATCCTTGCCCGGCAGGTCGATCCAGCGCACCCGCACCCGGTTGGTGCACATCCGCCGCGCGAACTCCCGCGTCACCGCCGGCGCGACCAGCGGATCGCCCTGGGTCTGCGCAAACAGCACCGGCACCTGGCTGACCGGGCTGGTGCTGTTGGCCGCGACGTAGCCACTCCACGGCGGGGTCCGCCCGAGGTCGGTCTTCGCCAGGTCCTGCCGCAACGCCAATATCCCCAGCAGCGCGCCAAGCTTGGGCGTCGAATCGACGCTTACGCAATTGCGCGCCATCCGCTGGATGATTCCCGGCGTCCGCGCCCGCCCCAGCCGCAGCGGCACCTGGTAATATTTGCTCCAGCTGTCGGTCGCGAGCGCGGTCAGGAAGGCCCGCGCGCTGGCATCGCTGGCCTGACGCAGGTTGGCGGCAAGGTCGGTCGGCGGCGCGCCCGCTGCGACTCCGACCAGCCGAAGCCCGGCGCCGTCGACGCCCTGCAATTGGCCGGTCCACAAGGCGGCATGGCCGCCCTGGCTTTCGCCCCACACCGCATAGCTGCTGCCCGCCGCGGCGCCGGCAATGCCCTGCGCCGCCCGCACCGCGTCGAGGACCGAGCGAGCGGTCACGGTGCCGACCAGATAAGGATGCGGCCCGGGATTGCCGAGACCGGGATAATCGGGCGCCACCACAACATAGCCGTTGCGAACCGCGTCCAGCGCAGGCGTCAGCTCGAAGAAACGCGGGCTGGCCGACGGCGCGCATTGTTCGGCGGTGCCCCACGTCCCGTGGGTCCAGGCGATGACCTTGCGGGGATTGCGCGGGATTGCCTCGCGCGGGGCGACCACCATTCCGGTCAGCTCGCGCTGCACCCCGCGATCGTCGCGGCTGAGATAGCGGATCTTCCACGCCTGCATGCCGGCCGGCGCATTCACTACCGGCTCCGCCGCTACGAGAGTGGTGCGCTGCGCCGCTGCCGGAGCCGCCACCGCCAAACCGATCATCAGTGCAAGTGCGCGCATCAGCCGACTCCATGATCCAAGGTCTGACCAAGGCACTCCGAAACGGCGTACGGTGCAACCCCCTCCCTTAGCCGTAGGCCCGCACGAAGAAGACCGCCGTGGTCGCGCCCGTCACCGCCAGCGTCCACCACCGCACCGCCCGCGCCGACAGCCGCTTGCCGAGCTTGGCGCCCAGCCACCCGCCGGCGATCGATCCCGCCAGCATCGGCACGCACGCCCACCACCACACCATCGCGAAGCCGATGAACACCAGCGCCGCGGCGAGGTTGGCGACCGCCAGCATTGCCGTGCGGATCGCGAACAGTTCGCGCGGCTGGATATTCGCGAGCAGCCCGTAGAGCGCGGTGGTGATCAGCCCCACCCCGCCGCCGAAATAGCCGCCATAGACCCCAAGCATCGCCTGCGCGCTCAACAGCGTCGGCCGCCCGATCGTCACGCGCCGGTGCAGCCAGTCGGCGGCGCCCTTGCCAAGCGCCATCACGACGAAGGCGAACAGCAGCAACCACGGGATGATCACGTCGAACGTCTCGCTCGGCGTGACGACCAGCAGGATGCTTCCGACCAGCCCGAAGACAAAGGTCAGCGCCGCGAGGACCAGGACCGAAATCCCCGCCACCGGCCCCAGTTCCCGGCGAAAAGCCCAAGCACTCGTCGCCGCACCCGGCAGCAAGGCGACGTTGCTGGTCGCGTTGGCGATATTGGCCGGCAGCCCCAGCGCGATCAGCGCCGGCAGCGTCGCGAAGGTGCCACCGCCCGCCAGCGCATTCATCGCGCCGCCGACCAGCCCGGCGGCGAAGGCAAGGAAGAAGGGGAAAAGGTCGCTCAGGAGATCACTTCAGCATGTCGCCAGGACATGCCGAATACCGCGCTGCAGGGGATCGTCGAGGGTCACCGGATCACCGATAGCGGAGCAAGGGCATGGTTGCGAGTTGGGGGAAGGGATGTCCGCTGGACGTGCCGGAGCCGATAAGCCGAAAAAGCACCAAATGCCTCAGACGCGCAGGCGACGTCGGCATCCCGAAGGCCCGCTGCAGCGTTATGGCGGGATGCCGGATACGATCGAGAATCTTCACGCGAGGATGGAACGGGCCGCGCTCGCACTCGATTTCGAGGAAGCGAAGCGCTGTCGCGACCAGATCGCGATGCTGCGTGGCGGGGCAACCCCGGACGAGGCGGAACAGGCCGATTTCGCTGGGCTCGAGCGGCAGGAGCCCGGCGCCATGGGACTGGGCACAAGCCAACAACGGCTCACTCCTCCGCCCGGCTGGAAGCGACCGGCCAAACCCGATCCGCTGACCAGCGGGCGCTCGTCAAAAGGCCAGCGACGCCGGCCATGACCGCCGACGCGCGCCAGACGACGCTGGCGCTGCTCGCCTCCCGCTTGCCCGGAAAAACGATCTGCCCGAGCGAGGTGGCGCGCGCGCTGGCGCCGATGGCCGACTGGCGCGAGGCCATGCCGGCGGTTCATTCGGCGGTCGATCGCCTTCTCGAGGAAGGAAGAATCCAATTAAGCTGGAAAGGACTGCAGCTCAGATCGCGCGCCGGGCCGTATCGAATCCGTATCACAAGCCCGCGACCGGACTGACAGGGCGTGAGAGAGTTCAGCGGATCAGACGCTCCTGCTGGGCCTCCGCGATGGATGAAAATCGGGCCGACCTCAACAACAGCTGGTTGCTGCCACGCCCGATACTCCCTCATCGTCGAACGGTAGTGACGTCCCGCATCCGGCGAATACGCCGTAGTGCGTCGCGAAGTCTCCGAAGAAGTCGAAGTGCGGGGCGAAGCGGGTGTCCGCCAGCATCTTCCAGCTATTGCCGCACACGGGAAACGCCCGGCCAGCCTCGATGTGATGGTGCTTGTCGAGGGTGAAGCCACGCTCGGCGCCGGGGATGGTGCCGCGGTACCTGACTGCTTGGCCGTAATCCTCGCACTGCGGTTCCAGCCCGTCGAGCTTGAACAGCCGGTAGGTCGCCGAGAAGAAGCGGTGGCCGGCGACCTTCTCGGCGACGCTTCGATCCCCGATCCCCAGTGGCCGGTCCGTCACCAGACGCGGGTCGGCGAACCCCGCCGCTTTTGCCAGCGCGTCGAAGTCGCCCCAGTACAGCGCTCCGGCAAGGCATTCGCCGTGCAGTACCGGGTCGGCAAGCAACGCCGGCGCGACCCGGCGGTCGGCATAGACGTCCGAGAAGTAAAGCTCGCCGCCGGGCTTCAGCAGCCGGTGGGCAGCGCGAAACACGGAAGCCTTGTCGGCAACCAGATTGATCACGCAATTGGACACGATCACGTCGAAGGACGCTTCAGCAAGGTCGAGTTCGTCGAGCCGCTCGATGTCTCCGTGGAGGAAGCGCGTGTTGGCGAAGCCGAAGCGATCGGCGTGCCATGCCTGGTGACGCTCGGCGACCTCCAGCTGCTCGGGCGTGGCATCGACGCCGGTGACGCACCCGCGCGGACCAACCATCTGCGACAGGAGATAGGCGTCCTGCCCCGATCCCGACCCCAGATCGAGCACCGCGCATCCTTCGATCGCATCCGGGACGACCAGCCCGCACCCATAATAGCGGGCGCGCACCTCCTCGTGCACGTTGGCGAGTGCCGTGCGGACGGCTGGCGGCGGGGCGTCCGTGGTGCAGCAGGCGTCGGTCCTGAGATCGGCCGAGCCGGTCAGCACCTGCCCATAGTAGTTGCGACTGTTCTCGAGATTCATGGGGTCAGTCCGTTCGAGGGTCCGCTTTGTCTGGATGGCGGACGTTCCTCGACGCCCGCTTACCGAGGTTACCAGCCTTCTCTTCGCGCCCCAATAAGCAATCACATTACGTCACGTGACCGCAGCCGAGGTTGGCTACCAAAGGTGACGCGCGTTGAGCGCCAGTGGGACAATCCACAGATTTGATGCGCAGTCTGTTCTTGTTTCGTTCTCATCGGACTATGCAGGCGCGATGTCCACCAAGCATATCCGAACGACGGCCGACCTTTCTCGCTTCGGAGCAGCGCTCAAGGTCGACTGCGCCGACTGCGGAGCGTCACGGACGATCGAAGGACACGCGCTGGTAGAACTGGCTGGCCTGTGTGACCTGCGTCACCTCGCAGCCCGGTTGCGGTGTGCCCGCTGTGGCGGGAAAGCGGCCCGGGCTGCGATCTTGCCGCCCCTGTGACGTGACAATGCCGTGGCACTCATCCTGGGGGACATCGTTCGATTCAGTCCAGGCTGACCCGCCCTCGCATCGCCTTGACCGCGCCGCGCCCTTTCTTGGTGTCGACCCGCTTCGCCTTGGCCGAGCGACTCGGCTTGGTCGGACGGCGGCGGGCGTCGCGATGATGAGCCTCGGCGAGCAGTTCGCGCAGGCGGCGACGGGCTTCCTCGCGATTGGCTTCCTGGCTGCGGTGGGTGCGCGCGGTGATGATCAACTCGCCGCCCTGCGTCAGCTTGCTCCCGGCCAGCAGCTTCAGTTTCTCATAAGCGTGGAGCGGCAGTCCCAGCGCGAACACGTCGCAGCGCAACTGGCAGGCGGTCGCGACCTTGTTGACGTTCTGTCCGCCCGGCCCGGTGCTGGCGAGAAACGTCTCGCTCAGCGCGTCCTCGGGAAGGTGGACGTCGTCAGGCTTCATCGCCGGCCGAAGGCTCCGCGGGCGTCATCCCGGCGGCGCCTGTCTCGAGCTCTGTCGAAGGCGGCGCGACTTCCTCCACCGGCACGACGGCTTGCGGCACCAGGTCCGCCCACTCACCCCAATGGTCGGGCAGCGGCGCGGTGACGTCGATCGGCGGCTTGCCTCCGCGCGGCACCACCAGCCGGCTGGCGTGCAGCAGCATCGGCCCGCCCGGCGTGCCATAGACACGGTCGCCGACGATCCCCGCCCCCAGCCCCTCGCGGGCGTGGACCCGGATCTGGTGGGTGCGTCCGGTCAGCGGCCGGAACTCGACCAGCGTGCGGCCGTCCCGCTCGGCGATCTTGCGCCAGCGGGTCACCGCCCGCTGCCCCTTGGAATCGCCGATCATCTTCCAACCGGCCTCGGCCGAGCTCTTCTTGGCAAGCGGCAGGTCGATCTCGCCCTCGTCCGCGTCGAGCGTGCCGGCCAGCAGCGCGAGATAGGTCTTCTCGACCGCGCCGGCTTCGAACGCCTGCTGGATCTTGGCCCGCGCCGCAGGATGGCGGGCGAACACCAGGCAGCCCGACGTATCCTGGTCGAGCCGGTGCATCGCCGTCGGGAACCGCTTGAAGCCGAACCGCAGCTCGTCGAGCCGCCGCTCAATGCTGTCCCCGCCGCGCTTGGGCGTATCGACGGGGAGGCCGGCCGGCTTGTCGAGAACGAACGCCTCGCCGTCGATGAACAGGATGTAGGAACTGAGCAGCATGGCCCCTCCCTAGAGCAGCTTCGCCGCTTCCGCATCCCCACCCGGAAGCCAGACTTTCGCGACCGTCGCTGTTGCCGCCCCGTCGAGCAGTGATGCAACGGCGCAACGATTCCGCGGTAATCCCCTCGTTTATGCCATGTTAACCTTTTCAGGCGACACCCCGAATGGTTAACACACGCTTCAGGGCCGTTAAGCCGGCGTAACGCTTTGGCTTGGGCTCTCGAACGGGGGGCAAGAGATTATGCGCGTTCTGCTGATCGAGGACGAACCGACCACCGCCAAGTCCATCGAGCTCATGCTCGGGACCGAGGGGTTCAACGTCTACACCACCGACCTTGGGGAAGAGGGCCTCGATCTCGGCAAGCTGTATGATTACGACATCATCCTGCTCGACCTGAACCTGCCCGACATGCACGGCTATGACGTGCTGAAGAAGCTCCGGACCGCCAAGGTCGCGACCCCGGTGCTGATCCTGTCGGGCATCGGCGAAATGGACAGCAAGGTGCGTGCGCTGGGCTTCGGTGCCGACGATTACGTCACCAAGCCGTTCCACCGCGACGAGCTGGTGGCCCGCATTCACGCCATCGTGCGCCGTTCCAAGGGCCACAGCCAGAGCGTCATCCGCACCGGCAAGCTGGCGGTCAATCTCGACGCCAAGACGGTCGAGGTCGACGGCGCCCGCGTGCATCTCACCGGCAAGGAATATGCGATGCTGGAGCTCTTGTCGCTCCGTAAGGGCACCACGCTGACCAAGGAAATGTTCCTCAACCACCTGTACGGCGGGATGGACGAGCCCGAACTCAAGATCATCGACGTCTTCATCTGTAAGCTGCGCAAGAAGCTCAGCCTCGCGTGCGGCGGCGACAATTACATCGAAACGGTGTGGGGTCGCGGGTACGTTCTGCGGGACGCGGGCGAGGTCGAGATGGACGTCTCCGAAGCGGCAGTCGCCTGACGAAGGACGATCAGGCGGGCAGCAATGCCCGCCTGCGCGGTGCCTGGCGAAGGGCCGAGCCAACGGCAAGGAAACCGACCAGCATCAGCGCCCAGGTCGCAGGCTCCGGCACCGGGGAGACCGCGGCGACCGAGAAGGACGTCGCCGAGGCGGTGATGAAATTGCTTCCCACCGTGCCGAACCGCACGCCGTTGCTCTCGAACGAATAATAAAGGTCGCGTCCGGTCAGGACGCCGTTGTTATTGTTGATGATACCGGTGAACAGCCCGCCGCTCCGCAGCGCGCCATAGCTGAACGCATTGTCGCCCTGCTGGAGATCGATCGGCAACAAAGTCTGCATGAAGCTGGTGGCATAGCTTTCGGTGCGGACGCCGGTCGGATAATTGGTCAGGCATGTCACCGGCGAGCCGGGGCCGCACATGATGGTGCCCTGCGAGCCCATCACCGTTCCGGAAATAGTGAGCTGCGTAAGCGCCGCGCTGGCCGGGCTGGCCAGGCCAAACAGGCAAGCCGCCATTGGAATGAGCCACTTACGCATTCTACTTCCCCCAGAGTCTCTCAAAGTTTGCGTCATTCTGGAACACCATTCCAGTGGCGCAGACGCAACTTACTTATCCAGCCGTGCTGCTTACCGCAGCAACGGTTGTTAAAGTCTTAGGCTCGAACCGCTTCCAGCCGTCGCGGCCGAGCCGCTCCATCGGGCGGAACTTGGCCTTGTAGGCCATCCGCTCCGACCCTTCGACCCAGTAGCCGAGGTAGACGTAGGGCAGGCCGGCGCGGGCCGCGCGCTGGATGTGGTCGAGGATGATGAAGGTGCCCAGCCCCTTGCGATCCGCCAGGTTGGGATCGAAGAAGCTGTAGATCATGCTCAGCCCGTCGCTCTGCTGATCGCTGAGGCAGGCGCCGACCAGCCGGCCGGGGCGGCCGTCGACCGACGGTTCGCGATATTCAACGACATAGGTGCGGACCGGGGTCTGCTCGACCATGTCGGCGAAGTCGTTGTCGTCCATCTCGGCCATCCCGCCGCCCGGATGCCGGACTGCAAGATAGCGGCGCAGGAGGTCGAACTGCTCCTCGGTCGTCCACGGCTTGCACGCCGTCACTTCGAGATCGGCATGGCGCTTCATCAGCTTGCGCTGGGTGGCGGTGGAGGCAAATTCGCTTGCTGCGACGCGGACCGACACGCAGGCCTGGCAGTCGATGCAGCTCGGCCGGTAGGCGACCGACTGCGAACGGCGGAACCCGATCCGGCCCAGCGCCTCGTTCAATTCACCGGCATGGTGACCCGACAATTCGGTGAACACCTTCCGCTCGACCTTGCCCGGAAGATAGGGACAAGGCGCCGGCGAGGTGACGAAGAATTTCGGGAAACGAAACGGAGCGCTCAAGTCGGGCCTGCGAAGTCAGAATGGTTACGAGAATGTTTATGCGCCTCACCAACGCGCCTGCAAAGACCCCGCTCCTTAGCGAGTTTGGTTAAGCCCAAAGACTGTACCGGTTCGGGTCAGGGCTATAACCGTCCGGCCCGCATCGGAGCCATGACGCTGGCCGCGAAGCGATCCATTTCCTCGGCCTGCGGGCTCATCTGCAGCAGCAGGAGATCGAGCCCGATCGCCTCGTAGGCGCGGATGCGATCGGCGACCTGCTCGGGCGTTCCGACCAGGTTCGGACGAAGCCCGCGGTTGGACACGCTATACTCCTGCAGCTTGAGCGTCCGCTCGAGCTCGGTCCCCGACAGCCACTGGTCGAAGTTGGCGAAGCCAGGCGGCGGCGTCGCCGGCATGGCGGTGATCCGGTCGAGCTCGCGCCGTGCCTCCGCCTCGCTGTCGCGGACGATGACGTAGGCGGCCATTCCGAACGGCATCGGCGGGCCACCCGCCTGTTCGCGCCGGCTGCGCATGTCGGTGATCCTCGCCGCGATCGCCTCGACCGGATCGCCGTGCATCACATAGGCATCGCACTGGCGCGCGATCAGGGTCTTGGCCGCATCGCTTTCCCCGCCGGCATAGACGACCGGGCGGCGAACGGGCTTGGGCGCGACGATCGCCTGCTTCAGCTGGTAGCGTTCGCCCTGATGGGTGAAACGCTGCTCGCGCCACAGGCCGTCGACCACCGTCAGCCACTCGGCGGTGCGGGCATAGCGGTCGTCATGCTGGTCGAAGGCGAGGCCATACTGCTCGGCCTCCTCCTTCCACCAGCTCGACACCACGTTCAGTGCCAGCCGGCCGTTGCTGATGCGGTCGATGTTGGCGGCCTGCTTGGCGAGCAGCGCGGGGTGATGGAAGTTGGGCCTGACCGCCACCATCAGCTCGATGCTGGAGGTGACCGCGGCCAGCGCGGCGGCGGTGCTCCACGCGTCGAGCGCGGGCTGATCCACCCCCTTGATGTCGTTGAGAAACAGTTCGGCGATGAGGCTGAGGTCCCACCCGGCCTGCTCCGAGCGCAAGGTCAGGTCGCGGACCTGTTCCCAGCTTGCCGCCGGCCCCTCGTCGGGGTCGTTGCGGAGCCAGCCGCCGAACACCGGCATCCAGTAACCGAACCTCATGCCCGTGCCTCCGCGATCTTAGTCTTTAGCCAGTCCACCAGATTGTCGTGCGGATCGTAACCGAGCACTTCGGTGGGCTTGGCGACGAAATTGGACAGGGCGTTGATGTCGTAGAATTTGGCCGATCCGTCGCGGCTGTCGATCATCACCTCGACCCCGCCGACGTCCATCCCCATCGCTTGCGCGACCCGCTCCGCACCGGCGACGATCTCGGCCGGCGGAGTGAAGGCGCGCATCGCGATCGGCCCGCGCTCGTCACCGCAGGCATCGGCCGGGCAGAGGTCGAACTGGCCGGCGCCGGCAATCTCCAGCGCGTAAAGAAACCTGGCGTCCAGCGTCTCGATCCGCCAGATCATCCCGTCACGCGCCGGCACCGCTTCCTGCACCAGCAGCACCTGGTCGACCGACCGCGGCTGGTCCCCCGCGGCCACCACCGCCGCCAGCTCGGCCGCGCTGTCGAAGCGCATGATGCCGGCGCCGGAGCCGCCGACATTGGCCTTGACCAGCAGCGGATAGCCGATCTCCTCCGCAGCCCCAGCGAGATCGGCGGCGCGGTGGACGACGCGGGTGCGCGGGGTGGTGAGGCCGAGGCGGCCGAGCAGCGACAATTGCCGCGCCTTGCTGCTGTCGATCGCCATCACCTCGGGCCCGTTCAGGACCAGGGCCCCCTGCCCTCGCCAATGATCGAGCAGCGCGGCGGTGTAGAACAAAGGATGCTCGGGCTCGCGCAGGAAGCTCGACATGGCGACGCGGTTGAAGATCACCGGCGCCGGCGGCGGCGAGCCGGCCGGGTCGAAATGGTGGTCGCCCACCGCGATCTTCACATAATCGACGCCCGACCGGTCGAGCGCGGCGAACAGCGGCTCGAACCACAAGGGATGTTCGTACAGCAGGGCAAGCTCGGGCATTCGCTTCCTCGTCGGAGTGCGTTCGCCCGAGCACGTGGGCTGGCGGGATGTGGAGCCGCCCGCCCGATGGGTCAAGCCTGGTGGATGGCCTTGGTCACCTGGTAGCTGGCAAGCCCTTCCTCGCCGCCTTCGCTGCCGAAGCCGCTTTCCTTGACCCCGCCGAAGGGCGCGTCGGCGACCGAGATGGCGAAGTTGTTAATGCCGACCATCCCGCTTTCGAGCGCATCGCCAAGGCGGTTGGCGCGGCGGCCGTTCTCGGTGAAGACGAACGAGGCGAGGCCGTAGGGCAGGCGGTTGGCCTGGTGCAGCGCTTCGTCCTCGGTGGCGAAGCTGCGCATCAGCGCGACCGGACCGAACGGTTCGACGTTCATCGCGTCAGCGTGGTCGGGGACATCGGCCAGCACGGTGGGCTGGAAGAAGAAGCCGCCGTCGCCCGGCTCACCGCCCGCAAGCACGCGGGCGCCCTTGGCCTTGGCATCCTCGACCAGCCCGGCGATCGCGGGCAGCCGCCGCTGGTTGGCGAGCGGTCCCATCCTAGTGTCGGCGTCGAGACCGTTGCCGAGCTTCACGGCCGCCGTGCGGGCCGCAAAGCCTTTGGCGAAGGCGTCGTAAATGCCTTCCTGCACGAAGAAGCGGGTCGGCGAGACGCAGACCTGGCCGGCGTTCCTGAACTTCTGCGGCACCAGCATGTCGAGCGTCTTGTCGAGGTCGCAATCGTCGAACACCAGCACCGGAGCGTGGCCGCCAAGCTCCATCGTGATGCGCTTCATGCCGTCGGCGGCAAGCTTCATCAGATGCTTGCCGACGCCGGTCGAGCCGGTGAAGCTGATCTTGCGGATGACCGGGCTGCCGATCAACTGGCGCGATACCGCGTCAGGAACGCCGTGGACGAGCTGGAACACGCCCTTGGGAATGCCCGCATCGTCTAGCGCCCTGGCAAGCGCGCCGGTGCAACCGGGAGTTTCCTCGGGCGGCTTGGAGATGACGGTGCAGCCCGCCGCAAGCGCCGCCGCCACCTTCTTGGCGAGCAGGTAGATCGGGAAATTCCACGGCGTAAAGGTGACGGTCGGGCCGACCGGCTGCGGAATGACGATCGAACGCTGGCCGGTCGGACGCACGAGGACGCGCCCGCCGGCACGCTTCGCTTCTTCGGCGAAATAGTCGAACATGCCGGCCGCGCCCATCACCTCGCCGATCGCCTCGGCCAGGGGCTTGCCCTGTTCCTGGGTCAGCAACCGACCGATCGGCTCGGCCCGCTCGCGCAGCAGGCTGGCGGCCTTGCGGAGGATCGCCCCGCGCTTCTCGACGTCCATGGCGCGCCATTCGGGCCAGGCCCGCCCGGCCGCCGCCAGCGCCTCGTCGAGGTTGGCGGTGCTGGCGAGATGCAGCTCGGCGATGGTGTCGCCGCTCGCCGGATTGATCACGGGCGAAAGGTCGCCCTCGCCCTGGCGCCACGCGCCGTCGATGAAGAGCTTCAGCTCGGTCTCATATCCCATGACCCCGATCTAGGGGCGGCGGCGCTTGATTGAAAGCGGCAGCAGGACCAGCGCCAGCAGGACCGTCAGCAGGCTGATCGCGGCAAAGGCGACGAGGGTCGGATGGTGGGTGTCCTCGCGGCCCTTGAGGTCCATGATGTGGAGCCCCCACATCCAGTCGTAGACGCGCCACCAGCGGGTGCGGGTGGCGACGATCGCCCCGCTGTCCGCCGCGACGAACAGGTGGCTGCCGTCGCTCATGTCGACCTTCCAGCTCGCCACCGGACGGCGCAGTTCGAGCGGCGGGTCGTCGGCACTGGTGCGGCTGACGGAGGCGATGGTGCCGGTACCGCGGTAGCGGGCGAGCACCTCGGCCGAGGCGTCGGCGGCGCTGAGCGGTGGAAGCAGCCTTCCGGTCACTGGATCGGCAAGCCGGGTCGGACCGCCGCGCACCTCGATCACCCAGCGCGGACCGGCGGCCCGCTGCTCGAGGGTGACCTTGGCGAGAGGCAGGCCGGCGACGACCGAGGGCAGGATGGCCGGCGCCCCCAGCACGACCGGCGCGGCCGGCGCGAGAAGATCGGTCCCGCGCACCTCCTCGATCGGCTTCCACACCATGATCAGGCCCGACAGCGCCCAGAACAGGAACGGCACGCCGACCAGCCAGCCAAGCCAGATGTGCCAGCGGCGAAGGGTGGCGCGAACCTTCAAGGCCGTGATCCGGTCGGCATTGCGGCGCCGCCTGGGCGGCCCGCGGGCGAAAGAATGGCGATCATGGGTCACCGCTTAAGGGGAGTGAGCGCCCCGCGGAATAGTCCTCATCACATCGCCACGGCAGCCTTGGCATGCGCAGCCTTTTAGCCCGCGGCTGACATTGTCCCAGTTCGTGACAGTGCCAAAAGGCGCCGCATATGACCCCTGTCCCCAAGCGTAGCTGCCTTTGCCGGATCTATTGGAACACCCAGAGCGCAAGTGGTCGTCGCTGGCCGCGGCGCGCCGGGTGGATGGAGAAGGTTATGCGGAAGTCTCTGACATGTCTCGCAACTCTCAGCCTCAGCCTGCTGGCCACACCTGCCCTCGCGCAGACAGCCTCCAGTTCGGGCTACGCCCTCGGAGCGAATGAAACGGTAAAGGTCGGCGGGATCACCACCGCCACCGTCAGCATCGGTCCGGTTGCCGCCACCAGCGGCAGCGCTCCCCCCGACTACAATGTCTCGAACTCCGTCGCGTCGGTCCAGGAAGCGGCCTCCCTGACGACCGGCCTGACCGGGCTCAGCCAGCGGGTGGAAACAGGGCTTCTCAGCTCCAACTCGACCGGCACCGCGACCGGCGCTTCCGCCACCGCGACCGTGAACGACCTGGCGGCCGGCATCGGCCTGACGGTCATCAACGATCCGCGGCTGGCCGGGCTGTTCAGCATCGGTGCGACAACCATCCAGTCCCAATCGACGGCATCGTCGCTCGGCGGGCTCAGCGCCACCGGGTCGACGACGATCGAGGGGCTGGTGATCGGTGGCTCCGTGCTGTCGGGCCTCAACATCAACGCGTCGCTGTTCAGCAATCCGGACCCCAACACCGTCCTGTTCGACCTGGGCGGCCTGTTCATCATCCTCAACGAACAGATCATGGAAGGTGACGGCCTGACCAGCCTCGGCATCACCACCAACGCCATCCGCGTCGGGTTCAACAATTTCGCGCTTGGTACGGGGGTCGCCAACGGCAACCTCATCATCGGTCAGTCGCGTGCCTCGGTCACGGCTGCGGTGGCCGCCGTGCCGGAGCCTGCGACCTGGGCGATGATGCTGCTCGGCTTCGGTGTGATCGGAGCGACGTTCCGCCGCCGCCGCCGGTCGCTCACCCTGGCGATGGCGCCCGCCTGACGAGAACATCGGCCGCCTCCCCTGCGGTTGATGAGCCCGATGCCCGGCAGCCAGGTGGTTGCCGGGCATCCTGGCGTTGGTGAAAGCCTAGGCCGACAGCAGCGCGATGGGCTCGAGCCAGCGAGGCAGGGCCGCGCTCCACAAGAGGCCCATCAGCAGGTCAAGGCGAGGCGGCTCGACCCGTTCAAGGCCGCTGCCGGGATAGAAGGTCAGTTCCCCGAACCGTGGCTGTCCCCCGATCTCGTAGAAATCGGCACGAACGAAGCAGAAGCCGGCCGCAAGCCGCTCGGCTGCTTCCAGCATCCGATCCAGTGTCGCGGGGCGTTCGGGATCTGGATCTTCGGTCGGCGGGGAGACGCGGTTCCAGTCCGGATCGAGAACGATCCAGCGATGATCCTCGCCGCGGCCAAGATGGACCTGGACGAAGCGCGCCCGGCCTCCGAACACGAAGATCTTGTAGTCGACGGGAAGCGCCGCCGCGTCGCCGATATACGGCTCCACCAGCAATCCGCGCTCGATCTCGCCGTACAGCCACTCGTCGAGCCAGGCCCCGTAGCTTTGCCGCATCCAGCGCCGGGATTGCTCGATCGCCTCGGCATGGTCCTCGCGGTTGCGCACCACGCGGAACTGCCCGCAACCGTGGCGCGACTTCACCACATATGGAAAGTCCCAGGCCGGCTCGGTGGGCAGGGTCGCCCCTTCCCACAAGGTTGGCGTGACCCACCCTTCCCCCAGCGAACCGGCAACGAAGGTCTTGGCGCGGACCTTGTCGGCAAGGATCGGCATGCGCGGGTCACGGTCATGCAGCTTGCGGTGTTGCACCCACTCGGTGAACAGCAATGGCTTCTGCAACTGCGCCAGTCGGCGGTGGCGCCACCAATAGGTCAGCTGAACCCGCAATTTGCTGCTGCCGGCGGCGGTTGGCGGATCGAGAAAGGTGAGCATCGTCACTGAAGCGTTACGAACCGCCAGTCGGTTCCGACCGGGTCCAAAGCCCTGCCGTGGCAATGCATGCGCTCACCTCTTGATGCTGGGCTCGATTGGGATGAAAACTACGGCGATGGCCGACCAGAGGACCCTTGCCGGCGGCACCGTGCACGACCTGCCGGATGACCTCGCCGCCGCACTGCTGGGCGCGCCGGCGGCCCGATCGACCTGGGAGGACATCACCCCGCTCGCCCGCAACGAGTGGATCTGCTGGGTCACGTCACCCAGGAAGGCGGAAACGCGGACCAAGCGGATCGCGTGGGGCCTGGAAAGCCTGTCCGAAGGCACGCGGCGCCCGTGCTGCTGGCCCGGCTGCCCGCACCGCCTTAAGGGCGGCGGCTAGGCCAACACCGGACCTGCCCACCCCTCAGATGTGGATCGGCTTGCCCTGCACCGCCATCGCCGCTTCCTTGAAGGCCTCGGCATGGGTCGGGTGGGCGTGGCAGGTGTAGGCGATATCTTCGGACGTGGCGCCGAACTCCATCGCCTGCGCGGCCTGCGCAATCATGGTGCCCGCCAGATTGTTGATCATCCACACGCCCAGCACGCGGTCGGTCTTGGCATCGGCGATGACCTTGACCAGCCCGTCGGGCTCGCCGTTGGTCTTGGCGCGGCTGTTGGCCATCATCGGGAACTTGCCGACCTTGATCTCGCCCCCCGCCCTGGCCTGTTCTTCGGTCAGGCCGACACCGGCGATTTCGGGGGTGGTGTAGACCACCGACGGGATGATGTTGTGGTTCACGATGCCGGTCAGGCCAGCGATGTTCTCGGCCACCGCAATGCCCTCGTCCTCGGCCTTGTGGGCGAGCATCGGGCCGGGGATGACGTCGCCGATCGCCCACACGCCCGGCACCGAGGTGCGGAAGCTGTGGTCGGTTTCGATCTGGCCCTTGGCGTTGAGCTGCAGCCCGGCGGCCTCGAGGCCCAAGCCGCCGGTGTTCGGACGGCGACCGATCGACACGAGCACATGGCTGGCCTCGATCGTCTCCGCCGCGCCGCCCTTGGCGGGCTCGACCGTGACGGTGACCGCGTCGCCGTTACGCTGGACACCGGTAACCTTGGTGCCGAGCTTGTAGGCGAAGCCCTGCTTCTTGAAGATCTTGTTCGATTCCTTGCGGATCTCTTCATCCATGCCGGGCAGGATCTGATCGAGATATTCGACCACGGTGACCTGCGCGCCGAGGCGACGCCAGACGCTGCCAAGCTCCAGCCCGATCACGCCGCCACCGATGACGACGAGGTGGCTCGGCACTTCGCCCAGCTCCAGCGCGCCGGTCGAATCGACGATCCGCTCCTGGTCGACGGTGACGCCCGGAAGCGGGGTGACCGACGAGCCGGTAGCGATCACGATGTTCTTGGCGCGAACCGCCTGCCCGGCGACGTCGACGGTGTCGGCGCCGGTGAACTTGGCGAGGCCCTTGAGCCAGGTGACCTTGTTCTTCTTGAACAGGAACTCGATGCCCTTGGTCAGTCCCTCCACCGCCTCGACCCGACCCTTCTGCATGGTCGGGATGTCGATGTTGAACTGGCCGGTGATGCCCCACTTGGCCATGTGCCCGTGGGCGGCTTCCTCGAACAGCTCGGACGCATGGAGCAGGGCCTTGGACGGGATGCAGCCGACGTTGAGGCAGGTTCCGCCGAGGGTCTCGCGGCTCTCGGCGCAGGCGGTCCTGAGCCCGAGCTGCGCAGCGCGGATCGCGGCCACATAGCCGCCGGGGCCGGCGCCGATCACCAGAACGTCGTAGTCGTAGTCAGCCATGGTCTTCCTTCGGGGCTCCCGCCGGACGGGGAGCAAAAAATCTGCTTAGAGGTCGATGAGCAGGCGGGTCGGATCCTCGATCGCTTCCTTGATGCGAACGAGGAAGGTCACCGCCTCGCGGCCGTCGACCAGGCGATGGTCGTAGGACAAGGCGAGATACATCATCGGGCGGGCGACGATCTGGCCGTCCTTGACCACGGCACGTTCCTCGATCCGGTGCAGGCCGAGCACCGCCGACTGCGGCGGGTTGATGATCGGGGTCGACAGGAGCGAGCCGAACACGCCGCCGTTGGAGATGGTGAAGGTGCCGCCCTTCATGTCGTCGGCGGTCAGGGTCCCTGCCTTGGCCTTCTGGCCGAAGCCGGCGATCGCCTGCTCGATCTCGGCAAAGCTCATCTGGTCGGCGGAGCGGACCACCGGGACGACGAGGCCCTTGGGCGCCGACACCGCGACCGAGACGTCGAGGTAGTTGTGATAAACGATCTCGTCGCCCTCGATCCGGGCGTTGACCGACGGCACGTCGCGCGCGGCGAGCGCCACCGCCTTGGTGAAGAAGCCCATGAAGCCGAGGCGGATGCCGTGCTTCTTCTCGAACAGGTCCTTGTAGCGGGTGCGCGCCGCAATCACCTCGGTCATGTCGACGTCGTTGAACGTCGTCAGCAGCGCCGCGGTGTTCTGCGCATCCTTGAGGCGGGTCGCGATGGTCTGGCGCAGGCGGGTCATCTTGACCCGTTCCTCGCTGCGCTCGCCCTTCGGCGCCGCAGGGGCAGCGGCCTTGGCCGGCGCCGGGGCAGCAGCCGGCGCGGCTGCGGGCGACGCCTTGGCCTTGGCCACGTCTTCCTTGGTCAGGCGGCCGTCCTTGCCGCTACCGGTGAGCCCAGCGGGATCGACGCCGCTTTCCTGCACCGCGCGGCGGACCGATGGGCTAAGCCGAAGCGCCTGGGCCTGGTCGTCGCTGATGCCTTCGCCGCTCGGCGCTGCCGGTGCGGGCGACGCCGCGGGAGCGGCCTCGGGAGCCTTGGCCGCAGGCGCCGCAGCAGCGCCGCCGCCCTCGCCGATGGTTGCGATCACCGCGCCGACATTGACCGTGTCACCCTCGGCCACCAGTGCTTCGCCGAACACGCCCGCAACCGGCGACGGCACATCGACCGACACCTTGTCGGTCTCGAGGCTGGCCACCGGTTCGTCGACCGCGACCGCATCGCCCGGCTTCTTGAGCCAGGCGCCAAGCGTCGCTTCGGTGATGCTTTCGCCCAGTGCCGGGACTTTGACTTCCGTGCCCATTCTTCCCCTCAAGCGTTCGCTTTGCCGGCGTGCCGGACAGTATTCTGAGCCGCGTCGGTCGCGGCGGATGAAGCGGCCCTGGTCCCCAGCGCGGCGGCAATCAGCGCGGTTTGTTCGGCGACGTGGCGCTTGGCAAGTCCGGTCGCCGGCGAGGCCGAGGCGTGGCGGCCGGCATAGTCCGGACGGAAGCCCTTGCCGGCGGCACGCAGCGCTTCTTCGAGATAGGGCTCGACGAAGAACCAGCTGCCGTTGTTGCGCGGCTCTTCCTGGCACCACACCAGTTCCTCGAGCGCGGGCATCGCCGCGAGGCGCTTGACCAACGGTTCCGACGGGAAGGGATAGAGCTGCTCGATGCGGAGGATCTCCACATCGTCCATCCCGGCTTCGTCGCGCGCTTCCATCAGCTCGTAGGCGACCTTGCCCGAACACAGCACGACGCGGCGGGTGCGGCCCTCGGCCGGCGGCTTAAGGTCCGACAGGATCCGCTTGAAGTGGCTCTCGCCCGAGAAATCGGCGATCGCCGACACCGCCGACTTGTGGCGAAGCAGCGACTTGGGCGTCATGATCACCAGCGGCTTGCGGAAATCGCGCAGCAACTGGCGGCGGAGCAGGTGGAAATAATTCGCCGGGGTGGTGATGTTGGCGACCTGGATATTGTCCTCGGCGCAGAGCTGGAGATAGCGCTCGAGCCGGGCCGAGGAATGCTCCGGCCCCTGCCCTTCGAAGCCGTGCGGCAGCAGCATGACCAGGCCGCTGGCGCGCAGCCACTTGGCCTCGCCCGAGGCGATGAACTGATCGACGATCACCTGCGCGCCGTTGGCGAAGTCGCCGAACTGCGCTTCCCACAGCACCAGGGTGCGCGGATCGGCGAGGCTGTAGCCATATTCGAAGCCGAGCACGCCGAACTCGCTGAGCGGCGAATCCCGCACCTCGAACCGGCCGCCCTCGATGGTGGTCAGCGGTACGAACTTGTGGCCGTCCTTCTGGTCGGTCCAAACCGCGTGGCGCTGGCTGAAGGTGCCGCGGCCGCTGTCCTGGCCCGACAGGCGGATGTTGTGTCCCTCGGCGATCAGGGTACCGAAGGCCAGAGCCTCGGCGGTCGCCCAGTCGAAGCCCGCGCCGCTGTCGAACATCGCCTTCTTGGCGTCGATGATCCGGGCCAGCGTCTTGTGGATGTTGAGGTCGTCCGGGACGCGGGTCAGTGACTCGCCGACCGAGCGCACTTCTTCCTCGGGCACCGCGGTACCGGTGTTGCGGCGGCCCTCGACCGGCTCGATCGGCTTGCTGAGACCGGCCCAGCGGCCTTCGAACCAGTCGGCCTTGTTCGGCAGGTAGTTCGCGCCGGCGGCAAACTCAGCCTCCAGATGCGCGACGAAGTCGTTCGTCTTGCCGTCGATCCACGCCTGGTCGACCACGCCCTCGGCCACCAGCCGGTCGCCATATTGCTTGCTGACCGGCGGATGCTTGCGGATCGCGTCATACATCAAAGGCTGGGTGAAGCTCGGCTCGTCGCCTTCGTTGTGGCCGAAGCGGCGGTAGCACCACATGTCGATCACGATGTCGCGATTGAACTCCTGGCGGAACTCGGTCGCGAGCTTGCAGGCGAAGGTCACCGCTTCGGGATCGTCGCCATTGACGTGCAGGATCGGCGCCATGATGCCCTTCGCGACATCGCTCGGATAGGGCGAGCTACGCGCGAATTGCGGGCTGGTGGTGAAGCCGACCTGGTTGTTGATCACGAAGTGGATGCAGCCGCCGATGCCGTAGCCCGGCAGGCCGGAAAAGCTGAGGCATTCCCACACGATGCCCTGGCCTGCGAACGCAGCGTCGCCGTGCAGCAGGATGGGAAGGACCTTGTCGCCTTCGACATCACCCTTGATGACCTGCACCGCGCGGGCCTTGCCGAGCACCACCGGGTTGACCGCCTCGAGGTGCGACGGGTTGGCCTGCAGCGAGAGGTGGACCTTGGTGCCGTCGAACTCGCGATCGGACGAGGTGCCGAGGTGATATTTTACGTCACCCGAACCGCCGACGTCCTCGGGGTTGGCGCTACCGCCGGCGAACTCGCTGAAGATCGCGCGGTAGGGCTTGCCCATGACGTTAACGAGGACGTTGAGGCGGCCGCGGTGGGCCATTCCGACGACGATCTCCTCGACCCCCGCCTGCCCGCCATATTTGATCACGGCCTCCAGCGCCGGGATCATGCTTTCGCCGCCGTCGAGGCCGAAACGCTTGGTCCCGACATACTTCTTGGCGAGGAACTTCTCCCACTGCTCGCCCTGGATCACCTTTTCGAGGATCGCCTGCTTGCCCTCGGCGGTGAAGCTGGCGCCCTTGTCGCGGCCCTCGATCCGATCCTGGAGGAAGCGGCGCTCCCCCAGATCGTTGATGTGCATATATTCGAGGCCGATCTTGCCGCAGTAATTGGCGCGCAGGATCGCGACGATCTCGCGCACGGTCGCGGTCTCTAGCCCGAGATTGCCGCCGATGAAGATCGGACGGTCAAGATCGGCGGCGGTGAAGCCGTGATATTCGGGGGTGAGGTCGGCCGGAAGATCGCGCTTGGCGAGGCCGAGCGGATCGAGGTCCGAAGCGAGGTGGCCGCGCACCCGGTAGGTGCGGATCAGCATCATCGCGCGGATCGAATCCTCGGCGGCGCGGCGGACCTCCGCCTCGGACGCACCGCCCGCGGCGGCCTTGTCCCTGGCGCCCTTGGCGACCTGCTCGATGGTCGCCTCGGTCGGGTCGAGACCGAGGTTGACGGCGTCCAGTTCCGCCAGCGGCCAGTTCGCCCGCTGCCAGCTCGGTCCTTGCTCGGTCTCGTACAGGTCGGTCATTCCATCCTCGTCGCCCCGCTCGACAAGCCGGGGCCTCAGGCCATTATAGCGCCGCACCCTTGCCAGGGTGTGTCAGCCGTTGAGCAGGTCCTTCAGCGTGCGGCCAAGCTCAGATGGGCTCGGGGACACCCGAATGCCAGCGGCTTCCATCGCGGCGATCTTGGATTCCGCGTCGCCCTTGCCGCCGGATACGATCGCGCCGGCATGGCCCATGCGGCGGCCAGGAGGGGCGGTGCGGCCGGCGATGAAGCCGACGGTCGGCTTGGACCGGCCGCGCTTGGCCTCGTCGGCCAGGAACTGGGCGGCTTCTTCTTCGGCCGAGCCACCGATTTCGCCGATCATGATGATCGACTTTGTTTCGTCGTCGGCCAGGAACATCTCGAGCATGTCGATGAACTCGGTGCCCTTGACCGGATCGCCGCCGATGCCGACCGCGGTGGTCTGGCCGAGACCCTCGTTCGAGGTCTGGAACACCGCTTCATAGGTGAGCGTGCCCGAGCGCGAGACGACTCCGACGCTGCCCTTCTTGAAGATGTTGCCGGGCATGATGCCGATCTTGCATTCGTCCGGGGTCAGGACGCCCGGGCAGTTCGGGCCGATCAGCCGCGACGACGAACCGTCGAGCGCGCGCTTGACCTTGACCATGTCGAGCACCGGAATGCCCTCGGTGATGCAGACGATCAGCGGCACCCTGGCGTCGATCGCCTCGAGGATCGAATCGGCGGCGAAGGGCGGCGGAACGTAGATCACCGACGCGTCGGCGCCGGTCTTGGCGACGGCTTCCTCGACCGTGTCGAACACCGGCAGGCCGATGTGGGTCGAGCCGCCCTTGCCGGGGGTCACGCCGCCGACCATCTGGGTGCCGTAGGCGAGCGCCTGCTGGGTGTGGAAGGTGCCGGTCTCACCGGTCATGCCCTGCGTGATGACCTTGGTGTTCCGGTTAACGAGAATGCTCATCTAGGCTCCTGATCTGTCTTCTGGCTCGAGGCATCTGGGTTGGTCGCGGGCACGCCACGTGGGGGCAGCTACCGGCCCTTCTTGGCCGCGGATTCGGCGGTGACGGTGTAGCGGACGCTGGGCTGTTCCTTGGTCCCGGTCGGCTCGATCAGCGCGATCCGCCCACCGCCCAGGAAGGCAGCACCATTCTTGCCGGCGCGGCCGGCCTTGAGCGCAGGTTCGACCTGCTTGAGCCGGGTCTGCAGCAGGTCCATCACCGGGCGATAGGCATCGAGCCCGGTCACCCCCGACACCACGCTGCAGGCGCCCGAATTGGGCAGCACCATCACCACCACGGTGGAGGTCGGCTTGGCATAGAATTTGAGCGGAGAGGCGACCGCCTTGCCGGTCTTCTCCCTGAGCTCGCCAGCCTTCCAGCCCTTGGCGACCAGCGCGGCCTGGTCGACCCCGGCAGGACCGACGACCTGCCAGCAATCCGCCGCCGCTTCGACGATCGCGGCGGGAGGATTGGTGGTCTGCGCCGCTGCCGCCACCGGGATGGTCAGCAACGCAAGGGCGGCAAGGCGGACGGCCTTAGCCAAGGCTCGGCTCGATCGCCCGGCAGGCGTCGAGCAGTTCCTTGACCGCATCGACGCTGACCTTGAGGTTCTGCTTCTGCTCTTCGTCGAGCGCGATCTCGATCACTTCCTCGGCGCCGCCGGCACCGATCACGACCGGAACGCCGACATACAGGCCGTCGAGGCCGTACTTGCCGTTCACTTCAACCGCGCAGGGCAGGATCCGCTTCTGGTCACCGAGATAGGCTTCGGCCATCGCGATGGCGCTGGTGGCCGGGGCGTAGAAGGCCGAACCGGTCTTGAGCAGGGCGACGATCTCGCCGCCGCCGCCGCGGGTCCGCTTGACGATGGCGTCGATCTTTTCCTTGGTCGAGCGACCCATCTTGACCAGGTCGTCGACCGGAATGCCGCTGACCGTGGTGTAGCTGGTGACCGGAACCATGGTGTCGCCGTGGCCGCCGAGTACGAAGGCGTTGATGTCCTTCACGCTGACCTGGAATTCCTCGGCAAGGAAGTGAGCGAAGCGCGCCGAGTCCAGCACGCCGGCCATGCCGACGACCTTGTTGGCCGGGAGGCCCGAAAATTCGCGCAGCGCCCAGACCATCGCGTCGAGCGGGTTGGTGATGCAGATCACGAAGGCGTCGGGGGCATTGGCCTTGATGCCCTCGCCGACCGCCTTCATCACCTTGAGGTTGATGCCGATCAGGTCGTCGCGGCTCATGCCCGGCTTGCGGGCGACACCGGCGGTGACGATGATCACGTCGGCGCCGGCGATGTCGGCATAATCGTTCGAGCCGGTGACCTTGGCGTCGAAGCCCTCGATCGGGCCGCACTGCGAGATGTCGAGCGCCTTGCCCTGGGGAACGCCTTCAACCACGTCGAACAGGACGATGTCGCCGAGTTCCTTCTGGGCGGCGAGGTGGGCAAGCGTGCCGCCGATGTTACCGGCGCCGATGAGGGCGATCTTCTTGCGGGACGTCGTTGCGGACAAAGGGGGGTCTCCGTCGGGTTCTTGGGCGTGAGGCCGCCGCCGGGACGGACAGCCGGGTCGGTCAGGGCCTCTAGCCCGTGAGCACCGCCGGGGCAACCGCGCGAGCGGGCCATTTGTATCCATCACACATGAATGGCGCCGTCACACCCGGTTAAGGGCGCCAGGCCGATAAGCCTGGGCATGAAACAGGCACTCATCCTAGCGGGCGCAGCGCTCGCCTTCGTCGCGGCCCCGGCCGCCGCCAAGCCCGGCAACGGGCACGGCAATCATGGCAAGCATGGTGGCTATGCGCAAAACTATGGCTGCCCGCCGGGCCTCGCGAAGAAGAACAACGGCTGCCTGCCGCCGGGCCAGGCAAAGAAGCTGGCGATCGGCCAGCGCTACGCGCAGAGCTATGGCTATGACCGCTATGCCTACAACCAGATCCCGTACGACGTGCGGCAGCAGTATCGCCTCGATCCGTACAACCAATATTATTACGATCAGGGCCAGCTTTACGGGGTAGACCCGCAGACCCAAATCATCGAGCAGATCATCGGCGCCCTGCTGCGCTGACCGGCTCGCGAGAAACAGGGGCCGTCCGGAGCGATCCGGGCGGCCCTTTTTCGTGTCTCAGCTGCCGACGCGGCGGATCAGGTCGGCGATGATCGGGACCTGATCGTGAAAGCCCTCGACGACCACGCGCTCGTCGAGGCCGTGGGCGTTGCTCGGCTCGGTCAGGTAGCCCCACAGGCCGCCCACCCCGTAGACCGGGATGCCGACCGCGCGAAGGTAGGCGCCGTCGGTCGCGCCCGCCGACTGCACGGGGATGATCGACGCGGTCGCGAAGCGGGTCCGGACCGCCGCCTGATAGGCCGCGACAAGATCGTCGCGCAGTGGGCTGACATCGGTCGGCGGGGTGCTGCTGTCGGTGTCAAGCGTGACCGTCACGTCCTTTCCGGCGATCCGCTGCAGGTCCGCCTTGACCTGGTCGAAGCTCACTCCGGGGAAGATCCGGCAATTGACGTTGGCCTCGGCCCGCTGCGGCAGGGCATTGGGGGCATGGCCGCCCGAGAGCTGGGTCGCGACGCAGCGCGTGCGGGTATAGCCGGGCTCATTGGCCTCAAGCAGGTCGGCGGTGCGGCGATCGGTGGGGTTCTCCAGCCACTTCGTCACCAGCTCGCCGAAGCTGCCCTTGTCGCCCGCCGCGATGCGCTCGAAAAAGGCGCGGGTGGCCGGGTTGATCATCGGCTCGAAGCGATATTCCTCGAGGTTCTTGAGCGCCCCGGCGAGGGCATAGATGGCATTGTCGGGCCGCGGCGCGCTGCTGTGGCCGCCTTCGTTCTCGACCCTCAGCTTGAAGTCGGCATAGGTCTTCTCGGCGATCTGCAGGTAGTAGGCGTCGACCCGGCCATCCTTGTAAAGCGCCCCGCCGCCGGCATCGAAGTTGAGCGCATATTCGGCGTCGATGAGGTCGCGCCACTCGGTCGAGGCGCGCTTGACGCTCTTCATCCCGGTTTCCTCGTCCCCGGTGAACAGCACCACGATGTCGCGATTGGGCGCCCAGCCACTCGCCTTGAGCTTCTGCAGTGCGAGGACGACGCCGGTCAGCGCCGCCTTGTTGTCGCTCGATCCGCGGCCGAGGTAGAAGCCCTTCTCCTCCCGGAACTCGAACGGCGGGTTCTTCCAGTCGGCGGCCTTGGCCTCGACCACGTCCATGTGGGCAAGCAGCAGGATCGGCTTCTTGCCGCTCGGACGCGGGGCCTTCCAGCGCGCGATCAGGGTCTGGGTGCCGTCGTGATCCTTGACCACGGTGGTCATGCCCGCCTTGCGGAATTCACTGGTGAGGAGGGTCGTCAGCTTGCGGAATTCGGCGGTCTTGCCGGTGACCGTCTGCATCTCGACGATCTGCTTGAAGAGCGCGCGCTCGGCCGCCCGGTTGGCAGGCGGCGAGGCAGGAGGCGCGGCGGCCGGCTGGGCGGCGGCGAGCAGCAGTGACGTGAGCAGCATGGTTGGTCCTCCCCCGGGATGCGGGGGAGGCTAGGTCGACAGCGGCGCGGCAGCAAGCGCCCGAATTGTCAGCCTTCGATCAGGCTCAGGATATTGCCGTCGGGATCCTTGAACCAGGCGGTTTTCATGCCCTCGGCGACATAGACGTCGCCCTGCCGTTCGAGCCCGTCCATGTCGTAATGCTCGAAGGCGATGCCCTTGCCCTTGAGCTCGGCGGCCTCGGCCTCGACGTCGTCGACCGAAAAGGTCAGCGCGGTCGCCTTGTTGGTGCCGGCATATTGCGACCGGTAGATGTCGAAGCGAGTGTCGCCGGTCTGCAGGTTGACGACTTCCTCGCCGACGCTTCCGACCTCTCTTGCACCGAGCACGTCGGTGTAGAAGCGGCGGGCCCGGTCGAGCTCCTCGACCGCGATCATCGGTGTGGCGTTGGCGTTGCCAAGCATGGTCCTCTCCTTCTTGCCGTGAAGGCAGAACCGGCCGGGCGTGCCGCCGTTCCCCTAGCCCTCCGCGCCGTGGCCCTCGGCGAGGTAATCGGTGCTGCGCATCTCTTCCAGGCGGCTGACGGTGCGCTGGAATTCGAACGCGCGGGTGCCAGCGGGGTAGAGCGCGGCGGGCTCGGCGTCGGCGGCGGCGAGCAGCTTGACCTTATGTTCGTAGAGCGCGTCGATCAGCGTCACGAACCGCGCCGCCTCGTTGCGCTTCTCCGGACCCATGACGGGAATTCCGACCAGGATCACGGTGTGGAAGCGCTGCGCGATCGCCAGATAATCGGCGGCGCCGCGGGCTTCGCCGCACAGCCGCTTGAACGAGAAGACCGCGACCCCCTTGAGGCTCTTGGGCACTTGCAGCGTGCGGCCGCCGCCGACCGCAAGCTCCTCCGAGGGAACGTTGGCACGGTCCTCGACCGGATAATCGGTGAGCTTGAAAAAGGCCTTGGACAGCGCCTCGGTCGCGGTTGGGCCGTTGGGCACGTGCCAGGTTTCCACCCCGTGCAGGCGGTCGAGGCGGTAGTCGGTCGAACCGTCGAGCGGCACCACTTCGAGCCTGTCCTCCAGCAGGTGGATGAAGGGCAGGAACAGCTCGCGGTTGAGGCCGTCCTTGTAGAGGTCGCGCGGGCAGCGGTTGGAGGTCGTGACCACCGCCACGCCCTCCTCGAGCAGGGCGGTGAACAGCCGCGACAGGATCATCGCGTCGGCGGGATTGTTGACCACCATCTCGTCGAAACAGAGCAGCACGCTCTCCTCGGCGATCGCTTCGGCGAGCGCCGGGATCGGGTCGCCATGCCCCCTTGCGCGCTCCGCCCGGAGCCGGTCGTGGACCTCGAGCATGAAGGCATGGAAATGGACCCGGCGCTTCGGCTCGACGGCGATCTCATCGAACGCGAGGTCCATCAGCATCGACTTGCCGCGGCCGACCCCTCCCCACAGGTAAACCCCGCAAACATCGCGGCGCCGGCCGAGCAGCCGGGCAAAGAAACCGCGGCGCATGGCCAGTTCCTGCCCCAGCCGGTCAAGCTCGGCAGCCGCGCGGGCCTGGTCGGGATCGGGCTTCAGTTCCCCTGCGGCGAGCAGGCGGTCGTAGGCGGCGGCGACGGCTCCCGTCACGTGACGTCGCGAAGCTTCTTCAGCGTGCCGGAGAAGCTGTAGCAGGCCTCGCCCTCCTGGCGGACCACGCCCTGGAGGAAGGCCAGGCTGCGGGTCTGGCGGACCAGTTCGACGTGCGCGTCCAGTGGCTTGCCCGCTTCGCCCCGCCCCATGAACTTGGTGGTGAGGTCGAGAGTGACGTAATGCGCGCGGCGCATCCCGGCGCAGCGGCCGCCGCCAAACAGCGCCATGTCGATGAAGCTCATCACCATTCCGCCGTGCAAGCTGCCGCCAAGGTTGAGGTGGCGCTGATCGGGGAACATCCGAACCACCGCGCGGCCCGGCCCATCGGGACGGAAGATCATCTTGCCGGTCTGCGCCGCGAAGCTGTCGGGATCGAGGTCGATCCAGCTGTACCAGCCGGGGTGATCGGGATCCTCGCGTGCGCCGGACGGGCGGTTGTCGATGTCTTCAGGTGCGTCCATGCGCGCAGCTTCTAGGAAGCTCCCCACCGCGCAGCAATGGGGAGGTGCAGGGTCAGGCTGCGCGTTCGGCGATCAGCTTCTTGGTTTCGGCGATCGCCTTGGCCGGGTTCAGCCCCTTGGGGCAGACGTTGGCGCAGTTCATGATCGTGTGGCAGCGATACAGGCGATACGGATCCTCGAGCTGGTCGAGCCGCTCGCCGGTCATTTCATCGCGGCTGTCGGCAAGCCAGCGATAGGCCTGCAGCAGAATCGCGGGCCCCAGGAAGCGGTCGCCGTTCCACCAATAGCTCGGGCACGAAGTCGAGCAGCAGAAGCACAGGATGCACTCGTACAGGCCGTTGAGATGCTCGCGGTCGTCAGGGCTCTGCAGCCGCTCCTTGCCGCTCGGCGCCGGGCTGGCGCTCTTCAGCCACGGTTCGATCGAGGCATATTGGGCGTAGAGGTGCGAAAAGTCGGGGACGAGGTCCTTGATCACGTCGCAATGCGGCAGCGGCGTGACCCGCAGGTCGCCCTTCACGTCCTCGATGGCGGTGGTGCAGGCGAGGCCATTCTTTCCGTCCATGTTCATCGAACAGGAACCGCAAATCCCTTCGCGGCACGAGCGGCGGAAGGTCAGCGTCGGGTCGAGCTCGTTCTTGATCTTGATCAGCGCGTCGAGGACCATCGGCCCGCACTCATCGAGGTTGACCTCGTAGGTGTCGTAGCGCGGGTTCTCGCCGGTATCGGGGTCGTAGCGATAGATCTTGAAGGATTTGACCCGGTTGGCCCCGGCCTCCGCCTTGTAGTGACGCGGCTTTCCAGTGATCTTGCTGTTGGCGGGAAGCGTGAACTCGGCCATTTCAATCCTCTGACGTTGGGCGCGAGATAGAGACGACAGAGGGGAAAAGCCAGTCCTCCCGAAGGTCCGTATCACTCCTTGTCAGGCGGCGGTCCCGGTTCACGAATGATCAGCCCTTTTAGAGGCGAGAGCAGCGACAGGGTGAAGAAGGCCAGAACCGTCAGCATCACCGCGACGTCGATGGCGCCGAGGCCGACCGCAAGCCCGATCGCCCCTGTCACCCACAGGCTGGCCGCAGTGGCGGTGCCCCGGACGCTGTCCTTGACCTTGAGGATCGCGCCGCCGCCGATGAAGCCCATGCCGGTGATCAGCCCCTCGACCACGCGGGCGGTGGCTTCGGGATTGTCACCGATGATCCCCTCGCACGCCTGGAGGAAACCGCAGGAAGCGACGGCGACCAGCGGAAAGGTGCGAATGCCGGCGGAGCGTTCCTCCTTTTCGCGGTTCCACCCGATCGGAAGCGCAAGCACATACGCCAGCAGCAGGGAGGCGAGATGGGGCCAGAGATCGAAACGGTCGGTCCCGAATAATTCTGTCATGGAGCCGTAACAATCGCGGCGGCGCTTAGCTCCCGCGGGCGGCCTTCAGCACCTCGGCAGCGTGATTGGGCACCTTGACCTTGCGCCAGGCCTTGATGACCGTGCCGTCGGCGCCGAGCAGGAAGGTCGCCCGTTCCATACCCATATATTTGCGGCCGTACATGCTCTTCTCGACCCAGGTCCCGAACGCCTCGCTGAGCGGGCCCTCGTCGATCCCGAGCGGTACCTTGAGGTCATATTTGGCGATGAACTTGTCGTGGCTCTTGGCGCTGTCGCGCGACACCCCGATGACGCGGGTGCCGGCGGCGGCGAAGTCGTCGGCAAGCGCGGTGAAGTCCTGCGCCTCGCGGGTGCAACCCGACGTGTCGTCCTTGGGGTAGAAGTAAAGCACCAGCTTGCCACCGGGGTTGGCGAGGTCGATGCGCTCGCCGGCGCTGGTTTCCACTTCGAGTGCCGGTGCCCGGCCGCCTTCCTCGATCATGTCTTGCCTTCCCTTACCTGCTGCCAGCGCGCGGCGATCCGCGTCCGCGCCGCGTCGAGCGCCGCCAACAGCGCATTCCAGTCGCTCTGTCCACACAGGCTTGCGACGAGGGCGCGGGTGGGCGTCGGCACCTCCGCCGCGGAATCCGGGCCAACCAGCCGAAGCACGACCAGGAAGCGGGTGAGAAGGCGCAGGTCGGGGTCGGCCTCCTCGTCGATCAACCCCGCCTCCGTCAGTTCGGCAAGCGCGCGTTCGAGGCGCGGATTGAGACCGATACCGCTGGTCAGCTGCAGGACGTGAACGGCGAATTCCAGGTCGACCAGCCCACCGGGCCCGAGCTTGACGTCGAGAGGTCCGGACGGGGGCTTGTGGCGGCTGATGTCGAGCCGCATCGCAGCGGCGTCCTGCCGGACCTTTGCGGGGTCGCGAGGCTCCTTCAGGATCGACTGGATCAGCGCGGCGACCTCGGCCTGGAAGCCGGAGCTTCCCGCAAGCGGACGGGCGCGGCACAGCGCGAGATGCTCCCACGTCCAGGCTTCGTTGCGCTGGTAGGCGGCGAACGCCTGGCAACTGACCGCCAGCATCCCTTGCTCGCCCTGCGGACGGAGCCTGGTGTCGACATCGTAGAGTGGGCCGGCGGCGGTCTGCACCGACAGGCCGGCGACGATACGGCTCGCAAGCCGGTTGAAATAGTCGGTCGGCCCGAGCGGTCGCGGACCGTCCGAGCGCGCACCGTCCGGCGCGTCGAACAGGAAGATGAGGTCGAGGTCGCTGGCATGGGTCAGTGCCCTGCCCCCAAACCGGCCCAGTGCCACCACCGCAAGATCGCCGCCGGCGATCCGGCCATGCGCTTCGGCAAAGGCATCCCCGACCTTGGCGGCGATCACCCGCACGGCGGCCTCCGCAAGGGCGCTATAGCCTTCGGCGATGGCGATCGGATCGCGGGTCGCGGCGATCAGCTGCACCCCGAGGGCGAAACGTCGTTCGCCAACCAGCCGCCGGACGCGGTCCAGCGCGGCATCGAGCGGATCGTTGCGAACGGCGAGGAGGAAGCGCTCGGCAAGCGTGTCGGCTTCGGGCAGTTCGGCGAGGCTGCTTTCGTCGATCAGCCCGTCGAGCAGGGTCGGCCGCCGGGCCAACTGGTCGGCCAGCGCCGGAGCCTGGGCGAGGATCAGCGCGAGCAGGTCGGCAAGCTGCGGCCGGGCCTCGAGCAGGCGGAAGAAGTTGAGGCCGCTCGACATGCGATCGATGACGTCGCTCAGGCGGTTCAGCGCGCGCTGCGGATCGGCCGCGGAGGCGATCCGGGGCAGCAGGGTCGGCAACATGCCCTCGAAGGCCGATCGCGCCGCCGGCGAGCGCAGCGCCCGCGCCTTGCCGGTGCGCCAGTCCGCGACCCGCCGGGCAGCTTCGGCCGGCTGGGGCCAGCCCATCCCGCCGAGTTCCTGGAGAAGAAGGTCGGGATCATTGGACAAGCGGCGGTCGCGGGTCCGGACCAGGCTGTCGAAACTGTGTCCGACAGCCTCCACATGCGGACGCAGCGTGTCGAGCAAGGCGGCCGCGCCGTCGTGACCTCCAAGCCGCGCCACCGCCTCCAGCGCTTCACCGGCCGGAAGGCGATGTTCCTGCCGGTCGTCGATCATCTGGACCCGGTGCTCGGCGGTGCGCAGCGCGCGATAGGCCGCCCCGATTCCCGCGGCCTGCGCCTCGTCGAGCCGCCCTTCCGCCGAAAGCACGGCCAGAGCATCGAGTGTGGCGGGCGCCCGCAGCGCCGGTTCGCGGCCACCGTGGACCAGTTGCTGGACTTGGGTGAAGAACTCGGCCTCGCGGATCCCGCCGCGTCCACGCTTGAGGTCATAGCCGGGGCCGAATAGCTGACCCTGCGCATAATGATCGCGGATCCGCAGCGAGATGTCGCGAATGTCGTCGATCGCCCCGAAGTCGAGCGCGCGGCGCCACACGAACGGGCGGATTTCCTCGAGGAAGCGCTGCCCCAGCGGAATGTCGCCCGCGCAGGCCCGGGCGCGGATGAAGGCGGCCCGTTCCCATTGCAGCGCCGAGCTTTCGTAATAGGAAATGGCTGCGCCGACCGGGAGGACGATGGGCGTCACCTCGGGCGAGGGACGCAGGCGAAGGTCGACGCGCGCGACATAGCCCTCGGCGGTGCGCTCCTGCAGCAATTCGACCAGTCGCCGGCCGAGGCGCACCGCGGCCGCGCCCGGCTCGTCGCGGGCGCGGCGCGGCAGGGTATCGGGGTCGAATAGCAGGATCAGGTCGACGTCCGAACTATAGTTGAGTTCGCGGCTGCCAAGCTTACCCAAGGCAAGTACGGTCAGGCCGGCGACCGGTTGTCCGGGCGTGCGCTCCTCGATGGCCTGGGCGAGGGCGGCATGGATGGCGGCGTCGGCGAAGTCGGATAGCGCCGCGGTCACCGCTTCGAGCGGCAACTCCCCCGACAGGTCGCCGAGCGCCGTCGCGAGGGCAAGCCGCTGGCGGGCCCGCCGCAACCCGACCGCGACCGGAAGCTCGGCCGGGTCGGCCATCGCAAGGGCGGCTTCGCTACCCTGTCGCTCGAACGCCTCGACAAGATCCGGGTGCCGTTCGGCGAGACCGCGGAGGAACGGCGACCAGCGCCGCGCCCGTTCCAATGCGTCCCGCCGAAGTGTCGCCGAAGCCTCAGTCATGCGCCGTTCCGTCGCTCAGCCGACGTACAGAGAAACGAAACACGCCTTTCTGCGTTGAACTCGCAAATGAAACCCGCACCTGACAATAAGGCGGCGGCGGTGCTCACGACTTCCCAGCTTGATCGACGTATCATCAGGGTCGAGCTACCGCCTGCACATGCCGGTGTCACCGCTGCCCTGCGGAGAGCCTTTGCGGCTGTCCCCGCAGGCAGTGAGGACCGCCAGTTCGAAGAACTGCTGGCGCGTCTGGGGTGATGCCCTTTCCGGCGAAATCCGGTTGTTGGCGTAAAATATAAAAAAGGCCGTGTTCCAGGGAATACCCGGGACACGGCCTGTTTTTTTGGGGTCTTTGTCAGAGCAGGTTCAGTGGCGTGGCCCGGCCAGCTCATCCACTTCGCCCATGATCTGCGACAGCACGCTGTTGTTGGGGTCGGTCTTGTGCTGACGGCGGCTGGGCAGCTTGCCGCCCGACAGCAACTGCTCGAGCGCGACGCGGCCACGGGCGACGCGGCTCTTGATCGTGCCCACGGCGCAGCCGCAGATCTCGGCCGCTTCCTCATAGGCGAATCCGCCCGCGCCGACCAGGATCAGCGCTTCGCGCTGCGGTTGCGGTTGCGGCAGGTGCTGCAGGGCGCGCTGCATATCACCAAGCTCGACATGGCGATCCTGGCTGGCGGGTGCGGCAAGCAGCTTGGAGGCGGTGATCTCGTCCCACTCGCCCTTAAAGCGGGCACGCCGCATCTGGCTGAGGAACAGGTTACGAAGGATGATGAAGGTCCACGCCCGCATGTTGGTGCCGGCCTGGAACCGCTTGCGGGCGGCCCATGCCTTGAGCAGGGTTTCCTGGACCAGATCGTCGGCCAAATCGCGGCTTCCGGACAGCGACCGTCCGAACGCGCGAAGATGCGGAATGACCTGGGCCAGCTGCGTCTTGAATTCCGGATCTGACAGCGGAACGGGCTCGGCCCGGGCCGCTTCCGCCGGTTGATTATCCAGATCGTCGTTCACGTAAGCCCGCCCGCCTTCACTGTTGCTCTCGGCGCGTATCGCGCCCGCCATCGCGCACTCCAACTCAGCCCGCGACGAAATAGATGATTGCAAAGGCGATAATGACAAGGGTCAGTCCGCCAAACAGGGCAACCCGAGCGACGCCCGGAGTGGTCCCGGCACGCGCTTCGGTTCCGGTCAGATGATCCGGATGATTGGGATCCATGAGTAAGTGCACTCCCCGAAAGTATTTGGAGCGCCAACGCAACGATGGGAACCAAGGTTCCCGGTCCGTCGAGAGGACTCAGCCTGCCGGTACGGTCGCCGCATCGAAGAACAGCGCCTGGGCAATCGCCGCCTTCACCGTCGCCCGCTGGAAGGGCTTGGTAATCAGGAACGTCGGCTCGGGCCGGGTGCCGGTGAGGAGGCGTTCCGGGAAGGCAGTGATGAAGATGACCGGAACCGCAAACTCGGCAAGGATATCGCGAACCGCGTCGATGCCGCTGGAATCGTCGGCCAATTGAATGTCGGCAAGGACCAGGCCCGGCGGGTGGGCACGAGCCTGCGCCACCGCTTCGTCGCGGGTCACCGCAACGCCGGTGACGCTGTGTCCAAGGTCACGGACGATGGTTTCAATGTCCATCGCGATGATCGGCTCGTCCTCGATGATCAGGACGTCGGCAAGCGTCTGGCGCTCGATCTCGCCGAGCGCTTCCTGGACGAGATTGTCGATCTCGTTGGGCTCGGCCCCGATCAGGTAGCCGGCGTCGGCGGCGGAAAAGCCCTCGAGCGCGGTCAGCAGCAGCGCCTGGCGCGACAGCGGCGTGATCCGGCTGAGACGGGCCTGCGCGATCGCCTCGGGATTGCCGAGGCCATTATCGCCGTCGGACCCTTCCTCGATGTTGGCGGTCGACCAGATGGCGTGGAAGGTCTTGTACAGCCCGAGGCGCGGCTCGACCTCCCGCGGGAAGCTTTCGGGAGCAGCGACAATGGCTTCAAGGGTGGCACGGACAAAGGCGTCGCCATGGGTCTGGCTGCCCGTCAGGGCGCGGGCGTAGCGCCGCAAAAATGGCAGATGCGGCGCGAGTTCCTGGCCTAGCGACATGGGTATCTCGTTGCTCCTGTGTTCAGATCTAGCGCCCCTATTGGGAGCCGGCCGGCGAAACTGCAAGCCTAGGCCCGGCGCAGCGGAACCGCCACCGGGACACTTCGTTTTTCCTTGTTCAGCGGTCGGAACAAAGAAGCGGGCATTTGGTTTCGTGTGCGAGCAGCCCCCGGTTGACGGGTCGGCTGCCCGACTCATAGGGGGCTAGACGCTACGCCCGTTCACAAGGACAGGAACTTGCGCGAAGCTACGCTGCGGCGGGAGGGGATCGAAGGATTGAGTGCGAATAGCAACGAGTCCCATCCACAGGACGACAAGACGAAGAGCACAAAGGGCGCGAAGCGTCGCAACCCCGCTGCCGACGATGTCGGCAAGGCGCTGCGCAGTGCGTATGATGAAGCTCTGCGCGAAGACGTTCCCGATGATTTCCTCAACCTTCTTGGCAAGCTGAGCTGAGCGGGGCCTACCTCGTTCAGGCGACTGCTTGATGACATCCCTGAAAAACTGGTTCCGGCAGCTTCCCACCGCCGGAAGGCTGCTGCTTTTCATGAGCGCGGCCCTGTTTCCGCTGGGGCTGGTGCTGGTTGCTGCGGCAAGCAGCGGGATCAACCAGGCCAATACCGCACTTTCCTCACGCGCAAGGGACCAGGGTCAGCTGGCGGTGCGCGCCATCGACGGCCTGATCGCCCGCAACCTGCTTGCACTCCGGATCGCAGCCAATGGCGAGCTCGGCGCGGAGGGGGATCCCTGCGACCGGGTCAGGCGCGCGCTCGACGCGGCCCCCAACGCGCCCGAGAATTTCCTGCTGTCTGACCCGCTCGGAACCCGCATCTGCTGGCGCGGCAGGCCCGACGACGGCGGCCGCCCGACGGTGCTGGTGGCGCCGCAGGAAGTCCGCATGTGGCTCGTCCCCGAACGCGGCCGGCTGTTCTACAAGGTCGGGATCGTCGGTGGTTCGGTGACCGGCTCGATCGATCGGGAGCAGTTCCGCACGGCGCTCAGCGCTGCCCGGGCCGGGACCTCCGGGCTTACGCTGGTCGCCGCAGGCGGCGGCGAGCTCCAGATCAGCGACGAGGGCGAGCGGAGCGGCAACCTTGGTCCGGACATGACGATCACGAGCTTCCGGCAGCCGATCGCGAACGGGCAGATCGACGTCGCGGTGGATGTTCCGAGCGAGCATATCGCGTCGGTCGACCGGTTGCTGATCCTGCTTCCACTGTTGATGTGGATCGTTGCCGCCCTGCTCAGCTGGCTGGTGGTCCGCACCTTCCTGCTGTCGCCGCTGCGCAAGATCAGCCAGTCGATCGCTGCCCACGAGCCGGGATCGGGCCCGCTGCAGCTGCCCGCGCGGCTCGGATCCGCGATCGAGATCCGCGAGCTCGGCGCCTCCTTCACCCGCGCGGTGGAACGGATCGAGCAGAGCGAAAAGGACATGGGCGAGGCGCTGGAGGGCCAGCGCAAGCTGGTCCGCGAAGTGCATCACCGCGTGAAGAACAACCTCCAGGTGGTCGCGTCGCTGCTCAACATCCATCGCCGCAGCGCCAAGTCGGACGATGCGCAGAACGCTTATTCCTCAATCGGGCGGCGGGTCGACGCACTTGCCGTGGTGCACCGCAACCATTTCGCCGAGCTGGAGGAAAATCGCGGGATCGCGCTTCGTCCGCTGATCAGCGAACTGGCCTCCAACCTGCGCGGCAGCGCGCCCGACAGCGCCCGCCGGCTCGACATCAACCTCGATCTCGAAAGCCTCAACACCACGCAGGACGTGGCGGTCGCGACGGCGTTCCTCACCACCGAGATCGTCGAACATGCGATGCTGACGCGCCCCGACGCGCCGGTCACGCTGACCCTGCACCGGATCAGCGACAGCAGCGCGCGCTTCACCCTCGCCACCGGTGCCCTGGCGAGCGACATCGCCAGCCAAGCCGAGCACCAGCAATTCGAACGGATCATCGCCGGACTGGCCAAGCAGCTCCGCTCGGTGCTGGAGCGGACCGAAGGGCACTACAGCGTCGATCTCCCGGTCTTCGCGCCTCGCCCGCAGGTCTAAACCGCCGCGGCGGGGAGCGCCCCGCCGAGGCCAATCCATGGCCGTCAAAAAAATTTACATCGGCTCGGAACCCCTCGCCGACATCACCGTTTTTATCTTCGGATAGCGACCTTTTGCCCCCCCGCTCTCGTTATCCGCTTACACGGGCCCGAAGTCGTCAACCCTCCCCCCCCCGGTGACGATTTCGGGCCCGCTTTGCGTCCGGGGCAGTTCCTTCACGAAATCCTGGCTTTGCACGACGCGCGGTCCATTGCCTCGCGGAGATCCCTCGTCGACCGGGCGATTACTCGCCGGGTGAAGCGGATTGCGGCTCCCGCCGGCTCGCCCGCCAATGGGTCAAGCGGATGGCGATGATCGAGCTTTCGTAGAGCATCCACAACGGGATCGCGAGCATCAGCTGGCTGATCGCGTCGGGTGGGGTGAGAACCGCCGAGAGCGCGAACGCACCCACGATGGCGTAGCGGCGCTTGGCCGCCAGCTGGGCCGCAGTGACCAGTCCTGCCCGTTCCAGAAGCATGAGCAGGATCGGCAGGAGGAAGGCGACCCCGAAGCCGAACAGGAAGCGGGTCACGAAGGACAGGTAATTGCCGACCCCCGGCAACGCTTCCTGGCTGACCCCGCCGATGTCGCCCTGGAACCCGAGCAGGAAATGCAGCGCCCACGGCATAGCGAGATAATAGGCAAAGGCAGCCCCGCCGCCGAAGAAGACCGGGGTCAGGAGCAGGAACGGCAGGACCGCCCTCTTCTCCTTGGCGTAGAGGCCGGGCGCGACGAACCGCCAGCCTTGCGTCGCGATCACCGGGAAGCAGATCATTAGCGCCGCGAACAGACCGACCTTCACCTGCACCCAGAAGGCTTCGAACACGTCGGTGTAAATCACCCGCGTCTCGCCGGCGTCCTTGAGCGGCTGGATCAGGACCGCGAAGATCGGGCGGGCAAAGGCGTAGCAGGCGAAGAACGCCACCACGAGCACGGCGATGCAGATGAGCAGCCGCTTCCGCAGCTCGACCAGATGGTCGAATAAGGGCGCCTTACTCTCGTCGAGGTCGTTCACGGCAGCTCGCGCCGCTGGTGCTCGGGCTCGGGCAACGGAAGCCCGGGCTCGTCTGGCGCGAGACTGGGCGCGGGGGGCGTGCGCTCCTCCTCAACGGCAGGCGAAGGCTCCGGGGCGGGCGAAGGCTCCGGAGCGGGCAAGGGGCTGCTCACCGCCTCGGCGGCTCCGGGATACGGGGCTGCCACCGGGTGATCGCGCATGATGCGTTCATTTTCCTCGCGCCAGCGCTTTTCCATTTCCTCCAGCTCCGCTTCGCGCATCATGTTCTCGATGCCGGCGGTGAAATGGCGCGCATGGGCGCGGGCCCGGCCGACCCAGCGGCCGACCTGCCGCATCGCGCCCGGCAGCTCCTTGGGTCCGATGAACACAAGCGCTGCAAGCGCGATGATCAACAGCTCCGTCGAATCGACGCCGAACATGCGGCGGCGGGATCAGCGCGGAATGGTGTCGGAGGGCGGTGGCGGCGGCGGCGCGACAGGATCGGCCACGCGCGGGTTGGGCGTCACGTCGATGGGGCGCTCGACCGAACCCAGGCGGCGCTGCTCCTCGGCCTTGCGACGCTGTTCGTCTTCATCATCGGCCATGCCGTGCTTGAAGCTCTTCAGGCCCTTGGCGACATCGCCCATCATCGACGAGAAACGGTTGCCGCCGAACAGGAGCAGGATGACCACGCCGAGGATGAGCCAGTGAATGAGGCTGAAACCGCCCATGAGAACCAAAACTCCCTAATGTGAGAGGCTATCTAGTCCTCTTCATCGCCGCTTTCTAGTTGCAGTCCCGGTATAACGCTCTGCGGGGCCTCCAGGAGCCCGGCGGCGCGCAAATCGTCGATTCCCGGCAGGTCGCGGCGGCTCGTCAGCCCGAAATGGGACAGGAACTCTGCCGTGGTGGCGTAAAGCAGCGGTCGCCCCGGGCCGTCGCGGCGCCCGGCCGGCCGCACCCACCCCGCTTCCATCAGCACATCCAGCGTGCCCTTGGACGTCTGGACCCCGCGGATCGCCTCGATCTCGGCCCGGCTGACGGGCTCGTGATAGGCGATAATGCTGAGCGTCTCGGTCGCGGCGCGGCCCAGCTTGCGCGGCTCCTCGCGCGTCCGGCGCAGGAGGTGGGCGAGGTCGGGCGCGGTTTCGAAGTGCCAGCGCCCGCCCCGCTCGACCAGGCGGATGCCGCGATCGGCATAGAGCGCCTGGATGGCGGCAAGCGCGGCACCGACGTCGCCGTCGCCGGCATGGGCGACGATGTCCTGGACCCGAAGCGGTTCGGCAGCGGCGAACAGCACCGCTTCCACCGCCCGGTCGTAGCGGTCGCCGCTCATCGCTGTGCCCGCCGCAGTTCGAGGGGGGCGAATGGCTGGGCCTGGCGAAGCTCCACCCGGCCCTGCCGCGCCAGCTCGAGCGCGGCGACGAAGGACGAGGCGAGCGCCGACCGGGCCCGCTCCGGATCGGCGGTCGGTTCGAGGAACAGCTCCAGCACCGTCCAGTCGATCGCGCTTCCGATCAGCGACGACACCCGCTCGATCGCCTCCTCCAGCGTCACCACCGCCCGGCGCGCGACGACGTGCATTACCGGCGCGGAGCGGGCGCGGACCTGTCCGTAAGCCGCGGCAAGTTCGAACAGCGACACCTGCCAGCGCGACTTGCGGATCTGGCGCAATCCTTCGGGCTGGCCGCGAGTGAAGACGTCGCGTCCCAGGCGGTCGCGTCCCATCAGGCGCGCCCCGGCCTCGCGCATCGCGTCGAGCCGCTGCAGACGTAGCTGGAGCAAGGCGGCCAGTTCCTCGGGGCTCGGGTCCTGGGTCGGATCCTTGGGCAGCAGCAGGCAGGATTTGAGGTAGGCGAGCCAGGCCGCCATCACCAGGTAATCGGCAGCGACCTCGAGGCGCAGTGCGCGGGCATTCTCCAGGAAGTCGAGATATTGCTCGACCAGGGTCAGGATCGAGATCTCGTGCAGGTCGACCTTCTGGGCCCGGGCGAGGTTGAGCAGCAGGTCGAGCGGCCCCTCCCACGCGCCGAGGCTGAGCTGAAGAGTGTCGTCCGGCGTATCCTCGAGCAGGCTCATGCCGCCGGATCAGGCGAGCGCCAGAAGCTCGTCACGAACCGCCACGGCCCCGGCGAAATCGGGTCCGTCGGAAGCGCCCAGCATGGCCCCGGCCATCGCCCGGGCAAGCCGCCCCTCGGCCTCGCCGTCCATTGCCCCGACGTGCGCGGCGACATCCAGCATTTCCGCGAAGTCGCCACTGCAATGAAGCGTCAGGTCGCAGCCGGCCGCAAGCGCCGCGGCCGACCGCTCGCCGGCCGAGCCGTTCAAGGCCTCCATCCCGATGTCGTCGGTCATCAGCAGGCCCGAGAAGCCGATCCGCTTGCGGATGATTTCCTCGATGATGAAAGGCGACTGGCTGGACGGCAATTCGCGGTCCCAGGCTTCGAACAGGATGTGCGCGACCATGCCCATCGGCGCCTCGCGCAAGGCCTCGAAGGGTTCGAGGTCGCTGTCGAGTTCTTCGGCGGAGGCCGTGACGCGGGGCAATTCCTTGTGACTGTCGACCGTGGCGCGGCCATGGCCCGGCATGTGTTTGACCACGCCGACCACGCCCGCTGACGCCATGCCGTCGAGGACCGCGCGGCCGATCGCCGCCACCTGCATCGGCTCGGTGCCGTAGGCGCGGTCACCGACCACCTTGTCCGCGTCGGGCTGGCGGACGTCGAGGTTGGGGACGCAGTTGACGTTGATTCCATGCGCCGAGAGCATCAGGCCGATTGCCCGGGCATTCATCCGCGCCGCCTCGATCGCCGACGAGGGCGCGGCCTGGTAAAGCTTCTCGAACGCGCCGCCCGCCGGTAGCGAAGGCCAGGCAGGGGGCTTCATCCGCATCACCCGCCCGCCTTCCTGGTCGATCAGGATCGGCAGGTCGGCCCGGCCGTGGAGGTCCCGCAAGGAAGCGGTCAGCGCCTTCAATTGCTCGGGGTCGCCGCAGTTGCGCGCGAACAGGATGTAGCCGGCCGGATCGACGTCGCGGAAAAAGGCCTGCTCGTCGGCGGTGAGGGTAAGGCCGGACAGGCCGTAGATTGCTGCCTGCATGGCTCAGCGCACCACGAAGCAGGCATCGCCCGCCGCCTTGAGCAGCTGGCACGCCGACCGCGCTTCGGCGGGGCTGGCGAAACCGGCCCGGAGCCGCTGTCCCGACTGATAGGGAATGACGATCTTGCCGGCACCGGCGATCACCGGGAAGCGGCCGGACAGCGTCTTCCATGCCGCTTCGGCCTCGGCTGCGGAGCCGTAGAAGCCGAGCTGGACCTGGTTGGCGGCACCGGCCGGCGGCGGCGGCGCAGGCGTGGCCGGCTGGGCCTCCTCGGCGGCCGGCGCAGGCTCGGCCTTCTGCGGACGGGCGATCGCTTCCTCCGGAACGGCGTCGAGGTCGAGCTGGCCGTCGACCTTCTCGCCCGCGCCGGTCGCAAATGCGGTCTCGCTGTCGCCGGCGACGTCGATCCCGCCGGGATCGTCGGGCTTGATCTTGGCCGGGCCCGGCTCGGCCCTGATCAGCTCGGGCGCGCCGGTGCCTTCGTCGGCATTGCTGCGGCCGATCCAGTAGAGGGTTCCGGCAACCAGCGCCGCGGCCAGCAGCACGACCAGGATCGCAGCGCCCATCTTGCGCGCGGAAAGCGCAGGCGGCTCGTCCTCGTCCTCGACCGGTTCAAGCCACGGCAGCGGCTCGCCAGTCATCCCGCCCCTAGTCGCCATTCAATATACCACCACGCATGAGTGACCCGCCCGCTCGAGCTGCTGGCATATGACAACCGACTGCGCTTGCGAAGAGGTACCGAGCTGAAGCCGGTACATTCGCGTCGGGCGCCCGCCGCCGAGCCCGCGGACGTCCACCGTATTCACCATCTTGGGCTTGCTGATGAGGTAAGGGTAGCGGCGCGTGATCCGCTGCCAGTTGGCCTCGGCCTGCGCGCGGGTCGGAAAGGCCCCGAGCTGGACCACCCGCCCGCCATAAGGCCGCGGATTATAAGCGACGACGGGCGTCGGGCCGGGTGCCGGCAGCGTGTCGGTGGCGTCATCGGCGGGGAAGATCGAGCGTCCCACCGGGCCGTCCGACCCCTCGACATCGCTCGCCACCGTCGCTGCGGAGCGGCGCTCGGCGGGCCTGCCGGCCGGACGCCGGGTAACGGTCGCGGTGGATGACGGCCGGGGGGCTTCCACCGCTTGCCCTTCCGGCTCGGCCGGGACCGGCCCGGCGCCCGGATCCGCGGGGGGTGCCTGCGTGATGGGAATGGGGATGGACTGCTCGGCGGGAAGCTGCGGCGGGGCGGCTTCCTTGCCGGTGCTGAGCCACCAGGCACCCGCCCCAACGGCCGCGACGACCAGCGCCAGCAGAAGATACCACGGCCACATCATTCCGGCCGGCTTCTTCTTTGCAGGCATTGCCGAACCCGCCGCGGCAGGCTCGTCGTTCAGCCAGGGCAGACGCTCGGACGTGGCCGCCATGATCTCAGCGCATCTCCTCGGCTGCCTCGACGCCCATCAGGGCCAGACCGTTCCCGATCACCTGCGCGATCGCGCTCGCAAGCGCCAGCCGGGCCGCGCTGAGCCGAGGCTCGCCGTCGATCAGGAAGCGCCGCGAGGGATCGTCATTGCCGCGGTTCCACAAGGCGTGGAAGGCGGCGGCGAGGTCGTACAGGAAGAAGGCGATGCGGTGCGGCTCATGCGCCAGCGCCGCCGCCTCGACCACCCGCGGATAGTGGCTTGCATGGCGAACCAGGGCGAGCTCTTCGGCATCGAGCAGGTCGAGGTCGGCATCGCCGGCCTGCAGGCCGGCCTCGGCCGCCTTGCGCTTGAGGCTGCAGATCCGGGCGTGGGCATATTGGACGTAGAAGACCGGATTGTCCTTCGACGCCTCCACCACCCTGGCGAAGTCGAAGTCGAGCATCGTGTCGGGGCGCTTGGTCAGCATGATGAAGCGGACCACGTCCTTGCCGACCTCGCGCACGACGTCGGCGAGCGTGACGAAATTGCCCGCCCGCTTGCTCATCTTCACCGGCTCGCCGGCGCGGAGCAACTGGACCATCTGCACGATCTTGACGTCGAGCACCTCGCGCCCGGCAAGCGCGGCGACCGCGGCCTGGGTCCGCTTGACCGTGCCCGAATGGTCGGCGCCCCAGATGTTGATCAGCTCGTCCGAGCGCTCCAGCTTCTGGAGGTGATAGGCGGTATCGACGCCGAAATAGGTCCAGCTGCCGTCCGATTTCTTCATCGGGCGGTCCTGGTCGTCGCCGAAATTGGTCGACCGGAACAGGGTCAGCTCGACCGGTTCCCAATCCTCGGGCGCCTTACCCTTGGGCGCTTCGAGGATGCCCTCATAGGCAAGCCCCTTGGCTTCGAGGGCCGCAAGCGCGCGGTCGGCGGCGCCGGAAGCGACCACGTCTGCTTCCGAGGAGAAAAGGTCGTGCCGGACGCCGAGCAGCGACAGGTCGTGCCGGATCAGGTCCAGCATCGCCGCCACCGTCTTTTCGCGGAACACGGGCAGCCACTCGGCTTCCGGGGCGGCCACCATGCGGTCGCCATATTCGGCGGCGAGCAGCGCTCCGACCGGCTTCAGATAGTCGCCGGGATACAGGCCTTCCGGGATCTCGCCGATGTCCTCGCCCAGCGCCTCGCGGTAGCGCAGGTGCGCCGAGCGCGCGAGCGTGTCGACCTGGCTGCCGGCGTCATTGACGTAATATTCCTTGGTGACCGCAAAGCCGGCGGCGGCAAGCAGGGTGGCAAGAGCGTCGCCGACCACCGCCCCGCGGCAATGCCCCATGTGCATCGGGCCGGTCGGGTTGGCCGAGACATATTCGACGTTGACGCGGCGTCCGTTGCCGATGTCGCTGAGCCCGTAGCGTGCGCCTTCCGACGCGATCCGGCGCAGTTCGTCGCGCCATACCCCGTCGTCGAGGCGAAGGTTGATGAAGCCGGGGCCAGCGATCTGCACCTCGGCCACGCCGGCAATGACCTGAAGCTCGGGCACCAGCAGCCCGGCAAGGGCGCGCGGATTGGTCCCGGCGGGCTTGGCCAGCACCATCGCGGCATTGGTCGACAGGTCGCCATGGCTCGCATCACGTGGCGGCTCGACCGTGATGTTGCCGCGCGGCAGTTCGGGCGGCAGCGCCCCGCTTGCGGAGAGCTCGTCGAGGATGCGGTTCACGTGCGCGGTAAAGGTGGCAAACAGGCTCAAGGCTTTGGCAATCGCTCGAAGTTTGTGTCAGGAAGGGACATGCCCTTACGCCAGTCTGCCGGCAACAGTCACCCCCCGTTCAGCCGCTGTGCCAGAGGGACCCGCCCATGCGACGCGTGAACCCGCTCAGTACCAGGCTGATGCTTTTCCTCGCCCTGGTCTTCGCCGCGGCCCAGCCCGCCGCGGCCCAGTCGATCCTCCGCGACAGCGAAACCGAGAAGCTGTTCAACGACATGTCCAGGCCGCTGATCGAGGCGGCGAAGCTCGACCCCAAGAACGTCAAGATCGTCCTCATCAACGATCCCGAGATCAACGCCTTCGTCGCCGGCGGGCAGATCGTCTATGTCCACACCGGGCTGATTACCTCGGCCGACAATGCCAACCAGGTGCAGGGCGTCATTGCGCACGAACTTGGTCACGTCGTCGGCGGGCACGTCATCCGCTCGGGGGAGGGCGCCAAGCAGGCGACCGGGATCTCGATCCTCAGCCTGGTGCTCGGGGGCCTCGCCATGGCCGCCGGCGCGGGCGAGGCGGCGATGGGAGCGATGGCGATCGGCCAGCAGGTGGCGATGGGCCAGTTCCTCGCCTTCACCCGCGCGCAGGAAACCAGCGCCGACCTTGCCGGCGCTTCCTACCTCGCCAAGGCCGGGGTGTCGGGCCAGGGCTCGATCCAGTTCTTCAAGAAGCTGCAGAACCAGGAATATCGCCTCGCCGTCTATGCCACCGACAGCTACAACCGGACCCACCCGCTGTCGTCCGAGCGCGTCGCGTCGCTGAGCGAATTGTACCAGAAGGACCCGGCCTGGAACCGCCCCACCGACCCCGCGCTCGAAGCCCGCTTCCAGCGCGTGCGGGCCAAGCTGATCGGCTTCATCAGCGACAAGCAGGGCGTGCTTCGGACCTATCCGACCAGCGATACCAGCGTTCCGGCGCACTACGCCCGCGCCTATGCCTATCACCGGATGGGCGACCGCGATGCCGCCCTGCGCGAGGCCGACGCGTTGCTCGCCACCGCGCCGCAGGACCCCTTCTACCTCGAGCTCAAGGGCCAGATCCTGCTTGAAAGCGGAAAGCCGATGGAAGCGCTGGCGCCGCTTCGCACCGCCGTCGCCAAGGCGCCCGACCAGCCGATGATCCAGGCGATGCTCGGCCATGCGCTGCTGGCGACCGAGAAGAACGACAATCTGCCCGAGGCGGAGAAAGTGCTTCGCGCCTCGATCGGCCGCGACAACGAACAGCCGTTCGCCTGGTACCAGCTGGGCGTCATCTACGACCGCAAGGGCGACCAGCCGCGCGCCTCGCTGGCGACTGCCGAGCGCTATAGCCTGGAGGGCGAGCCCAAGCTTGCACTGGCCAGCGCCGAACGCGCGCTCAAGGGCATTCCCCAGGGCACGCCCGATTTCCTTCGTGCCCAGGATATCGCCATGGTAAGCCGCACCGAGGTCGAAAAGGACCGCAAGGGGCGGGGAAAGTAATCACGTGAGCGAAGCCAAGGGAATGAGCGGCCTGGGCGCCTTGCTGGCCGGCGCGGCGGGCGGTGCCCTAGCCACGGTGGCGCTGGCGTTTGCGGCGTTCCAGGCCGGATGGGCCGACCGCCTGGTCCGCGACAGCCTGGTCAGCAACCCGACCGTCCTGGTCGCAACCGCCGACGCGCTGCGCGACAGCCAATATGCCCCGGTGCTGGCGGCCAACCGCGCCGCGCTGGAAACGCCCTTCGGAAGCAGCTGGCAGGGCGCCGACGCCAAGACGGCCGACGTCACCCTGGTCGAATTCTACGATTATGCCTGCGGCTACTGCAAGGCGTCGCTGCCGGTCATCGCCCGGCTGGTGAAGGAAGATCCCAAGCTGCGGGTGGTCTACCGCGAATTCCCCATCCTCGGCCCCGACAGCGAAGCGGCCGCGCGGATGGCGCTGGGGGCCAGCAAGTCGGGCCGCTTCATGGCGTTCCACGACGCGCTTTACGCCGCCGGCCGGCCGAGCGAGGCGTCGCTGACCAAGGCCGCGACCGATGCGGGCGTTCCGGCGGCCGTTCCCAACTCGCCTGAATTCGACACCGAACTGCGCAAGAACTTCCAGCTTGCCCAGCAACTGGGAGCGACCGGCACTCCCCTGTTCATCGTCGGCGACAAGGTGATGAATGGCGCGGTCGGCTATGACGCGCTGAAAAAGGCGATCGCCGACGCCCGGGCGAAGGGTTGAGGCGAGTGCCGCGTCCGGGGCCCGCCCGGTGAACATCGACGACCTGCTGCAGCGGATTTTTGGGACGAGCGATCTCGGCACGCTGACGCCCGCCGCGCTGGAAGCCGGGATCGAGCGGTTGCAGGTCGACCTCGGACTTGCGAGCGACCGCGACCAGCGCTTCGCCCTGTGGTCGCTGCTCTACACGCTGGGCAGCGCACCCGACCTCGACGTCGCCTTCCCCGACCCCGCCGACCGCGACGCGGCCCGCAACCTCATGGACCTGATCGCCGCTTCCGGCGGGGAGTGACCCCGGAGCAATTGCGAGCGCTCAGCGCGGCGGCTTGCAGGGCTTGCCTTCATACTGGAAACGGATCGTCCGATATTCGGTACCGTTCCACCGTTGCACGGGGAAGCAGAAGCCTTGCCCGCCGATCTCGAGGTCGGGCCAACCGTTGGCACCCCTGGTCTTGAGCACGCGGGCGATGCCCGCGCTGCTGAGGATCCGGGTCCAGCTTGCACCGGCACCCTTGCTGACCAGCGAAAAGCCGACCTCGTCGCCGCCGTAGCAGAAGCTGCTGCCTTCGGTGATGATCGCTTCGGGGCGTCCGTCACCGTTGAGGTCCTGGACCAGTTCGATCTTCCCCGGTTCGTAGACGCTGCCCTGGGGCGCATCGCAGGAGCGCCACTGGCCGCCGACCTGCCGGAAGCCCGCCGCACGAAAGGCGGCCGCCCTGTCGGCGCTGGACAATTGAGCCTGCGCCCAGGCCGGGGTGGCAAGGACGGCCGACGCAACGATCGCGACAAACAGACGCATATCAGCTTCTCCTGCTGTCCGGAGTGATCCGGCGATCATGATGCCGTTCGGTCGGGGATACAATGACGGGCCGTGGCCATTCGCTTGCGTGCAACGAGCCTTGAGGCGGTCATGTGACGGTGCTTAAATCCCACTATGGGACGTTAACGAACTTAAGTAATACCGCGGCGCTTGACGCAGTTTAACAATAGATTAAGCCCAGCCGCCTGGCGCCAGTCGAGCGTTTGTAGCGGGGGGATTACCAAGATGGGCAAGTTTACCTGGGTCGCGGCCGCGGCTCTGATGGCTTCTGCCGCGCCGGCAATGGCTGTGGACACCGTTCTCAACAATAACGGGACCCAGCTTGGCTCCGCGCTGACCGGCACCGGCATCACGGTAAACAGTTCGTCGCTAACCACCAATACCCAGAACGGTACGTTCACGAACGGCACGGCCGGCGTTGGCATCAGTCAGGGCGTCGTCCTGACAACCGGCTCGCTCGGCTGCGTTGGAAGCGCCAACACGACCTCGCAATGTTCGGGTGACGGCGATAGCAGCAACCTCACCCTGAATTTCACCACGACGTCCGACAGCCTGTTCTTCAATTACGTGTTCGCGTCCGAAGAATATAACGAGTTCGTCGGGACGAACTTCAACGACTTCTTCCAGCTTCTGCTGAATGGTCCGGGCTTCAACAACGTCAACCTGGCGCAGGTCCCCGGCGGCGGCGGCGCGGTCACGATCAACAACGTGAACCTGGGCAGCAATGCCGGCTTCTTCCGGAACAACGAAGGCGGCGCGCTGCCGGTCGGCTACGATGGCCTGACGACCGTCCTCACCGCCTCGGCCCTCGGGCTCACGGCCGGCGCCAACTATTCGCTGAGCTTCATCATCCAGGACGTCGGTGACAGCTCCTACGACTCGGCCGTGTTCATTGGCGGTGGTTCGGTCGGAACCGTGCAGACCCCGATCGGCGCGGTGCCCGAGCCTTCGACCTGGGCGATGATGCTGCTCGGTTTCGGTGCGATCGGTGCCAGCATGCGCCGCCGCCGTTCGGTCAACGCGGTTGCGCGACTGGCCTGAACGACCAACGAGACGTTCGAACAGGAAAAGGGCGCCCGCGATGCGGGTGCCCTTTTTCATGTGCCCGGCGTCAGATCGCTGCGGCGTGGCCGCCCCCCGTCCGAATTCCACTGGAAGCGGTCGCTTACAGTGATGCGGCGACCGGCCGGGGCACGCGCTTGCCCTTGCGGCGGCTGGTGAGGTGGTGGGCGCGGCAGCGGTCGCAGGGGTAGGGACGAAGGTCGAGCCCGGCGGCGAGCGCGGCGGCGCGGGCGTCGGCTTCGGACGGATAGGCGCACTTGGCCCGGCAGATGCTGAGCCGGGTGCGTTTCACGCGGACGTGGCGGCTTGCCGGGCGAGCCACTGATCGCGCGACTGGCCCCAGGCATGGACGTTATACTTGTCGAGCGGCGGCGGAAGCGCGCACGGCCCCAGGTCGGTCGATCCCAGCCGCTCGGCGAGCGCGATCGAAGGGGCGTTGTCGACGTCGATGACGTGGATGACCTCGCTCCACCCGAGATTATCGAAGGCCCAGTCGATCGCCGCGGTGGCGCCCTCGGCGGCATAGCCCCGCCCCCACGCCGACTTGAGCAGGCTCCACCCGACCTCGGTGCCTGGCCATCCCTCGGGTTGCCACGGGCCGAGGCGGCCGATCCACCGGCCGGTCGACTTTTCGACCACCGAGAACATGCCAAACCCCTTGAGCGACCACGATCCGGCAAACGCCGCCATGCTGCGCCAGGCACCGGCCCGCTTCATCACCCCGCCGATGAAGCGCGCGCTGTCGGGATCACCCATCAGCTCGGCCCAGCCGTCGAGGTCGGCTTCCTGTATCCCGCGCAGGATCAGGCGTTCGGTCTCGATGGTGGGTGGCGACATGGGCAGGCTCCTCCGCCCGGCAAATGCGCCGGAGGTCGCAGCCCGGTCAACGGGGGATGAGCGGCCGGACGGCACCGCGTCGCGCGGAAAGACGGCCTAGAGCAGGCCCAGCCGGCGGAAGCTGGCGCAATCGTCGCCGGCAAACACGAGGTGGTCGAGCAGGGTCAGGTCGATCGCTTCGGCAGCGATGGCCAACGCCCTGGTGGCGACCTTGTCTGAGCGCGAGGGAGTGACCCGTCCGCTGGGATGGTTGTGGGCCAGGATGATGCCCGCGCTGTCGAGGCGGATCGCGTCGCCGATGATCGCCCGCACCGGGATGTCGACCGCGTCCGCGTTGCCGTCGTAGCTGGCGAGATGGATGCATCGCGCCTCGTCATCGAGGTGGGCGACCCACAGACTTTCGGTGGTGGAGCGGGCGAAGCAGGGAGCGAAGAACGACCGGCTCGCCTCGACCCCATTGAGTGCAACAGGAGTTTCGGCACGCTGAAGCATGACACAGGGCTATGCCGCCCGACGCGCGGCAGCCAGCGCAAGCGTGTCCGCTTTGGAGGTGTGGCGGGGAAGCCTGATCCGTTTCGGACGAACCTCGGGCGGGCGCGGGGGGACTACGCAGGCGCGCGCGACCGCGCTACCGTTGCCGCATGCAGGCTTATCACGATCTCATGGCGCAGGTGCTGGAGCACGGCGTTCCCCAGGCCGACCGCACCGGCACCGGCACCCTGTCGCTGTTCGGCGCCCAGATGCGCTTCGACCTGGCCGACGGGTTCCCGCTGGTGACGACCAAGAAACTGCACCTGCGCTCGATCATCGTCGAACTGCTGTGGTTCCTGAACGGCGACACCAACGTGCGCTGGCTGCAGGAGCGCAAGGTCAGCATCTGGGACGAATGGGCCGATGAGGCGGGCGATCTTGGACCCGTCTACGGCAAGCAGTGGCGCGACTGGGAAGCGGCGGACGGGCGGCATATCGACCAGATCCGCGAGCTGGTCGACCTGATCCGCAAGGACCCGGTGAGCCGGCGGCAGATCGTCACCGCCTGGAACCCGGGCGAGATCGCGCGGATGGCGCTGGCGCCGTGCCATTGCCTGTTCCAGACCCAGGTCGCGGCCGGGCGGCTGAACCTCCAGCTTTATCAGCGCAGCGCCGACCTGTTCCTCGGCGTGCCGTTCAACATCGCCAGCTATGCGCTGCTCACCCACATGCTCGCCCGCGAATGCGGGCTGGAGCCGGGCGTGTTCGTATGGACCGGCGGCGACGTGCATCTTTATTCCAACCACCTCGACCAGGCCCGGCTGCAACTGGGCCGCGAGGTCAGGCCCCTGCCCCGGCTTCGGATCAAGGACCGGGGACAGGACCTGTTCAGCTACGATCTGGAAGATTTCGAGGTGGTCGGATACGATCCGCATCCGCACATTTCCGCCCCGGTCGCGGTCTGAACCCAGGCATCGGTTTTCCTTCCCGCCCGCTGATTCTAGGACGCCACGATAGCTAGCACTCCCCATCAGGCGCTCCACGCCAACCCCGCGGTCGCCTTCCTCGACTGGCCGTCAGAGACGGCGCGGCAGATCGCCGAGGCCGATTGGGGCGCGGCCGGGTTCCGCTCGCCTGCCGAATGGCCGGCCGGGCTCAAGGGCATGGTCGGCATGATGATCCGCTCGCCCGCCGCGATGGTGCTGCTGTGGGGCGAGCAGGGGCTTATGATCTACAACGACGCCTATGCGGTGCTGACGCAGGGCGTGAACAAGATGGCGCTGCCGGTCGCCGAGGCCTGGCCCGAGATCGCGGACTGGAACGCCGACATGCTGCGCAAGGTGCGTGGCGGGCATGTCGAGACCTTCCGCAACCAGCGCATGGTGCTCCACCGCCACGGGCGCCAGGACGTCATCTATTTCGACCTCGCTTACTCACCCGCGCTCGACGACGACGGCGCGATCGGCGGCATGATGGTGGTGGTGAACGAAACCACGCAGGAAGTGCTGCAGGACGAGATCCGCACCGCCGAGGAAATGCGGCAGCGCGCGATGCTCGACCAGATGCCGGGCTTCGCTGCGGTCCTGACCGGGCCGAGCCATGTCTTCGCCTACGTCAATGATGCCTATCGCGAGATCGGCGGGGAGCGCGACTATGTCGGCCGACCGGTGCGGGAGGTGTTCCCCGAACTCGAAGCCCAGGGCTTCTTCACCGTCCTCGACCAGGTTTATGCGACCGGCCAGCGCTATGTCGCGGCGCGCAGCGAGCTGCAGCTGTCGCACAACGAGGACACGAGCTTCATCGAGCTGCTGTTCGAGCCGATCCGCGACGATTCCGGCGCGGTCATCGGCATCTTCGTCGGCGGCTACGATTCGACCACGGTCCACCGCGCGGTTGCCAGCCTAGCCGAGCGCGAGGCCTTCCTCAGCGAAGTGCTGCGCAGCTCCACCGACTGCATCAAGGTGCTCGATCTCGACGGCAACCTGACCTTCATGAGCGAAGGCGGACAGAAGGTGATGGAGATCGACGACTTCGCCGCGGTCGCCGAATGCCCCTGGCCTTCGTTCTGGGAAGGCGAAGGCAACAACCTTGCCAAGGACGCGATCGAAGCGGCGCGCGCCGGCCGGCCCGCCAAGTTCATCGCCGAGGCCAACACCTTCAAGGGCACGCCCAAATGGTGGGACGTGTCGGTTGCGCCGATCCTCGACCCGGACGGCAAGCCGGCCAGGATCCTGTCGGTGTCACGCGACACGACCGAGCTTGTGCAGGCGCAGGAACGGCAGCGGCTGCTCAACGCCGAGCTTGGCCATCGCCTCAAAAACGTCCTCACCATGGTGCAGGCGATCGCCAGCCAGACCTTCCGCCGCGCAAGCAGCGTCGACGAGGCGGCCGAAGCCTTTGCAGCGCGGCTGACCGCGTTCGGCAAGGCGACCGACGTGCTGACCGCCACCGCATGGGATGAAGCCTCGCTCAAGGACATCGTCGCTTCGGGCCTGAGCGCCGCGGAAGGGTTCAAGGACCGGATCGAGATCGTCGGCGGCGATGTGGTGGTGCCGGGGTCGGCCGGCCTCGCCCTGACGCTCGCGCTCCACGAACTGGCGACCAACGCCTGCAAATATGGCGCGCTCAGCAACGAGCATGGCAAGGTCCTTATCCAGTGGCACGAGGACGGCGACGACCATTCATCGAAACGCTTTCGTTTCGATTGGAAAGAAGTCGGCGGTCCGCTGGTTAGCGCCCCTCAGAAACGAGGCTTCGGGTCACGGATGATCGAGCGTTCACTCCAGTCCTATTTCGACGGCAGCACGGTCCTGCGGTTCGATCCGGCCGGGGTCGAATTCGCGATCGACGCGGACATGTCCGCCCTGTCGCCCCCGCGCTCAGGGTGAGGCGATGACTGGTCCGGCCAGCCGCAAGTCCATCCTCGTTGTCGAGGACGAGCCCTTCGTGCGCGACGATCTCGTCGATTTCTTCGAGGATCGCGGCTTCATCGTGTACGGCGCGGGCGACGCCGACGAGGCGATCCGCATCCTCGACCAGCAACAGAGCATCTTCGCGGTGCTGACCGATATCGAGATGCCCGGCTCGATGGATGGCCTGCGCCTTGCCCATTACGTGCGCGAACGGCATCCGCCGACCGTGTTGCTGGTCGCGTCGGGCGTGGTCCGGCCCGAACCCGCCGACCTGCCGACCAACGCCCACTTCTTCGCCAAGCCGTTCAACCCGCGAGTCTTGCTCCAGCAGCTTCGCCAGTCCTGAAGCCGGGACGCCTCCCCGCTGGCCCGCGGCAGGGAGGCGCGAGACTTATTTCTTCGCCGGCTTGAGGTAGCGGTCGAGCCAGCCGGTCATCTCCCACAGGGTGTGGCCGACGCTTTCACGGGCGCGATAGCCGTGGGCCTCGTAGGGGAGCACGACGTAGCGGACATTGGCCCCGGCGCCCTTGAGCGCGGCGTAGAAGCGTTCGCTCTGCACCGGGAAGGTCCCGCTGTTGTCGTCCGCCTCGCCGTGGATCAGCAGGATCGGCTCCTTGATCTTGGGCGCGTAGGTGAACGGGCTCATCTTGGTATAAGTTTCGACCGCCTCCCAATAGGTGCGCTGCTCGGCCTGGAAGCCGAACGGCGTCAGCGTGCGATTATAGGCGCCTGAGCGCGCGATGCCGGTGCGGAACAGGTCCGAGTGCGCGAGCAGGTTGGCGGTCATGAACGCGCCATAGCTGTGTCCGCCGACCGCGATCCGGTCGCGCGAGGCGACGCCCAGCTTGACCACCGCATCCACCGCCGCTTCGGCCGACGAGGTGAGCTGCTCGATATAGGTGTCGTTGGCTTCCTTCCCGTCGGCGCCGACGATCGGCATCTTGGGATCGTCCAGCACCGCATAGCCCTGGGTCAGCAGGAACAGGTGGCTGATCCCGCCCGGGCGCACGAAGCGATTGTCGGTGTCGACCACCTGCCCCGCCACCTTGGGGTCGGTATATTCGGTCGGATAGGCCCACATGACGAGCGGCAGCGGCCCGTCGCGCTCCTTGTTGTAGCCGGCGGGCAGGTAGAGCGTTCCCGACAGGTCGACCCCGTCCTTGCGCTTGTAGGTGATCAGCTGTTGGGTAACGCCCGCGAGCTGCGGCGCGGGATCGGGGAATTGGGTCAGCTGGCGCGGCTGGTCCTGCCCGATCGTGCGGACGAACAGGTTAGGCGGCGCGGTCCGGCTTTCGCGGCGGGTGACGAGCCGCTTGCCCTCGTTGTCGAGTACCGCGACGACGTCCTCGTAATAAGGCGCGGCGCTTTGCCACAGGCGGGTCGCCTTGCCGTCGGCGAGGCTGACCCGGTCGAGGAACGGGAATTCGCCCTCGCGGCGCGCGCCGGCACCCGACTGGAACATCGCCTGGCCGTCCGCCGCGAACAGCAGCACCGGTCGGCCGGCGGCGTTGAGCGTGGTGACCGGTTCGCCCGGATCGTTGTAGCGGTCCTGGAAATTGCGGCTGAGCAGCACGCGCGACGTGCCGGCGGCGGGGTTGACGAGGATTCGGGTTTCGCGCCGGTCGTTCCACCATTGGGTGGCGAGGAAGGCGGTGTCGTCCTTGCCCCAAACCACGCCGGCATAACGGTCCTTCATGTCGGCCAACGTGCGCGGCGTGCCGGCGAAGGGCGCGGCGAGTTCGAACAGGCGGTCACGCACCGCGACCTTGCGGCGCGCATCGCCGCCGTCCTGCGCCTCGACCCAGGCGACGGTGGCCGGCTTGTCGGCGCGCCACTGGGCCGAGCGGGGGCCCGGCGCGACCGCGTCGAACTGCGGCGGAACGTCGTCGCGCAGCGGCAGGTCCGCCAGTTGCCTGACCGTCCGGCCGGTAAGGTCGGTGATCACGATCTCGGTCGGGAACAGCGCCGCGGGCACATTGTAGCTGAAGGGCTCCTTGACCCGGGTCAGCAGCAGGTAGCGGCCATCGGGCGAGGGCGAGGCGCCGAGGTAGACGCCGGGGCTCGCCACCTTGCGGCTCGACCCGTCGGCGACCGACACCAGCATCGGCTGGGCGGTGAAATAATGGGTGAACAGCCGCTCGTCGCCGCTGTTCTTGAGCAGGTCCTGATAGGTGCGGACGGGGGCGGTGCGGCCCGCATTGACCTGGACGATCGGCACCGGGTTCGCGAGCGCCGCCGGGGCTGCACCGCGGCCGGCCACGACCGTGCGCACCAGCACCGAGCGATTGTCGGGCATCCAGGTGAAGGCGGCGCCGGTCGCCGCTGCATTGACGATCGGCTGGGTCAGCTTGCGCGCCTTGCCGGTGGCGGCGTCGGCCACCCACAGCTCAAGCCCGGCGGGCCGGTCGACCAGGAAGGCGAGCCGCTGGCCGTCGGGCGACCAGGCGGGCGCGATGAAGCGGGTGCCGGCCGCAAGCTGGACCTTGCGCGCTCCGCCGCCCGCGACATTCTGCAGCGACAGGCCGGTCAGCCACTGCACGCGGCTGTTGGCCTGCCCGTTGTTGCGCGGGTTGATGCGGTAACCGGCAAGCTTTAGGTCGGGCTCGGCAAGCTCCCCGATCGAGGGCAGGTTGGCCCGTTCCAGCAACGCCATGCGGGTGCGGGTCGGGTCGATCAGCGGCACCGGGGTGGGCTTGCTGTCGAGGATCTGGGCGATCGGTGCGGGGGGCTGCTGGTAGCCCGTGGACTGGGCGAGGGCGGTAGTGCTCATCGCCAGCGATAACGCACCGAGCAGCAACAAATGACGCATCGACAATTCCCCATGTGGTTTGGCGGGACTGTGACCGAGAGTTGGCGGCGGTGGAAGGCCAGCCCTGCGCTGTTCGACGAACGGCCGGAAGCGCTCGCGCAGTGGCGGTTCAGCCGCCCGCGGCGATGTCGCTGCGCGGCCGGATGTAGAGCCGCTTGACCGTCGGGAAGTGCGCGCAGGCGTCCCGTTCGACCGCGTCGACGATGCGCTCCACATCACCGGCGGAGATGGCGTCGTCGAAATTCACCGAGGCCATGGCCGTGATCATGTCGGGGCTGCTGTGGACGGTCAGGATTTCGCCCACCGCGGTGATGCCGGGGCGATCCGCGATCAGGCGCCGCAGTCCGCCGACAATCTCGGGGTCGGCCGCCTCGCCGATCAGCAGCGCCTTCGATTCGTAGGCGAGGAGGAAGGCGGTGAGCCCGAGGATCAGTCCGATCACGATCGAGGCCGCACCGTCGAAGCGCGGGTCGCCGGTCCATTGGCTGATGGCGAGGCCAGTGGCCGCGATCAGGATTCCGGCCATCGCCGCGCCATTCTCAAGCAGCACGATGAAGCCCGGAGGGTCCTTCGAGCGCTGCACCGCCTGAAGCCAGCCGAGCTGCCCCTTGGTCAGCCGGAATTCCTTGAAGGCAGAGACGGTCGATCCCCCCTCGAGCAGGAAGGCAATGGCGAGCACGCCATAGGCGATCAGCGGGCTGACCGCCGGTTCGGGCTCGGCGATGTGCAGGATGCCTTCATAAACCGACACGCCGGCGCCGAGCGCGAACACCAGCACGGCGACGACGAAGCTCCAGAAATAGAGCTCGCGGCCATAGCCGAAGGGGTGGAGCTCATCGGCCGGTCGGCGGGAGGCGCGGCGGCCCCACAGCAACAGCAGCTGGTTGGTGGAATCGACCACCGAATGGACGCCCTCGGTCAGCATCGCCGAAGAGCCGGTCAGCGCCGCAGCACCGAACTTCGCCGCGGCAATGCCGAGGTTCGCGCCAAAGGCGATCCACAAGGTGCGGTTGTTGTGCCCGGTCGCGCTCATCCGAAGGAGCCAAGCGACACGGGGCGGAAAAGGTTGCTGGGCCGGCGCACGAAGGCCGGTCCGGGCTTACTCCGCGGTGACTTCCGCGAGGTTCAGCCGCTCGCGCATTTCCTTGCCGGGCTTGAAGTAGGGAACCTTCTTGGCGTCCACCTCGACCTGTTCGCCGGTGCGCGGGTTGCGGCCGGTGCGGGCGTCGCGCTGGCGCGTGGAGAAGGCGCCGAAGCCGCGCAGTTCGACCCGGCCGCCCTTGGCCAGCTGGGCCGTGATCTCGTTGAAGATACCGGTGACCACGGTCTCGATCTCGCGCTGCGAGAGATCGGGAAAATCGTGGCAAAGCTTGTTGACCAGTTCCGACCGGATCATCGTTATTCGTCCCCGCCCTAACGCTTCAGTACCGGGCCCCCACCCGCTTTGCGCAAGCTGTCAGATGTTGCGCCAAGCCGCAAGTACCGGAAGTGGGGACGATTTGCCGGCCATGACCGGCGAACCGTCCCCTTCCTGGACTTACTTCTTGTTGGCGCGCTCGAGGGCGGCGCCGAGGATGTCGCCGAGGCTGGCACCCGAGTCCGAGCTGCCATACTGGGCCACGGCCTGCTTCTCTTCGGAGATCTGCATCGCCTTGATCGAGAAGGTCGGCTTCTTGGAGCGGTCGGTGCCGGTCACCATGGCGTCGAACTTCTGGCCGACCTGGAAACGCTCCGGACGCTGCTCGTCACGGTCACGGCCGAGATCCGAGCGCTTGATGAAGCCGGTCGGGCCATCCTCGTCGACCTGCACGGTGAGGCCACCGTCCATGACTTCGAGCACGGTCACGGTCTTGACCTCACCCTTGCGTGCGCCGTCCGAGCCACCAGCCGCGCCGGCGACAACGCCGCCACGCTCAAGCTGCTTCATGCCGAGGCTGATGCGCTCCTTCTCGACGTCGACGTCGAGAACCACTGCCTGGACCGTCTCGCCCTTGCGGTGCAGGGCAAGCGCTTCCTCGCCCGACACGCCCCAGGCGATGTCCGACATGTGGACCATGCCGTCGACGTCGCCGTCGAGGCCGATGAACAGGCCGAACTCGGTCGAGTTCTTGACTTCGCCTTCGACCTGGCTGCCGACCGGGTGCTTCTCGGCGAAGTCGCTCCACGGGTTGGTCTGGGCCTGCTTGAGGCCAAGGCTGATGCGGCGCTTCTCGCCGTCGACCTCGAGGATCTTCACTTCGACTTCCTGCGAAGTGCTGACGATCTTGCCCGGGTGGACGTTCTTCTTGGTCCAGCTCATCTCGGAGACGTGGACGAGGCCCTCGATGCCCGGCTCAAGCTCAACGAACGCACCATATTCGGTGATGTTCGTGACGCGGCCCTGGAACACGCCGTCGACCGGATACTTGGCCTGGGCGCCATCCCACGGATCGCTCTCGAGCTGCTTCATGCCGAGGCTGATGCGCTGGGTTTCGCGGTTGATGCGGATGATCTGCACCTTCACGGTGGCGCCGATTTCCAGCACTTCCGAAGGGTGGTTGACGCGCTTGTAGCTGATGTCGGTGACATGCAGCAGGCCGTCGATTCCGCCGAGGTCGACGAAGGCGCCGTAGTCGGTGATGTTCTTGACCACGCCCTCGATGACCTGACCTTCGGCCAGGCTCTGGATCAGGCCCGAACGCTGCTCGGCGCGGGTTTCCTCGAGGATGGCGCGGCGCGACACGACGATGTTGCCGCGGCGGCGATCCATCTTGAGGATCTGGAACGGCTGCGGCACGTCCATCAGCGGCTGCACGTCGCGCACCGGACGGATGTCGACCTGGCTGCCCGGAAGGAACGCCACGGCGCCGCCGAGGTCGACGGTGAAGCCGCCCTTGACGCGGCCGAAGATGACACCCTCGACGCGCTTCTCTTCGGCGAACTCGCCTTCCAGCTTGTCCCACGCGGCTTCGCGGCGGGCGCGGTCGCGGCTGAGCATCGCTTCGCCATGCGAATTCTCGACGCGGTCGACATAGACTTCGACCTGGTCGCCGACCTTCAGCTCGGCCTTCTGGCCGGGGGCGGCGAACTCGCGCAGCGGAACGCGGCCTTCGCTCTTGAGACCGACGTCGATGACGGCGAGGTCGTTCTCGATGCCGGTGACGGTGCCGATGACGACGCGGCCTTCAAAGGCCTCGTTCTCGCCACCAAGGCTTTCGTTGAGGAGCGCCGCGAAATCGTCGCGGGTGGGATTGGCAACAGTGGCCATGGGTAAGGGTTCGTCCTTGTCGTGCTCGGTCGGTATGCCGCCAGCCTTCCCACGAGTGGGCAGGCTTTCCATCAGGCGGACCTGGCAAGCGTTGGTGAAAGCCGCCTTCCCGGCCCCATGCCGGACAGACGGGCCGCGCCGGGAGAAGGCGGGCGCAGCGCCGGACCGAGCGATTGGCCGTGAAAAGGACGACAAACAGCTGCTGACGGCGCCGACCCGGGTTCTCCGACCCGGAACGACGAGCGCGCCCTTAGCTCAATTGCCTCAGGAGAGCAAGGCGAGCAGGCGGGCCAGCCAGCCCGTCGAGGGGGTGGTGGCGGCAGGACGAACGTCGGCCGGGCCGCACGCCAGGCAGCGGGCCTGGATGGTCGGGCCGCCCAGCAGCAGCTCGGCTTCCTGCAGCACCGCGCCGGCCAGCGCGTCGGGATTGGCGCGGAGCGAGGCGAACGGATCGCTTTCGCTGGCGTCGTCATCGTCGCCGCGCAGCAGCCCGGCGAGTTCGGACCGCCAGCTGCCCTTGCGGTCAAGGTAGGTCAGCCCGCGATTGTCGGCGTCGAGCCTGGCCAGCTCGGCCGCCTTGGCGACCGCCTCGTCCATTCCGCCGAACTGGTCGATCAGCCCGATCTGGCGCGCCTGGCCGCCCGACCACACCCGGCCCTGGCCAATCGCGTCGACCTGCGCAGGAGTCTTGCGGCGGGCCTCGCCGACGATGGAAAGGAACTTGCCGTAGGTGCTCTCGACGCCGAGCTGGATCAGCTGGCCGGCCTCGGGCGAGGGGCCCTTGAGGAGGTCGGGCTCGCCCGACAGCGGGGTGGTGCGGACGCCGTCGGCGGCGATCCCGAGCTTTTCGAGGCTGCCCTGGAAGCTGGGCAGGATCCCGAACACGCCGATCGAGCCGGTGACGGTCGAAGGTTCGGCGATGATATGCTGGGCGGCGGTGGCGACCCAGTAACCGCCCGACGCGGCGACATTGCCCATCGAGGCGACCACCGGGATCTTCTTCTCGCGCGCGGCGAGCAGCGCCTGGCGGATCCGCTCGGAGGCGAGCGCCGAGCCGCCCGGGCTGTCGATGCGAACCACCAGCGCCTTGATCTTGTCGTCGCGCAGGCCCTTCTCGATCGCTTCGGCGATGCTGTCGCCGCCGGCGGTCCCGACCGGGGCCTTGCCGTCGACGATGTTGCCGGCAACCGTCACCACGCCGATCGGCCCGGTGCCCCGTTCGGAGCGGACTTCAGCGGCGATGTAGCGGTCGAGGCGGATGCGCTTGAACCCGCCGGCGAGCTTTTCGTCGGCGCCGCCAAGCGCCGCGAGGCGGGCTTCGAAGGCGCGGCGGTCGGCGACCTTGTCGACCAGCCCGGCGCGCTGCGAGGCGACGGCAAAGTCACCGCCCGAGGCCTGGACCAGCTGGACCGGCTGCTTGAGGGCGAGGTCGACATTGGCCTTTGGCCGCGCCTTGCGGATGTCGTCGCGCCAGGTTTCGAACAGGGCACCGGCCAGCGCCTGCGCATTCTCGCGCGCCTCCGGGCTCATGTCGGAACGGGTGAAGGGCTCCACCGCGCTCTTGAACTTGCCGACCTTGTAGACATTGGCGGTGACGCCGAGCTTTTCGAGAAGCCCGGCGAAATACAGGTTGTTGCCGCCCGGGCCGCTCAGCTGGACACCGCCCATCGGGTTGACCCAGACTTCGCTGGCGTGAGCCGCAAGCTGGTAGGCGCGGTCGCCATAGCCGGTGGCATAGGCCAGCACCGGCTTGCCGCTGCGGCGCACCTCGTCGAGCGCTTCGCCCATGTCGGCGACCACCGTCTGCCCGGCGGAGAAGCCGTCGAGGTCGAGCGCGACCGCCTTGACCCGGCTGTCGTCCTTGGCCTTAAGGAGGGCAGCACGAACGTCGCGCAGCGCCAGCGGCGAGGCCGCGGCGCTCCCGCCGGCAAGCGCAAAGGCGTCCTGCTCGGCCGGCTGTTCGACCACCCCGGCCTTGAGGTTCATCACCAGCACGCCGTCGCTGTCCGTGGGCGTCGGCCGGGCCGACAGCAGCGCGTACAGCCCCGCGAAGAACAGGAACATGAAGAGGAGGACGAGGGCGTCCTTGATCCCGACCAGCAGGCCCCAGATCGCCTTGGCAACGCGCATGTTCTTGTCCCAACCCCGTAAAGTGCGGGATCAGAGATAGGGGGCTGAAAGGCCGGTGGGAAGCGCCGTTGGTCGAAGGCCTCTCGAGCGCTCGCCGA